>JAJRZK010000048.1 GCA_024275315.1 Nitrospirota bacterium
CTGCAGTTCAACAGCTATGGAACGTCCGGCAGGCGCAAGTTCAGCTCCGAAGCTCCCCGCCTGGCGGATCTTGTCAACTCCAACCCGAACGTATCCACCGACGTGGGGCAGGTGCTGTTCGTCAAGACGACCACCGTCACCGCCGACGGTCCTTTCGAGTATCACCTGTACCGGTTGACCGGCGGCAAATGGTATAACGGCGAGGTGGAATGCGAGGACGGCTGTGGCGTGGTGCCTTATGATTACAAGCGAAAGTCGTTCGTGAACTGTGTCCAGTGGGCTGCCGGGCTGGAGCTTTTCCTGCTGGTGGATGACCCGTGGCGCGTATACCTCACCACCGACCACCCCAACGGCGGCCCGTTCTACTTCTACCCGCACATCATACGAATGTTGATGGACAAGGATTTTCGAAAAGAGCAGATCGCCATGATAAGCGCCGACGCCGCCACGGAGACGCCGTTAAAGGGGCTGGAAAGGGAATATTCGCTGTATGAAATCGCCATCATCACCCGGGCGGGGACGGCCAGGAGGCTGGGCCTGTCCTCCAAGGGCCATATAGGCGTCGGGGCGGATGCGGATGTGGCCATATACCGCAAGGACCCCAACTACGAGCATATGTTCGCCACACCGGCCTGGGTGATCAAGGATGGCCGGGTGGTGGTCAGGGACGGCAAAGTGGTCAGCCAGGTGTTCGGCAGAACGTTTTATGTAAAACCGCCTACGGGCGCGGCGGATATCAGCGAGGACCTGGAGAAGTTTTTTGAGGATTATTATTCGATCAACATCGCCAACTACCCCGTCGGGCTGGAGTACCTTCACCGGCCCGAGTTGGTCCCCTGCGCGTTGTGAGGGGGGCTGACGGATGATCACGCTTACGCTCAAAGAGCCTGTGACAATACCCGTGGAGGCCGATTGCGTCACCCCCGACAACCTCCATGACAAATCCACCGGCGCCATCCGGCGTCTGCCGGTCTACTGGGGCTCCCGGAAGCTTGCGCTGGGGGATATGTTCGATGTCGAAGGTGAACGGTCGGAAAAGATCACGGTCGTAACAGGCGATTGCGACAGGGTGAAACTGATAGGGAGCAAGATGAGTTTTGGCGCCATACGCATAAAGGGAAACGCAGGCTATAACACCGGGTCGTACATGGCAGGCGGCAGGATCGATATCGAAGGCGACACCCTTGACTATCTGGGCGCGATGATGGAGGGGGGGGTGATCGTGTGCGAAGGCGACACGGGCCATTTCGCCGGCGGGGCGTACAAGGGCGAAACATCCGGCATGAGCGGGGGTGAAATTATCATAAAGGGAAACGCGGGCCACGAGGTGGGCTGTTTCATGCGGCGCGGGTTGATCGCCGTGGGGGGCGATTCGGGCGATTTCGCGGGTGTTCACATGCTGGCCGGTTCCATCGCCATACTCGGCAGAGCCGGAGCCCGCGCGGGGGCGAACATGAAACGCGGTTCCATAATCCTGATGAACGACGCGGAGATCCTGCCATGCTTTTTCGAAAACTGCGTCATGCGATCGCCGGCTATAGACCTGGTTTTGGAGCGTGCGCGGTCGCTGGGGCTAAGCCCCCCCGCAGGCAGGCTGTTTCGCCGGTACAACGGGGACGTGAACGTTCTGGGCAAAGGGGAGATACTGGTTCGTTTTGCAGGGTGACCACCCCGCCGGGTGACCCCGCAGGGGCTTATTACTCCGAACATTAAATACGTGACACGAGTTGCAACCATCCCACTGACACCTCCCTTGAAGGAAGGGGATGAAGGGGAGGGTGAAATGTTCCTTTTATAGGGAATATGTCATAGGAAATATGCCATCTATATTAGTGTTCGGGGGCTTATATCTCCACCAGGCGTCCCGTGCGGTCACGGCGTCCCGTGCGGTCACGGCGTCCCGTGCGGCTAATATTTGCGCCAGTGCATCGGGACGGAGTTTCGGGAGGCGTAGTCCTCCAGTTTCCTGAACAGTATGTCGGATTGTTTGTACTGGCTTTTGGCGAGGTTCAATATCTTTTTCATGCGGCTGGTGTTGTCGTATTCCTTGCTGATCTTGTCATAGTACCCTTTCCAGTTCGAGCGCATGGAGGCGAAGTTGCGAAAATTGATTACCCACCATGCCCGGTCGTGCCCCGCCGGCATGTTCGCCCTCGGCTCGAGCTCCTGGAACACGACGACATGTTT
Source organism: Nitrospirota bacterium (assembly GCA_024275315.1). Classification (GTDB taxonomy): domain Bacteria; phylum Nitrospinota_A; class UBA7883; order UBA7883; family UBA7883; genus JAJRZK01. The sequence continues at coordinate 2,188 of JAJRZK010000048.1, forward strand.
GCGTGTGTCGATGGTGACGGAGTAGTTGGCCACAAAATCCATCCCGACCAGACCCTCGAACGGGCCGGAGCTGAACGGGGCGACAGTGGTGGGCACAAATTCCGTCCTGGCGCCTCCCACCTGTATCGAGTCTACGATCGTTCGAATCGACGGGACAGTCCCGCCGACACCGCCGGACTGGGTGAGAAGTTTGCCGTTGTCTTTGTCGAACAGCCCGATCTTCGCCGCCAACTCGGGCGTTATCAGCATTTCAGGCGCCCCGGTGTCCAGAATCATCGGCGCTGTCACGGAGCCGTTGAACCGGACGGGGATGATGATTCTGCGGGCCGTGCCCTGGTACGCCTTGTAGGGTACCTCGAACTTTTTAAGCGCGCCGCTGCCGCCATGGCCGGCCGGGGTGGCGGTCTGCCTGGCGCCGTTGGTCATCGACCGGACGGTGGAGCGTTGTTGCGGCCTGAAATGCTTTGTCTCGGTCTGGCCACGGTATTTTTCCGGGACGCCTCTGATGGAATCGGCGTAATGGGTCTGGCCTGTTTCGTCGACCCATTTGTATATCTCTCCCCAGCACGGAGCGGCGGCCATGGCCAGCGCGACAGGCGCCAGCAGAAAAAGTGTGACAGTGTAACGACGCATGTTTTCCGGTTTCCGGTTACTTCTTACTTACAGCACATTACAACACACGTCGGCGGAGGCTTCAATTTTTTCTGTCATATGACAAAGCGTTTACGATGTCAGGATCTTCAATCGGGTACGTCTGTCGGCTCCGGTTCCCTCCCCCTTTACGGGGGAGGCCAGGTGGGGGTGGATATGAAGCGAACAGGACCAACACCTGTTTACCTGGTACTCACCCTCTCCCTCGAGGACTCCGGGGGAGGAGAGCCCGCCCATGAAACTCCTTGACTACCCCTTTTTGCAATGGTGCGTTTCACTCCAACATATCGACGGTATAAAATATTGGGAAGGGGTTTTCATGTCGAAGCAGGCCGGGAACCACCTGATGTGTTCCATTTGCGTAATCACTTCGCTATTGACCATCCTCTCATGCGGAGGCGGGTCCGGCGGCGGATCGGACAATTCCACGACTACCACCGGTGGTGGCGACACCTCCTCCTCTTCCATATCTCCCCCTCCAACGTCACC
>JAJRZK010000049.1 GCA_024275315.1 Nitrospirota bacterium
CCCGTAAACACGCAACCGCTTGTTAGTCTCTCGAAGATCTCGTATTTTTCCGGCCAACTTACGATTCGCCACAGACCGGCGGCTCTCCGGACGGCCACGCCAATCGTAATAACCGCTCCTTGACACACCCAACAGGCGGAGCATGGCGCCGACGGGATACAGGCCGCCTTGACCCTCCATCCACGCGTACTTCACAGCGACCCCTTCGCGAAGTACGCCGCCGCCTTTTTTAATATGTCGCGCTCCTGACGCAACAGGGCGGTTCTCCTTCTGGAGACGGCGAAGCTCATCAGCCTCACGGCGTTTTACCGTATCGCCAAGAAGACCCTGCTCGTACGTACGCTTCCATCGGCCCAGAACCGCCCCGTTGACACCAAGGTCTCGCGCCGCATCCGCGATCGACAAACCCTGCTCCATCACAAGCTTCACCGCCTCAATCTTGAACTCGTCGCTGAATCGACGCCGTTTCTTCTCCATCTTCTCCCTCCTTGAAAAACAAATCCCATACTAAACAATCTGTCCGTCAATTCGGGGGAAGTTCATGAAAACCTTGCCGGGTTTGTAGGATTCCCTGACAAGTCCATTAGGCATGCGGTTCCTATTAGCTGTTATGACGGCTTTAAAGTTTCAGAGAAGTTAAGGCAGGACGGTATTCCTCTTGGGTATTCGAGCACTGGGATTATAGTGAATATCCCATGGGCATCAAAAAACTACAACACATACAGGCTGGGAAGCAGCGGCAAGGGCAAGACTACAAGCATTCTTAACCAGGTTGAATTCCATGTTGAGCAGGGAGACGGGGTGGCTGTTTTTGACCCTCATAATAATCTGCTTGAGTCTTTGCTTAATTCTCCAGTTCTTGAAAAGCATTACAAGCGCGTGGTTTATTTTGACCCGGCTGATGATGAGTTTGTGCTGGATTACAATCCGTTTTCTGCTTCCAGTGAAAAGGACGCTGGAAGGCTTACAGCGGACTTTCTCAACAGCCTTAAAACCTTATTTGCGGAATCGTGGGGTTACCGGCTTTCCCATATCCTGATGATATGCCTTTACGCGCTTTTCATGCTTGGAGAAAACCTCGCTTCCTTGACAGTGCTTTTATCCAAAACAGATAAGGGCAAAGAGTTGAGAAGCAAAGTAATAGCGAAATGCGCAAACGCTGAAGTCAAACGGTTTTTTAAATCCGAGTTTTACTCTTACCCGCAGGAAGCTTTTCTTCCCGTTCTCAACAAAGTGTCTGGACTTTTGTTGGAGGAAAAAATCCGCCGCGTCCTATCAAGAAAGAAAAACTCCATTGATGCGCGGCAGATTATGGATGAGGGAAAGATATTCCTGGCAAACCTTACTTCCAGTGTTTTAGGAGCGGAAATATCTTCTGCTCTTGGAGCCATGCTGATAGCGCAGTTCCAGAAAGCGGCATTTCAACGCTCGGATGTTCCAGAGAAAGATAGAAAACCATTCCACATCTTTGTTGATGAAGCTTACAGGTTTAATGCCGCTGGCGTGTACGAGAGCATTATAAATGAGGGCAGGAAATTCCGCCTGTTTCTCAATGTTAGTCATCAGGACTTCGGCCAGATAGATTCTGACACACTCAAAACATTTCTTTCCATCCAGAACCTTATGGTGTTTGGTGTCAATATAGAAGATGCAAAGCTTCTCTCCAGGGTCTTTGACAATAAGGTGAGGCCAGAGGAATTTGCCGGGCTGGGCAGAGGCGAAGTTTATGCCCGCATAGAAAACGAAATTGCGAAGTTCAAAACGTTTCCGCCTGATGAAAACAATGTTTCAACAGAAGGCAAGAAAAAAATCATCAGCCATAGCAGGAAGCTTTATTACACAAAACTTTCCGAGCTCGAAAAAAGGCCAAAGAAAAAACCAAGAATCTATGACTCTTTTTAAGGAGGCGAATTGTGTCGAGGGCAATATTAAGACAGATAATGAGCAAGCTGCATATTGACGTTATTTCCCGTGAAATTGAGCGCAAACACAGAACCATCCGCGAAAGCTGGACTGTAAAGAACTACCATCCCTCCAGCTATGAAGACGCGCACGAATATTTGACCAAGTACTATCGTTATCACTATTCGCGCTGGCTGGGTGTTGGCATGACCTTGCCTGAAGATGTGGCTTATTCAGAAGTAAGAAGGATTCTTGAAAGCAAGGGCGGCTATGTGCCAAACCTCAAGAATGCGCTTCGCGGCTGGCGTGGCGGCATGATTGAGCTAATAAACATCATTGCGCAGGAGTTCGAAAAGGAAAGCGCGGAAAAGTACGTACGATACGTGATTGGAACCCATGTAAATCCGCTCGATTACAACCTGAAAGTGGAGCTTGCCCGGCAGTACCTGGAAACGTATGGAAGGCACATACTCCCTGGGGAAGAGCTCATGAACCCCCATGAACTTGCTGCCAATTTTGATGCCGTCATAAAGCATCATGTGGACCTTGTCAATCAATACCGAAACATTGTCCAGTAAATACGATGTTCACTACAAAGCTTATAAGCATCAGCATTCTGTCATTTGTGATGGCAATGGCTGAATCTTATCGATTGGATGATGTTGTGAACTCCCACAGATGGCTGGGGCACGATAACGCCTATACAGAACTTTTGGCTGTCCATCCTGAATACAAGCCCGGAAAGGAAAACTATCAGTGGAACTATGAGCATCGCACCTTTCCCAAGGTGGCTTATGCAAGAAACGAAAAAGGCGTAGCGGAGTTTGTGAGGAAGCATCACAAGCATTTTATGGTGTGTTACGGCTTAAACCCGAGAGAAAGAATCCTGACGAACGAAAGAGGCTATGCAAGAAGCTCCCTGGAAAATGAGATGGCAGTGAGCAAAAACCTGCTTTTCGATTTTGATTTCAAGCACAAGGATGTTCCCAAGGAGCAGTTTGCCGACTTCGAAGTATTCTTGGAAAAAGCATCTGAGTATTTTCGGGATCACGGCCTAAATCCGCCAGAGAAAGCTTTTACCGGCAATGGATACCATGCCCTTTTCGCCTATCCCGAAATCAACGTCGAGGAATGCCCTGATATTTCTCAGAGGCTGAAAAGATTTAGTGAAAAATTCAGCGGAGAATACGCCAGAGATTTAAGAAGCCTTGAAGTGAAGATGGATCATGTCTATGACCTCAGAAGGATGGTCAAGATTTATGGCACTGCCAAGCCGGATATTGGAATTGTTTCCCGGTTTTACGGCGGTGAGAGAAAAGAGGATGAAGCTCTGCGGAAATTTCTGCTGGGAATGAAAATGCCGGAACCGTCCATGAACAGCTATGTCTTTTCTATCGGTAATGAGCTCCCCCCGCTGTTTCGAAAGATGCTCCAGCAGGATGCAAGGCTCAGGCGGCTTTGGGATGGAGAAGGCAAGCAGGACGGCTATGACCAGTCCGCATCCGGTTATGATTTCAGCCTTGTCAAAAAGCTTTTGCAGCTTGGCTTCAGAAATCTTGATGAAATTGCCAGCATAGTATCAAACAGGCCGAACAGCTCTGTCCAGAAAAGTGGCAAGTCCGAAGAATATGTAAGAAGAACAATTGCGAACGTTTTGATGAAGCTATGAATTCTTTGAGAAAACAGAATATTTTGCCAAGACTGATTCGCCTTAGAGACACTCCTGCCTATCTGGGGATGTGCAGGAATAGGTTTAATTCTGAAGTTCGGCCGTTATTGATTGAAATACCGATAGGAGATAAGGGAATCGCTTTCGACCGTCTTGACTTGGATGCCTGGGTGGATCAATATAAGGCCAGCAACGGGCGTCCTGTGAAGGCGAAAGGATGTTGCTCATGGGACGCAAGAAAAACCCAGGACTATTCAAGAGAGGAGGTATCTGGCACATTGATAAACAGATTGGAGGCAGGCGAATTCGGGAAAGCACTGGAGCGGCAGGCCTTGAAGAAGCGGAAGAATACCTTGCAAAAAGAAGCGAGGACATCCGCCAGGCAAAAGTCTACGGCGTAAGGCCAAAGCGGACATTCAGAGAAGCGGCAATGAAGTACGTGAAAGAAGCCACAAAAGACACCATTGATGAAGATGTCAGGCAGATTAAGGCCCTTGATCCTTTCATAGGGCATATGGCGCTTGAGCAGATTCACATGGGGTCTTTGCAGCCTTTCATCGATGCCAGGCAGGCTGAAGGCGTGAAAAGCAGAACCATCAATTACGGCATTCAAACCGTGCGGAGAATTCTGAACATGGCCGCTGGTGAATGGATTGATGAGAACGGGTTGACGTGGCTGCAAGCCGCTCCGAAAATCAAGCTTTTTCCTGAGAATGACCGCAGAAAGCCATATCCATTGGACTGGGATGAGCAGGAAAGGCTTTTCAGCGAGCTTCCGAAACATCTTTATCTGATGGCTTTGTTCAAGGTCAACACCGGATGCAGGGAAGGCGAAGTCGTCAGCCTCAAGTGGGAGTGGGAAGTCGAGGTTCCTGAATTAGGCACAAGCGTGTTTCTTATTCCGGGTTATGAGCAAGGCAAAGGCATAACCAAAAATCGGGATGACAGGGTTGTTGTCCTGAACGAGAAGGCAAAGGGAGTGATCGAGAAAGTGCGGGGGGTTCATCCAGAGTATGTTTTTACGTACAAAGGAAGAAACGTGAAAAAGATGAATGACACGGCATGGAAGCAGGCCCGGAAACGCGCTGGCTTACAACAGGTCAGAGTGCATTATCTTCGCCACACTTTTGCCAGGCGTTTAAGAGCCGCTGGAGTCTCGTTTGAGGATCGCCAGGATTTATTGGGACATCGTTCTTCCCGTGTGACCACGCATTACTCAGCCGCTGAAATTTGGAACCTGATAGAAGCGGCGAACACGCTATGTGGGGAAAATCCCCACAAAATCCCCACAATGACGCTTTTGAAGCTTAAGGGGCAAAGGAAACCTCACCTTAGGCTATTGAAAAAAGAGGGCTTATTGGTCGGGGCGAGAGGATTTGAACCTCCGACCACCTGAACCCCATTCAGGTACGCTACCAGGCTGCGCTACGCCCCGAGAAAAATTGGATTTTTATAATATCACAAATTTTACACGCTTGTTTAACTTGGCTCTTGGTTTTTGGTGGTAGGTGGCGATGGACTGGTGCGGGATTTTGATGGGGAGGCCATTTACATCTTTATTTGTTGTTGTGGGTGTCGAATGGGCTGGCAAAATGGATTGATGAAAATGTAGAATATCAACATCGCGCAAGATGGTGTGTATCCATGCTGTAAAAAACTGGCGGTTGATTGCGCTGGCACAGCCCTAGCTGGCATATCCCTATTTGAGGATGTATGAGCGGAAGAGAATTTGGCGGGGAGAAAATCTCGTACCTGATCAGCGTAATGGTGGCTGTTTCGTTTGTCATCGGCTCGATAGCTATCGGACTCCAGTATTTTGTGTCGTTGGATCAGCAACGGTTAAGGCTCACAGAGATATCGGAGAGCCAGGTCCGGCTGATAGAGGTTATTGTCGATCTTAGCGCTCGGTACAAGCTGTATAAAACCCCGGAAGAATTTTTCACCCATGATTTCGGGTTGGCTATTGAGGCCCACGAAAATTATCGATGGTTCAGTAAAACAGGTGAGCTTGTACTGGCGAAGCGCGATGGGGACAAGATTGTTTTCCTCCACAGGCGCCGGCATATAGACCTGGAGACACCCGCTCCTGTCCCTGTGGATTCCAACTTCGCAGAGCCGATGAGACGCGCCTTACAGGGAGAGTCCGGATCGATTGTGGCGATGGACTACAGGGGCAAGAAGGTGCTGGCGGTTTATAAGCCTGTTGACTGGCCCGGTCAAAGTCTGGGGGTCGTTGCGAAGATGGATTTGTCGGAAATTCGCGCGCCTTTTATTCTGGCGGGGTTGATAACGACTGTCTGTGCGATAGTCATCATCGGGTTGGGGATATATGTTTACAAGCGGCTCACCAAACCTCGCGCTATCACGAATACGGGCGATGTTTTACGTAGAGGGGAAAATGGAAAAGCAAATTATTGGCTGTTGGGCGTGTCTGTCGTGCTGGCTTGTGAATTGTTTTTCATAGACATTTCTCTTCCGCTGGGTGTGGCCGGAGGTGTGCCTTATGTGACCCTTTTCCTTCTTTCTCTCTGGTCGCCAACGAGATTTTTTATAATATCGATGGGGATTCTTGGCACAACACTTACCATGGTCGGATATTTTGTTTCTCCCGAGGGTGGAGAAATGTGGATGGTTATAACGAACCGGTTTCTGGCCATGTCCGCAATTTGGGTCGCGGCTATTCTTACCCTGTATCACAAGGAATCGGAGCAAAAAGCGGTAGAAACCGCCAGGAACCTTTCGAAATCCCAGCAGATGTCCTACACGGGAAGCTGGAAAAGGAATCTTGTCACAGGTGAGATCATAAGCTCTGACGAGTTATACAGGATATTCGGATTTCAACCGGGCGAGATAGAGATAACAACCGCCGCCGTGGCCAACCACATTCATCCAGACGACATAGACATGGTGCGACAAGAGACAGTTCGTGCGGTGGCCGAGGTGGTCACCGATGATTCGGGCAAACCCACATACATGGTTGGCAATACCCAGGACATCACGGAAATCAAAGATGCGACGGAAAGCATGAAACTGTCGGCCATAGTGTTTGAAAACGCCATGGAAGGGATCATGGTGACAGATGCCAATGGTGTTATCCAGTATGTCAACCCGTCATTCACTCAGATTACAGACTTCACTGCCGCTGAAGTGATAGGCCAAAACATGAGAATATTGAAGTCGGACCGGCATGAGCAGGAGTTCTATGATGTAATGTGGTCGGAGCTAACCGAAAATGGCCAGTGGCAGGGAGATGTATGGAACCGGCGTAAAACCGGGGAGCTTTACATTATCCGGCAAAACATAAGGGCCAGGAAGGACGCCTCTGGCAATACCACGCAATACGTATTCGTGTTCCAGGATATCACCGAGATGAGGCGCGGTAAAAACGAGATCAAGTACCAGGCGTATCATGATTTGTTGACAGGTCTGCCAAACAGATACCTGTTGAACGACCGCCTCAAGCAGTCCATAGCCAGGGCCAACCGTGACAAACGGAGGATCGCGGTTCTTTTTGTGGATGTAGACGATTTCAAAAATGTTAACGACAATTATGGACATGCCGCGGGGGACCTTCTGATACAGGCGGTGGGAGGCCGTCTGACCACCTGCATACGGGATACGGATACGGTGTCGAGATACGCGGGAGACGAGTTCGTAATAATCATGGAAAATGTCGGCAACGAGCATGACGTGATCTTTGTAGTGAAAAAGATTATAGAGACGTTGTCCGAGCCTTGTATATATAAGGGTAAAAACATCATTTCCACCGTGAGCATTGGCATAGCCGCATACCCGAAGGATGGCGAATCGGCGGAGGAGCTTGTAAGGAACGCAGACCTGGCCATGCACCATGTCAAAGATGTTGGCAAAGGCAACTACGGCTTTTTCACGAAATCGCTGAATGATATAGTGACCGAGCGTCATGAGCTCGAATACAAGATGCGCGAAGCGATAGAGAAGAATGAGTTCATAGTTTATTACCAGCCGAAAGTGGACCTTTCAACCGGAAAAATCACCAGCATGGAAGCTCTGGTGCGGTGGGTGTCGGATGGACAAATTACCTCCCCGGCTTCTTTTATCCCGCTAGCGGAGGATTCGGGGTTGATAGTGCCGATAGGTGAGCGGGTTTTGTTATCCGCCTGCCGGCAGTTGAAAGAGTGGCAGGGAAAAGGTTTCGACGATCTTCGGGTTTCCGTGAACATATCCGCCAGGCAACTCGACCAGGGCAATCTTGAAAAACTGATAAATTCAACGCTCGGCGCCACGAATCTGGCCGCACAAAGCCTGTATATCGAGGTCACGGAAACCGCGATCATGAAGAATCTGGGCGTTGCCCTGGCTAGCCTTGCCGATGTCAGGAGGATGGGCGTGAAGATTTCCATGGACGATTTCGGGACCGGGTATTCTTCCCTGGGCCACTTGAAGAAATTTCCCATCGACGAGTTGAAGATAGATCAGGTGTTTGTCAGGAATATTCCCGACGATCCAGAGGATTCGGCCATCGTTTCGGCCATAATTTCCATGGCGCAGAGCCTGAAACTTGATGTTGTCGCAGAGGGGGTCGAGACCCGTGAACAGGTGGAATTTCTTCGTTCCTCTGGGTGTGACGAGATACAGGGCTATTATTTCAGCAAACCAGTTCCGGCGCCGGAAATGGAGAAACTGTTGGAAAGCGGGACGACCCTGGAAACAGAGTATACTACACCAGCCCGTCAGGACCGCGCCTGACGCCAAGGCGATATTATCCGGCAATTTAGCGGCTTTTATTTTGCTGGCTGAGCCTGCCGGGTAATGGGCCGCCGACGTAAATGTAACCCCAAAATCTCTTTGCAACACGGACGGATTAGTGATAGATTTAAAATTTATGCAATTGATGGAAAATTGGTAATCATATCCTGACCCGCCAGCTTGGCGTTTGGATCGCCTGTCTATACGCTTCTCAAACGGTTTTGCGCTGTGTAGCGGCAATTGGGCTGGTGGTTGCTATATATTGCGACGTATCTTTCGTTTTTGCCTAGGGTTTTGCAGGGAAAATGCGCGATCATCGGGTTGGGACACTTTACACATTGGGACGGAGATGAGATTTACAGACGATGTTGACGAGCTCAGGGAAATAGCCAGACAACTCCGGATAGATATACTCACAACCCTCGCAGAGGCGGGTTCCGGCCACACCGGCGGATCCTTGTCCGCGATAGATATAATCACCGTGCTGTATTTCAGCAAGATGAACCACAGCCCGTCGTACGACAAGACGGTGGACAGGGACAGGTTCGTGTTGAGCAAGGGCCATGGCGCGCCCGCGTTGTATGTGGCGCTGGCTCACTGCGGGTATTTCGACCGCAAAGAGCTTAAAACGTTGAGGAAGATCAACTCGATCCTGTCGGGGCATCCATACGCGCCATCGACGCCCGGTGTGGAGGTGTCCACCGGGTCGCTGGGGCAGGGGCTGTCCATCGCCAACGGCATGGCGCTGGCCGGAAAAATGGACAACAGGCGTGGGTACGTCTATTGCCTTATAGGTGACGGTGAAATGCAGGAGGGTCAGGTGTGGGAAGCGGCCATGAGCTCGGCCCACTATAAGCTGGACAACGTTATCGCATTTACAGACAATAACGGATTGCAGATAGACGGGCGTGTGAAGGACATCATGGGTATAGAGCCTGTGCATGAAAAATGGGAGGCCTTCGGCTGGGACACGGTGACCATAGACGGTCACGATATCAAAGCCATCCTAGACGCCATCGAAAGGGCGAAAACCATAAGCGGCAAGCCGTCCATGATCTGCGCCAGGACCGTAAAAGGCAAGGGCGTTTCGTTTATGGAAGGGAAGGTTAAGTATCATGGAGTGGCCCCGAGCCCGGAAGAGCTTGAAAAGGCCATAGCCGAGCTGGCGCCGGCTTGATATCATTAACGCAGGATTGCAATTTGATTTAACTTGATAACAAATAAATATGTCTGCCAACCAGAAAAAATCACTCCGCGACGCGTATGGCGAGGCGATAGCCGCGCTGGGGTCGGTCGACCCTGACATAGTGGTGCTTGACGCGGACCTGTCCGGCTCCACCAGGACGGCCAAGTTCGCCGCGAAATATCCTGACAGGTTTTTTAACATGGGCGTGTCCGAGCAGGACATGATGTCCACAGCCGCCGGGCTGGCGGCCGCGGGTAAAAAGCCGTTCGCCTCCTCGTTCGCGGTTTTCGCCACCGGCCGGGCCTGGGACCAGGTCCGCCAGTCGATTTGTCTTTCCCGGATGAACGTAAAAATAGTAGCCTCCCATGGCGGTATCTCGGTAGGCGAAGACGGGCCGACCCACCAGGCCCTGGAAGACATAGCCCTGATGCGGATCATGCCTTTCATGAACGTGGTTGTTCCCGCTGACGCCCATGAGGTTGTGGCTGTGGTCAACGCGATCGCCAAGATCGACGAGCCTGTGTATGTTCGCACGTCAAGAGACAAGTTCCCCCTGGTGTTGCCGGAAGATTGCCGGTTCGAACTGGGCAGAGGGACGATCCTTCGACAGGGTGAGGACGTGGCCATCATAGCGTGCGGTTACATGGTCAGCCAGGCGCTGGACGCGGCGGAACGGCTTTCGGGTGAAGGGATTTTCGCCGCCGTGGTGAACATGTCCTCGATCAAGCCGCTGGACACCGGCCTGGTGTCGAAAATGGCCAGAGAAACCGGAGCCGTAGTGACAGCCGAGGAACACTCCGTAACCGCCGGTTTGGGAGGGGCCGTCGCCGAGTGCGTGTGCCAGACCGACCCGGTCCCGGTTATCCGGCTGGGCATGGAAGCTCCTGTGGGCCAGTCTGGAAAACCTGGCGAACTGCTGGATCACTACGGCATGAACAGCGCAGGTATAGTCGAGGCGGTCCACAAGGCCATCGCGCTGAAAAAAGAACCCGTACATAACGCCAAAACAATTTAGGAGCCGGGAATGTCTTCGATGATGAAACAATCCTTCCAGAAAAGCAAATCCGCGACATTTTTCAACAAGCGCTTTGTTACGGCGCTTTTCTTCGCATTTTTCCTGGGTATAGCCTTTGGAGCCGTGAAGGCCGACACCGTCCTGGCGGTCGTGAAGACCTATGACAAGCTCGAGGTGTTCGCCGACGTGCTGTCGCTGGTGGAGCAGAACTATGTTGAAGAAGTGGATTCCGACAAGCTTATCGAAGGAGCCATCAACGGAATGATCCGCACCCTCGATCCCCATTCGAGCTTCATGACCGAACAGATGTACAAGGAGATGCAGGCGGAAACCGAAGGCCAGTTTGGCGGGATCGGGATAGAGATAACCATCAAGGACGATGTGCTCACGGTTGTCGCTCCCATAGAAGACACCCCGGCGTGGAAAGCCGGTATACAGGCCGGTGACAGGATCGTGAAGGTTGACGGCGAGTCCACCTTCGATATCAGCATCATGGAGGCGGTGCGCAAGATGCGTGGCAAACGTGGCGACCCGGTGACTATTACCATAGTGCGCGAAGGAATGGACAAACCCATGGATGTGGTGATAGTCAGGGATATCATCCATGTCACCAGCGTAAAGAGCGAGCTTTTGCCCGGCGACTGGGGTTATGTGAGAATTCGCAGTTTCAGCAAGGATGTCGGCGCCGATCTTGATAAAAGGCTGAAAGAGCTCGCGAAACAGGGTTCCAAGGGTCTTGTGCTCGACCTTCGCAACGACCCGGGCGGGTTGCTGAACCAGGCGGTCGCCGTGGCGGAGCTTTTCCTGAACAAGGGCGAGTTGATAGTCTACACGAGGGGACGCGTTCCGAACCAGAACATGGAGTTTACCGCGAAAAGAGTGAACAGTCACAATGACTACCCGATGGTCGTGCTCGTCAATCGGGGTTCCGCTTCCGCCTCGGAGATAGTGGCAGGGGCGTTGCAAGATCTCAAGCGGGCCGTGATAGTCGGATCGCAGAGTTTTGGCAAGGGATCCGTCCAGACCATAATACCGTTGAGAGGCGGCGCCGGGTTGCGTCTTACGACAGCGAAATACTACACCCCCGCCGGAAGGCAGATACAAGGTATCGGCATCACGCCTGATATCGTGGTGAGCAATGCGCCCGACAGGGCGCAGGCCAAAGCCGACAAAATCAGGAAAGATGAAAACTCCGTAAAAAAACAGCTTCGTGAAAAGCTGGAAGGGGTCCACAACGGAAACGGTGGCGAGGTAAAAGGAAAAAAGAACGGCAAACCTGCAAAAAAGTCGATAGTAAACCTTGAAAAAGATATCCAGCTTCAACGAGCCATAGGCGTGTTGAAAAGCTGGGAGATCATCAGGGGTATCCAGAGCAAAAACATGACCGTGTCCAGGTAATCATCGACTTGACGTCTGTTCGAGTTGGCCCATGACCAGGAAAAAATCGGACGGGCGCAAGGGTAAGCGGAAAAGAAAACAGGGCAAAAAACGCTCTTTTCTGCGCCGATACATGGTGGACGTTTTCCTCGGGCTGGCGTTTGTTTCGCTGGTGGGCTCCATCTGGTACGTTGTTTCCGAGCGTTTTGTGGACCAGGGCGAGGAAAAGGTGGAAAAGTCCGTTCCATACGAAGCGGAGCAACCTGGCCAGGTCATCGAGGAGCGGACCTTTCAGGACAAGCGTTCCAGCCCACCTCCCGCCGCCGCGCGGCTTCGTCCGGAGAGCGGGGACGGGGAGGTTATTCCCATGATAGGTTTGATAATAGACGACCTCGGTCCCAGCCTCGAGGACGCCGACGAGCTTCTTACCATCGACGCTCCCATAGCTTTCGCGATTCTGCCGCATTGCGCATATTCCAGGGATATCGCCATAGCCGCCCGGAGCAAGGGGCACGTGGTCATGCTTCATCTGCCGATGGAGCCGGAGTCGAAAAAGATGAATCCTGGCCAAGGCGCGTTGCTGGTCGGCGACGATACACTGAAACTCGTTGAGCTGATATCAAAAAACCTCGATTCCGTGCCTGGTGCGGAGGGCGTTAACAATCACATGGGGTCACGTTTTACGGCGAACGCGGATAAGATGGAGGTGGTGATCGGCGAAATAGGAAAACGGGGTCTTTTCTTTGTCGATTCCCGCACCACCGCCGATACGGTGGCGTTCAGGGTCGCACAGGCCGTCGGCGTGTCATCAGCGAAGCGGGACGTCTTTCTGGACAACGACCGGGACGTGGGCAAAATAGGCGAGAAACTGATGGAACTGGCGGAAAAGGCGCGCCGCAACGGTCACGCCCTTGGCATCGGCCATCCCTACCCGGAGACCATGGAAGCGATCAGGGCCAACCTGGAAAAAATAAGGGCCAAAGGCGCCCGTATCGTCCCCGTCACCGCTTTGTTGCAATTGAAGGGAGACTAGGGGAAGCCTATTTTTTCACATCTTCACTGTCGTATGTGACCAGCGAGTGGAGCTTGTATTTGCCCAGACGCTCCCTGCCGGGGAGGAAGGTAAGCTCTACAATGCACGCAAGCTCCATCACTTCCGCGCCCACTTTCTCCACCAGTTTCGCCGCCGCTTCCAGGGTGCCCCCCGTCGCCAGCAGGTCATCGATGATTACCGTTTTTTGCCCCGGTTCGAGCGCGTCCTGGTGTATCTCTATTTCGTTGGTGCCATACTCGAGGTCATAGGATTCGCTGTAGGTTTTGTATGGCAGTTTGCCCGGCTTGCGCACCAGCGTAACCCCTGTTCCAAGGGCGTACGCCAGCGCCGACGCCACGACGAACCCCCTGGCCTCGACGCCGACGAAGGTGTCGGGCCTGCTGTCCACATACCTGTATATGAGCATGTCCATCGCCCTGCGGTATGCCACAGGGTCGCTGAAAAGGGTGGTGACATCATAAAAAAGGATGCCCTTTTGGGGGAAGTCGGGGATTTCTCGTATGGATTTTTTCAGTTTTTCGGGCATTTTTCAGGTTTTCCTGGCTGATATTGGTTTATGTTCATCGGTTGTTCGTTCATAAAAATGAAATGCGTAAACTTTATCTGATATCCTGTTGTCACGGATAACGACAGAGATTGTAAAATCCCACTTAGAAGAAAGCAACACTTTTAGATGATGACGATGAATAGATTTTTATTGGCTTTTTTGTTGGTGGCCATATCTTTCACCACCGCCGAGGCGCAGTTGACGCCGAGCTCCGACAAGGCCGATTTCAGGGTTGTCGCGGGCCAGGACATGTACGTCCCCGGAGAATCGTTCCGGCTATTGTTCGAAGTGAAATTTGACGAGGGATGGCACAGCCAGTCACACACGCCCACGCTCAAAACGCTTGTCCCAACCGTGTTGACCGTAACCTCGGCCGACGGGATCAGCTTTGGACGTGTTGTCTATCCACCCGACATCCTGGAGACGTTCGAGTTCAGCAAAGAGCCTCTGGCCACGTATAAGGGCGTCGTATATTTGGGAGTGACAGGAGCCATTCCAAAACAGCTGGCTCCAGGCCGGTACGCGGCCAGGGCGGCCCTGCAAATACAAGCTTGCGACGACAAATCATGCCTGCCGCCTTCCACGATGGAGCTTGACGTTCCCATCGTTGTCGCCGAGGCCGGAGCCGCGATCACGTCTGCCAACGGTGAGATTTACACCGCCAACGCCGGTCTTTTCGAAACCGGCCAGGCGCCCGGGTCGACAGGCGGCATGGACAATATCCGCGGCTACGTGGAGAGCCGCGGACTGTTTTTCACGCTTTTGATAATTTTTATCGGCGGGCTCGCTTTAAATCTCACACCATGCGTATACCCGCTGATACCCATAACGATCTCCTATTTCGGCGGCCGGGAGAAATCGAGCAGGGGTATGCTGATATCCAACGCTCTGTTTTACCTGCTGGGAATGGCTGTCATGTATTCGGCGCTGGGTGTCATCGCGGCGCTGACCGGCGGTCTTTTCGGCGCGATGTTACAGAACTGGATTGTCATCACCCTGATCGCGTGCGTGATGATAGGCCTGGCGCTGTCCATGTTCGGCGTATGGGAAATCCGCCTCCCCGCGTTCCTGGCGGAAATCGGCGGGAAAAACCGAGAGGGGCTGTTCGGAGCTTTCATGATGGGGCTTACCGCCGGTATCATCGCGGCTCCGTGTGTCGGCCCGTTTGTATTGGGACTATTGACATTTGTCGGCGAAAAAGGTGACCCGGCTCTGGGGTTTGTCATGTTTTTTACATTGGCGACAGGGCTGGGGGCTCCGCTGATGTTTCTGGCCATTTTTTCCGGTTCCATATCCATGTTGCCGAGGTCGGGCGTATGGATGATATGGGTCAGGCAGGTGTTCGGGTTTGTGCTTGTCGGGATGGCCCTTTATTTCATGGAACCGATGATACCAGAGGCGGTCTACCCGGTGATTTTCGGAGCGTTTATTGTCATGGCCGGCCTGTTTCTGGGATGGATGTCGAAACAGACAGCCCCAGGCGCGGCGTTCAGGGTTATCCGGTATGGCGTCGGCGCAATTGCCGTGGCGGCTGGAGTTTTTGTAATAGTCTTGTCACAGTCTCCCGAAGCTCCCTCCGTCAACTGGGAAAAAATCACCGCCACCTCGCTGAAGAAGGCCATAGCGTCGGGAAATCCGGTAATAATCGATTTCACCGCGGACTGGTGCCTGCCATGCAAAGAGCTGGAGCATTATACATTCAACGATCCGAAGGTGGTGGAGCTTTCCTCCGGTTTTGTCACGTTAAGAGCCGATCTGACTATTTCCGGCGACGACCAGGCCGAAGCGATGAAATCCAGGTTTGGCGTGGTGGGTGTGCCCACGATCCTGTTTCTGGGCAGGGGGGGCGAAGAGCGGGAAGATCTTCGATTTGTGGGTTTTGTCGATGCGGGTGTTTTCCTGGATAAAATGAAGAAAGCGCTGGACTGATGTACGCTGAAAAAATCGGATGTATCAAAATGTGTTACATTTCCTTATAATGGTTTTTGCGGCTTGACTGTGTGTAGCAGAGTTTATTTGCATTTCTGAACAGGGGTAGCCATGGCGCCTGGAATGATGATCACCAACAACCTCGCCATAATTCTGGGCGGCGGAAGGGGTACCAGGCTATACCCGCTCACCAAGGACAGATGTAAACCCGCCGTGCCGCTTGGCGGTAAGTATCGCCTTATCGATGTGCCGATCAGCAACTGTATAAACAACGGGTTGAAGCATGTTTATATAGTCACCCAGTTTATGAGCGCGTCATTGAACCAGCATATATCCCGCGCGTACAGGATGGATGTGTTTTCCAACGGATTTGTCAGCGTGCTTGCGGCCACCCAGACAGACAGCGGGTCTGAGGACTGGTTCCAGGGAACCGCCGACGCTGTTCGCAAATGTATCGGGATGATGAACCTGGAAAGATACAAACGGGTGGTAATCTTGAGCGGTGACCAGCTTTACAAGATGGATTACCAGAAACTGCTTATGACCCATCTGAGCCGGAAAGCGCAGATTACCATAGGTGTGTTGCCGGTGGAACGGGAGAAGGTGGCCGGGTTTGGAATCATGTGCATAGACGGGGAGGGGGGGATAAGCGACTTCGTTGAAAAACCAGGCGATCCGGATGTGGTGGAACGATATAAAATCAGCGAAAAATTCGCGGAGGAGAGAGGCGTAGACAGCCCCGACAAGCGGTGGTTGGCGAGTATGGGGATATATGTTTTCGAAACCGAAACGTTGCTGGATGTGTTGAAAGACGAGAGCAAAATAGATTTCGGCAAGGATATCATCCCATCCTCGTTATCGAAATACAAGACGTTTGCCCACCTGTTCTGCGGGTACTGGGAGGATATCGGTACCATAAAGTCGTTTTTCAATGCGAATATCCTGTTGGGCTCGAAAAATCCGAAGTTTGACTTTTATGGCAAGGATTCGGAGAAAATATTCACGAAACAGAGGTTTTTAAACGCTTCCAGGTTTTCCGGAGCCAAAATCTCCGAGTCCGTGATAAGCGATGGGTGCTATTTCGGCGAAGATGTCGAGATCAACAGATCCGTCATAGGGATCAGGTCGATAATAGGCGATCGATCGCATATCGACCAGGCGATCATCATGGGCTCTGATTCCAGCGAAAGGCTGGGCGATCCCGACGACGCTTCCAGGCCCTCCATATGCAAGGATGTGACGATCAAACGGGCCATTCTCGACAAAAATGTCCGGATTGGAGCCGGCGTGAAAATTATCAATAAAAACGGCGCCGAACACGAAGACGGGGATTGTTATTACATTAGAGAAGGGATAGTGGTCATCCCCAAAAACACGGTCGTGCCACCGGGCAGGATTATATGAAGCATGTCTTGTCCACAAAAGGTGAATGATGTTATTGGAGTGGAATGAAGAGTTCAACGTGGGGGTGGAATCGCTTAATAAACAGCACAAGAAGCTGTTCGAAACTATCCGGTTGCTGAATGACAGCGTGAAATTGGGCAAAAGTGAAGCGGCCGTAAAGGAAGCTCTGGGCAGGCTCGTTGATTATACGGCTACGCATTTTTCCGCCGAGGAGGCACAGATGCTGAGGAGTGGTTATCCCGATTTCAACAGCCACAACAGGGAGCATAACGACTTTCTTTTTCAGGTCAGGGATTACATGGCGGATCTGGAGTCGGGCAAAAAGGTGGTCACCATAGAGATACTCGGGTTTTTGTGCAACTGGATTACCGAGCATATAAAGGGCACGGACAAGAAATATGGTCCGTTTTTCAACCGGAAAGGAATTTATTAACTAAAAAGGTTTTGTTTGTAGGACGGTGTTTTCAAATCATGTCATCTGATAAATAGCGTTTTTAATCTTTCTGAAAAATTAGTATGTACGCAGAATGGCACGAAAGCTATAAAATTGGCATAATCCGGATAGACCAGCAACACCGGAAACTGTTCGGTTTTCTCCACAAAATTTATGAAAGCATGTTGAAAAAAGAGGACCATGAAGCCAGAGAAACCCTTCTTGACGAGCTGGTGGCGTTTGCCAAAGAGCATTTCGCCGAAGAAGAACGGTATATGAAGGAATATGAATATCCCGGCTCAACCGATCATATTCAGGAGCATGTCCACATAATAGAAGAAATAAACGAATTTTACAAATCGGGCCTGGTGAGGGAAGATATGAAATCTCTGCTGGACTTCCTTGTCGGCTGGATTAATAACCATATGGCCGAAACAGACTCCAAGCTCGGCGCGTTCCTGAGCGAAAAGGGGGTACGGTAGACGCCCAGCTGTTCCTTAGCTTAACATAAATATATCAATTAGATATATATTATAGTTAAAGCAATTTCAAGGTATGCTCCGCGGCTTCAAGCGTTTTATCTATATCCCGTTCCGTATGCGCGAGCGACATGAATCCCGCCTCGAACTGTGATGGGGCGAGATAAACCCCCGCATCGAGCATACCCATGAAATATTTAGCGAACCGGTCCGTATCGCAGGTTTTCGCCGTCGTATAATCATGCACCCGCCCGCTTTCGGTGAAGAACATGGAGAACATCGACCCGACACGGTTGTGGGCGGCGGGGATCCCTGCTTTTTCCGCTACGCCGCGCAGCCCTGTGGCCAGTTTGTCCGACAAATACTCCAGCCGGTCATAAGTTCCATCCTGCTTCAGTATTTTAAGCGTCTCTATCCCGGCCGCCATAGCCAGCGGATTTCCCGACAAGGTGCCAGCCTGGTAGACAGGGCCGGATGGAGCCACCAGCTCCATGATCTCCTTTTTACCCCCGTAAGCCCCCACCGGCAACCCGCCGCCGATAACCTTGCCCATGGTGGTCATATCTGGTGTGACGCCGAACAGCTCCTGGGCGCCACCGAGCGCCCACCGGAACCCGGTCATTACCTCGTCGAAGATAAGCACCACCCCATGCCTGTCGCAAAGATCCCGCAACCCCTGGAGGAATCCGGGCTCTGGCGGTAAAACACCCATGTTACCCACCACAGGCTCCAGTATTACGCAAGCGACCTTGTCCCTGTTTTTTTCCAGCGTTTGCTCCACAACGTCGAGGTTGTTATACGGCAGGGACATCGTAAGCTCAGCCAGGGCGGCCGGCACCCCTGGTGAATCGGGCAATCCGAGAGTCTCCACCCCGGAGCCTGCGGCCACGAGGAGCGAATCGCTCACACCATGGTAGCATCCGTCGAACTTTATGATGAGGTCTTTGCCGGTATAGCCCCGGGCCACCCGGATGGCGCTCATGGTCGCCTCTGTGCCGGAGTTTACCATACGCACCATCTCAACCGACGGAACGGCTTCGACCACCAGTTCCGCCATCTCTATCTCCGGCTCTGTAGGAGCTCCGAAACTTGTGCCATTGACCATTGCCCTGTCGATGGCTTCGAGAACCCGTGGGTGGGCGTGGCCAACTATCATGGGGCCCCAGGAGCCCACATAGTCGATGTATTCGGCCCCGTCTGCATCGACTATTTTCGAGCCGGAAGCCTTGCTGATGAAAAGAGGAGCGCCCCCCACCGGTTTGAACGCCCGAACGGGGCTGTTTACGCCGCCCGGTATGATTGATTTTGCTTTGTTAAATAAATCGCTGGATCTGCCCATTGTCTGTTCGCTGTTAATTGTTACCTGATATATTTTCCGATGATGATATCGAGTTTTTCTTTCGTCGCTGCGGGTATCGAATCGTGATCGGTGATAATGCCGTGTTTCAGCGCAGACTCGCAACCGCAGTCCCGATCCTTTTTGATTTTGTCGATAACTGCGTTGATAGTCGCCTTTGATTTTTCCACGTTGGAAGCCATGATCTTGAGCACCTGTTCCACCGTGACATCCTCCTCGTGCCAGCAATCATAGTCGGTGGCCAGGGCCAGCGTGGCGTAGCAAATCTCCGCCTCGCGGGCCAGCTTCGCTTCTTGCAGGTTGGTCATGCCGATGACATCGGCGCCCCATGACCGGTACAGCCGGGATTCGGCCCTGGTGGAAAAAAGGGGCCCTTCCATGTTTACATATGTCCCACCCTTGTGCGAGGTCCAGCCTATTTCTTTTGTAGCCTCGTACAGCGCGTCGCCCAGGTATCGGCATGTGGGATCGGCGAACGTGACATGAGCGACTATGCCATCGCCGAAAAACGTCCCGTCCCGTTTTCCCCTGGTGCGGTCGATGAACTGGTCCACGATAACAGCGTGCCCCGGCTCAATCTCCTCTTTCAGCGAACCGACGGCGGAGACGGATATTATGCGCGTGACGCCCAGGCTCTTCATGGCCCAGATGTTGGCCCGGAACGGCAACTCTGACGGAAGGATGCGGTGGCCCTTGCCGTGGCGGGGAAGGAAAACCATATCCATTCCCCGTAGAGAGCCTGTGACAAGCTCGTCCGAAGGAGGACCGAACGGGGTGGAGACCGTCTCTTTACGGACGTTTTCCATTCCGTCCATCTCATACAGCCCGCTACCGCCTATAACTCCTATTCTCATATACCCGTCTCCTTGAAAAAACGGCCCGGACGTGCCGAGCGTCCGCCCGATTGCGGCGTGTCAAACCTGGTAACTATCGCATATTGGAAAAAGCAGCGCAAGAAAACTCCTGTGCGTAGGAATTTATCGCAACTATAGGCGACACTGCCGTTAACGGATAGTTGGTGTTGTGGTAAAATGCTAAAGTCGCAGGCGAGCGCAGCTTGCGGCTCTACTTGGAAAATTCATATGAACTTGGGGGAGTTTTAGCATGCCGGAACGTATAGGCACGACTGTGACCAAGCATATCGTTGGAATGCAACGCGGTTTTCCGGAGGCCAGCGGTGATTTTTCGGCGTTGATGAACGAGTTGGTGGTGGCGGGAAAGGTTATACATCGCGCCGTGACAAAAGCGGGCCTTGTCGATGTTATAGGCAAAACCGGTGAAACAAATATCCAGGGCGAGGAAGTGCAGAAACTCGACGACTTCGCCAACATCATCATGATCCAGAAAATGGACCATACGGGGCTGTTGTGCGCCATGGCTTCCGAGGAGATTGACGATATCATAGAAATCGCCGACAAACATCCCCAGGGCGGCAAATATACGCTCGCGTTCGATCCGCTGGACGGCTCTTCAAATATCGAAGCCAACGTTTCGATCGGAACTATTTTTTCCGTGCATAGAAAAATATCGGACGCGCCGAAAGGCACGCTGGAGGACTTTCTCCAGATAGGCAGAAAACAGGTGGCCGCTGGGTATATAATCTATGGCTCCTCGACCATGCTGGTTTATACCGCGGGGCAGGGCGTTCACGGGTTCACCCTGGATCCGTCAATTGGAGAATTCATCCTGAGCCACCCGAATATACGCACCCCTAAAAAGGGTAAAATCTACTCTGTCAACGAGGGGAACTCGCACAAATGGGACAAGCGTGTTAATGACATCATCAATTATTTCAAGACCGACGACGAGGCGACCGGAAGACCCTATTCGTCGCGGTACATAGGATCGCTTGTAGCTGATTTTCATCGCAACCTTTTGTATGGCGGAATCTTCATGTATCCGGGGGACGCAAAAAATCCCAACGGCAAGTTGCGGCTTCTGTATGAAGCTTCGCCGCTGGCGTATATCTGCGAACAGGCGGGGGGAGGCGCCATATCCGACGGGGAAAATATCCTGGACATCGTTCCCACCGAATTGCACCAGCGTGTCCCCCTTTTCATAGGTAGCCGTGATGACGTCGAAATATGTAAACGGTTCCTTGCGGACGGGAAATAACCAGACTTTGATTATATGATCCAAAAAGCGACGGCCGGACGTTAACAACGCCAGGCGTTATGAACGCTAAGCGTTATTAACACTCGGATTTTGGTCCGGATTTGTGCTACACTGCTTGCTCTGCACGGGGCAGTAGCTCAGATGGGAGAGCGCAGCGTTCGCAACGCTGAGGTCAGGGGTTCGATCCCCCTCTGCTCCACCAAAACTACAATGTATTCAATCAGTTCCGGCGATTTATAATCGCCTTTAATAGCAAGGGTAATATGAGCTCCCTCTTGTAAGATATTGAATATAATCGCTTTAAAGAGACCGAAATTTGCCCAAGGTTTGCCCAAGGATTCATTTTTGAACCTCTTTTTCCCAGGCTTTGCTCCCGATCGATGAATTGTCCAAATATCGGTTAAGTGTACAGTTGTGATCGCTACTTATCAGACCAAATTGCAAGTTCATTACCATGTGGGTCGGTAAAGTGAAAACGGCGACCGCCAGGGAATGAAAAAATATCTCTGATGATTTGACCCCCGCTGGCAAGTATGGTGTTGCGTGTTTGCTCCAAATCGTTTGCGTAAAGAATTACCAAGGCTGCGCCTGTGGCGGTCGAGGATCGTAATTCAGATTTGTAGAGACCACCATCGATTTTTCCGTCGCTGAATGCGCGGTACTCTGGGCCGTAGTCGGTAAAGGACCAGCTAAACGCTGCGCTGTAAAAGGATTCAACAGAGTCGAAGTCTCTTGCTGGAAGTTCTATGTAGTCAATTTTCCGGTCGGAGGGCAAAGTTAAATCTCCTCTTCATTGGTGCAAAGAATAAGGAATATTGAATCAGTATCAGACAACATTGAACCAAAGTCGTCAAGACAATATCCACTCAAAGCATTTAAGGATCGAACCTCCAGACGCCATTTATCCGTTACCTTGCGAAGCGTCGGGATTGGGGAGCTGAGGGGGGTAAAGCCCTGACCTCAGCGTTGCGAACGCTGCGCTCTCCCATCCGGGCGCCGCCCAATGACGGAAGAAAAAGTGTAGCGCAAATCCGGACCAAAAACCGGGTGTTAATAGCGTTCAGCCCATATCCATACCAGCCCTCCTCCTGGTTTTTGTTGAAAAGTTTTACAACTTACTTTTACCAGATCGGGGGTCGCCTTTTCAAATGTGCGAAAGATATTTGACAGACCCACTCTTTTAAGGCTCCGTTGACACCTGCGCGATAATTTTCATCATTTAGGGATGGCTAGATCATGGAGAGACCAGGATTTACCGGGACCAGGATCATGTATGTTTTGAGACAGCGCTACGCGGGCCATAATGGCAGGCCATAATGGCCTGGCTTATTTCGCGGCGGTCTGATTGTATGGAATAAAGTTTATATCGACCCCTCTGTAATCCCGTATCTTCGCGATAAAGGAGCCTATCATTATCCTGGAGCGAACCTTGACCGGTATCAGGCTCTTGTCTGAAAGCCACAACGTCATTTTGCCGCGGCGCTGGAACACGCCTTCGGTTTTCAACATCGGTTTTATGACCAGCGTATCAACCATCCCCTGGGCGAGCCTGATACGTTCTTTTCGCAGTACCTTTACCTCGAGGTCGTATTTTTTCCTGTCTTCGAATATGGGAATATAGATGGAACTGCCCACCTTGAGCTTCTCCCGCATCGCCCGCAAGGCGTATAATGCAGAGAACGAATCGAGGCTTCCGGGGACGATTTCGAACTCTTCGGGGTCATCGTCGTCGACCTTGTACGTAGCGGTCCGGCGGACATGGTCGAACTCGATGGTTTTGATTTTTTTATAGCCCCCCTCTGCGATTTTCACCTCCATCCGCTGGCTACAGAGGTTGTCTATGTCGAACAGGGAGAATGTATGGTCCTCGACCCGATACAGCTTCCTGACAAAGCCGATAGACCTGCCCACCACTTCTATAACGAATACGGAGCGGCCTTTATAGTCGATTTTTTCCGTTACCTCGAGTATTCCCTCGCCACCTATCACACCCATCCAGGACACGTCATAGGTGACCCGCTCGCCAGGCTTGAAAGGAAGGCTTTCCGCCGGTTGGGTCGTGGTCCCGGCGGTGGTGGTGTAGGCGGTCAAGATCCCAGCGCTGGCCAAAACCGCGAGGTAGCAGATGGCTTTTTTCAAAAAGTGAATTTTTTTACGGCCTTAGTTAACCCGTGATTGCTGACAAAGATGCTTGTTGTTGTTTGCGTGGACGATTTGCCACAGGTCGATTTTGCTCAGCTTGGTGGTGTTGTATACCTCGAGGTTCGTAGAGGAAACGAATTCCTCATAGCTCAAATCCGCCCTCCAGCCGATCTTGCGGAAAAACGGATCGAAAAAGCATTCCACCTTGGCGAGGAGCGGATTGGACGAGATAAAATGGTTCACTATGACCATCTTGCCGTTCAGCTTGGTCACACGGCGCATCTCGTCTATTACCTTGAAAGGTTGCGGGACCACGCTGATGATATGCGTGGCGATGACGTAATCGAAAGTGTCGTCTTCGAAATCGAGGTCGCAAGCGTCCATTTCCATAAGTGTGACATTCGTCAAGCCATGTTTGACCACTTTTTTTTCCGCCTGCTTGAGCATTTCGGAGGACAGGTCTATTCCCACAACTTCGCAATGCTTCGGATAGAGGGGCAGGGCGAGTCCTGTGCCGACACCGACATCGAGGATCTTGTGGCCGGGTTCGAACTGTAGTTCACTGATGGCCATCTTGTGGCGGGGATGAAAGAAAGCTTTGAAAATAAAATCGTATACGCTGGACTGAACGTTGTAGATCCTTTTTATGCTTTCGTTTTGCATAGGTTCATCAATCTCCGCTGTTACCTTGTTTATCTTTACCCTGTCCGCCCTTCGCAGGTAGCTGTCCGTTTTCGGGCGATCCGGCGCCTCTATGCGATTCGCCGTTTTTCTTTATCTTTTCAATTACCCTCGCCGGCAACTCGAAGAGACGTTTTAGTATACCACCTATCCCGGAAGCAAAAGACTTGAACGGCACCCCTTCAACTTTGGGATCCCCAAGCGGGCCTTTCACATCATAATAGCTGGTTATAAGGCTTTTTTTGTCTCCCGTTAAAACATGTCCCAAAACAGGGATAGAGCTTACAATTTTGTCTATCGTTATCAGGGGCATCACCCCCACTTTAATGTCCACACTGTTTTCGGCGATGTCGTAGTCGCCCACGGCGATAATACGCATCGCCTCGGAATCGACCAGCAAATCATCGGAATGCGCCACGCCACCATGCAGATCGAATCTGGCGGTTATACTGTTAAAAGGCATCCCTTCAACCGACAGATCAGGCAACTTCAGTTTAAAATACTGGGACACGTTAAGTAAAGTGAAAATCTTGGACAAAAGGTTGAACCTGTGGATTACCCCATCCCCGGCTTTTGCGTCGATATGGCCGTTCAGGCTTTGCTTGATCTCTTTCCAGCCTTTGCCTTCCCCGTTGATTTCGCCTTTCAGGTTGGCGACGCCCGAGATTATGTTGTCACGTTGAACCGTATCTTTTAAGTACGCCTCCATGTCGAGGTCCTGGATGGTGGCTTTTGATGTGAACGAGACGCCCGATTCGAGCTTGCGCATATCGGCTTTCCATGTCCATTTTCCGCCATGCGCGGCGAAAGTGAACGGATCCACGTAAAAATGCTTGTTTTCATACCTGATGATGGTGTCCAGGTCCTGGTAATGGATCATCGAACCGATTGTTCCCTTTTTCGAGGTTATGAATATGTCCCAGTAACCGTCAAAAAATTTCCGTCTCCCGTCGTCATATTCCGGCTCCTTTTCTTCGACGTGAAAATTATCGCTCTCCAGCTCTTCATCGGCGGGAGGGCCGAAAAGATCGGACAAATCCAGCGAGTCGGTTTCCGCGCTGATATTAAAGCTATTTACATTGTCAATCATCGCCTTGCCGAAGAGCGTAACCGCTCCGTCATCAAAATAGCCTCTTCCATTCCTTAAGAACACCTGGTTGTTCACCAGCTCAAAATCTGCGTTGGCTTCATGAAATATGGCGTGGAAGACGGGGAGCTTAAAATCCGCGTCCACAAGTTTTACTTTCCCGGCCAGCAGGAGCGGCTCGTCTTTCGTCCCTTTTCTTATCGAGAACTTTCCGGTGAAACATCCGCGGCTGTCGATGTCGTCGAAGGATTTGAGTATTTCGTCAAGATCGTCAAGCCGGGTGTTGTGGGAGGAGAACGCAAGGTCGATAGCCTCCCCCTTGAAAAAACCGCCCACGCTTCCGGTCATCTCGATCTGTGATTCGCCGACACCTATCAGCAGGTTGTCGATTGTCAGCTTTTCCCGACCATGAAACGACCCGGCAAGGTCGTACGTGTTGGTTTGGCCATAACGTTTGTGGATAATATTTTTGAAGCGAAACTCGGTGAAGGTCATGTCCAGGTGGTTGTCGATGTTAAAATCATGAAAACCACCATCGACCCTCATATCCATCGCCGCGACTCCCGAATAGTCGTAAACGCCGTCAATGGCCAGGTCTGGATATCCGATTTCGCCGATATCCTCCAGGTAAAGCTCCGATAAGATCCTCAGGTCGAACTCGGGGTCCGGTTGCAGGGCGTTTATTATCTTCCCGGACAGTTTGAACGACGAGGACCCGACTTTCCATGACAGCTCCGGTATCTTCACATCGTGCAGGTCCATATCGATCTCGCCGTTGAGCCTGTCGACCGGAAGGCCGAGCTCCGCGCTTTCAAGCCCTACATCTTCAAAGACCAGCTTCCCCACCGCCACCAGGCTCTCCTTAGGGTTCCTCGATTCGCCCGTGACAGCAAGATCGACCTTTACGGACCCGCTCATGGATTCGATCCGGTCGATATGCTTTTTCAGCTCCGGAGACGTCAGCTTCATGGCCAGCCCCTTGCGCGCCTCCTCCAGGTCGAGGGCGCCGATAACGCTCACATCGAAAGTCGGCCACTCGTGCAGGCTCTCGATCGTTCCGGATATGTCGCTGATCACGCTGGAGCCGTAACGTCCCTTGACACCGGAAAAACGAAGCCGGTTGTCGGCCAGGCTTATCACCCCGTCTATATCTTCGAGATCATGTCGCAGTCCTTCTATGGAAACGTGGAAATCATCGAGCTGTATGGCGCCGGAAAAGGCTTTGTAAGCGTCTGGCTGGTCCAGGCGTCGGAACGTGTCCATGGCGCCGTCGAACTTCAGGTAGTTTATGCCGATTTTACCCTGCATGATGTTGTTGGCCAGAAACTCCGTCTGCTGGCCGGTGAGCACGTTGTCCGGTATGAACTGTTTAAGCTCGTTGACGTCTATCTGGTTCGTGTCCAGCTCCAGGTTGATCTTCGGGTTTATGGTGTTAAACCTGGCTATCTGGCCGCTGGCGTTTACGACCAGGCCCCCGATCTTCGCGCTCGAGCTTATTATTCTCAGGTAATTGTTCGATGCGGTCACGTCATGCTCTATTACCAGGTCTCTCGGTTTGAGGCCGGAGCTGAACGCCTTGGCGTAATTGATCTTCAGATTTGTGATGGTAAGGGCGCCGCGGGACATGAAATTACCCGAAAGGCTCCCTCCGACTTTTATATCCATCGAAAGCAGTCCGTCGCATTTTTCGAAAGGGACATACGGATCGATATATATCCAGTGTCGGGCTATATCGAGCTTGTCCACGCTGATATGGCCGGTGAACATCAGGCTGGCGAGGCGCCGGGGTGTGTACAATCCTTCAGCTATCTTTCCCCTGATCTCGAATTTCGTCGGATGGGATTTGTCGTTGATCATGCCCTTGAAATATACAACCGCCGATTCCTCTCCCGCCTTGGCGATTTTGAGGTTGAAACCGGTGATGGAAGTTCGCATGGGTTTTGGGCCTGTTTTCCTGTCGAACCAGTTGATCCTGCCGTTTGTCACGGCGACCACCTTGAACATATGCAACGCGGCCACGGCCGGTTCCGACAGGTTCATCGAGCCGGAGACGCCTCTTGTTTCAAACACGGGAAGGTTGAACGTGCCGTCGTGGCGGCGGACCAGGTATGCGATGGGACTTGAAAAAGTCAGGTTCTCAAAAACCACGGAACCGGTTATCAGCTTGAACATGTTAATGTTGGCCTTGACCTCGCGTATGGTAAGTATCGGTTTTTTTCTGTCGTAAACTATCACGTTGGACAGCGTCACGCCGGGGCCTTCGCTGGAATCAAAATTGATGTCGCCCATGTGGACGGCCATCCCGATTTTGTCTGACACCTTTTGCGCCACAAAGTCAATGTAGTGTTTTTTGTCCACGACGAGGGGACCCAGGAAAATAACAAGCGTGCATAACGCCAGCAGATAATATAAAGGAGAGTAGATGCGCCCGTTGCACGAAGAGACGTCCGCGTCGCCGGGGGCTACATGGTCGTCTGTTTTTGAGGAAGTGTCCAAAGGAGGTTTATCGGGTCGGGAAGACAAATCCATTGTTATTACCTAAGCCGAACCAGCAGGTTGGATCGGCTCCTCAACACGCCTACATGGCGACCGAACACCGCGTGGTGACCGAACACCTGCGCGGTGACCGAACACCTGCGCGGTGACCGAATACCTGCGTGGTGACCGAACACCTGCGTGGTGACCGAATACCTGCGTGGTGTTCAAACCACTCATAACCGCGCCACCATGCGATCATGGTCCCGACGAAACACGTTACATGGCGGCCGGTCCGGCCCATAAAACTTTATGACCATGATACGCGAGTTTTCATGTGGCGGCGCAGCGCAGTCGGCGCAGTTACGCCCCAGATGCAATCGACGCCCCGGCGTAATCGGCGCTCCGGCGCCTTTGACAGGCTAGAAACGTTCGGCCAGTCTCGCCGCTTTGCCCTTGAGGTTGCGCAGGTAGTAAAGTTTCGCCCTGCGAACCACACCAGACCGGACCACCTGGACCTTTTCCACCCTGGGTGAGTGGAGCGGGAAAATGCGCTCCACCCCTATGCCGGATGAAATCTTGCGCACCGTGAAGGTTTCACGAACGCCGCCGTGTTTGCGGGCGATAACCACACCTTCAACGACCTGGATACGCTCTTTCTTGCCCTCGACCACGCGCATGTGCACCTTGACGGTGTCCCCAATCTCGAGTTTCGGAACGTCTTTTTTCAGATACTGGCTTTCGACAAATTCTAACGGTGTCATCTCTTTTTCTCCAAATCACCCCGTCCAAGCAACCGGTCCATTATTATGGCCGCCGCACACCTGACGGGCAGGTGATTGTAGTTGTCAATTCCTTTAACCGGCTCGATCCGGATGTCCGCTTTTTCCACCACAGAAGCGTCAAGCCCGTGCGCCGTACCGAACAGGATAACCGATTTTTCAGCCTGTTCAAGACTGGCCCTTCCTTCGGCGAACGATACGGATGAGTCCGCATCCCTGGCGCTGGTGACCGCTACGGTGACCCTATCCGAGTCGAGCGAAAGATTATCCATCATATCGTCAATAGTGTCAACCACTTTTACCAGCGTCAAGGCCTCCTTCCTGTCCGGGTTGTATTCGCCGCCAAAACCCTGGGTCCAGTGTTTCATGACCCGTTCCACCAGCCTCTGTTGCGGTTTTAGCGGGGTGACGACATATAACGTCGCCGCCCCGTACGTCCTGCACAGGCGGGCGATGTCGTGGACATCGATGGTGGTGACGGAACTGGTCACTACCTCGTTGTATTTGTTGACCACCGGGTGGTGTATCAACCCTATGGACACGCTACCCATTCGCCCGGATATCCTCTTTGTCCATGGTTTGCTTCAGTTTCTGTTTCTCTTCGTCGGTCAGACCGGCTTTTTCCAGCAGGTCGGGGCGGCGCCTGGCTGTTCGCAATATGGACTGGTCACGCCGCCATCGCTCTATCTTAGCGTGGTCTCCCGACAGGAGAACCTCCGGCGTCTTCAATTCCTTGTAATCGGCTGGCCGGGTGTATTGCGGATATTCGAGCAGGTAACCGCTGTGCGATTCCTCGACTGTCGACTGGATGTCACCCACCACTCCCGGGACGAGCCGTGCGACCGTGTCCACCAGAGCCATGGCCGGTATTTCTCCGCCTGTCAGGACATAGTCGCCGATGGATATTTCCATATCGCAATAATTGCTCCGAACCCGCTCGTCCACTCCTTCATACCTGCCGCACAATATTATCAATCCCGGCAATGACGAAAGCGTCTTGGCCATACCATGGGTCAACGGCTCTCCCTGTGGTGTCATGAGGGCGACCACAGAGCCTTCAAACCGGCCGCGTAGATCGTCCACCGCTTCGGCTATCGGCCCTACCTTCATCACCATCCCCGGCCCGCCGCCAAAAGGGTAGTCGTCTGTGACATGGTGCTTGTCCCTGGCCCATTGGCGAAGGTTGTGGAGGGAGATTTCAATCTTGCCATCGTCCACGGCGCGCTTGATGATCGACGAGCTGAACGGGCCGTTGAACATCTCGGGAAATATGGTTACTATGTCGAACCGCATGCCTTGTCGCCCTAGTCCGCTTCATCCATGGGTTTGATGACGATTTTACGTGCGCAAAGATTCACGCTTATCAGGGTTTCCGGCACACACGGTATCATCAGCTCTTCACCGCCGGGCCTTGTGATGACCCATACGTCCTTTTCGCCTGCGCTGAAAAAATCGGCGAGAACCCCCAGTTCCCTCCCGTCGGGGTCAAAAACTGGCGCTCCCACTATTTCCTCGTAATAATAGCGGCCATCCGGAAGGTCAGGCATCTTTTCTCTCGGGACCATTATCGTGTGGCGGGCGTAGTCCCGGGCGCGCTCGGGAGTGTCCACGCCGGAAAACTTCACGATCGACATTTTCCCGCCGGGCCGTACATTTTCAAGGGTAAGCGTGATCCGGTCCGAGCCGTCTCCGGGCGCCAGGGCCACCTCTGTGCCAACGAAATCCCGCAGGATATTCTCCCCGAAAAAGGGGGCGCATTTCGCTTCGCCATGGACACCGTGGGAACCTGTGATCCGGCCGATGGCTATTTGGAGCCTGTCCCGAACCGTTGGCGGCTCGATTTTGACACCCGGTTTTTTTTTATCCCGCGCAGGCATGCGACCCAGGGGGCGGTGTCAGTCCAGAATTTCAAGAACGGCCCGTTTGCGCTGTTTAGTGGCGGCGGCGGACAGGATGGTCCGCATCGCAGAGGCTGTTCGGCCCCGCCGGCCAATGACCTTGCCCAGGTCATCCGCCGCCACCCGCAACTCCAGGGTGGTTACCTTGTCGCCTTTCATCTCTTCGATGCTTACATGTTCCGGCTGGTCTACCAGCTCGAGCACCATATGTTCCAGCAGCGGTTTCATACGCGGCCTCCATGCTGTTGTGGAATTCGCGCGGATAACAATTTACCCGCGATATTTTCTCCGGAATTTCAGGTCCCGGCGGTCGTCTTCAGCTTGTTGAGCAGGCTTCGCACTGTGTCCGAAACCTGGGCTCCCTGCTTGACCCAGTGGTCCACCCGGTCTTTCTTGATGGTCACCTGGTCTTTTTCCTTGTGCGGGTTGTATTGCCCGATTGTCTCAATAAACTTGCCGTCACGGCTGTTTTTGGAGTCGGTGGCGACTATTCTGTAGATCGGGTTTTTCTTTGCGCCTCTGCGCGTAAGTCTCAAAACGACGGGCACGTAGCTCCTCCTTTAAAAAGAAATAAAAAACAAGTTGAATCCATTATCCCATTCCAAGCTGGTCAAGGAGGGACGATTCTTTCCCTTTTTTCATTTTACCCATTTTTTTCATCATTTTTTTCGATTTCAGGAAGTTTTTCAAAAGGCGGTTTACTTCCATGGTCTCCGTTCCGCTTCCCTCCGCTATTCTTCTTTTCCTCGAGCTGTTGATAATCCCCGGTGTGGAGCGTTCTTTTGGCGTCATGGAACATATGATAGCCTCGGTGCGGGTGAGCTCGTAGGGGTCCATTTCCACACCCTTCAAGGCGCTCCCCATGCCGGGTATCATTTTTACCAGTTGATCCAGAGGGCCCATTTTTTTGATCATGCGCATCTGCTCCAGAAAATCGTTCAGATCGAACGAGGCCGAAAACATCTTGCGAGCCTGGGATTCGGCCTTTTTCTGGTCTATATTTTCCTGCGCCTTCTCCACGAGGCTGAGCACGTCGCCCATCCCCAGGATACGCCCCGCGATCCGCTCCGGATGAAACACCTCGAGCTGGTTTATCTTCTCACCGACACCCATGAATTTAATGGGAGCGCCGGTCACCTGTTTTATGGATAGCGCCGCTCCGCCGCGGGTGTCACCATCGAGCTTCGTGAGAACCACGCCGGTCATACCGATCCGTTCGTTAAACTCCCTGGCGGCTGTCACGGCGTCCTGACCTGTCATGGAGTCGGCCACGAACAGAATCTCCGTCGGGTTGACTGTCTGCCTGATCCGGGCCAGCTCGTCCATCATGTTGTCGTCGATATGCAGTCTTCCGGCAGTGTCCACCACCAGCACGTTGCAACCGGTCTGTTTCAGCGCGTCGAGCGCCTGGCGGCATATGTCTATCGGGTCCATATCCACGGTGGAGTCGAACACCGGCACATCGAGCTGTTGTCCCAGAACCTTGAGCTGTTCGAGCGCGGCGGGCCTGTATATGTCCACCGAGACGAGCATGGGGCGATAACCCTGGCTTGAAAGGTTTCTGGCGAGCTTGGCCGTGGTGGTGGTCTTGCCCGAACCCTGAAGGCCGGTCATCAGGATCACCGTCGGCCCACGTTCGGCGAAGTTGATCTTTTCGGTTTGGCCGCCCAACGTTTTCACGAGCTCGTCATGGACGATCTTGACAACCTGATGGCCGGGATTGACTCCCCGCATGGTCTCGACGCCGACGGCTTGCTGTTTCACGTCGGCGATGAATTTTTTGACGACGCCGACGTTCACGTCCGCCTCGAGAAGCGCCATGCGCACTTCACGCATCGATTCGGAGATGTTCTCCTCGGTGAGCTTGTGCAACCCCTGGATGCGTTTGACGATTCCTTCAAACCTGTCGGACAGATTGTCGAGCAATATCCACTCCAATTTAAAAGCCACGGGCCAATCATATGCCCTTCGGCGTCATATGCCTTTGGCATTATATGCCTTCGGCATTATGTGCCTTCGGCGTCGCTTCAAGTTTGTTTCAACCTTGCAATATAACAATGTATGTGGAATATGTCCAAGTGATAATCGCTTTCGTCGCGAAAAGTGGAAAATAAACCTATCAAGAGGTTCCCTGAAGCAACAGGCGCCTGAACGGGCTTATCGCGCGACCGGGTTCAGGCTGAGAACATGTTTTTGCGTTCCGGTGGCTGTTTCCTGGGAAAAACTCGCGGCGGCCCAGAACATGATGTTGGCCCCGTCGGCCGATTGGCATTCGGCGGCGGAAACCACCCCATCGCCGTTGAGGTCGTATGTGGCGGCGTCGCATTGCGGGGTGTCCGCGATAGGGTCGAACCAGCTCCCCCCCCGTTCTGTCGTGTGAAACAGCCCCATACAGTGGCCCATTTCATGGGCCATGGTGTCTCCTTGCAGGCTGATATCCTGGGGTGTCAGGGTCGACAGTCCGCCAAAGACATTAATCACGACGCCGGAATGAGAGGTCCCCCTGATGATCTGTGTGCATGGTATGCCTCCGGCTATGCCGAGGATGCCGCCTGTCCCGATGCTTTTTACCAGGAAGAAGTTGACGTAATCGTTGCCCGCCTCGGACGCTCTGCGGAGAAGCTCGTCCATATCGTCCGATTGTCCGTTCTGGTTGGTGTCGATGTCGGGGTCTATATGCGTAAGCCGGGCGGCGCTGTCGTCGTTGAGCTCGATTATCCTGGTGTCTCCGGCAGACAGGCCGAACCGTCCCAGCATGTAATAGTACCTGTCCAGGATAGCCGCCAGGGTCGGGTCGCCCGCTCCCTGGTAATCATGAATTGAAACGAGAAAGATGTTGGAGTTTATCGTCGACCCTTGCGACGATTTTACCGATGTGTATATGGACACGTCCCTGGCCCGTCCATCCACGCTGTAATAGTGAGTGACGTAAAACGTGTAGGTCCCCGGGGTGAGGGTGTATGAGCCGGTGTGGGGCATTGTGAACTCTATCGAGCTTTGGCCGAATCCCTGCGTCAGGTTGAACCCGATGGTGTCGGACGCTGGATATTCGTTTATCAGCCGGACGCCGTTGGGATCGGTAATGTTGGATATGTCCATGTCCGACGCGGACACTCCATCGGCGGATATGGTTATGGAGACCGAGCCATTGGGAACGTCCAGGGTGTATGGTCCCGCGGTGGCGCCGGGCGACATGGAAAGCTCGGCGACCTTTGTCACGTCCAGGTCGGAGGTGGAGGAGGAGCCGCCACCTCCTTTGTTGCATCCGGCGAAAAGAGCCGCCGATACGGTCATCAGGGTGAAGGCAATAACCGCCATGTACGTTCTCATCTATAGCCGGGCTTTCCATCCTGAAAATTCATATTTAAATTCGGGTCCCGGCAATTCTTACACTTTATGGCCCATGGTTCAACCCGTAAGCGGTTTTGGGCGCGGCGTACAAGGAAAAAGCTTTCCAAACCGATTGATTTTGCAGTCGTTCACGCCCCGGTCCGCGCCAGATAGCCATAAAAAAAACGCGGATTCGCAAACAGGTGGGTCTGGCGGTGGCGCCCAAGGTGGATACCGTTGATTTCGCCCCTTTTTTCCATAGAATCATATTGAAATAATAAAGAAATAATATTTTGACAAAATTCGAAACGATATATAGAATACACCTAACTCTTCGTCCATTGCTGGGAATGCGCTGAAGCTGAAGCAACTTGTGTGAAACGGGTTTCGTTCATTGTTCTCTCGGTTGGGCCGTTACTGTTCAAGCGTCAGTTCGGAGTGAAGAGAAGCGATAATTTTTTGTGAGGAAAGTTGAGAAATGAATATTTTTGTCGGTAACCTGCCCTTCAGCGTATCAGAAGAGGAAATTCGTGAACTGTTTGAGCAGCATGGTACGATACAATCATTCAAACTGATTACGGATCGTGAAACAGGCAGGCCCCGCGGGTTCGGCTTTATTGAGATGGAGAATGACGAGGCGGACGCCGCAATCAAGGCCCTCAACGGGACGGATTTCGGAGGTCGCGTTTTGAAAGTCAACCAGGCGCAACCTCGCGGCGCCAGGTCCCAAAGACGCTCCTGGTAGTAATACAAAGACCGTAGTGACTGGCAGGCTGGCAGGGGTTAAACCTGCCAGCCAAGGTCACGCACCTGTTCCAGCTTATTTTCCCGTCTGCTTTTTTTTATCCTGGCTTCCAGCGACAACGCTTTTCCTTTTTCCATCGGTTGGCTTTGCGCCACCAGCTTTACCGGAGCGCGCGATTTTGTGTATCGGGCTCCTTTCCCGCAGTTATGCTCCTTCAGCCTGCGGTCCATATCCGTGGTGACGCCGCAATAATAGCTGTTGTCACTGCATTGAACCAGGTAAACCCGCCAACGTCTTTGCATATGTTTACTCTATCGTGAACAGCGGCCGGTTTCCATAGTTGTCCTGATGAGCGGGATCCGCCGGGCAGGTCTGCGCAACCTGGCAGGTTTTGCATAACTGGGTTATGTCACCAATCCGCGTGGTTTATCGGGTGCGCACAACTTCCAAAACGTGGAGGCTACACGGGGAGGGCCAGGTTCATTCGATACCGAAAGTATCTGTCCACAGCTTCACGCCATCAACGTCAAACCCCACGATGAACCCGAACAAGCCCGGGGTCTTTGTCACTTTTACAGCCAATCCACCCTTGAGGATGGTGCATTTCTTTGTCTTGAAATAAACGCTCATGTCTTCGGAGTTCCCCGATTCTCTGAAATATATGATGTCATAAAGCCATTGCTCCTTGAAGCAGGCGATATGTCCTTTGACGGTCCTTTTGTCGTTTGCGAGGCACACATCGGCAAAAGCCACTATACACAGAGACAACGCCAAAGTAGCTACAGTGGTCTTCTTCAACTTAGTTTTCCAGGTTATTTATTTGACAAGAGGGAAACACGCCGCAATCGCCCGAGCGGCGACGGTACGCTAATAATAGCCGATTGCAATCAGGATTTGAAGAAAAAAGGCCGACAGATCGCTGGAAATAAAAGACGCGCAAACCGCCTGTCAACGTGGCCCGGCGCTTTATCGAGCCACGCTGAACAACACGGAATCGGCAATGCTGGAGGAGCTGGGTTGATATGTCCCCCGGGCCACTTCCGCTTTTATCTGGGCCACTCTCAACGCTCGCGAAATGGCGGGCTCGATTTCCGATACGATCCGGAAAGCCTTGATGGCCGTCTTGCTTCTCTCGGAAATCTTGGCGCTGATGGAAGAATTCTTGTCTGCATATTGGTTATTTTCGGCGCGGCCGGTTACGCTTCGGCCGCTATCGCCGGACTTTTGGTCCGGTTGGCGGATTTTCCCGGGCGTGACACCTGAAATGTTTTCTATAATCATTTTTCTATCTCCTTGCTCAACTTCTATATCGGAACATTACAGATAAGGTTTAGAGTTTTGTTCCCGGAAATTGCAGGAAAATTCACCAGCGTTCAAAACGAAAAAAAACCAGGCCGTCATGGGAGATTAACGGCCTGGCATTACGAGTTTGATTACTTATCGACATGCGCCAAAAAAACTGGAGAGTTTTTTTAACCGGCCGATTGACTGGTGTAAAAATGCAGGTGTGGGGTTTTACGCGCAGATGTTATCATTTACAGGCTGAATTATAATATTGATAACGATAAACAGCAGACAGACGGGTATATGTCCGCGAAAG
Source organism: Nitrospirota bacterium (assembly GCA_024275315.1). GTDB lineage: Bacteria > Nitrospinota_A > UBA7883 > UBA7883 > UBA7883 > JAJRZK01. The sequence goes on from JAJRZK010000049.1 coordinate 35,936, forward strand.
TAAGTTTGACGGTGCTCAAAGGCTCCCTGTCGGGAAAGACATACCAATACGAAAGCAGGACTTCTGTCCTGATAGGCCGGGGGCTGGATTGCGATCCCCGTCTGCCGGACAATGAATTTCACAGGACAATCTCCAGAAACCATTGCCTGCTTGACATAAATCCTCCCGCTGTAAGGGTCAGGGATTTCGGTAGCCTCAACGGCACATTCGTAAACGGACGCAAGATCGGACAGCGTAAAACAGGATCAGCCGCAGGAGAAACCTCAAAATCGGAGTTTCCGGAGTATGACCTGCAAAATGGCGACGAGCTGAAACTGGGCGGCACAGTCATCCGGGTGAACATATACAATCAGGCCGTATGCGCAGAATGCGGAACCGAGATTCCGGAAAAGGATGAAACAGCCGCGCTGGCGGGAGCCGGGCTCTATTTTTGCGAAAAACACAAACCAGCGGGCGAAGGTAAAAACCGGGATGGAACGCTGGACACCCAAATCCTCAAAAAAACCGGTAAGAAATGCGCCCGATGCGGAAAAGACACATCCAGCGACACCGGCAGGATGTTGCAGGGCGAATTCATTTGCGGCGCGTGCAAGAGCGACCCTCTGAAAATCGCCCGGTCGCTGGTCGCGAACGCGAAAAACGGATCGAAAAACCTCATGGTGATCAGGGGGTACACGATCATCCGCGAGCTTGGCAGGGGCGGGATGGGCGCCGTATATCTTGCGCGGCGGGAAGGTTCCGGAGAGCTGGTGGCGTTAAAGGTGATGCTGGCGCAGGTGGCGGTGGAAAAGTCGGCGCGCTCCATGTTCCTCAGAGAAGTGGAAACGACAAGGGCGCTCAAACACCCCAATATAGTGGAGCTGAAGGATTCCGGCTACAGCGAGGGGACGTTTTTTTTCACCCTTGAGTTTTGCGAAGGTGGAAGCGTGGACCAGCTCATGGAGAAAAGAGGTGGAACGATCAGCGTCGATGAGGCCTTGCCGATTATCATGCAGGCGCTGGACGGGCTCGATTACGCCCATAACGCGCAAATAGAAGTTAAACTCGCCGACGGGTCGATCGCCAGGACAAGAGGTGTGGTCCACAGGGACATAAAACCCGCCAACATTTTCCTGGCCGGCCGGGTCGACAAACCGATCGCCAAGCTAGCCGATGTGGGGCTTGGCAAGGCGTTTGATCTGGCGGGCCTGTCCGGCCAGACCAGGACCGGCGCTGTGGTCGGCACGCCATACTTCATCTCCAGGCAACAGGTCATAAACTTCAAGTACGCCAGGCCGGACATAGACGTGTGGAGCATGGCGGCGGCTTTTTACAACATGCTTACGGGCAGGTTTCCAAGAAAATTCGTTAAGGGCAAGGACCCGTGGCAAATAGTTTTGCAAACGGACGCGGAGCCAATACTCAACCGGGACAGCTCACTGCCTCCGAAACTGGCGCAGGTGATAGACCATGCGCTGATAGACAAGCCGGAAATAGGGTTTAAGACAGCCAGGGAGTTCAAACAGGCCCTGGCGGACGCGATGTAGATGAAACGGAACCACAACATGATAGTAACGGCAAATTGAAAACAGGGCTGGTTTACGCGTGCCTGTCGAACAAGGGGCGTGTCCGCGGGGAAAACGAGGATTCCTGGTACGCGGATGGCGACAGCGGCATATTCATAGTGTCCGACGGCATGGGCGGCCAGGCGGGAGGCGCTCTTGCCTCCACGATCGTCCGGGAGACTATGCCACCATTGATCAAACAGCGGCTGGCCGACGCGGGCGACTTGGGTGATCCAAAAACAAAAGAGACAGTGGCGGCGTGCATATCCGACCTGAGCGGTCAGGTCAACCTGGCCGCGAGGGGAAATTATGGATACTCTGGAATGGGGGCGACTATCGTCATGGCGCTGGTAAGAGGGGGCAAGGCCATGATCGCGTATCTCGGGGACAGCCGGGCCTATTTATATCGGGACAGAGCCATGAAGCGGTTGACCAACGACCATTCCGTGGTGCGCCTCCTTGTGGAGTCTGGCGATATCACCGCCGAACAGGCCAGAACCCACCCCTCCAAAGGCCAGATAACCCGGTTCGTGGGGATGGACGGGGAGGTTGAGCCTGACTTTGCCATAGTGGACCTGAAACCGGGTGACAGGTTACTGCTCTGCTCGGATGGGCTGACCGCAATGGTGTCAGATGAAAAAATATCGTCGATCCTGCGTAAAATGGCCAACCCGGACGTGATCTGCCACGATCTCGTGGATGAGGCGAACCTGGCCGGGGGGCGGGACAATATAACCGTGGCGCTGGTGGACTGGCCTGGAGATGGGAACTCTCCTGTGGACAATGCCGTGGCAGGCAAACCGGGTGTGGATAAATGAAGGTGGTTTGTCCGGGGTGCGGCGCCGGTTTCGGTAATATAGACGACAAACACCTGGGCAGAAAAGCCAGGTGTAAAAAATGTGGAGCCAGGTTTACCATCAGGCCTTACACCCCGGAAAAAGTGGAGGCCACGGTTCCGGCCGATACCGGAATCAGGCGCCCCGCAGAGCCGGATGGGCAGCCCGACCCGATGGAGACGATAGCATCCGGCGCCTCGCAAACACCTCCCATGGACACCGTGGCCGCGGACGTTCCGTCTGACACCCGGGTGGAACCGGGCCCGGCCGTCACCCAGATATTCGACAGCACAAAAGACCGGGATCCTCGTGCGACGGTGGTGGACGATTATTTCGCTTCTATAACCGCCGCGGGAAAGGATGAAAGTTCCATTCCGGCCGAATGGAAGACCGGCGATGTGATACTGGAGCTGTACGAGGTGCTGGGCCTCTTGGGTGAAGGGGGGATGGGCAAGGTATACAAGGTGAAGCATTTGGGCTGGAACACGCAACTCGCCGTTAAAAGCCCGAAACCGGAGGAGCTCGAACGCGCCGGCGGTGTGGAGAATTTCGAGCGTGAGGCGGAGACATGGGTCAACCTTGGTCTTCACCCGAACACGGTCAGTTGTTATTACATAAGAAGGCTCGGCGGTGTGCCAAGGGTTTTCGCGGAATACGTCGACGCCGGCAGTATGCAGGACTGGGTAAAAGAAGGCAAACTGACGGATATCGGCTCCATGCTCGATGTGGCCATCCAGTTCGCGTGGGGCCTTGATTACGCGCATAGCCGCGGCATAGTGCATCAGGATATAAAGCCGGCCAACGTGATGATGACCGGCAAGGGTGTCGCCAAGGTCACCGATTTTGGCCTGGCCAAAGCCAGGGGGAGCGCCGCGGGATCGCCAGGCGCCACGGGATCGCCGGGCGATGAGCTGGTGGCCTATGGTGGCATGACGCCTGCCTATTGCTCCCCCGAACAGGCGGAGAAAAAGCCGCTCTCCCGCAAAACCGACATGTGGTCCTGGGCGCTGTCGATACTTGAAATGTTCACGGGAGAAGTCACCTGGATGTACGGCGTGGCCGCCGCCGAGGCGCTGGAAGAATACCGTAAAAACGGCTCTGACAACAAAGCCATACCCCCCATGCCGGACCAGATGGCCGGGATATTGACAAGATGCTTTGACCCTGCGCCGGATCGGCGGCCTGAAACCATGATGGAAATAGCTTCCGAGCTGGTAGGGCTCTATGCCGGCCTGACCGGGTCCGCCTATCCCCGGCGCGCTCCGAAAGCCGGCAAGGCCACCGCCGACAGCTTGAACAACCGCGCCATTTCTTTCCTGGATCTTGGCAGGTTGAGAGAGGCCGAGGGGCTTTGGCGCGAGGCGTTGGTCAACGAGCCGCATCATCCCCAATCCACTTTCAACCTGGGGCTTACAAAATGGAGAACGGGGAACCTGACCGATATCGATTTTGTCCGCTGGATGGAGGAGGCTGCAAGGTCGCACGGAGTTGAAAGCGACAGCGAATATTACCTGGGCTTGCTCCACCTGGAGCGGGACGATTGCGTCTCCGCCATCGAATCGCTCGGGAAACTGGCGCAGACCGGCGCCGCGAGCGAAGATGTGGTGGCGGCCCTGGAGGAGGCCAAAGCAAGGTTGGACACCTCCATGAGGAGGATCGCCGTGTTTGAAGGTCACACAGACTCTGTCACGTCCGTCGATTTCAACCAGGGTTCCGGACATCTTCTCACCGGCGGTGACGACAACACGTCGAAGCTTTGGGATTACAATTCCGGAGAGCTTTTAAGAGATTTTGTTCACGGCTCCTGCTCTGTGACGTGCGTGGCCCTGGGAGGGGGGCTTGCGATCACGGGCAGTTACAAATCCGCCAAGCTGTGGGACGTCTCGACCGGGGAGATGGCAAGAGAGTTCACCGGACATACCGACTGGGTCACGTCAGTTGGCTTGAGCGATGACGGCGGGAGAGCCATGACAGCGGGATGGGACGGTGTTGTCAATATCATCGACACATCCTCCGGGAAGGTTATCCGGTCTTTCGAGGGTATATCCGGTTTTGCGTCCGTAAATTTCAACGCGGCTCTTCTGCTGTTCACCAGCGAAGACAACACGGCGAAGATCGTCAACATCGACACCGGAGCCATGATAGCGTCGCTCGACGTCGGTCCCGGGGCGTTGACCATAAGCCCCGACGGGTCACAAGTCGCGCTGGCCGATATCGACAACTCCATCCACATATACCAGGCGGGCGACGGGAGGCGGGCGGCGAAGCTGGAAGGTCACAAGGCGCCTGTCACGACACTGGCCATAAGCCCCGACGGTCGTCATCTTGTCTCCGGCGGGTATGACAGGACACTGGCTCTGTGGGACATCAAGACCGGTCGCCGGATACGAACGTTTCTGGGACATACAGACACTGTAAACGCGACGGTGGTGTGCGATGACGGGAACACCGCGATAACTGGCGGCTGGGACAAGACAGCGATATCATGGTCGATCACCGGGTGGGACGTCTACAAGGCTCCGATGATGGTCAGCCGTGTCCAGGCCAGCGAAATGGTTCTGTCCGCCGGAGCTGCTTACGAGGCGAAACTTGACCAGATGCGCTCCGCCCTGGACGAGGGGAACACGATAATGGCCACGCGGTTTGTGAGGGAAGCAAGAAACCAGATGGGGTTCAGACGGGGGGCCGAGGCGATGGATGCCCTGGGAAAGCTCTACCTGCGCCTGCCGAAAAAGGGACTCAACGGAGGATGGGAGAGCAGGACGTTCATGGGGCACACCGGCGAGGTAACCTCCGTCTCTATCAGCGGCGATTGCAGATACGCCCTGTCGTCAAGCCATGACAGGACATTGAGATTGTGGGACGTGTCCGATGGATCGCAGGTCAGAACGCTCGAAGGGCACGCTGACAGGGTCAATTCGGCGGATATTTCCCCGGACGGGAAAATCGTTCTTTCCGCCAGTGGTGACGGGACATTGAGATTGTGGGAGACGCAAACCGGAAAGACAACCACTGTCATGAAAGGGCACACACAATCTGTCAACGCTTCCGTTATCGTCCCCGGAGGTGATTTCGCGTTTTCCGGCGGCGAGGATGCGATGGTGAAACTCTGGGATATGAAATCCGGTGTGGCCATAAGGTCGATGAGAGGGCACCAGGGGCCAGTGCTCGGTGTGGCGGTGAGCGGTGACGGCAGGCTTGGCCTTTCATGCTCCGAGGACAGGACAGCCAGGCTGTGGGAACTTGCCACCGGCAGGTGTATTGGCGTGTTTTCCGCCCACACCGGGGCGGTCAACTCCGTGGTGTTTTCCGTGGATTCCAAAAGGGCGGTTACCGCGTCCGATGACATGACCGTTATCGTATGGGACATCAGGACTGCAAAACCTGTCAGGGTGATGCGTGGTCACACGTCGCGTGTCACCTGTGTGGCGGCGAGTTACGACGGGTTGTATCTCTTTTCGTCCGACGCGGACAGGGTGATGCGGTTCTGGGAAATGGAAACCGGAGAGAATCCCCGGGCGTTCGAGGGGCATGCTTCCGCTGTCAGAGGTGTGGCGGTGAGTCCCGACGGACGGTTCGCCATATCGTGCGGGGAGGATCTGACGGTGAAGATGTGGACGCTGGACTGGGAGTTGGAGGAGCGCGAACAGGCCGATTGGGATGAGGCGGCGGCGCCTTACATGATCAAATTTCTCACTCTCCACACTCCACCGGCCGGGGTTCTCCCAGATGGCAGGGACCCGTTTGAAAAGGAAATAGTAATGGCGTTGACCCGGGTTGGCAAACCGGAATTTACCGACGACGAGTATGACGAATTCTATATGTCGCTAAGATACGCGGGGCTCGGATATTTGTCGAAAGAAGGAGTGCGCGACAAGCTCGAGCGGGAGATGAAGAGCTGGGACGGGCCTCCGCCTTTGTCCGGGTTCGCCGAGACGGACCACGCCACGATGGGCGGATTGGACGAGATGGACGACAACGCCAGGATCGAGCTGGATGAAGAGGAGAAGGAAGAGGCGAAGACCCTGGGGGTGACAAGGTTTCTGAAGAGCATAACCACCATACGCAGGAGGGACTGACTTGTGGTTATCCGAACTTTCCGGCTGGCCGGGGAAAGCCGTATGGAAAGTAAAAAGAGAGGCTTTTGAATGTTGACATTGAAACGGCTGTACCTGGCGTTGCTGGCGGTGTTGCTGTTTTTCGCTGTCAACCCTCCCTTTTTCATCGAGGCGTTCGAGCTGAAGATATACGATCTGATGGTGCGCTATTCCGCGCCGGGCAGACCCGATCCGCGGGTGATCATCATCGGGATAGACCAGAAATCGCTCGATACTTTCGGCAGATGGCCCTGGCCGCGCGACGTGATCGGGCGCGTGATTGAAAAGCTGGCCATATACGGAGCCCGGGTCACCGCGCTCGATATCACCTTCGCCTCGGAGGTGGACGACGCGGCGGCGAAGGTGGTCGAAGAGCTGGCGGAGGATTTTGACAAGCTGGACACCGGGGGAGCTGTGCCGGAATTCAGGGAAAAACTGCTTCAGGCGCGCAGCAGATTCACAAAAGACGAATCCCTCGCCAGATCGATCAGCAAAGCGGGCAACGTGGTCACCGGTTATTTTTTCCACGGCAAACAGGGCGAGGTGGACAGGGACGCCGGGTCCGTCTCGTTGATGGACGAAAGCATATACCCGTTCAGAATCAAGTTATCCCGCCGGTCCGAGGACAGCCGCGGGGCCCACATATGGTTTAACGTGGCGGGCGTGGAGCCTAACATACCGCTGGTCCAAAAAGCGTCGAGGGCCAGCGGTTTTCTCAACGCGTGGCCGGATTCGGACGGTGTCATACGATCGCATCCCATGGTGATCGAAAGCAAAGGGTCCATATATCCTTCTCTGGCGCTGGTGTCGGCCGCGTTGTACCGGGGAGCGTGGGACAACGATGTGCAGGTGGTGTTCGGCGACGGGATGCTCGAGGGTGTGTCCATCGCCGGTTCTTTCCTGCCGCTGGATCCGTACGGGCGGCTTTCACTTAAATACCTGGGGGAAGACTCCACGTTTCCGGTCATCTCCGCGGCGGATGTTTTGACCAGGCCCGACGACGACCGTGCGTTGGTAGAGTCGCTCAAGGACAAAATAGCGATCATAGGCGCCACCGCCGCCCAGATATACGATCTGCGAGTCACCCCGCTGGGCTACACGGCGGGTGTCGAGGTGCAGGCCAACGCCATATCGGTCGCCCTTACTGGTGTGAGCATAAGCGCGCTGGACTGGCAGAGGTTGTATGACGCCGCGCTCACGCTGGTCATCGGGTTGTTCCTGCTGTACGCGTTGCCCAGGCTTCGGGTGTTTGTCGGTCTTATGATGATAGTCACCATGCTGGCGGGGCTTGTCAGGTTCAACTACTGGATGCTGGCGGAAAACCATCTGTGGCTCTACAGCGTCATCCCCGGCCTTGCCATCATAGTGGGGTTTGTCACGATAACCACCTGGGAGTACATCTCCGAACAGGAATCGAAACGGTTTATAAAAGACGCGTTCGGCAGGTATCTGTCTGTCAAGATAATCAACCAGATCGTCCAGGACCCGAGCCTGCTCAAGCTTGGGGGGGAGAAGAGGGTGATGACCGCCTTTTTCTCCGATGTGGCGGGGTTTACCACCATATCAGAGCAACTCTCCCCGGCCCAGCTGGTGTCGTTGCTCAACGAATATCTTTCGCAGATGTCCCGTATAATCCACGAGCTCGACGGCACCGTGGACAAGTACGAGGGAGACGCTATCATCGCCTTTTGGGGCGCGCCGGTCCGGATAGACAACCACGCCCAGCTTTGCGTGCTGGCCGCCATCCGCCAGCAGAGGAAACTGGTTCAAATGCGGGAAAAATGGCGCGAGCAGGGCAGGGACGAGCTGTTTGTGCGCATGGGGATAAACACCGGACCAATGGTGGTGGGCAACATGGGGTCGAAAGAGAGGATGGACTACACGATCATGGGCGATTCGGTGAACCTGGCGGCGCGGCTGGAGTGGGCCAACAAGTATTACGGAACATACCTGATGATATCGGAGTTTACATACGAGCTTGTAAAAGACAATGTGATGTGCAGGGAGCTTGACATAGTGCGGCTACCCGGAAAAAAAGAAGCCATCCGGCAGTACGAGGCGCTTGAGGAGATGGAGAACGTTTCCGAAGCCCAGCGAAGGTTCGTATGGATGTTCCGTCATGCCCTGGCGACGTTCAGGCGGATGGATTTTATGAAAGCCTCCAGGTTGTTTGAAAGCTGTGAGAAGCTTCGGCCGGAAGGGGATGCGACCTGCAAACTGTACATAAAACGATGCGCCCAGCTGGCTTCGGCTCCACCGCCCGAGGATTGGGACCGGGTATACGAGCTGTCGAAATAGGAGGTTTAAAGGCGCCGTCGTACGCGCTGGCCGCAAATAACATATCCGGGTCAACAATCCAGTTGAAACGGGGGGTTTCAAGCGCCGCCGCATGCGTGTTGTCCTGCGGGAAGAGCATGTGTTCGGGATCCATGGTCCCGCAGGCCGGGTTGTGGCGGGGGGCGAACGTCGTGTGTTAACATATGGCGAATGATCTTTTACAGAACAGATGAAAACTATCACCTCAGCAGGCTCGGGTGAAATGGCAAGTCTGGAAATGTCCCTCGCGTGCGGCATCCGCGTCGCTGGAAAGCGAAAACTTTTTACGATGAAACGCGCTGTCGCCGGCCTGGTCAGACCGCTGTGTTCGCCGCTCGGCCCGGCCAGGTATTTGGCCCTGTTTATCGCTATCACTTTCACCGCGGCGGTCGCCCAGGGGCCCGGCTTGAGTGAAAAGCTTCTCGATCATGTGCTGGAAAAATACGGACGTTCCGCCAAGAGACGTTTAGTTAAGTGGCAGGAGATGATCCAGGAGAATCATGACATACCGGAAAAGGAAAAGCTGGAGATGGTGAACGAGTTTTTCAACGACCGGATAGATTTTCTCGACGATATCGACCATTGGGGCAAGGAGGATTATTGGGCCACACCGGTGGAGACGCTGGCTACCCGTGGCGGTGATTGCGAGGATTTTTCCATCGCGAAGTATTTTACGCTCAAAGAGATGGGGGTGCCGGTCAGCAAGATGCTGATAACCTATGTAAAAGCGCTGGAGCTCAATCAGGCGCACATGGTGGTGACGTATTACGCCAATCCCTCCGCGGAGCCTCTCGTGCTCGACAACCTGATCGACAAGATAAAGCCGGCGTCTGAGCGTGACGACCTGAAGCCCATATACAGTTTTAACGGTGACGGGTTGTGGCTGTCCAAGGAGCGGGGCAAGGGCAAACGGGTTGGATCATCCGACCGGATCAATTTGTGGAAGGATCTGGGGATGCGAATGGAGAAGGAACTGGTGAAATGATGTTTCTGAACAAAACGACAAGCGGGGGATATAGTTAAATGAGCTTATCACGACAGCTAATATTGATCATCTCGTTCATGTTCGCGCTCGTCTTCGCAGGTACGATGGCCGTCAGCGTCGGCAACATGCGCAGTTATCTCGCCACACAGCTCGAATCCCACGCGCAGGACGCGGCCACGTCCCTGGCTCTGTCGTTGCAACCACATTTCGTGGCCAACGATCTGCCCGTGATGAACACCATGGTAAACGCCATTTTCGACGGTGGCTACTACCAGGAAATAACCATTGTAAAATCCGATGGCTCCACGATTATCGAGAGAATCAACAAGGTTACGATAGAGGAGGTCCCCCAGTGGTTTGTGCGCCTGATACACCTGGAGACGCCACGGCGCAAGGCGTTGATATCGGCCGGGTGGAAACCGGGGGCGACCATATACATCCGCAGTCACCCGGGCTACGCGTATGTGGAGCTTTGGGAGGATACGGTGGGGACATTCTGGTGGTTTCTCGGGGCGCTGGCGGTGGCGGTGGTGTTTGTCACGGTCGTGTTGCGTTTCGTGCTTCGGCCTCTCAAGGAGGTGGAGAGGCAGGCGCTGGCCATTTCGGAGCGGGAGTTCCCGGTGCTCGACAGGCTTCCATGGACCAGGGAGCTTCGTAGCGTGGTGATCGCCATGAACAAGATGTCGAAAAAAGTGGAGCGTATCGTTATAGAGCAGGCGGACCTTGCCCAGAAACTGCGCAAGGAGGCGTATGTGGACCAGGTGACGGAACTGGCCAACCGGCGCAGTTTCGATATACAGCTCGAACACATGGTAACCGCCAGGGACGAGGTGGCCCAGGGCGCTCTTGTGATAATAAGAATCAGCGATTTCGTCGAGTATAACGATCGCAACGGCTGGGCGGAGGGGAACAAGCTGTTGCAACAGGTGGCCGACTTGCTGAAAGAAAGAACCGAAAACATGCGCAACGCCACGGTGGCGCGTATGGGCGGAGCGGAATTCGCCGTGATAGCCCAGCATTCCACGGTGGAAGACGCCGAAGAGCTGGCCAGGCTGATAGAGCAGGGTCTTAACCAGTTCCATATCGAAGGTCTGGAAAAGGGTGTCGCGCATATCGGGATCGGTTATTACAACATGGACCTGTCATCGTCGAAACTTTTGGCCCAGGCGGACATGGCGCTCCGTTCCGCCCAGCAAAAAGGGCCCAACGCATGGCACATGTACGAAGCGGAATCACTGCGCAAGGGGGAAGTCATCGGCTCCCATCAATGGCAGGAGATCATAAAAGGCGTTATCGAAGCCGACAGCATTTCGTTTGTATACCAGCCGGCGAAATCCATCGATGGGTCGAAGACGTTGCATTACGAGGTGCTGGCCAGGATCCGCCGGGAGGACCAGTCCATCATACCAGCCGGTGTGTTCATGCCGATGGTCGAGCGCCTTGGCATGACCGCTGAAATCGACCGGATGATGATCAACAAGCTTCTGGCAACGGCAAAACAGACCCCCGGCCCCGGTTACGTATATTCGATTAACCTGTTTGTCGCTTCGGCTCTCGATCCGAAGTTTGTCGATTGGCTGGTGGAGAAACTCGCCGCCAGCCCCGCGGTGGCCGGGCGGATAATATTCGAAGTGTCGGAGTATGGCGCTCTGTCCGATCTTGTTGCTTTCAGGAAGCTTATCGACAGGCTGCGGTAAGTGGGCACAAGGATCACGATGGACAATTTCGGATCCGGATCGAAATCGTTCGGCTACCTGCGCGACCTGAAGCTGGAGTATTTGAAGATAGAGGGGGGATATATAAAGGACATCGCCAAAAACCGGGACAACCAGATATTCGTCCAGGCCATAACGGAGATCGCCCATGGGCTCGATATCGGCGTCATAGCCAAGTCGGTTGAATCAGGGGAGGACGTGACGGAGTTGCGCGAACTGCATGTGGACGGGGCCCAGGGGTATTACATAGGCAAGCCCGTGGAACAGACGGGGGAATGACGCGGCTTTTTACATGCCGCGCAGAAGTTGTAAACCCGGGTGTGTCGTCCGTTTGCGTCATTTCAGGTTTATTTTCAGCCATTGCCACAGCCCCAGGTGTGTGTCCGGCAGGAGGTCTATCCCCAGGGCCGATTTGAGCATGTACAGTATCGCCAGGCCAAGCATGGTGGAGACGAAAAGAAAACCGGTGATAAACAGAACTTCGACCATGCGGAACGCCTTGCGCTGCCGTGATGTCAGCGCCCGTTTTTCCTTGCCGGCGATGAAAACAAAATAGTACCTCCAGCGCCAGAACCCGGCGGAATGCCTGATATCGATCGGATGCACCCCCCACTTCCTGGCCCCCAACGCGACCTTCAGCGCCAGAAGCTGCTCGTTGGAAAAGGTGTTTTGTATATCCTTCGGGACGCGCTGGAGCAGGCCGACGATAAACGGATCGTTTCGCAAGCTCAATTCGGCTTTGTTTTCCATCGTTCGAGATATCCTTAATGTTTGCAAAGACGGAAAATATGTAAATCGCTTAGCAAGAGGGTCTGATTATAAACCATTATCCAGACAAGATGATCCATCAAAACCAGATACCTGGATAACTAAAGATGGTACAATCATTGCCTTGAAAAAACGCAGAGTTTTGCCGGGCGTCCGGGATTTTATAACGACAAGGGCATTTGACTGATGAAAGTGATCGTCACTGGCTCCAGCGGGCTGATCGGGTCTGAGGTTGTCAGCTTTTTCGACAACATGGGGCACCAGATAACAGGCGTGGACAACAATATGCGGGCCGATTTCTTCGGGCCGGGCGGGGACACGTCATGGAACCTGCGCCGCCTGATCGGGCAGACGAAAAACTTTCGGCATTTCGATATGGATATCCGCGACAGGGATGGGGTGGTCAGGCTCATGTCGGAAGTGGCGCCGGACCTTGTGGTGCACTGCGCGGCTCAGCCGTCACATGACCTTGCCGCCAGCCGGCCCCTGGACGATTTCGATGTCAACGCGGTGGGGACGGTCAACCTGCTCGAAGGGTTGCGCCTGGGGGCTCCGGAGGCTGTGTTTGTTTTTATGAGCACGAACAAGGTGTATGGAGACGCTCCGAACCGTATACCCTTGGTGGAACTGGACAAACGGTGGGATTACGCGAACGACGAGGACCGCGAGGGCATAGACGAGACCTGCGGCATCGACCAGTGCCTGCACAGCGTGTTCGGGGCGTCCAAGGTGGCGGCGGATATCATGACCCAGGAATATGGCCGGTATTACGGCCTCAAGACCGCCGTGTTTCGTGGAGGGTGCCTGACCGGGCCCAACCATTCCGGGGTGGAACTGCACGGGTTTTTATCCTACCTGGCCAAGGCGGCCAGGGAAGACATGCTGTACACGGTTTTCGGATACAACGCCAAACAGGTGCGGGACAATATCCACAGCTATGACGTGGCCGCCGCGATATATGAATTCTATAAAAATCCGAGACCGGGCCAGGTGTACAACATCGGAGGATGCAGGCCCAACAGCCTGTCGATGCTCGAGTCCATAGACCGGGTCGAGGGATACACCGGCCGCAAGTTCCGATGGGTTTACGACGAGAAAAACAGGGTGGGTGATCACATCTGTTATATCACCGACATGTCCAGGTTCAAGGCTCATTACCCCGGCTGGTCTGTCACGAAATCCATCGATGACATATTCGACGAGCTTTTCGCGGTGAATGGATAATCGGGGATCGGCGATTATCTCCAGAGCGCGTCATAGGCCGCCAGCAGTTTTGGGGCTTCGTATTTCCATTCCAGCTCGTTGATCACACGGTTGCGTCCGAACTCTCCCATTCGTTTTCTTCTGGCGGGATCATCGAGAAGCTCGACGATTTTTTCCGCCAGATCCACCTCGTCATTTTTTCTGGCGTACACGGAAGCCTCGCCCGCCGAGAACCTGCCCTCTGTCAGGTCGAACTGCGCGACGGGTTTGCCCAGCGCCATGTATTCCATGATCTTGTTCATGGTCGATTTGTCGTTCATCTCGTTGGCCACGTCGGGGTTGACGCATATGTCCGCGGTGTTCAGCATTTCGAGCATCTTCTGGTCCGGCGCCCGGCCCGTGAAAGTGACGTAATCGGAGACGTTGAGCTCTTCTGCGTATCTGATCATGCTGTCAAGCTCCGTCCCCCCGCCCACCAGGCCGAAATGGATATCCCGCCGTTTCATGGTATATACGATATGACTGACAGCTCTCAACAGGTAGTCGATCCCTTCCTGCTTTCCCATCACCCCCACGTATCCGACCAGGTATTTGCGTCCTTTTTTAAGCGACACGACAGGGGGGATTATGCGAAGCCGAGCAAGGCTGGGGCCGCTTCGCACAACGAAAACCCTTGCGGGATCCATTCCGCACCGTTCGATGGCTATTTTCCTGTACGAGTTGTTGGTTGCGATGGAGACGTCCGCGGTCTGGAACGTCCACCGCTCCCACAGGAGCATGATCCTGTAAAAAAAATCGCGCCTGCCGAATTTCGCCTCGTACAGCTCCGGGTTTATGTCGTGATGGTCGAACAGGAATTTTTTCCCGAACAATATCTTGAAAAAACCGCCTATCACAAAGATGTTGTCCGGCGGGTTGCAGGCGTGTATCACGTCGAACCCGTGTTTTACAAGCACGCGGCAGGATATGACGAACTGCCAGAAAAGGGCGGAGGAATATTCCATCAGGTACCCAACGGCCCCGCTGGCCTCGACGGGGAGGTTGTAGCGGTATATGTCTATGCCGTCTGTCCGCTCGAACTTCTTTTCGTATCCCTTGCCGGTGGGGCATGCGATTATCACCTTGTACCCGCCGTCGCGAAGCGTGGTCGCCTCCTGCCATACGCGCCGGTCGAAAGGGGCCGGAAGGTTTTCTATGATGATCAGCGTCGTGCGGGGTCTACCAGCAGATGCCTTCATATCTCCCATCTCCGCTGCGAAGGTCGGCTATTCGAACAAAATCGATCAGCGTCTGGCCGTCTGAAAGCTGGCCGGGAGCCTTGGCGAACTCCGGATCGTTGTTGCCCACCACCACTATGTCCGAGTGGGAGATGACCTGCTCCATGCTGTCTACCATGATTCTGGAAATATGCGGTATGAGGTTCATGATATAGTTCCGGTTCGCCCCGACAAGTTTCGCCAGGTTGACATTGCGGTCGTAAAGCCTAAGGTCATACCCTTTCCCCAACAGCCTCTCTATCACTTCGACGATCGGGCTTTCGCGCAGGTCGTCGGTGCCCGCCTTGAAGCTGAATCCCAAAAACCCCACTTTCCTGCTGTTGCGCCTCATGATCATGTCCAGCCCCCGCTGGATCTGGCCCCGGTTGCTTGGCAGTATGGCGTTTAGAACCGGAGAGTCGAGGTCGAGTGTTTTGGCTTTGTATGTCAGCGCCCTGACATCCTTGGGCAGGCACGACCCGCCGAAAGCGAATCCTGGTTTCAGATAGTATGGCGACAGGTTCAGCTTCGTGTCCTTGCAGAAGATATCCATCACCTCGCGTCCGTCCAGTCCCGTCTCCTTGCACACGGCGCCGATTTCGTTGGCGAAACAGACTTTGAGCGCGTGCCAGGCGTTGTCGGTGTATTTTACCATCTCCGCCGTGGCTATCTCCGTCCTCACCAGCGGAGCGTCCAGCTTCGAGTAGATCGACGCGAGGATATCCCCGCTTTTTCTGTCAGACTCGCCTATGACGGTTTTGGGAGGGTTGTGAAAATCATGTACGGCGGTTCCCTCCCGAAGAAACTCCGGGTTGTAACATACGCCAAAACCGGCTCCGGCGGTTTTTTCGGAATGACGCTCAAGCTCCGGGATAACCGTCTCGCTCATGGCGCCGGGAAGCATCGTGCTTCGCACCACAACCACATGAAACACGCTTTTCGACCTTAACGCCTGGCCTATCTCGGCGCATACCTGCCTGACATATCCAAGATCGAGATTGCCGTTGGCCTGGCTTGGTGTGCCAACGCAAACGAAGGAAAGATCAGACTCGTCAACCGCCGCTTTGGCGTCGGTGGTGGCTTTGAGCCTGCCGTCGCCGACCGTTTCCGATATGAGCTTTCCGATGTCCTTCTCGACGATGGGGGAGGCCCCGCTGTTTATCAGCTCCACCTTCGCCAGCACCGGATCGACACCTATGACGTGGCGCCCCTCGGCGGCCAGGCAACCGGCCGACACGGCGCCAACGTAACCCAACCCAAAAACGCTGATCTTCATCCGGACCCCCGATGCAAGGTGTTTTTGCGTATCATATCAGGATACGCTCCTTTGGTCATCGCCGGGCGCGCCGTCCACACCCGGACGTTTTATAATGAAAGGTGTCTTGCCGCTTTTGGTTCGTTCGAACGTGTCGGTGGTTTCCATCTCCACCACCATGGAGGCTGGCAGTTTTTTGCGGACGAGTTCGAGCAACATGTTTTTATCTTTTTCGGTAAAACTTCCTATCGGTCTTATCAGCAGGCGCACACGTGTTCTTGACTCCTGGATTATCTGTGTTCGCATGATCCCGCTCGAAAACTGGAGCATGCGATACAGCCCGAATATCCGCGATCCGTCCGGTGAGACCAGGTATTCCACTTTTCTGCCCCTGACGCCCATAAAAGGGTCGACGCCGTATTTTATTCTACCAAGCTCCTCGTCGCTCAATCCTTTGGGCAACAGCAAAAGGTCGCCGGTTCTGTAACGCACAAGGGGCATCGCCATGTTCCACAAGCCCGTTCCGATCAGCTCGTACAGGTCCCCCTCCTCCTCCGATTCCGCCGGTTCCAGCTCTATATACGAATAGCCGGGCAGGAAAAAGTGCCGGCCCGGCTGGATGGCCCAGGCGAACACCACTCTCTCCGCCGTGCCGTACTGGTCCAGGATTTCGCAACCCAACACCTCCCGGGCCAGGTCTCTGACCTGGCCCGGGAGAACTTCCGCGTATGTCATGACAAGCGGAATATCCAGCCTCTCACCTCTGCTAAGCATTAGGGTGAGCATCGTTTCAAGGCTACTGGGGTAGGCTGTGATGTAGTCCGGGTTGTATTTGCGCAGGATGTCGCAATAGCTGGAGATGGAATCGGCGGTCAGGTGGTTTGACGACAATAACAGCTTCATCCTGTCCGAGCTGAATTTCCAGAAAGGGGGGGTCGTGTCGTTCGGGTCTTTTACATCCGCGCCGGTAAGGAACGCCACCCGGGCGCGCCGGTTGTCGACGCCGTGTCGGGCCAGCGCATGGTCGAAGCTGGCCTGCTCTGCAGTGACTGAACAAAAGGAGCGGTACAACCGAAGAGGCGTTCCGGTGGAGCCGCTGGTTCTGCCGGGGCTGGTAAGCGGTTTCGGGCGGGTCATGAACGTTTCCGGCTTGTTCTGTATGGATGTTTTCTCCAGAACAGGCCACGACTCGATATCGGCCCCTCCTCCTGTCGAGGCTCCGTACACGGTTTTGGCGGCTTTTTCAAGTGTTGCGCGGAGGCGTTTTTGCGTCCAGCTTTTTCGCTGTTCAAGCGTGGCCCGCTCCATGGTCTCAAAAGTTTTCAGGATGGCGCCATAGAAGAAAGGATTTCTCCTTATATAGCTGTTCAGGAGGCCTCCCTTGATTTTTTCAGAAAGAAAAATTCCAAAAGAATCGAATTTCATAATATTTAATCGCTCCTTGGGGCGGCCCCGAGTTCCCGGTACAGATTTTCCAGTTTTGGCAGGGTCCGGCTTGCGGAAAAACTGTTTTCCACCTTCTCCCTGGCGGCTCGCCCCATTCGCATTCGCAGGTTGGCGTCGGACAGAAGGCTCGACAGCGCGTCCGCCAATCGGGCCACGGCGCCAGGCTCGACGATGTACCCTTCCACGCCGTTTTCGACCGCTTCGGGTATCCCCCCTACGCAAGTGGACACAACCGGCAACCCGGCCGCCATCGCCTCCAGTATTCCCATGGGCAACCCCTCGTGATACGACGGCAGGGTGTATACGCAGGCTTCGGCGAAGAGGAGCTCCCGCTGATCCGCCCCGATCCAGCCGGGAAACAGAACGGAATCCGCGACGCCCAGCTTCCGGGCGAGTGTTTTGGCCCCTTCGATGTCCCCGTCGCCTCCCATAACCAGTTTCGCTTCTGGATGGGTGTCGAGCGTTATCCGGAACGCCTCGAGCAGATCGAACGACCCCTTGCGGACGCCGAGCCTGCCCAGAAACAGGATCATCTGGTTCGCATCGGTGTTGTCATGTCGAGCGGGGGCGGGGGGGAGTATGACGGGGTTGAAAATCACGGACACGTTTTTGTTCGAGGTGATTTTCCCCAGGTCGGCTTTCCATGTGGCGGAAAGGGCGATTATACGGGTCATCCTGTCCAGAACGAACCTGATGACGCGCTTTTGCGCGGCGCCGCTCTCGTCATGATAAAAGACGTTGAACGAGGCCCCGTGCAGGTGGAAAATCACGGGAACACGCGCCATGCGCGCCGCCATGGCGAACACCGCCTTGCGCCAGAAGCTCCCCCGCGACGCGGAGTGTATATGCGCCAGCGTGACACGTCTTCGAACCAGCAGGGATACAAAAAGTATAAAAGCTTTTATCGCCATGAGCAGTTTACCGGCGAACGGCCCATCTTTGAAGGTCGACAGGTATGTTATCCTCCACCGGTCGAACAGCCCGCTTTCAATGTAAACTTTTATTACCGACGCCATGCCTCCCGGCGCGTCCGGAGAGTTGCCCAGCATTACGATGGATCGGTCAGGTGTGGTGTTGTCGCTCATGGCTGGCGCGAGACAAGGTTTGAGAGCATGTTTTCATAGGAGGCGATCATTTTTTCCAGCCTGAACTTCTCTTCCACCAGCTGGCGGGAGGCGATACCCATCCTGGTTCGCAGGTTCACGTCGCGCAGTGTTTCCATGTGCCCCGCCAGCGCGTTCACATCTCCCATGGGATATATGAACCCGTTAACGCCCGTATCGATCTGCTCGTCGGCCCCACCCACATCGGCGCTGATGACGGGTTTGCCCATGGACATCGCCTCCAAAATGGCGTTTGAAAAAGTCTCGGAGCTGGAGGAGATCGCCACGCAATCACAGATGGATAAATATGGCCGAACGTCTTTTATAAACCCCGTGATGATGACCCGATCGGACATGCCGGCGGTATGGATATATTTCTCCAGCTCGCCCCGAGTCGGGCCGTCGCCGATAATCAGCAGTCTGCAATCGATTCCTTTGCCGGCCAGGGCCGCTGTTGCGTCTATGAGATCTTTATGCCGTTTAACCGGCCTTAACACGGCGCAATTGCCCACGACATAATCAGAATCGCCAATTCCCAGTTTTTGCCTTAACTCTGTCTTTTCGCCCTGTTCGAATCGGTCTGTGAAATGGTCGGCGTTCACCCCGTTGTGGATATATCCGGTGTCTGCTTTTATGCCCCTGTCCGACCAGTAACGGAGCTGGTTAACGCTTACGAATATCACCTTGTCGCTCCGGTTGAATATCCTCTTGTACAGTACATTCTTGATGTTGGAATAGAGGGACTGTAAAACAGTTGTTCTGAATATTATTACCAATTTGCGCCCCGCTCCGGACGACAGCCTCGTCAGATAGCCGTACAGGGCCGGGTACTGGTTGGTGCAGATTATTATGTCCACGTTGGAGGATACGACATGACGCGCAAGCTTTTTGACTGCTTTAGGGTCGATACGTCTGGTGACGTCGCAACAGAAAACAGCGGATCGCCGACCCGGGTCGATCTCCGGCGCCAGGCTCTCCTCGGGCTTGAGATAGGCCATGGATACATCGAACTTGTTTTTGTCCAGCCCGTTGTACAGATATACGGTCTGCCGTTCCGCACCGCCTACGCAAAGCGAGTTTAAAACGAACATCACAGATATTTTGCCGTCGCTGGTCATGGTCCGTTTAGTGTGTCTGCGCCGACGGCCGGTTTGAATCGTGATTCGGTGTCATTGGGCGAGTGAATCGAAAAGTTTTGTATATTCCGCCGTTATTTTATCCGCAGAGTGGTGGGTCGTGTAATACAATTTACACTCCTCACCCATTCTGGCTCTTTTGGCGTCATCGTTCATTAGTGTACGTATATTTTCTATCGCCTCTTGTTCATAGTGCACGATAACACCCACGGGCCTGCCGTTCTGGCGGATTTTCGGGTCGAAAAAAGAGACGGTGGGCGCGCCTCTGGCCCAGGATTGCAGGAAAGTGTTGGGAAACCCCTCGATTATCGATGTGTTGACGGACAATTTGGCGCAATCGAACTGGCGCTCCACCTCGTCGAACGGCAGGAACCCGGAAAACTCCAGGTTCTCCACGCTGGCCGCCATCTCCCTGATACGCTCGTAATATATTTTTGACTCGGCCGTCATGTACGGGCCGCCGATCATTTTGAATTTAAATTCCGGCGTTCGCTCCGCAATTTTTATAAACAGCTCCGGCCGCTTGACGGGCCGTATCATCCCCACCCAGAGGATATCACACCCATCCCGCGCAGGGCCCGGCTGGTTGGGGGAATAGATGTTCGGGATGAGTGTCGAGTCGAGCCCGTAATTGCTCCTCAACGATTTCTGTTGCTCCGTGTTCTGGGCTATGACCGCGTCGGCGCGTCTTAGTCCGTATTCATACAGCATTTTGTCCCTGCGATATTTGATGCGGAGCTTGTCGGGTTGAAAATCTGAGTTGCTGGAGGCGGCGTATACGAATTTTTTTTTGCGCCACCTGCAAAACAGGGCGGTGATTCCGGTGTGAACAGCCGCGCATCGTTGATAATAAATGTGGGCGTCGGCTTTTTTCATCGCCCGCCAGAAAGATGTCGCCCTGGGGTGTATGAATCGGACGACACGGATACCCTCGTTGCGGGTGTGGGTTTTGTAAACCGTGATCCCGTCGATGGTCACCTGGTCTTCCTGTCCGTAATCCAGGCACACAGCCGAGACCTCGTACCCGACGGACACCATGGCCCTGGCTATGAAAACCTGTTGTACCTCCGCGCCACCGGCGAATTTTATGTCATCCGATCCGGACAGGATCGGGTAGACCTGCGGGGCCACGAAACATATCCGGGGTTTTGCGGGGCTATTACTCATCGCTGACCTCTTTTGATCCGGCGCGAACAGGCAGTAGGGCGCGGGACATGTCAAGACTGGCCGGCATTTTCATCGGAGTCGCGTTTGGCGGCAAAGTGTTTGTATACATCGGACAGTCTTATTCCCCTGATGGAGTATTCTTTGGCCAGGCTCAGCGCGGTCTCGAGCCGGGCCTTGAGCCTGGACAGTTTCTCTTCGGTTTTGGAAAAGGGCGAGCCGCCGGCTATAAGCTCTGTTGAATGGAACATCATGTTGATCACCTGTATTTCGGATTCGTACAGCCTCCTTGTCATCTTTTCAAACACGTTCATGGGTATGTCAAAAGATGGCTGAAAGGGCCTTGCCGCCACGCCCGTGTATCCGAGCTTGTACAAAAAATTGCGCAACCTGCCCGTGCCCCTGAACTTGTATTGGCCGAAAATGTCCCCCTTTATCCCGGTGGCGGGTACCTCGATCAGATCTATCCGGTTGTTATCCGGCCCGGCTTCTCTGGTGAAATCGATCGAATCGGGATAGTAAGGAGCGTTGGGCGAATGGCGTGAGTTATATTCTATCACCCCGTTAACCCCCTTGGCGCCGACGCGGTTGACATACGGACATATGGAGCTGTCCACCAGGTACCCGTGTTCCGCCAGCCAGACCAGCGTGCGGCGGTCGACGCCCCACCTGCCCGCCCTGTGGGATGTGGGGGAGGCTCCGTAGTTGCTCTCGATTATTTTGCTCAGGCTGGTCATCTTCTTATCCAGCGCGTCGCCGGGTATCTCGGACTGGATGCCTCGAATCCATTTTTCATCCACTCCTCGCTCGTTGGGGTTTTCAAAAGGCGGGGTGCTCCATATGTGCATATGGGCGCCGACTTCGCATTCGTCCCTGTCCAGATACTCTTTTATCACCCGCACAGCCTCCTGTTTATACGCCATTTCATAGGTCACAAGGTAGGTAGGGATCATCCCGTACCGCGCGCATGTCTCCTGCAAGTATGGAACGCCTCTGATGGAGCTGATATCGTTGTCGGCCTTGTTGAACCAGTCCGATTCGGTGTCGACGGAGATCACGAAATATTTCATGCCGGGATTCGCAAAACAAATATTTACCAGAGATAAGACGCACTTTAGCATATCGAACGCGCTGGCGTCTTCACAAAATGGGGTGGTTTCCTAGGTGGGCGTTTCGTGATATACATGTTGTCGAATATGGCGGCCATAAGATACCCTGTGGATATGAGCGTAAAAAATATACTGGCCACATCAGCCATTTTCACCGCGAGCGTGATAATGGTTTTCGGGTTTATCGAAATCACTTTCAGAGCGCTCGACCCCATGCCTGTCGACCTGTGGCGCTTTTCCCCGATCACCTCCTGGCTTCCCGTAAGCAACGTGAGCGGAACATACAAAAGGCGGGAGTTTGCGGCCAGGTTCGAGTTTAACTCGCTCGGGCTTCGCGGGCCGGAGATGGAAATGAAAAAGCCGGAGGGGGAGGTTAGAGTCATGTTTACCGGTGACTCGTACACGGAAGCTTTGCAGGTGGAATACGACGAGGGTTATGTCGTGGTTTCCGAAAAACTTCTTAAGGGAAAAACCGGCAAACATATACGCGCGGTGAACATGGGAGTAAGCGGATTCGGCACCGTCCAGTCCCTGGCCAGGTTCGAGAGCCTGGGCGTATCTCTGGCGCCGGATGCGTTGTTCCACCTGGTATGCTCCAACGATTTCGCGGATAACCTCCGGAGCAAGGTGCGCAAAATCTACAGGCTCAACGGGGGCACTGAAATAGAGTTGACTCCTGTCAGGGTCTCCTTTTTCACAAGACAGCTGATCATGGTGAAGGATTTTCTTAAACACCATTTTCAGCTGTACAGACAGGTTAAATGGCGCTGGGACCGGCTGCTTGGCAAAGCTGGCAAGAAGGAAAGAATCGTGGAGGGGGAGGGGGGATTTTCTCTCGATGAAAAAGAGAAACGTGTTTTTGAAAGCACGCTCGCCAAAATGTCCAAAGTGTCGGCGGATTTGGGGATTCCGTTTTTTGTGGCGTATATTCCCGACAAGAAGCGGGAGAAAGACCGCTGGGCGGGGGAGTATTTGGAGAGTCTTGCAAGCAGGCTAAAGTTTGTTTACATAGACCTGGTGACACCTTTTTATGAACATCCCGGGGGCATAGACCCGCTATACTATAAAATCGACGGCCACTGGAACGCACGGGGGCACAAACTCGCGGCGGAACTGATCTCTGAAAAGCTCGCAGAAGCCCTCTAGGCGATATTTCCGATCGCCAGCGCCAGCTCCGACGAAAAAAAACCGGTTCTGTGGTGGGGGACCGATTCCAGACAGGCCGTCAGATGGTATGCCAGAAAAAGTATCGCCGCAAGAGCGTAGACGCGATCGTCTATCCCCAATGGTTCAGCGTAGATTTTATACATGGGGCTGTTTTTTGATTCTGCCAGGAAAGAGCGAGCGTGATCATGTTTTGTGGCCTGGGTGTATATGAACTTGAAAAAATCATATAGGGGTGGGCCGTTTAGCCACGACGATTCCCAGTCGTAAGCGCATATGGTGTTGTCGGCTCTGGCCATCAGGTTCCACGGCGCGAAATCGCCGTGTACCCACATGGCGGGGACAGGCTCCGGCCGGTCCAGGATTTTGATTGATTTGTCCAGCAGCTCTCCCGCTTGCGCGTCCCTGTTCACGATGCCGCTCATCTTTTTTTCAAGCCGGGCCGTCTGTTCCTGGAACGATGTCTGTCGCCCCTTCATGGCCAGCCGCAGCAGGAACTCGAAATGAGCTTTCGTAAGCCTGTTTCCGGCAGGTTTTCCTATAACCACTTCCTGGGAGGAAACGCCGCTCTCCTTGTTGAAGTAATAAAGCCTGGGCGCCACACCGGGGTTTTCGGCGGATAACCGGGACAGGATGTCCGCTTCATGGGCGATGTTCCTTGCCGCGGTGGGTTCTATAGGTATTTTGGCCATCGTTATAGGCCGACCATTACCCGCATCCACCAGCGCCGCGGCGGCCTTGCGCCGTGTCCGGAAAAAACCGATATGAATGACAGCGCAAGGAGCCCGGTCCTCGCTCCATCCCACGTGGCTCCAGTTGTTCGATCCGGCCCCTGCCACGCCGATTCGTCTGACGCCGGGCACGCGCCCCAATACACCCACGCGGTACGCGCCCAGCAACGCCTTCCATTTCAGTTTCGACAGGAAAAACGAAGGGGACCACTGTCGAAGAAACGTCAAGCCGAGCCGGGCGTTTTCCGGTATTATCCACCTTGGCCCGTTCCTGTCCGGGACGACGATATATCTTTCGCCCGGGTCCACGTCCCGGGGATTGGCGGCGAACTCGGATCCGGGAGGGAACACCCGCCTGACCACGCTTTCGACAAGTTCTGACTGTTGATTCATACGGTGGTTCGATCCGCCTATTCCCCCGGCGGGGAGATGTTCGAGATTACCGGGCGATATTTGCCGGTAGGGGTGATTTTTATGTTGTCCACATGTTTTACATTTATTTTTACGGACGTTCCCAGATATTTCTCCATGGTGTTCACGAGCGTTTCCTGGTCATGGGCGCTGAAACTTTTTCGGGTCTTAAGCAGTAAATCTATCTCGTCGACGCTGTTCTGTATAACCTGTCCGGCGATGATCCCATCGAACTCCTTGAACAGATGCGGGAAAAACTCGCCGGAGACCCGGGTTCCGTCTGGTGTGATTATCACATCCGTCACCCTGCCTTCCACCGATTCGATGGATAAAAGCTTTCTGCCGCACCCGCACACGGTGTCAAGCGGCCGGGCCATGTCACCGATTTTGTATCGAACCAGGGGGAACGCCGGGTTTTCCAGGTCGGTGACCAGCGCCTCCCCGAGCCCCGTTTCATCCTGCCTATGGTATTCCACGATAAACCTCTCCATGTTTATATGCATCCCCTCGTGCGCTTCGCACTCATGGGCGATCGATCCGAACTCCCGGCATCCATACCGGTTGAACACGTTGGGAGATATGGTTCGCTGCACGGCTTTTCGCTGGTGGTCGTATAGTGATCCGGCCGATGAGACGACCGCCGCCACGTTCAAAGGGTCGAGCCGGTTTGCTTCGATGTATCCGGAGAACTCGCCGAGGATGTTGGAGTATGATTCTAAGAGCGTCGGGGGGCGACGGCGAAACAGGTTGTACATCTTTTCTAAGATTTCGTCCGTGACGGTAAAAGCGTTTATGGTGTGAAAGTTATAGACATGGTTGAACAGACGCTTTTTGACGGAGCTCTCCGCTTTGGTCAGATCTTTCCACGCGCCCCACACCTTGTAATGAAGAGCGCCGGGACACCACCCTGTCCAGAGGTTGTTCCTGTAGGCCAGCGCGGAGTTGAACAGCTTCGATTCCATTGTCTGCAACACGTGCACAGGCTCGCCGGTGGAGCCTCCACTCGATTTTTTTTTCAGGTCGTCTTTTTTGAACCTGCGGTTTGTCAGGTCGCCGAAATTTTCCCTGACGACAGACTTGGTGAGAGGCGGCAGTTTTAACAGGTCCGAATGGTCGGCGGTTTCCGGGTCCAATCCCGTCTCTTTGATCAGTTTCGTGTAGTAGGGGACGTTTGCGGCGGCGTCGGTCAGGAGCTTGCGAAGCTTGGCCACCTGGAGCTCGATAAGCCTGTCCAGCGGGTATCTTTGGCTCCGCTCCAGGTCAAGATAGATCGAGTGCCGGTCACGATGCCACCTGCTGGTGACCCTGCGCAGGGGGTGGATGATGTGTTTGGTCAACAAGGGAGGAAACATCGGGTCGCCCTGATAATATTTTTCGCGCTATGTTTATTGTCGAAAAAACCGTGTTTTGAAGCTGAATATATCACCTATGACTCCGAGCCGACAGCGTCGTCACAACCAGCCGGTGATGGGCGGCGCCGTGACAGGTTGAAAGCGATCGCAATTATCAAAAGGTTTACCGCGGCGCTGGTAATGGAAAAAAACAGTATGGTGTCAACAGCCCCCATCCCCAAAACGTAACTTGTAAAAAACACCAGCAACCTGGCCGCTGTCATCAGCATCTGCAAGTTGAAATAGAGCCCCTGCCTTCTTATCACAACGAAGACCGCGTTGGAAGGGGCCAGCGCGAAGGCGGAATATATCCAGATCGACAGTATGGCCGCGTATTGGCCCGAATCTCTCCATCGTTCACCCAGCAAAGTCGCGAAAAATCCTTCCCCGAAATAGATGAGAAACAGGTATGGACCAAGGAACAGAGCCACGAGACCGATGGTTGTTTTCGCCAGCGAGCTGTGGAGAGATGCGCCGCTGTTGAAAATATCCGAGCTTTTCTGGAAATAGACCCTGTTGACCGATCTTGCGATAAGGTCGAGAGGGACTTTTATGACCCGGTGCGCCAGAGCGTACAATCCAACCACATCGGCGGAAAACAAAACCCCCAGCAAGAGCACAGGCAGGTTGCGGGAAAAGCTGTTTAAAAAGCGGGTGGGCGTCTGGTACAGGGGGAAATCCTTGTATCTTTTTGCAAGATCGGATATGCCGATGGTTCCGGGTTTTACGATATAGGTAAAAAGCGGGGAGCCGAGCTTGTGAGCCAGAGTGATGACATAGACCACGTACCCGATGATGTTCCCGGTGATCAGGCCGCCGACCGATGATCCGAAGGCGAACCCCAGGCCGATCCTGGACCCGGTGGTCCCGATGGTCCAGGCGACCTTGGAGCCGGCGATGTTTTTGTACTGTTTTGCGCGCAGGTTCATGCCGTTGATCACCTGGGCCATGCCCAGCAGAAAGGCCCCGGCGGGGATGGCGAATATCCAGCGCCCCAGGTAGATGACCCACGGGTTGTGGGGTAAAAAAAATCTTACCGCAACCACTGCGCCGAGCAGGGCGACGCATATGCCGCATACAACCCATACGCTCAGCGAAAACAGGCGCCCTGCGTCGTCATCGTCTTTGGCGACTACGACAGCCTGGTCCAGCCCCAGGACGCATATGGTTGAGACGATCGACACTATCGACACGAACAGGGCCGCCACTCCGAAGTGTTCCGGGGAAAAAAGACGTGTGATCACCGGCGAAAGGAGGAACGTTATGCCCTGCGCGGCCACCCCGCCTGTGACGAGGGTCATTACGTTCCCTATGAATCCGGAGTGTTTCTTTGTAAGCGCCGAAAGCTTTTCTGTCGTCTTCATTCCTGTCCCTGTATGTAAACGGCGCTCTTCGGCTTTCTTACCTTCGAGCGACCCCGCCCCGGGGCGGGCGGTTTTGCGGAATGGAGGCTGAGCCCGTATACGATCCAGACCAGATAGTTGGCCAGATATGGATAAAACGAATGGCCGGTAAGCGTGAGCACGATAAAAGCCAGCACGTAGTAATGAAAACCGATGGCGCTATTTTCGCCGATTCCATAAAAATATTTGAGCAGGAAAAAAAGGGCGAACAGCCCCAACACCCCCATATCGAGCAATATTATGAGATACGCGGAGTGGGGGTTGCCCACGTAATACTTGTTTGTGAACAGGTTCTGTTTCAGCCACGAGTCTGTGCCGTTTCCGATAAACGGGTGTTTTGTCGCTTGTTTGATCGCGGGCGCCCAGATCCTTTCCACCCTTGTGGCGGATAGGCGGTTGATATTGATTTCTCCGGAACCGGAAGAAAATCCGTATTGCACACGCGCGGCTATCAGGGGGAGCGATGCCACGAAGATCGCTCCCAGGATAATGGTTAGAGCGATTTTTTCTTTTGCGCGCAGGCGCCTGAAATAGAAAAATATCATGACGAGAAAAGCGATGTAGGCGATCCTGGAAAAAGACAGAATGATCGCGACACTGCTCATGGCTATGGCGGGGTATCGGTATCCGCTCAGCGATTTTTCGGAAAACAGCAGGCACGCCAGGAAAAAATAGACGCTCAGCGCTCCTACGCTGTTGGCGTGTAATCCGAAAACGGCGGATATCATGTCCCGCCCGGTGGTGTAGTCAGACGACATGCCGGACATGTAGAAAGCGACCACCAGAGCGCTGGAGATAGTAGCCGCGGTCAATATCGCCTTTTGGACAAGCTCTTTTTTGCCTGTCATGTTCGTGTAGAGCAACACCAGCCACCCGGTCAAAAAAAGCTGGAGGGGCTTGAAAAGGTTTTCCAGCAGGTAAACCGTCACGGAGGTCTGGCTGTTCTGGCCGAATTTCGGGAGGCTGTCAAAATCATATACCGTCCACATGACCGCGTAGAGATATATCAGGCTGAACGCCACCACGGGGCCGGAAAAATATACGCCCAGATTGAGGTTTCGCCGGTGGATCAGATATTTCGACAGGATAAGGAACGCCGCGGCCAGCCACACCATGTTGTACAGGGTGAGTCCGCGAATCCCCATGACTCCCCTTGGCATGAAATGGACCTGGCTTATGGGTGTAAGGACGATAAGGAAAAAGAGCGAAAGCGAGATCAGCCGCCTGGTGTTTATCACGCTTATGGTGGAGATCACTATCACCGTCAAGGTGAAAAGCGCCATTTTGTTATCCATGGGTCACTTCCGACCGGTTGTTCGGTGTCGATGTAGGGGATGCATGAAAAGCCGGCTTAATCGAAAGATCAACCGGCTCGGGCTTGTCCGTCCGCATGTCCGGGTGAGCGGTTACCACGATGTTTGATGGTGGCGGCGGCCAGGCCCATGCCCATGACGACATAAAAGTATGCGGTGTTGGCCGGGATATGGAAATTGAAATCGACCATGGCGTGAAGCAGCAGCGAGGTCATCCCCGCCAGCGACCCGAAAAGCATGGCTCTGAAATATACGTTCCGCCTCCTGATAAACGCCTTTGCTATAGTAAACCAGATAGACACGATGGCGAAGGCGGCCAGCGCGAAACCAATTATTCCCTGTTCCTCCAGCAGTTCGAGGTAGTCGTTGTGCGCGTGGTCGTACACCTGGCTGAGGGAGCCTGTTTCGTACATGGGAAACAGGTATTGAAACGTCCCGGCTCCTGAGCCTGTCAACGTATAGTCCCCGATCATCACCATGGTGTTCTGCCACGCGTACAGCCTTGCCTGGGCCTGGGTCTGGGTTTGGGAATACCTGCCTGGAAGCTTGCCCAGCCCCAGCCATACAGCCGCAATCAGCGCCATCGCGATTATCATCGGCGCATACCTGGCTTCCTCGCTCTTTTTGCCCCGGAACAGCAGGGCGATCACCACCACAGCCACCAACGAGGCGAACAGGCTCGCGTTCCCCGCCCTGGACGCGGTGAGGAACAGGGCCGCAAACATGATCAGCGTATAGACCATAAGACGGCCCCGTTTGTCGAGCATCAGCGAAGCGAGGTTGTAGACAGCGTGTTTGAGGCTTCCGCGTTTGTCCGGCGCATGCGTTCTTCTCGCCAGAAGCAACCCGATGGCCAATGGTATGACCAGCTCGAGGTGCCCGGCCATATGGTTGCGGTTTATAAACGTTCCCGTCACATTGCCTGTGTACGCGGTTTTCGGGAACCACCATATATACTCAATCCCGGACAACGTGTTCATCAATCCGTAAAGGGCCTCGGCCACGCCTACAAACACCAGTATCTTGGCGGTGAGCAACAGTCTGTCACGGCTGTTTATCAACAGCATCGAAAGCATGAAGATCGAAAAATAGGAGCACGATTTGAGAAACTCCGCCAAGGTGGCGGATTTTTCTATGCTTAGCGTGGAGAACGTTGTTGGCTGGTTGTCTGTGGCGTACCGGGCAAGGTTGTAGGACGCTTCGCTGAGAAATTGCACTATGCCCGATGGCAGAAGGGTCGCCTGCAGGAGGGTGTATACGATCCACGCGAACAGCAGGATTACGGGTATGCGGGCGGTTTTTATGGTTTGTGGAATTTCGAAGGGGTTGCGGATGTGCGCGACCAGCCAGGCGGCGAGAATGAGGAAAGAGGCGATTTCCATCATGGACCACGCCCATGCGCGGTTCGAGCCCAGTGGCAGGGGAAGCGCCGCGAGCAACACGAGGAACGCGACGAAATATTTGCCGTCCCGGTTTGTGTTCTGTTTTCCGGTTGTCATTTTTTCCTTTTGTCCCGGGCCCTAACGAGTTTTTCAAGCCTTCTTCCGGGCCATCCATCTCCTAGTATCGGACGCAAAACATCTTCTCTGTCAAGCTGGACGGCCATGACTATAATCCGCTTGACCAGCGCCGGGCGGGTTACAGACCGTTTGATAACCGCAACCAGCTCGTCCTGTTTGGATCTGGACAGCTGTTTCCACAGCGCAAGCCCGATCCAGATTGATTTCAGCTGGATCACAGGGTCCCATGGGCCGAACACCATGGCCTTTTCCAGCGCACCGAACGTTTCCCGGTCCAGTTCCTGGTTTAAAAACCTGGTTTTCGCCAAGCTCATCCAGGCGAGGCTCGATGATGGTCTTTTTGCCACCGCCCGGCGATAATATTCCATCGCCTGCGACCGGTCATCCAGCGATTTTGATGACCATACAGAGCTGGACAAAGATCTCCATTCAAAAAGCTTTCCCATGTAGAACTCGTAGTCGGAGCTGAGGCAGTTGAGCCATATCGCTTTACGTACGGAATCGGACAGGCTCTGCCATTGGCCATTATCCTTCATGGCTCCGGCCCGTTCCCATCGGGCCATGGACGCGACCGCCGAGCGGCTGGCCAGGTCCGCCATTCCCCACGCCCCGGCCCACGCCGACAAATACAAAAGAGCCCCAAGCGCGGCCAGGTTGAACAGTTTACCGTTGTTCATGGTCCACAGATGAAGATGTGTTTTTGCGGCGAAGCCACGGTGCGGTTAAGTGTCACCAGCGTTCTCATGGGCGTACTGGTTATAGTAATTGTAATAACCTCCATATCCTTCCGTATCATATTTGGGATTCACCTGTGACAAAACGACGCCGAGCGGGGTTACGTTGGAAGCGTTCATGCGTTTGAGGGCGTCAATGGCGATATTGTGGGGTGTGTCATCGGCCTTGACCAGCAGTATGATTTCGTCGGCGATGCTGGAGACCGCTATGGCGTCACTGTATGGAAGCACAGGGGCAGTGTCGATGACGATATAATCGAATTTTTCTTTCAGCTTTCTGAGGACAAACTTGAATTTCTCAGATGACAGAAACTCCAGCGGGTTGATGGGAAGCTTGCCGCAGGGCAATATATGGAAATGACCTTTGGTTTTTTCCATGGTAAATATGGTGTCCGAAGCGGAGCATTGGCCTGAAATAAGCCCTGTCAGCCCTTCTTCCTTGTGGATGTTGAAAATTTTGGCCAAACCGGGTTTTCGCAGGTCGGCGTCTATGAGGAGGGTGTTGCCCAGCTTGCTCAACGACGCGGCGAGGTTTGAGCTGAGTGTGGTTTTCCCCTCGCCAGGCACAGCGGATGTGACCACTATTATGTGAGGGGGATAGTCTATGTTCGAAAACAAAACCCCGGTGCGAATGTTGTTGACGGATTCGGCGAACGCGGACTGGGGGTTTTCAAGGCCGTATTGCTCCGGGACCAGTTCCTTGCTTCTTTCTTTCTTGAGTGTGTATAACGCTCCCAGCGCTGGTATTTTCAGCACACGCTCCACGTCCTCGGCGTTCTTGAATGTCTTGTCCAGGCTATCTTTTACGAAGGCGAACAAGACGCCGAAAATCAGGCCGACGATCATGTAACCCAACACAATCAGTCTCTTGCGGGGTTTGGACGGCAGGACCGGGGGTTCGGCCGGGTCGATCACCCGTACGTTGGTGACGTTTTCCTTACCTGATATATCGGTCTCTTTAAACCGTGTCAGGAACATGTTGTATAGCTGGCGGTTTGCCTCGACTTCGCGCTCAAGCTTGGCGAGCTGGAACTCCTTGCCTTTGAGTTCTTGCATGCCTTTCTTGATTCGTTCACCCAGAAGCGCAAGTTCCTTTTCGTTGTTTACGGCCACCTCGTATTCCTTCTTGATGCCGTTAACGACTTTTTTGATCTCTGATTTCAGCCGTCTGTCCGCTTCCCGGATATCGGATTTCGCGGCTATCATCTTTGGGTGTTTCGCGCCATACCGTTCCGACAGCTCCACGTATCGCCGTTGCAGGCGGGATTGCTCCTCGTTAAGCTTTTGCAACAACGGGTGCTCCAGCACGCTCCTTAAGGATTCATAGTTCTTGCCGCTCCGTTCCGCCTCTAGCACCTGGTTATACATGGTTTCCGCTTTCACACGGTCCGCCTGGGCTTGTATCAGCTTGCCTGTGATGTTGGCCAGCTTGTCTTTGATAATGTTTTGCTGGCTCTGGGAATCAAAAATTTTCGCCTGCTTCTGGAATTTCTGCAACGCATCTTCAGAATCGGCGAGTTGCTTGCGAAGTTCGCCCAGGCGCCCGGTTAGCCATGATGTCGCCTGTTTTGCAATCGCCAAGCGTGACTCCATTCCTGTTTCGACATACACCTTGGCGATGGTGTTCGCAATTTTCGCGGAGAGCTCCGGGCTGGAGGATTCGAAACTGATGGTTACCACCTGGCTTTTTTCTCTGCCCTTGACGCTGAGTCTTTTCTGGAAATTGGTGATTATTTTTCCCATCGGGGTCTTTTTGTCTTTACTACTTTCGATTTCGCCAGGCTCCAACGGCAACCACTCCGCCGGGATCAGCTTTTTGAAATCGGGGTGCAGGATGCTTTGCAACGAAAAACCCTTGTCTTCGGTGGAGGGTTGGTCGGAAAAGTCGGGATGGATCTGTAGCGACAATCTCTTGATAACCTCTCGCGCGACTGTTCTGCTGCGTATGATCTCGTATTGGGTCTCATAGAAGTACATGATGTTGGTTCGCCCCTCCAGCGGGTCCATGGAGACTATTTTCGGGGTGTCCGGTTCTATGAGCAGTGTCACGAAAGACGTGTATATCCTTTGCATGGATAGCGCCGTCAGGATTCCTATCAGCGTGGCGAGGAAAAGTATGCCTATAATGCCCCACTTATGCCGTCGGAGCAGTTTTATATAGTCTTCAAGGTTTATTTCTTCCGTCATGGCGGGCTCTGCGTATATACGGCGTCGCTCTGCCTGGCTTGCTTTAGAGGCTGCTTTTGTCGGCATATGGTGGCCTGCTCCCGGAGAAAACCTAAAACAGGCTTTCTCCAACAATAATGATGTCGCCCGGTTTTACCTTGGTGTTAAGGTCAACGGATTTTTGTTCCTCGTCCGGATTGTCTTCACGGATAAGGTTTATTTTGCTTTCGGATGCGCGTTCTGTAAACCCTCCGGCGAGGGCTATGCCTTTTTGTACCGTCAATCCGTCTACGTAACTGTATCCCCCCGGTTTTTTCACCTCGCCGTGCACGTAGAACATCCGGTACTGAAGTATGGATACGGTAACTTCCGGTTTTTTAAGGTAACCGTCAATCAGAAGTTTTGTAAGGTGATCTTCGAGTTCTTTCGATGTCATGCCCATTACGTTGATTTCTCCCAGAAGAGGGAACGATATGGCTCCCGACCCGCTGATGCGCACTTCGCTCAGGCTCAAATCCTCTTCGCCGAAAACATGAATGCTGAGCAAATCTCCCGGTCCGATTTTGTAGTTCTCTTTTTCCTGCCCGTAGGAGGCGGAAACCACCAGCGTAAGGGCCATTACGAGAGTTGCGGCCAATGGTATATTAAAATTCATCGATCCATCCAAAGACGTCAAATGATTAACTTGGTATATGTTTTACCAAAGTCGCGATTTTCTCAATCTCTTCTTTTCATTGTATCGTATGATATCGATATCATGAAAACATTGGCAAGATAATCTATGTCGGGATAGGTGGATCGTCTGCTTGTCTGCAAGTATCTGAACGTAAGATCAAGATGCTTTATTATGAACAGCTCGGCTTCGATATAAAAATCCAGCAGGTCATCCGCACGCTCGGTGTCGGTGATAGTGTCGTAAACGTCCTGCTGGAACATTACCTCGCTTTTAATGGTCCATCTGTCGGAAAACTCCCAGTCCAGGTCGGCCCCGTATTCTGAACTGACGTAATAGCTCCCGATGGTGTGCGGGGATTCTTTCGTTCTCTTATTCAGCTTGAGGGTTATATCCACATACGATTTCGGCTCCCATACAATCTGGGAAAAATAACTCCAGCCCTCGTAATCGGGTATCTCGACGTCTTCCATGTCTTTTACGAGGTATCCCACCTTGATCGAGCCTGATGTTTTCGCGGTCGCCTCCCAGGTTATCCCCACCAGCGCGCTCTGCTCCTTGCTGGTCAGGTTTATGGGGGCGTCTTTGTCAAAATAGTCGAAGTTCTTGAATTCGATTTCAAGGAGAAACTTTGTCTTGGCTTTTCTGGTGTGATAATAGGTGGCCCTGTATATTTGCCTGTCGCGGCTTCTGGTCTCCTGCGTGTTGTTTGTGTATCGCCTCCTGTAAAGCTCCGCGTGCAGGACTATCTGGTTTTTGCTCTCTTTGCGGCCATATTTGGCCTCTGCGAACAGCCTGTCCGCCCACCACGCGTCCGGTTCCTCGGACTGGCCCAGCCTGGTGCCCGAGGTGCCTCGCATTTCGTGCGCGTTGGCGTAGTCGGCCGCAAGTTCAAGTTTCAGCTTTTTCGTTATTTCCAGCACGGCCACTGCGTCGAGATAATGATCTTCAAAGTTTTCAGTGGTGTTGGCTTCATACCGCAGGACGTCCACAAAATAGCTCGCTTCAAGCGTATGCTTGCGCCACATGGATTTCAGGGACAGCGAGGGTTGGATGGTGATCAGGTTATCGGCGAGCTCTTCTTCTTCGGTTCTGTAGATGTTGTCGTCATGTTCGTATGAAAGATTCAGGGCAGGGTAGAGCCCGGGCGGAATTTTGGGTTTTTCCTTCGACCATGCAGGGTCTGCCCCTGCCAGCTTTAGTATTATAAGCAGAATTAAAATAAACGCGAAATAAACGCGATCATTTGATGTATTCACTTGAATCCTGCGAAGCAATTGGCAAGCTGACAAGCGGTTGTGTGTGTAAGAAAAAAATACAAATCACCCCTTATTTGAACAGCCTTTGCAAAATATGCTTTATTATGAAATAAAGCAAAATACATTATACTTTATTTATCCATTTTAAGCAATTGATTTTTTACGCTAAACAATAATCGATAACCAGTTGAGCTGTTATAATAAGGAACAGGCTTGGTCCGAATAAGCTTTTCTTGGACTACGAAATACAGGCCAAAGACCTATAGAACAAGGGATGAGTATAGAAATTGTTTGAAAAACACAATATCGGGGAAATGGTTAACCGAAGCGAACGGATAAAAAAACGGCGCGGATAGTATCCGCGCCGCCTGATGAGGGACGTTATCGTTTTGCGGAGTTTTTAGGACGGGCTGGCCGACCCTCCTCCAATGTTACCCGCTGTGGAGCCACCAAGACCAGGAACCACACCTACGCCAAACGGGGTGACGCCGCCCTGACCGATGCCAACGTTAGGCATGGTGGAAGGAGCGAAAGGAGAGGGGGGAGCCCTGCCTGCGGCTGTGGCCGCGGCTACCAGTGTCGGATCCGCCCCAGCGAGAATCGCGGATTGCACAATGTCGTCTTCCTGGTTGGGTGCCAGGCTGACCGCCGCTGTAACGGCGATGGCGGCTTGTGTCGGGGCCGCGCTAATGGCCGCTAAAACCACCAGTCCGGGTTCCGCTCCTGCGTTTATGGCCGCCTGCACAATCTCGCCTGCGGCGGCTGGTTGCATGAGAATCGCGGCGGTGACGATCTCCTCGGTGTCAGCGGGAGATGATGTGATTGCGTCGCTTACGGCCGCGGTCAAAGTTTTGCCGCCGTCAACAGCGCTCTTCAGGTCGGCGGAAACATCGGCGGATGCAAGTCCCGCAGAGAAAATCAGCGCAACTGATAGGGCTAGTATTTGTATTCTCATCGGTCCCTCGATAAATCAACTGTTAAACTTATCCATCTTTAATCTACACCTCTGAACTGGTTTTAGTCAAGAGGTTTTTAACAATTATTTTATACTTAGTGTAAGTTGCTATTTTCATGCCAATTTGCTCAAACTTCACTAGGCTGGGAATTACAAATAGTTACAATTACTCTGGATGTTGCGTAACGTTCCCTGGTGTATGCATAAGTAGACAGGTGTTTGCAAAATAGTCCAAATTTTGTCAGAATTTTTGTGTTTTGGGGCTCATAAGGTTTGTCTATTTTTGTGACATATTATGCGACTGCGTCTTTTGTGGCAATATCGGCGGCGGTAATTTCCCGGTCCTGTGTAATCCACATTTCGTTGTTGCCACCGTTTTTCAGCCGGTATCACACATTGCCCCGTAAACAGCGAACGTAATTGTTGATCTGGACGACGTCGCGCTGGTCTCCGATTCCCGAGGAATAATTGGTTCCGTCATCGAGTTTCGGATCGGAGCGTTGCGCACCCGGCCCGTGTATATCCGCCCCCGACACAGAATCGCACGGTCCGAAGCAAACGTAGGCCGCGAAAGCCGTGTTATCGCCGTGAGTTGTGCTCGACCAGAAAAACGACGATGTGCCCGGAGTTTTGTTGAACGTAAAAACGCCCGTATCGAGCGCCGGGTCGATCCGTGTATAGTCCACGATGCTCTGAAGCTCTTTTACGTCCGGAAGTTTCCAGTCGGCCTGGCCGGCAAGTGAGAGGTTCTCGCAATAGCTGAGAGCCTCCTCCCAGTTGAACTGGTAATCGTTAGCGCCCTGCTCCCCGTTGGCCTTTTGCCATATCAGCCCTGTGGCGTTGTCCGTTACGGTATCGTCTCCATTGTCCTGAAAGCTGTTTGTAAAACCGCCCGGGGCGCCGCTGACACAGCGGTAGAAAAACAAAACCGAGGGATCGGTTTTAGATTGGCTTTTGATATGCCCGTCCAGGAAGTTTATAAAATAAACAAGATTGGAATTATCCGGACGAACAGTGGACGTCCACGTCTGTCCCATCATGCTGTATGTGTGGGAGCCGGTAAGGGTTCCCTCGGTGGGAATGGCCATATCGAAATACGCGCTGTCTATATAAAAGGTCGATCCCGCCCTTCCCCGAAAATCGGAAATCGAAAAGGCCTCCTTGACATCGGGCAGGCGCCAGTCCGTGTAACCGCCGAGACTGAGGTTATCGCAATAGCTCCAGGCGTCGGAATAATTCACACTTGTCGAGTGGTGGGCCTTCTCCCATCTTAGGCCGGTGTTAAGGTTGGTCACTACCGTTTGATCGCTGTTGATTTCATAGGAAGGGGCTGTGGGTGTGTATTGCGCGTCCTGGCCGTAAAAGCGGTCTCCCTCGGACGGGCAGGCCATTTCATCGCCTCGGTCGTTATAGCACTTATCCTGAAAGGTATCGACTACCTTGAATGTAACGGTTGAAGTGGTGGAGTCTTCACCGCATCCGGCTATGGTGACCATCCCTGCGATTACGCAGACGGAGACTTTTTTCATCACACGGTTTTTCGTTGGACCATCTCCTCGGGTGAATGGGTAATATTTTTGATTAAATCATAATTTGTCCGGTATGAAAATCATAATCTTCAAGTGAAAACATTGTATTGCATCCGGCACACTGCGCTAGTTCAAAACCATTAAATGTTTTACATTCTTCCATTGATAACAGATGTTGGTGTATGATGTATTTTAAATTTAAATTGGAGATATAAAATATGCATGCATCAGAAGTTGGCGGGAGCTCTCCCGTAGCGACGAAAGCAATGGCACCCAACCAGCTACAAAACGTTTCACCGGCGGCTGGCGATAATGAAGCCACTGAGCCGAAAAACGTATCCGAGGCGCAGGAAGGGGAAAGTGGTAAAGGTTCCGTCGTAAACATAAAAGCGTAACCCCGATATGGTATTGTGTAAATAATTCTGGTAACCGCCCTATCGCATTTTTATTTTTCACGCTGATCGCCGAACAGTGAAAGTAGCAAACCCATGCCGCAAACCAGGATGACCTGTCGCGGGATATTCTGCGATCCTGAAACCTTTCGGTCGCCAAAAGCCTGACAAAAGTCATAGCGCCGCCACTTTGCCTTGTCCTAGCATATATGGTGATAGGCGCCTGTGGTGGCGTACAACGGCAGATATAACAACATGTTCTGACGTCGGTTTTATTTCAGTTACAAATTCCAGCAAGAGAGGATATTAAGTGAGCGCTTTTCTTGGACCTATCCATTACTGGTTATTTAACAAAATACTCCTTATAGAAGACCGGGCATTCGCTATTGCCACGTATTTGCAAAACAACAATTCCGCCGAAATTGCCAACGGCAAGATAGAGGAGTATGGCGAAAGGATGTCCGGGACCGATCTGGCCGAGCTTGTGGGGAACAATCCCATCCATAATTTTCTATACAGCCTCATATCCAAGGTGGAGGTGTTCGAAGCGGGCCTTGTGGAAGCGGCTGGTGACAAATATGACGATATATTGAAAGTTATCGAAAACCATGGCAAAAAATCGGCCGAACAGGCCATTGCCAGCAAGGGCGGGGAAAAGCCCTGTGACCTGGAATCGTTATACCAGTATATAAACGACTGCCAGTTGGAAGGGATGCCGTGCGACCCGAGCGCGGAGGTGGAAATGCTGGATGGCGCCATGTCGTACAACCATCGTGTATGCAACCATATTCCAAACTGGGAATATACCAACTGTTCCGTCAGCAAGATGTGCGGAATACACAACGCGTGGCTCAAGGGGTTTGTATCCGGGCTGAGTGACTCCGCTACGTACACGGTGGAAAATACACTCGCCAACAGTTCCTCCGGCTGTTCGGCCCGCATCGAGATGTAACGTGAATGGAGCTGGTTGCCATCCTTTCAGTGATCTAGCGTTGTACTGACGATGTATACACTGGCGCGGCTGTACATCAAAACGGCGTTGCTCTTTTTCCTGTCTGGTCTGGCTCTCGGGTTTTGGGTTCTTGTCCTCCGGTTGCAGGGCGAACCTGCCATGATGGGCGTTCTGATATCCGCCCACACACACCTGGTTTTGTTCGGATTCGTCATCATGCTGATAATGGGTGTGGCGTACTGGATGTTTCCCAGGCCCGCGAAAGATGACATTCGCTACAGCCCGAAGATGGCGGAGCTGAATTACTGGCTCATCACGATTGGCACGGTTGTGCGCACGTTCGGGGAACTCTATTATTATATGACCGCCTGGAAGGGCGCGTACGCTCTGATAACTATAGGGGCCATATCACAGCTTCTGTCCGGTTTCGTCTTCTCCTGGAATATATGGACCAGGATACGGGCCATCGGCAGTCAGCACCGCGAAGCAAAAGGGGAAAAGTTCTAGCGCAACGTTCTCCTTTTCGCAGAATTTCCGCCCAGTCCCGGTGTGGAAGACGCCGCGAATGGCCGGGGTATGCGTTTTGACGCAGTTGGTCAATCCCGCAATGTACGCAATTTAGCGATCATGTATAATGTCCCCTGGTATAAAATCAAGACTTTCTATCATCTCGTTTATAACGCGGGGAAAGGTCAGCCGGATGCGCGCTCTGGAGGATATGAAAATCCTGATAGTCGACGACTCCAGGATGTTCAGGAACCTGATCCAGACTCTGCTCAACGACTCCGGATATAAAAACGTGGAATGGGTGGATTGCGCCGAAGGGGCCATGAAATACTTCGGCATGAACAGCGATGGTGAATCAGATCCAAAAGGAACCGACCTGGTGCTGATGGACGTGATAATGAAGGAGATGGATGGCATCGAGGCTTGCAGGCGGATAAAAAGCGACGAGCGGCTGAATGATATTCCCGTCGTCATGGTCACATCGATTTCAGAAAAGAAAAGCCTGCAAAAAGCGTTTGAAGCCGGCGCGGTCGATTATATCACCAAGCCTTTCGACCAGGTCGAGGTCCGCGTCCGGGTCGGGTCTGTGTTGCGGTTAAAACGTGAAATCGACGAGCGCAAAGACCGTGAACGAGAGCTTGCCATAGCAAACAAGGAGTTAAAAAGGCTGTCATCACTCGACGGATTGACCGGGATCGCCAACCGGCGGTATTTCGACGAGCACATCGAGGCGGAGTGGAGGCGGGCCATGCGCGATTCAAAACCTCTTTCCATTATGATAATCGACATCGATTTTTTTAAACCCTACAACGACCATTACGGACACCAGGGGGGTGATAGCTGTTTGAAGCAGGTCGCCTGCGCAATTAATGATTACGCAAGGCGGGGCGGAGATTTCGCGGCCAGGTATGGCGGCGAGGAGTTTGTGGTTACCCTGGCCGGCACAGACAGGGACAAAGCCGCTAGCATGGCGGAAAAATTGCGCGAAGCGGTGGAATCGCTGAGGATACCACACGAAAAATCGAAAGCGAGTAGCGTGGTCACAGTCAGCATAGGCGTGTCCACGGTGAATCCGAACACCGAAATGCTCCCCTCGACACTGATCGAGCTGGCCGACAAGGGCTTGTATCGCGCGAAGGAAAAAGGCCGTAACCAGGTCCAGGTTTTTTAACGATCTCTAAAGGACGGAGAGGCTTGTTTGAGCCCGGATAGGCTGACCCCGGAGGGCTTATTTGAGCCCTTTGGAGTTGAAAAACGGGCCGTATTTCTTGTCCGTTTTGGCTATATGCTCCTTGAGCCATTCCACCACGAAATTCATTATATCGTCTTTCAGCACGATGTCGCCGGAGTAGTAGTTGGAATAAAACTCCTTCACCTGCAACTTGAGATCGTCATGCTCTTTTTTGTGCTCTTCATACTCGTCGTACCCGTAGGCGATCATGTCCATTTCCTCGGCAAGGAAATGTTTGCTGGTATACTCCAGCAACTTGTCGAGGATGGCGCCGATATCGTATTTCCCCTTCTCTTCTCTTATCCCACGGTGCAGATCGTCAACCAGCTTTACAAGCTGTTTGTGCTGCGCGTCGAATTTAATCACGCCGACGCTCAAGCTGTCTTTCCATTCCATTGTCGCAGACCCTTTATCTGAATATATCGTGTAAACAGTTCAACTCGACCAGTACAAAACCACCGTATTATAACATTTGGCAAGCGACAATCTATCATTTTGATTCATGGTTTTACGTTATATGCGAATTTTTATGGGATTTGTGAATAAAAGGTTGAAATTCAACAATTTCCCCGCAGGCGTATAGCCAGAAAGCCAATGCCGAAACACGTTGCGGCTTGTATTTTCTTTCCAGGTTAGGTACG
Organism: Nitrospirota bacterium; assembly: GCA_024275315.1. Taxonomy (GTDB): domain Bacteria; phylum Nitrospinota_A; class UBA7883; order UBA7883; family UBA7883; genus JAJRZK01. The sequence continues at coordinate 76,841 of JAJRZK010000049.1, forward strand.
GATAAATCTATCGATCCCGCCCCGCGCCAGACCAGCTGGCCAGGCGTTCACATATCTCGTCAAGATCAAGCGATTCATTCACGACACCGGCTTTCAGGGCGGAAGCGGGCATTCCGCCCACCACGCACGTTTCCGGATCCTGCGCCAGCACCGGAAAACCCTTTGTGGCGAAATCCTTCGCCCCTTTGGAGCCGTCATCCCCCATCCCGGTCATGATTATCGCCACGGGGCTCAAAGCGACCGATGCGGACGTGGTGAACAAGAGATCCACCGATGGTTTGTAGGGCGTTTTCTGTCCCTCGTGGACTTTCAGTACCAGCTCTTCATCCTTGTTGCGCACCACACCGCTGTTTTTTCCCCCCGGCGCGATGACCACCATGCCTGGCTTCAACACCATCCCATCGCTTCCCTCCAGCACGTTCAGCCCGGTTTTTCTGTTGAGATGGTAGGCCAGGCTCGCCGTGAATCTGGCTGGCATGTGCTGGGCTATCACCATGGGGCAGGGCAATTCCCCGGTCGACGTCAGAAAGTCGGACATCACCGACGGCCCCCCGGTCGAAACGCCTATCACCACCAGATCGACCGGCGTAACGGGGGTAACCTTTTCCATGGCCGGCCTGCCCGTGTCTGGCGCGGCGCCTTGCGTCGCGGCAATAAAACCCTCTGAACCGGCGCCGGACGGGATATCCGCGTGATCGCGCCTCTTTTTCTTTTCCAGCGAAAGCCGGTGCTGGACAAATGGTAGCGAGTTTTTGCCCCAGAAATGTACTTTGGTCAATATCTCGTTGTTGACGCGGAGCAGTTCGAACTTCGCCATGGAATTTTTCTTGGAGATAAAATCAACCGCTCCGTGCTCCAGCGCCTGTATGGTGGAGGAGCTTTCCTCCTGGGTATAGTTGCTGACCATGATGATGGGAGTCGGAAACCGGGCCATGATCTCGCGTGTGGCCTGTATGCCATCCATGTTCGGCATCTCCACGTCCATGGTTACCACGTCCGGCCTGTTTTTTTCCATGATTTTCAACGCCGCCTGGCCGTCCTCGGCTTCGCCGATCACTTCTATCTCCGGATCGGTCTCGACGATCGACCTGATGGTAAAACGGAAAAAGAGCGAATCATCTACTATGAGAAGCTTTATCATGAGTCTGCTGTGGCGCCGGGATCAACCGGTGGCGAAACCGGGGGCCTGGCTGATGGAGACTTGCGCTTCAGGCGTTTTTTCATATCCACGCCGATTTTTTTATGGCCTCGAGCAGGTCCTCCGCGTCGAGCTTGAGCAGAAACTGGTCCACACCGGCTTCTAAGGCCTGGGACACATACTCCTCCTGGGCGTAATTGGTCAGCATTATCACCGGTAGCGAAGGATGTATGCGCTTGACTATCCTGGTGAATTCGCATCCGTCTATACGCGGCATTTCCAGGTCGGTGACGACCAGGTCCACACCATTTACAAGCCCCAGCCCCTCTTCGCCATCCTCCGCCTGGGTCACGTTGTAGCCGGCTTCGGTCAGAATGCGGCATATCATGTCACGCTGAGTCTGGGAATCGTCTACCACCAGTATGTTGTTGATGGTCCTGGCGTTCGTCTGCAACCTTGTTTCGGGCTTGATGGAGTATGTTTTTGTTTTGTTTTTTTCCGCGGCGGACGCAAAAACCTGGTCTGTGGAAAACAACAGCGTCACACGATTGTTGATTATAAGAGCCTCGTCCAGCGCCAGCTTGCCGGTGGCCCGTTCCAGCGCGGATTTTTCCACCTTGACAAGGCCACTCAGCTCGTTAACGATCAGCCCCGCCTTCCGCCCATCCTTTGTCAGGACGATAACGTACACTTTCTCCAGGTACGGAGGGGACTCGAAACCGGTTATGTACGGAGCCTTGGTTACAGGCAGGATTTCGTCGCCGTACTTGATCACATCCTGGGCGCCCACGTTTTCGATCTGGTTTATGTTGATGATGCTGAGCTTGTTGATCCCCTTGAGGGCCATTCCGTATTGCTCCACCTGTCCGTCGCTTAGCAACAGCACCAGTTCCTCGTTGAAAACGCTCGTATCGACCCTCATCCTATCGGCGGTTTCAGAGTCTATGAGTTTGGCGACATTTATAATTTCGGTCACGTCCAGGATCAGCGCGATGGATCCGTCTCCGAGTATGGTGGCGCCAGATATGTATTTCGCGTTGTAAATTCCCTGGAGCGAATCCAGCGGCTTGATCAGCACTTCCTCCTGGCCGAGCGTCCTGTCCACCACCAGGCCCACCTGTTTTATCCCGATCTTCACCACCACGATATCGAGCTGGTTCGATTCGTCGATGATGATAACCTCGCTTTCCAGGTTAAGCAGCTTGTTCATGAAAATGACCGGGAGTATCTCGTCTCTCAAACGCACGACCGGAACACCGCTGACCCATTCGATGCCCGATAGTGGCAACCGGACGGTTTCCATAACCGAAAACAGGGGTATGGCCAGCCTTTCCTCCTCCACCTGGCACAAAAGCGTCTGCATGATGGCCAGGGTCAGCGGGATGCGTATCTTTATCCTGGTCCCCTTTCCCGGTTGCGATTCAATATCTATCTGGCCCTTGAGGTTTTCTATGTTGGTCTTGACCACATCCATCCCCACACCGCGTCCTGAAACGTCGGACACCTCCTCCGCGGTGGAAAACCCGGGCAGGAATATCAGGGAAAGTTTCTCGGCGGGGCTGAGGGCCTCCACGGCTTCCGCGGTCAACAGCTTTTTCTCGATCACTTTGGTTGCGATGACATACTGGTCTATCCCTTTGCCGTCGTCTATGATCTCTATGATGATCGAGTTGCCCTCCTGGAACGCGTTTAAGTGTATGGAACCGCGCCGCGGTTTGCCCGCGGTGACCCGGTCGTCGGGGAACTCTATTCCATGATCCACGCAATTGCGGATGATATGCATCAGCGGATCGGAAATGGATTCTATCAGGTTCTTGTCCAGCTCCGTCTCGGAACCGCTGATGATGAGGTCCGCCTCCTTGCCCAGCGCTCTGCAAAGGTCGCGGACCACACGGTTGAACTTGCTGAAAATGTTGCCCACAGGCAACATCCTGGTGCTCATCACGGCCCCCTGCAGGCTACCGGTCACCATGTCGAGCTGGCTGGCCAGGTTGTTGAAGTCCTCGATGAGCTGCTCTGTTTTCTCCTCGTTTACCAGTTGGTGATTAAGCTGGTTGTACCGGTTCCGGAGAAGGACAAGCTCTCCCACCGAGTTCATCAGATCGTCCAGCCGGGAGACGTTCACCCGGATTGTGTTTATTTTCTCCTTTGCGTGCTGGATGGACGGAGGCGTGTTCCCGACACGTTTATCGCCCGGCTTGCTTCCCGGTTGCGGCTCTACGACTCCTCCGTGCCGGGCGGACTGGATAGCCTCCAGGGCCATCATCAGCGAGCTTGTGTCTATATCTCCCTCGTTATACGTGGTCTTGAGGTTCTTGTTAAAAGCTCTCAGGGTGTCGTTTACCTCAAGACACGTGTCCAGAAGCTCTCTTGGAACAGGGGTTTTCGTCTCACGGTAATATGACAGGGCCGATTCGGTGGAGTGGCAAAGAGCGCCGAGCTTTTTGAAACCCAGCGCGTTGGACATCCCTTTCATATTATGGATCTGCCGGAAACAGTTGTTTATCTCGTCCATCAGCCCCGGGTCGGCTTCCAGCTTCAGCAACGACAGCTCTATAACGTCGATATGCTCTCCAAACTCCTGCAGGAAATCAGGCATGTACATATCGAGCATATGTTTGCGTTCCTCGTCCATCTCCTCCGTGGCGGGCGAGGGGGCGCTCTCGGGTTTGAGCTGTTCCCGGGCGGCGGCGAGCCTCGACACCAGGTTTTTTATGTTGATATTTTCATCGCTGGATTTGTCGGTGAGGCTGGAGTTGAACTCCCGAAGAAGATCGTTGAACTCGAACAGCAGGTCCAGCGTCTCCACCGGAGCCGGGATGGCTTGTGATCTTATCTCCGACAAAACAGACTCAACCCCGTGGCACAGATCCTCCAGCTTGGCCAGGCCGAGCGAGTTGGATATCCCTTTCATGTTGTGCGTGAGACGAAAAATGGAGTTTATCTCATCCTGGTTCGACGGCTCCTTTTCCAGCGATAACAGAGCGGCGTCTATGGTGTCGATATTTTCGCCCAGCTCCTGGACGAAAACGGCGATATGACCTGCTATGTCTTTTGGTTTTTCCTTCGGCTCCGGCGGGGGGGGTGGTGTTTTCGAGTCCAGAAGGATCGCAAGTTTCGTGTCGAACGGGACGGTGTCTATGGTTTCGTCGCATGTCGGGTCCATGATCTGGTTGCGCACATAGTCCATGCAGTTGTCGAACCCTTGCAGTGTGTCGATCAGCTCGATGGACACGTCCCGGTCGCTAACCTCGTAGATGGCCGATTCCAGAGATTTGCAAAGAGCCGCAAGCCTGGGCATGCCGGTTTTTTCCGCCTGCTCGCCCACCGCCTGGCAATAGGCGAGGCACGCGCCAAGCTCTCCTTTGGCGCCGGGGTTGTCCTTGAGTTTCGCAAAAGATGCGCTGAACAACTCCGCCTTGGCCGTAATTTCGTCCGTGTATTTTTTTTGCGCTTCCGGTTCCAGGGCTGGTTTTTCCTCTACGGGTCCGGGGTTGCTCTTGGGGGTGTCTAAGTCGGCGGCGGTTTCCTGCGGTGAGGGCCCGCCCTGCGTGTCCGGCTCTGGCTGTTCCGGGGAAACGTCGTGTGACTTGGTGAAAAACTGCCCCAGGATCTGCTCGTCGGTGCTGAACGGATTTTCAAACAGGGGCTTTCTTGGCTTCTTCGCCGATTTGGCCCGTTTGCGTTTTTTGCCCGGGACCGGCTTTTTTTCTTTATTCGCCATTTAGCACTTTCCGCACTATCTTGTCATAATCCTCCGCGCCATACGATTTTGGCGCATATGTGAAAATATCCTGATGAGCCCCGACCGCTTCGGACAGCTTTACATTTTTTCTTACCGGGTTGGATACGTTTTGACCGAAACGGCTGTTGAGACTTTCAAGCACTTCCTGGCTTTTTCTGTCCCGTTTATCGTAAAACGTGGGGATAATCATCCCGATTTTCAGTTTATGCCCCATCCTGGACTGAATCCATTCCAGGTTGTCGATCACTTCCCTGGCTCCGATCAACGAAAAATAATCCATCGCCACGGGAACAAAAGCCTCGTCGGCGTATAACATGGCGTTCAGGTTGAGCAGGTTCAGCGACGGAGCGCAATCCAGGATCACGTAGTCCATGCCGTCGAGATTTTTCATGGCCCTGATCAGGATTTTCTCACGGTCGTTCCGGGTCGCCATGAAAATCTCCGCCTGGGCCAGTGTCTTGTTGCTGGGGATCAGCCAGAGATTGTCATCTATCGGATACAGACATCTATCGAGATCGATGTTTTCCACCAGAAGATGAAACAGATTATGGCTGAACCTCAGGTTGTACCAGATCCCCAGACCTCCCTGGGGGTCCATGTCGATAAGCAGTACTTTTTTGTTGTGGCGGCGCAGGCCAGACGCTATGGTCGCCGACGTGGTCGTCTTTCCCGTTCCGCCTTTCTGGTTGATCACGACTATTTTACGCATTCTGGCGCCATCTTCACGCAGGTTGCGCTTCCTGGCCCGGCTCGGCGGATTCCTGCGGATCCCGGATCAGGTTTTTTATGTCGATAAGAACCACGAGCGAATCCAGACCCTTGTAGACACCAAGTATATGTTTGGGGTCGATGATGGTTGTTTCCGACCGCATGGGGTCGATGCTGTCGGCCGGAATTTCCATGACGGTCGATAACGAGTCCACCTGGACGCCGATTTTTTTTGTCTCGTCGAGTTTGCAGATTATTATCCTGGATTCGTCGCTGTCCTCGGACATGGACAGGTTCAGCTTCGCCCGCAAATCGATAAGGGGCACGATCAGGCCGCGCAAATTGATGATGCCTTTCAGGAATTTCGGAGCGTTGGGGATTATGGTGATACGAAATTCCGACAGAAATATGATCTCCTGGACGACCAGGACATCTATGCCGAAAAGCTCGTTGCTTATATAAAAATTGATATATTTTGGCATACTGGTTCCTCAACGGCTTGGGCCGAGCACCGTTTCAGTTGACAGACTCGGATGACTTTTCCCCATCAAGAGCCCGCTACTACGCAACGTCACATTGCATACTACATTTTATGGCAAGATGGACGCAAGTTTTTCGATGTTTGCGCAAAGCGGCTTCGGGGACGGGCGCCCGGTTCCGGTTTTTTCACGAGGTGCGAATCCCGAAAACAACTGGATATTCCGCGTAAAATCAAACATGGACGGGCAATCGCCAACTTTGCGGAAACATGCGTAATTTAATTTCTTTCAACAGATAAAATGTGTTAGTATTGCAATCTTTTAAAGCTCGCATTGTATATATTTGTAGCATCCGGAGAATGCCTTAAACAGCAGGTGTTTTTTTTGGACCGATTCTTTTAAAAGCAATTAAGGGTTTAAGAGGGTTTTCGTAGATGCGATTCATGACCGGCAAAGCCGTCGCTTGTGCCATTGCCATAGCGCTGGTTATCATAACATCACCCGTTCCCGCCGCTTCCAGCATGACCAACGAGGAGATGGAGAAGAAAATCCAGGCGCTCGAGGAGAAAATAGAGGAACTCGAGGCGAATTCCGAAATAAACTCCGCCATCGGCGACGACCTGGAAACCCGGCTTGACAACCTGGTGAGAATTTCCGGCTACCTGGCCGTGGAATATATCGCCACCGACAAAAAGATGATGTCAGCAGGTTCCGGATTCATCATCTGTCGCTCTTTTTCGACCGGGACCTGACCGACAAGTGGAAAATCTTTTCCGAAATCGAGTATGAAGACGCCCCGTACATAGAGTATTCCACCTCCAAAGAAACAATAAACGGCGAAGGCAAGATACTGGTGGAACAGGCGTACACGGACTTTACCGCCGACCAGAAGCTTAACGTCCGCGCGGGCCGGTTTCTCACTCCCGCGGGGATATGGTTGATACACCACTATCCACCCTTTGTTCCGACCCAGGCGCGGCCACAACATATCAGGAAGATTTTTCCGCAATACACGGACGGCGTCTCCGTTTTCGGCGATTTTAACATGGACACCAACCTGCTGTATTACAACCTGTATTACGGTAACGGGGAGGGTAACCAGGGGCATGGAGACGGGAACCAGGACAAGGCTGTTGGTGGTCGTCTTCAGTTCATTGCAAACGGCCCGTTTGAGCTTAAGGCAGGCGCGTCGGGCTATACAGACACGCTGAACAACGGCACGGGAAAAACATCGATCGGGGCCGACCTGGCTTTCAGGTACGCTGGGATGAAGTTTCAATCGGAATACGCCATCGGCGATTATGATCCCGCGGAGGGAAACACATACAGGTCCATCGGCTATTACGCCCAGGTGCAATACTCTATCGGCAGACACACCATATTTTACCGGTACGATTTCTACGAGCCAAGTGACCAGGCGGACCTCGACCAGGTCACCGTCAATACCGGCGGGATGAACTATCATTGGACTCCCACGGTTGTCTCCAAGATAGAGATCAACTCCTACGCCCACGAAAGCGGTTCTTCTGCAGAGGACTATGTCGAGTGGATATTGAGTTCCGCGATTTTCTTCTGACCGGGATAACAAATGTTTGATATGGGGAAATTTATGGTTTCATTCAGATCGTTGGCCCTCCTGGCGGTAGCGGTTAATGTTTCCATTGCGCTATCGGCGAACACCGCGTTTTCAGAAACGATAGCGATAATAGTCAACCGCGACAACCCTGTGGAAAGCGTCACCGAGCAGGACCTGAAGAAATTTTATTCCGATATTTCCGTAAAGTGGTCCACCGGTGAGCGGGTAAAAATATACGATCTTCCCATCAACAACGAGGCCAGGAAAATATTTTCGGCGAAAATTCTGCAAAGAAGCCCTGAGGATGTGACTATGGAATGGGCGAATAAAAGAATAACCAACACAGCCAAAAATCCTCCCAATACCCTCAAATCCCAGGTGCTGATGCAATCGAAGGTGGCGTCGGAAAAGGGGGGGCTCGGATATATGTTCGCCGACAAGGTTAACCACAAGAAAGTAAAAGTCGTCCTTACTATCAAAGAGTAGGTGGGCCTTGTCCGGTTTTCATTCTCGTCAGGGGCTATGAAATTTAATATTTTAGGCAGAATCAGGATCAGGGCAAGGCTGATTATCGGCCTTGGCATACTGGTTTTGATGCTTGTTTACACCGGTGTGATGTGGCGCATCGCCTCGAAAAATATCATCAAGGGGCTTTACGACATCAGCGAAGTCCACTATCCACTCGCCGAAGCCAGCATGGAAATGCAAATGGCCATAATCCAGGTCCAGCAGTATTTCACCGATTTGTCCCTGAGCGGCGCGAAAAAGGATGAAAAAGAGGCTAACCGGTGGAAAGATCATTTCACGAAATACGCCCTTAAGGCCAGTGAAATCGCCGTAAACGACAAGATGAAAAAACAGATAGCCGACATCATGAATGATTTTGACAAATATTTCAAAATGGCTGATGTCATGTCCAAGATTTACGCCGCCGAAGAGGACGAGGCGGGGTCGAGCATCAAAGTGGACGTGGACGCGTTTGTCGAGATCCTTCGCGGCAAGATCAACAACATTGTCAACATGACCAAGGCGAACATGATTGTGACCCTCGGGGAGACAAAGCGCATCACCAACACCACCGCCACCAGCAACAACCTGCTTACCCTGATGATGTCGGTTATATCGATCGTCCTGGCGCTGATGCTGGCCAACTCCATCACCAGCCCCATCAACGACATAATTGTCAGGCTCAGGGCCATTGCCGAAGAGAGCGTCGCGGACCTGTCCAAAAGCATCAACGTGGAATCCAACGACGAGATTTCCGAGGTGGGTCAACTGTTCAACCAGTTCGTGGGAAAGATAAGGGCGCTTATAATACGGCTTGCCGATATGGCCGAGCACCTGGCCTCCGCCACGACGGAGCTTTCCGCCACGACAGAGCAGTTTTCGGGTCAGGCCAGGAGCCAGGCGGACCAGGTAAACCACATCACCCGCGACATAGAAGAGGTGAACAAGGCCGTGGCCAACATAGCCAGCAGGGCTGTGGACGTGGCTCGCACCTCCACGGAAACCCACGAGCTGGCTCTTGACGGCGGCAAAGTCATAAACAACAGTTCCGACGCTATAAAAAAGCTTTCGGACTATTCTTCCAAGATAGGCAACATTCTCCTTGTGATAGAGGACATAGCGAAAAAGACCGACCTGCTGGCGATCAACGCGGCCATCGAAGCCGCCAACGCTGGTGACCAGGGCAAAGGGTTTGCCGTGGTGGCCGAAGAGGTGAGAAAGCTGGCGGAGCGCACGACGCGGTCCATCGGCGAAATCAGCCGCATGATACAGGACATCCAGACGTTCACGTCGGAAGCCGTCGATTCCATGAAGCACTCCAGCCAGGTGATGAGCAAGATCATTATCGAAGCCACGCAGGTCAACCAGATGATAGACGAGATCGCCGCGTCCACCGAGAAACAATCGGGGATAACCAACGGCATGTTGAAAAACGTGAGGTCTGTCCACGAGCTGAGCCAGGGGTTCGCTGAGCAGGCGGAACAGTCCGAACAGGTCGCCAACGAGATTAACAACCAGTCGCTGAAACTGCAAAATGTCGTGGATGAGTTCAACGTTAATTCCAGGTAGCGTGGTCCTGGGCGCATCGTTGACACCGGCATGACGAAAACAATCCGGGGATATGCCGGTCGCGGAATTGACACCCGGTAAGATTTGACATATGGCCGGAAAACTGCACTTCTCAAAATCACTGAAATTCAGGCTCCTGGTCCTGATAGGCCTGCTTTTTACACTATTTTCCATCTTCAACATGTACATCGCCGTATCCGACCAGAGACAGCAGGCGCTGAAACAGGCCCGAACAATTTCCGAGAGCGCCGCCAACGCCATGCTTAACGCTTTGAACATTATGATGATCCAGGACACCATCGCCCAGCGGAAACAGTTTTTGCGGATGATGAAAGACAACCTCGGTTTCGACGAGATCAGGGTTTTCAGGAGTGAATCGGTCACAAGGCAATATGGTCCCGGGCTTGAAGGTGAACAACCGGTGAACAGCGCCGAAAAAGAAGTGCTTGAAAACGGGAAACCAAGGTTCGATGTCATCAAAACCCCGCAAGGCAGGAAATTCCGCGCGATGGTCCCTTTCCTGATGGTCAAGGACAGGTCCGGCGTCAACTGTCTGGATTGTCATGACGGAAAAGTCGGCACCGTAAACGGCGGTGTGAGCATCCTGATGGGCATGAAAGAGATAGACGCCGCGCTTTTCACCAACCTCACCGAGCTTGTCATCATCAATCTGCTGGGGCTGGTGGCTCTTCTGGCGAGTATATTGTTCATCCAGCAAAAGCTGGTTCTCGGTCCCCTGTCCACCATGCGCGAAACCATGGAGTCCGTGGAGCGCGACTCCGACCTGCGCAGGAGTATCGAGATTAAGTCTGATAACGAAGTGGGCATGATGTCGAGCGCGTTTAACAAGATGATGCAAAAATTCCAGGCCATCATCGGCCAGATGGCCAGAACAGCCGAGCACCTGGCCTCCGCCACGACGGAGCTTTCCGCCACGACAGAGCAGTTTTCAAGCCAGGCCAGGAGCCAGGCGGACCAGGTAAACCACATCACCCGCGATATAGAAGAGGTGAACAAGGCCGTGGCCAACATAGCTCAAAGCACCGTGGATGTGGCTCGCACCTCCACGCAAACCCACGAGCTGGCCCTCGACGGCGGCAAAGTCATAAACAACAGTTCCTACGCCATAAAAAAGCTTTCGGACTATTCCTCCAAGATAGGCAATATCCTTCTCGTGGTGGAGGACATAGCGAAAAAGACCGACCTGCTGGCGATCAACGCGGCCATCGAAGCCGCCAACGCTGGTGAACAGGGCAAAGGTTTCGCCGTGGTGGCCGAGGAGGTGAGAAAGCTGGCGGAGCGCACGACGCGGTCCATCGGCGAAATCAGCCGCATGATACAGGACATCCGGTCGTTCACGTCGGAAGCTGTCGATTCCATGAAGCATTCCAGTGAAGTCATGAACAAGATCATTCTTGAAACGACCAGGGTCAACGAAATGGTGGACGGGATAGCGACCTCCACCGACAAGCAATCGGGAATAACCAGCGGCATGCTGGCGAAAGTAAGATCGGTCCACGAGCTGAGCCAGGGGTTCGCCGCGCAGGCGGAACAGTCCGAACAGGTCGCCAACGAGATTAACGACCAGTCGCTGAAACTTCAGGAATGGGTCGACCAGTTCCACATAGACTACAAATCGTACGGCGACCCGTCCGACGGGGGCGGCCTGTCCGACGGGGGCGGCCCGTCCGACGGGGGCGGCCTGTCCGACGGGGGCGGCCTGTCCGACGGGGGCGGCCTGTCCGCTGGGGGCGGCCCGCCCGACGACAGGAAAATCGACGAGATGGACCAACCCTGGACGAGATGACAGATTCCCGAAACCGCATAGCCGGTTTTGCGCTGAAAAGGGAGCTTGGGTTTAATCCTTGAACATTTTCAGGAAACCGAGCAACCTTCCACCGTCATCGGACATGATCTCCTCGAGCTCTCCGGCGTCGAGCCAAACACCGTCGCAACCGGAGCATTTGTCTATCTTTATATTCTTGTGGTCGATTTCTATCAGATGCATTCCACATTTCGGACAACACATGTAATGCAGGTCACGAAGCCTGTTTTTCTCCGCTTCCGCCATTGCCCGCTGTTTTTCCTCGTCCAGTTTTTTATTGCGTTCAAATTCTCTCTTGGCGAAATATTCGTCCTCTTTCGAGCTAGGCCTGTCTATCACTTTATAAAACCCCCAAAGGAATAATTAACAAACAATCCACGGATTCTATCCGCCTTGCAACCCGTGGTCAACTCGATTAACCGGGCGGCCCCCTTTCGGGATTTTGTTCATGTGTCACGCTGACCCTGCGGCCGGTTGCAGGGGTATAATAGAGATGATAGGCAAAACAGCGTGACAGGTTATATTATGACTGGCAAAAAAGTGAGCGTTTTCGCCAAAGATCCGGAGCCCGGTGTGCTGGACCAGTTCTATTCCGCGGTCAACCAGGGGTTCACCGTCCAGGCGGCGTTGATGCCGGACGCTCATTTCGGCTATACCCTTCCCATAGGCGCGGTGGTGGCCACCGACTCGGTTATATTGCCCTCCTGGGTGGGGTACGATATCGGGTGCGGCATGGTGGCCGCGCGGACGACGCTTGGCAGGAGCGAAATCGAGCCGTACCGTGAAAAAATCTTCAACGGGATTTACCGCGCTGTTCCCACCGGGTACGCCCATAACAAACACGACAGCCAATGGGACCACGCGAAGATACCGATGACATCGGCGTTGAGAAAAATATTCGAGCGAAACGGACTCAGGCAGATTGGCACGCTCGGCGGCGGCAACCATTTCATAGAAATCAGCCACGACGAGTCTGGCGCCGTATGGGTGGTTATACATTCCGGTAGCCGCAACGTGGGGCATTCTGTCGCCACGCACTACATGAAGCTGGCCTCCGGCGGGAAGAAAGCGAGAGAGGGTCATTTTGGGTTCAACGTGAACTCGTCCGCCGGTAGGGACTATATCATGGATATGAAGTTTTGCGTCGAGTTCGCGCTGGAAAACAGGAAACGAATGATCAACCGCGTTGTGCGGGAGATATATCATCACCTCGGCAAAGACGAGGAGCCGGAGACCCTGGCGTTTATCAACCGCACCCATAACCATGCCGAGCTGAAGGACGGCGTGTGGATACATCGCAAAGGCGCCACACACGCTGAAAAGGGGATGGAAGGGGTGATCCCGGGCAACATGCGTGATGGCAGTTTTATCGTGGTAGGCAAGGGCGACCCGGACAGCCTGTTCTCCAGCTCCCACGGAGCCGGCAGGGCGTTGAGCCGCAAAAAGGCGAAGGCTACGATTGACATGGCGAAATTCGCGCGACAGATGGAGGGGATCACCTCCAGGGTGAGACCCTCCACCATCGATGAAGCGCCGGAGGCTTACAAGGATATTTACGAAATAATGGAACAGCAGAAAAAATTGGTGACAGTTACAAGCCATCTCAAACCGATCATCAACATCAAGGCGTGACGCTGTTAACATGGCGCAAGGAGCAGAGGCGCCGTTATGGCGCGCGGTAATCGTGGATTCGCAGATTTGTCTGGACAATGTTCTGGGGTTGCTGTAGTATCCAACGGACAGTGGGATTCAACTTCGGATGCACTGAATTTTAGTTTAGTTAGAACTTGCGGATACATCGCCTGCCTGCGTTTTCTCCTAAAATTAAAAAGTCTTTTCCCGACAAGGGCGATAAGGACAAACTGACCAGGGGTTGGTATGTCATTAAAGAAATGGAAAGGATAACAGGAACATTTATACAGAGAATCCGCCATTCCCGGCCCACGAGGAGACTGTGCAAAAGGTGTTCGGGTCTTTCGGTGAAATTAAATCACGAAAGCCGGATACCGATCGGAAGACCGCGCGCTTGTAGCTCGCATTTGCTTTTACAATTTAAACAGAAAAAATATGGAAAACCAAACATTTGAAAATCTTGAATTAATACCTCCCTTAAGGCGCGCCCTGCGCGGTGAGGGGTATAAGGAACCCACACCCATACAAATCTCCGCAATCCCGCACCTGATAGATGGTAGGGACCTGCTGGGATTGGCGCAGACCGGCACAGGCAAGACAGCCGCGTTCGCCTTGCCGACGTTGCAACGTCTGGCGGACGAGACCAGGCGTGTTCCACGCGCTCCCAGGGCGTTGATACTTGCCCCCACACGAGAGTTGGCGGTGCAGGTCGGGCGCAGTTTCGACGTATACGGCAGATACGTAAAGCTGAAAAACACCGTGATCTATGGCGGTGTCGGACAGACGCCGCAGGCTCGCGCGCTCGCACGCGGTGTGGATATTGTAATCGCCACGCCGGGCAGGTTGCTGGACTTGATGGGGCAGGGGCTGCTTACGCTGGATCGGGTTGAAATATTCATACTCGACGAAGCGGACAGAATGCTCGACATGGGGTTCATCAACGACGTCAACAAAATAGCCGAGGCGGTTCCGTCACAACGGCAAACCATGCTCTTCTCGGCGACCATGATGCCGGCGGTGTCGAAGCTGGCCGACAACATGCTCAACGACCCGGTGAAAGTCTCCGTCGATCCCATTTCCTCCGCCGTGGAGCTTATAGAACAAAAAGTGATGTTCGTGGACCACTCCAACAAAGAAGCGCTTCTGCGAGAGTTGCTCAAGGACAAATCCGTTGTGCGTGCGCTGGTTTTTACACGCACCAAGCACAGGGCCAACCGCGTGGCCGACAAGCTCAACCGGTACAAGATTCACGCCGAGGCGATACACGGAAACAAGTCGCAGGGAGCGCGCCAGCAGGCGCTGGATAATTTCAGCTCCGGCAAGTCCCGTGTCCTGGTGGCCACCGATATCGCCGCTAGGGGTATCGACATCGACGGGATCAGTCACGTCATCAACTTCGAGTTGCCGGACGAGCCTGAAAGCTATGTGCACAGGATCGGCCGGACAGGCAGGGCCGGCGCGGCGGGTATGGCCATTACATTTTGCGACATAGGTGAGCGTTCTCATCTGAACACCATCCAGCGCGTGATAAAGTCAACCGTGCCGGTGGATGAAAAACACCCTTTCCACTCTGTCGCGGCGGCGGCGGCTTCTTCTTTTCCCTCTTATATCCGAACCAGGCGCGGCAACGGCTATGGGGGCGGGGGCGGCCGGGGCTCGTATGGGGCCAAAAAACCGTCCGGACGTGGACGAAGAGATTCGAGGGTGGGGTCTTACGGCCGTAGCCAGCGGAGACCATAACGGCTGGTTTCGAACGGAACGGCCTGTCTTACCGGGCTGTCACTATCGATAAATTGATATCCGCATAAAAGAATAGCTGCTGGTTCCGGGCGAAACGGTCTGTCTTGCCGGGCTGTCACTATCGATAAATTGATATCCGCATAAAAGAATAGCTGCTGGTTTCGAACAGAACGGCCTGTCTTACCGGGCTGTCACTATCGATAAATTGATATCCGCACAAAGAATAGCGGCTGACCCCGGGCGGAACGGTCTGCTTTACCTGTGGGTGTATTGCGGATTTTTTCCGGTTGGGGAGAATATCCATTGTTCGGGTTTCGGCTCAAACGACAGGTCCCGCCACAGGTGGGAAATATCTTTCCTGAAAATTTCATCAACCCTCGCCTTGAAGATTTTCCAGTCTCCCCGGGCGATCTCATAATCGAGCTGGCCGGGAGCCCATCCGGAATACCCGGCGTATCCCCTGGCGTCGGTTCCCGGGGTTTTGAAAAGGTGGGCCAGCTTTTTTATGTTTACACTGATAAACACGTCGCCAAACACTTTGTCGGTTTCGTCCGCGGCGGGCTTTTCCTTGCTTCGAAACAGCATGACGAACATGTTCGAAGAGACCGGCCCGCCGTAATAAAGCAACTCGTCCAGACTTTGTAGCTCGTCTATGTCGGGTAGGGCGCGCGCAAGGGAAACGTCGGTCGGGTGATTGATGATAATCCCCACGGAGCCGTCTGCGCCATAATGGGTGATGAGGATGACGGATTGGTAAAAACGTGGATCGGGCATCTCCTTGTTTGCCACCAGGAACACTCCCTGCGCCGGGTCTATCTTTAAACCGGAGCTTCTCCCGTGAGACAATCCCGTCGCGGCTGTCGGGGTTGGCGTGGAGAGGATCGCAAATATTGCAAAATGGGATGAAAACAGGAGCCCGGCTATTTGTTTCATACGCGACCACTCAGGATATATCTGTTAATCAGCCTCCTAGCCTAACGCAAAAAAAGGGCTATTAAAACGAAAAATTCTCTCTTTATACGCACACCGGTCACGCCTGAAATGTGCATGCCGAAAAAATAAAAAAAACATCCATAAAGCCTCCGGCCGCGGCGGAATTGATGTAGAATTGAAAACGTCGGTTTTAACTATCGCCCTCGCGACTCGGGTGTCGCCCTCGCGACTCGGGTGTCGCCCTCGCGACTCGGGTGTCGCCCTCGCGACTCGGGTGTCGCCCTCGCGACTTGGGTGCCACACTCGCGACTTGGGTGCCACACTCGCGACTTGGGTGCCACACTCGCGACTTGGGTGTCACACTCGCGACTTGGGTGTCACACTCGCGACTTGGGTGCCACACTCGCGACTTGGGTGCCACACTCGCGACTCGGGTGTCGCCCTCGCGACTCGGGTGTCGCCCTCGCGACTCGGGTGTCGCCCTCGCGACTTGGGTGTCGCCCTCGCGACTTGGGTGTCGCCCTCGCGACTTGGGTGTCGTCGGGTTTGCTTTATGGACGCGCCATCGAAATATCCGGCTGTAGCCCTGAATCATGGTCAGATAATGGCAGTATATGTTTTGTCACGCGTAAAGGTGAGCGGTACGAACTCGCGCCGTTCCAACGCCGCTTCAAGACCGTTTTCGCCGGTCACGGTTGCGTGCCTTGTTTTGGTAATGGCGTTATTATCCATCCCCTGCGGATCGTTTGCCACGCCCGGTTCTGTGGAGAACGGCGCCGCGCTTTACATGGTGCATTGCGTCCAGTGTCACGGGCCCGGGGGCAAAGGCGATGGAACAGCGGCCCAATACCTGCCAAGGCGGCCAAGGGATTTTACCGAAGGGTTGTACAAGATAAAAACAAGCCCGCCGACAACCATGCTCTCCAGGGACGAGGATATTTATTATTCGATAACGAAAGGCATGTCAATAGCCGGAATGCCGCCGTGGGAAAAAGTTCTCACTGACAAACAAAGGTGGGACCTGGTGGCGTATTTAAAATCCCTTTCGGATTTGTACGACGATGAGCCCAACCCGGAGCCGCTCGATTTGGGCGGGCGGATTCCACCTTCACCGGACAGTGTAAAACGGGGCAACCGGGCCTATTTCAAGCTGCTTTGCCATGAATGCCATGGTGAGACGGGACAGGGACCATCCATTAAAAAGCTCAGGGATGATTACGGCGACAGGATTTGGCCCCGGGACCTGACCAGGACCGACACCTTCATCGGTCCTGCTACACCCGATGCGATTTACACCCGCATAACCAACGGCATCCCGCTGACGCCGATGCCTGCACATGTAAAAAACCCGAATAACGATCAGCTCGAGGATCTTAGGTGGGATATAGCCAACTATATAGTCTGGCGGGCCGCTGAAGCGCAGAAACTGAGGAGGGAGAGGATGTTGAAAATCGTGGGCGCGTCCTTGGTTATCCTGGGCGCCGGCATGATATTCTTTCGGCGCCGTAACGCCAGGGCATAACGATTATGCTGATAACCTGTTTATAAACAGTGGATTTTTGGTTGTTCGGAAAATTTCGCCATAACTTTTGTTGTAAACTCGGTTTCGTGATTGTAGAATATCAACGTAGACCAAGAGAAGTATTTCTGGTCTGTATCTTAGGAGTGTGGACTTGAAAGCGACGACAATATTCTCGATGGGCCTGGTTGCGTTGCTCATCATCGTAGTAGCCGGCGTCATCATCCCCAACCCCGTAAAAGGGCTTATCCTCAGCGAAGCCAAGGCCAGCGGCTATGTTGAATATACACCCATGGAAGCCTATGACCTGGCCAAAACGATATGCACCCAGTGTCACAGCGTTGAAAGAATAAAGCTGTACTGTCCACGGTGCGGACCTCCGTTCGTGGCCGTCGTTCCCCATATGCAGACGTTTATAGACAACTTCAGAAAATCCAAACCGGACATGGAGTTTACGAATATCACCCAGCCCCAGGCCGTGGCCATCGTACAGGTATGGAACGCGCTGGTGGGCAATTGGGAGACCGACTTCCGGGAGCAGGACATTCTCAAGCTGATCGGCCAATATGACCTGCTGGCCGAGCTGTACAAAACACCGGTGGAACAGCGGCCGATCGAATATGCGTTGAGCATGCGCGATGACCTCAAGATAGGGCACATGTCCGGACAGTTGGACGCTCAGAAAGACCTCGGCAAAAAACCCGGCGACAACACCAAATCCACAACAGGTCCAAACCAATGATAATGAAACGGGCTGTCCTTATGACATGGTGAGGGAAATGGATCAGGCAGTATCCGGCAAGGCCGGCCCGCAGGAAGTCGAGGGGGCCGACGTCTCACGGCCCGGACGGCTCAACCATCTTGTCTATCTCGCCGCCGCCGGTATATTGCTTACGGCGATATTCAATCATTCCGTGGAATCCAGGAACGTGAAAACTCTCAAGGCGGGAGATTCCATGCCTTCTTTCTCGCTTGCGCTGACTGACGGGCGAAAGGTTTCTCAAGCCGATTTTACGGGAAGCCCCACCATATATTTTTTCTATGCGAACTGGTGTCCATGCTCCCACCTGTCGGTCGACTGGATAAAAAAAGCGTTCGAGGACCACAAGGCCGAAGGGCTCAAGGTGTTGAGCGTCGGTGTGCAGGATTCTTCCGATAAGCTGAAGGATTTTGCGATGAAACACGAGCTCCCCTTTCCGGCGTGCGCGGTCGGGGGGGACGATGTGGCCGCCAGTGTCGGGGTGTCTATTACGCCCACCACCGTTTTTGTGGACAGCGAGGGTGTTATAAAATCGGTTTACGTTGGCAAGATAGAAAAATATGAACAGATCAGCGGGGGGTTGACCAGCATTTTGTCCGACGGCGTCGGCGCCTCTGGCTCGGCGTAGTGTTCACGCACATGTAGTTATGTCGATAATCGAAGCTTATTTCGGGGGGTTGGCGGCCTTTTTCTCCATCTGGATATTCTGCATGATGCAGGTTATCCCTTTTCTGCTGGCGTACATGGTCGGGGCCACCCTCATAGGTTCCGCCTCCGGCAAAGAGCGGATAACCCTGTTTCTCACGTCTGGCGCGCTGGTTTTCGTCGGATTCGCCGTTGTGTTCGTGGCCCTCGGCACACCCACCACCAGCCTTAGCAAATTCCTGTTCAGACACCAGGGGTTGCTCAACCAGTTCGGTGGAGTGATCGGCGGGATGGCCGGACTTTACCTTGCCGGTATCCTGACAATCGACCGGACGGCCGGCTCTTTTAAAGTCATCAGGCCGCTGGCGGAACTCCTGGTTGGCGCTGCCGTCGCGCTGGCGTATAAGCCCTGTGTGACACCCATTCTAACGAAAATATATAACCTGTCAGGCGTGGCCGAGACCGCCGGTTTCGGCGGATTGCTGATCCTGTTTTACACAATGGGGATGTTTACCGCCATCTACGCTCTGGCCGCTGTCATACTTTGGGCTGTATCGGCCAAACCTTCGGCCATGATACAGACAGGGATGATAAAAATATGCGGAGCCGCGCTTCTGGCGTTCGCTTTCCTCGTTCTGAGCGGTAGCATGACAAGCTACAAGAGCTTTCTTGTGGGAAGGTTCGTGCCGCAACAGCCGGGCCATGTACACAGCGACGGCTCCATGGGGGGAGCCGCTATGGATCATTCCGGTCACATGGATATGGATACAAAATGAAAACCCGCACAAAACACAAAATCAGTCCACACCCGATTCTGGCGATCGCAATAGTTTTATGTTTCGCCGATATGTCCTATGGCGAAATGGACCATTCCAAGATGGGTCATTCCAAAATGGATCACTCGAAGATGGAGCGACCGGCGGACCTTGGCGGGATGAAGGAGAATATGCCGATGACGGGGGGAATAAAACCCCCAACAGGGGGAGTGAAGTCTCCGTCCGACGATGGCGGAAAGCTGGTGATAGGCCGCATGAAAGTCACCCTGATGCCGGAGTATGACGCCCCTGCCATAATCGTCATCAAGGAAGGGAAGTTCGCCGACAGGACCGCGTTCCCCACGGAGGTCAATTTTACACTCCCCAAGGGGGTGACAAAGCTTACCGATGTGTGCAGTCTCTCCCCCGGCGGGCATCATTTCTGCCAGCTGTTCGACATCAAGCAGGGGGATGACCGGAATTATCTGGATGTGAAGCTTCCCTTCTCCGATTTTTTCATAGACTATCAATACACCCCGTTCCAGGTAAAAGAGAATTCCATGCGGGAGTTCTCGTTCGACGTGGACACCTCCTATGACATAAACACGCTGGAAATCCATGTGCAACGGCCATTAAGGGCGGACAAGTTCACTATCACCCCGGCGCCGATGGAGACATATGAAAAAGACGGATTCAAATACCTGAAATACACGTATAGAAAAGTGAAATCAGGTGATTTGAGACAGGTGACGGTTTCGTATTTCAAAAAAGGCGCGGCTCCGTCTGTGGAGAAAAAGTTCTCTGCGATGAAATCGCCGGGAATGTTCGAGGGAAGCACAGGAGAGATACTGCTTGTGGTGGGAATGGTGGCGCTGGGCCTGGCTTTCTATGCCCGTCGCCGAAAACGGGCCGGAAGATGATGGTATGTGCGTAAAATGAAAACGCTGGTGTTGGCAGTTTCGTTTCTGGGCGTTCTTGCGTTTATGAGCGGAAAATATATATTCATGGTTTCCGCTCCGGACAACTCGGTCATGGGCGTATCCCATTCGCTGGCGTGTCCTTGTGAATGTCCCATGGTGCTGGAGGACTGCCACATGAGCTGTGGTCTCGAGTGGAAAGACCTGATAGGCGATAAACTTAAAGCGTCACTTACTAAAACAGATATAACAGCCTATTTTTATAAGCGTTATGGCAAGGAGGCGCTACTTACACCCGCCCAGAGAATTTCGGGCAAATGGTATGAGATAACCCGTGGGGGATATCCGGCCAAGGACATGGTATTATTCGGCCTGATTGTGATAGTCTGGACAGCGCTGGTATATACCGGTTTGATGATGATAGTGGAGAAGTTCAAATCGCAAAAAGTATAGCACGTCCGCTTGTGACCCTGGCCATATCTGTCATGGTGGCGTACCCTGTCGTGTCAAACGCCGGTAAGGTGGGCGCAAGGTTGCCTGTTCCAGCCGGAATCGTCATCATGGGCGCCGACGCCAGCCAGCTGAAGGGGCAGATTTCCGAACCCAGGGCGAAAGTGGAATGGTACATGGACGAAACCCCGCGGAAAAAGGTGGAGTTGCCCCCCTTTTTTATTGACGCCACGGAAGTGACCAACGCCGAGTATCAGAAAATCATCCCTGACCACAGCTATCCCGCCAACCTGGCGGACCATCCCGTGGTGAACGTCACATGGGACATGGCGGACGAATATTGCCGGAAAGTGGGGGGCGCTCTTCCTACGGAGGCCCAGTGGGAGCGGGCCGCCAGGGGTGATGACGGGCGTATATACCCCTGGGGAGACCAGTTCGATCCGGCCAACGTTGTGTATATGGATAGCGTGAAAGGTGGTTCAAAACAAAAGGTGGGATCGTTCGATCGTGAGCAGAGCGGCTCTTCACTTCTGGGCGGCACGAGCCCCGTGGCGTCTCGTGAGAACGGCAAGAGCCCTTTTGGAACCTATGACATGGCGGGCAACGTGTGGGAGTGGGTTGACGGTTATTATGACGAAAGCAAGGGACTGCGACTGTTAAAGGGCGGGTCCTGGCTCTCTCCGCAATCTTCCGTCCGGTCGTCCACCCGTCTGGGTGACGAGGGCGGAGGCAGGTTCAACGATTACGGATTCCGATGCGCGTACGATCATAAATGATGCGAGTGATAAAAAAGATCGTAGGCGCCGTGGCGATCACGGCCCTCCTCCTTGTATTCACCGGGGTAGGGGGGTATTTCGTCCTCTACGACAACTATAATGATTTCAAGTCGGATATCGACACCGTCACAAGGCGAGCAAAGCTGGAGCTTTTCAACAGGGGGTACAATGTGAAAATAACCGCCGACGACGTCCGGTATATCTACTAGAAACGGTGTTATCGGCAGTGCCACGGAGAATCGGCCATGATAACCGCTGTCCTGTCCCCCGCCGGCTGGTTCCAGGTGGTTGAGAGGATGAGGGTGAAAGAAGGGGTGAACATCTCAGGCGGGGAGGCGGACATTATCATCAAGTACCTGGAGGAAACCTACCCCACCACAAAATCCACATATTCCTTTGATGTCCGCAAAAAGGTCCACGAGGCTGTGTGGAGAAACGACATGGGGCAGGGGGACATCTACCTGGACGTGATCTACGCCACCCCGGAATACCTGTCCTCGATCGGAGCTGAATATCTGATAGACGAATATGATCTGGAAAACTATCATGTTTATATAATCAGCTTTACCGTGCACGAGGGAGAGCTGGACCTGTTCGACCTGGACAAGATCGTTTATATGCGCTCCGACCTGGGTAAAATAGCGACGACGCCGCCGTGGCGCCTGCGATTTCAGACTGCGGATAAACATCATTTCGAGGCGCTGGTGAAGTTCAGAAAAAAAGGGGACGACGCTATCGTTAAAAGCGGCATAAAATGGTTCGAGCTGGTGATACAGGGCATAGGGGGGCCGGATGACAGAGTGTACCGGTGGAACCTGCCGATAGTCTATCCCCCGGAAATAGAAAAAGTCAGCATGGCGAATTGAACCGATGAAATCAGCGCAAAAAATTTTCGTAGCCCTCGTTTTTGTGGCGGTCGCCCTGGCGTCGTGCACGGAGGAGAAGATGGAGTCCCCTCCCAGGCCGGCCCCTCAGCCGGTTCCGGAGTTTAACCTTGAACAGTTGACCGGTGGCAAGCTCGGCTCCAGGCAGTTGATCGGCAAACCGGTGATAATCAATTTCTGGGCGACATGGTGCCTGTCATGCCTGGAGGAAATGCCGGAGCTCGACCGGTTTTACCGTGCGAAAAGGGATTCCGGCGTGGAAATGATCATGATCAATGTTAAAGAGCCGAAAAAAGTGGTGAAAGAATTCATCGACACCAACGGGTACGCCTTTAAAACGCTGCTGGACGAAACAGGGGACGTGACGGACAGTTTCCAGGTTTTCGGCCTGCCGTCGACCTATTTCGTGGATAAAGCCGGAGTGATTCAATACAGGCATATGGGCTCTTTGACCAGGCAGATCATCTATCGCGGATTCGACATCATCACCGGCAAGGAATAAGCGGCCGGCGAGTTGTGGATGTTTGCCCCGGAACCTTCCCCATGATGCGTGCGCTTTTCAAAAAGTGGCGCGGGAATGGGAACTCTTCAGAATCTCCCCTGGTTTCCCCCGGCGATCCGGGGGCGTGGGAAATTTCAAGTCGCTGAAAAAATGGCGGGGTCGACGAGATTCGAACTCGCGACCTCCGGCGTGACAGGCCGGCGTTCTAACCAGCTGAACTACGACCCCGCTTTAGGGAAGCAGTGATTTTAAAGCTGACCGGCGCCCATGTCAAATATTAAATTTGAACCGATGACAGTCGAGCTTTTTGGCGTGGCGCGCGGCGCGCGGTTACGCTTGCCATGGTTGCCTGGGACGCGGGTTTGGGCTATACATAACCCATGAGCCTGATTCAATGCGTAATAGGAACGGCGGGGCACATCGACCATGGCAAGACGAGCCTCGTAAAAGCCCTGACCGGAATCGATTGCGATCGTTTCGAAGAGGAGAAACGGCGCGGTATAACGATCGATATCGGATTCGCCAGGATGACTTTTCCCGGTGGCGGGACCGCGGGGATCGTGGATGTCCCCGGTCATCAGCGTTTCATACACAACATGCTGGCAGGTGTCGCCGGGATAGACCTGGCGATGCTGGTGGTCGCCGCGGATGACGCGGTTATGCCCCAGACTGTAGAGCATCTTGCCATACTTGAGATTCTCGGTGTGAATCGCGGTATTGTGGTGCTGACCAAGACTGACCTGGTGGATGAAGAGACGCTAGAGCTTGCGGAGATGGAAGTGGGTGATCTTGTCGCCAATTCCCACCTGGCAGGTTCTGAAATAATAAAGTGCTCGAGTGTGACGGGGGAGGGGATCGACCGGCTGCGGGACGAGCTGGAGCGGCTCTGCTCCACGGTGGTGAACCGCAGGTCGGACCGGTTTTTCCGTATGCCCGTTGATCGTGTGTTCACCATCAAGGGGCATGGCCTGGTGGTGACGGGAACGGTGTCGAGCGGTGGAGTAAAGCCGGAGGACCGGTTGACGCTGGTCCCCGGCGGCAAGGTGGTCCGGGCTCGTCGGGTTCAAAGTCACGGGGCCAGCGTGGACCACGCCGGACCGGGTACCAGGACCGCGATAAACATAACCGGGGCGAGCAAGGGGGATATCGAGCGGGGAACGGTCATCGTTCACCACGCTATCGCTAAAACGTGTAAACAGTTCACCGCGGAAGTGGTGTGTCATTCCACTTCACCGTTAAAGATCGTCCACGGCATGTCGTATCTTTTGCATGTCCATACCGCCGAAACCTTGTGCAGGGTCTACCTGGCCAGCCGGAAAAGCCTGGAACCGGGGAGCCGGTCCATCGCCCAGGTGCGGTTCGAGGGTTACGCGCACATTATCCATGGCGACAAGTTCGTCCTGCGCTCTTCTTCGGCGCGGCACACCGTCGGCGTAGGTGTTGTCGCAGAGCCAGGTGGAAAGCCGCTGGGACGCAGGCGCTTGAACGCGCTTATGGAAAAATGGAGCGCGCTCGCCGGAACTGAACTGGCGGATGGGGTCAGAGCCGTCACAAAAGAACGTCCCCTTGGGTATCCGGTTTCTTCGTTGATGGCGATGTTCAACATCATAGAGAGCAGGGTGGGGCAAATCATGAACCAGCTTTCCGGCGAAGTTTCATCATTCGAATGGAAGGGCGAAAAATACGCTTATATCACCGCGGCGGCGGACGATGTTATGGACGCTATCACGGGCGCAGTGAGAAATTTTCACAAAAAACATCCGGCTTTGCAGGGAATAGAGGAATCGTCCCTGGCAAGCTCCGCGGCGCCTTCGCTCACGGCGGAACTGGCCGGATACTGGATACGCCGGGCGATATCGTCCAGGAGGATAGAGTGCGTCGGTTCCGCTCTGCGACTGCCAGGCCGGCAGGTGGAGTTTTCGGGGGGAAACGAGAAATTGCGCAGATCAATACTGGAAGCCTACAGGGCCGGAGGGCTGAAGTCCCCCCCAAAAACCGACAAGGTGGGGGGCATGCTGGGGATAAAAAAAAGCGAGGCCCAAAAGATGATCAGAATCCTCAACCAGACCGGAGACTTGGTCACCCTGGCTCCGGATTACACGTTGCATCGTGACACTCTTGACAGCGCGCAAAAAACGCTGGTGGAAGAGATTGAAAAGGCCGGGTTCGTGGAGACCGCCAGGTATCGGGATTTGCTCGGAGTAGGGAGAAAGGCGGCCATAGACATTCTCGAGCATTTCGACAGGGCCGGGTTTACCATGAGAAAAAACAACAAAAGAGTTTTGGCGTCGGGCCATGATGGAGGGAAAGAAGCATGACAAAATTGTACAGGGCGTTTGTTGTCCGCGAAAACTACAGGAACCGCGACTCGGTGGTGATAGACTGGTTTTGTTCCACGCGGCACGAGCACGTGGGGCACGAGCCCGTGGGGCTTTATGAAACCGCGCTGGAGGGGTATGGCGACCTTGACACGAAAGAGCAGGCGCAGGCTCGAAATCTGATCGACCAATTCCTGTCAGAAAAAGAGGTGGACGAGCTCAAGCTCTATTTTCGAAAACATTACGGTTTTGAAATCAAGACCAGGGAAATGGAAATTCCGTTTTCCGGCGTCGACAAAATACCCAATTTCGCCGCCCCGGCAAAACCTTCGGACGACTGCGAGTATATTCATCTGGACCAGAGCGCTGGATACGACCTGAGCGTACCCATCTGCGGATTCGCAGACCTGTCGGAGCCTCCGAACATCGTTTCATACCGCTCTTGACCGGGGATGCTGGCTGTCTAAACCGGATTGCCATGGGTTTTCGCTGAACCAGCCGTTTCAACTCTTTCAGGAACAACAATATCCTCTTTTCGCTCAACCTGGAGTGACATCTTGGCGCCTGCGTGCGTATCATCGCAATCAAAAATATTTATACCGTATTCAGGTCGAGGTGGAAAATGGAAAACAGTCACAAGTCGATGTCGCAATATAAAAGAGTGGACGCGTGGTACAAGACGGAAATCGCCATCATGAACAACCTGTCCACACCTCCGAACGAGTTCGCAAGATACGTTCCTGTGGAAGTTCGTGACGAGTTCGCCAGGTCGCTCGCTAGGGGGACGGCGATGAAGGTGACCCGCAGGCATCTTCTGCTCTGGGCCGCCATGGCTGAAATTAACGGAGTGGAGGAGTTCGACGCTCCTTTCGGCTGGAGCGAGGAGGATGTGCGGACCCATATTCTGCTGGAGCCGAGCTAGTCATACCCCGCGGGAGATGGGGCGATGATCGTGCGTTCACGCCGATCGGTCGCCGTTGTCGCTGATCCCGTTTTCGTCCATAGACGGCTCGGTCACCAATTGGTTGGCGTCCAGAACTTCGTTTTTAAAATCGTCCATTCCCCGTTTGGCTATGATTTTACCCAGCCTGGAATGCCTTCTTCCATGTTTTTTGCAATATTCAAGAATGCGTCCTATGGTTTCAATCACCCCGTCCGCGTCATGGATAATGGCAAGCCTCCGCCCGATC
Source organism: Nitrospirota bacterium (assembly GCA_024275315.1). Taxonomy (GTDB): domain Bacteria; phylum Nitrospinota_A; class UBA7883; order UBA7883; family UBA7883; genus JAJRZK01. The sequence continues at coordinate 103,409 of JAJRZK010000049.1, forward strand.
TTCGGCTGGAGCCCTGCGGCGCCTCCGACCAGCATCTCGAATCCGGTTGGGTGGGCGATGACGCCGATATCCTTGGTGGATGGCTCGCTACATGATCTCTGGCACCCGGCCACTCCTATCACCAGCTTCATTTCGAGATGGGTGTCGTGATACAGCTTGTCGATCCTGTAGGCCAGGTCCAGGACAGGTTGCTGGTATCTTTCGCAAAAGGTCTCCGCCGAACACATCTTGACAGGCCGCACGCCGCCGAACCTGAACTGGTTCTGTTTGAATTCGACTTTTTCCTCAAGAGAGTCCGGAAAATCGGGCCGGTCCCAGACGAATATGATTTCGCCGCTGAGTTTCACGTTTTTCGCCCCATTGGCTTCCATGGTCTCGACCAGATTTTTGAGCCTTTCAACGGAGATCACGCCAGCGGAGATGAAGGGGGAGTAGATCGCCCGTTTTCGGGCGCGTCCATGTTTTTCCAATTTTTTACTGCTCTTGTAATATTTTGCTATAAAAGCTGATTTTACCATGGTTGACGAGCTTATTCGCGCAAATGTTCATAATCCGCTCCATCGGAGATTCGCGCTGGCTATGTGTGAAGAACACCGGCCCCGCGCCTGCCGCAAAAAGAGTTGACAAACAACCCGGTCGGATATACTTTAATATTAAATTATTTAAACCTGAACAATATGGGCTCCAGGCATAAAGGCTGTAAAAGCGAGAAAAGAGCGCTCGATACGCTCATCAAACTCTCCCGGGCGACAGAGTCGGTAATGGCTTGCGTAGCCCGTGTCATCTCCAGCTCGAACCTCACCCCCGGCCAATTCGGCGTGATGGAGGTGATACACCATCTTGGACCGCTTGACCAGGCGGCGCTTGGTAGAAAAATCCTGAAAAGCGGGGGCAACATCACGATGATAACCGACAACCTGGAGCGAAGAGGTCTTGTCGCTCGGGTTGAGGACCAGCGCGACCGGCGCCGCAACATCGTCCGTCTCACAAGAAAAGGCCGGAACATGATAAAAACGCTTTTCCCCAAGGTGGCCAGTGGCGTCGTGGGGGCGATGGGCTCGCTGTCCGCGCATGAACACGAAGAGTTGGGCGTGTTGCTTAAAAAGCTCGGCTCCGGCGCCAGGGAATTTGTGGAAAAAACACGTTTGTAATGTTTGTAACCCGCAAGGCGGGAGATGTTTGTATGATGAAACTTTAACAGGAGGTCATGAGATGAGTGAACCTAAAATGGCGGGAAAAACGCCGGTTGTTACCGTTCTTAAGGAAGGAAGCTACTACTGGTGCGCATGCGGCCTGTCGGCCGGTCAACCCTTTTGCGACGGGTCCCACAAGGGGACGGACATTACACCTATGGAATTTTCGATCGACGAAAGCAAACAGGTGGCGTTGTGCAACTGCAAGCGGACCACAAACGCGCCCTATTGTGACGGAACCCATAAGAACCTGTAACCCCGTGGCCGCATGAAGCCGCAACGTTTTTTAACTCTTGCTACAAAGGAAATGTGAATCATGAAACGTTTTATCCTCATGGTATATGTCGCGTTTATGTTAATGGCGCCATCCGCCGTCTACGCGGCGATTTATGACGTGGACAAGGATCATACGACAATAGGGTTTTCCGCCAAGCATATGGTGATAAGCAACGTGAAAGGCAAGTTCGACAGTTTCACCGGAAACTTCGAACTTAACGAGCAGGGAAAGCTGATCGGAGCCGCCGCGACCGTGAAGACGGGAAGCATCAACACCGGCAACGCGAAGCGCGACACCCATCTTAAATCACCGGATTTTTTCGACGCCGTAAAATTTCCTGTCATATCATTCAAGGCCACGAAGATCACCTACGATGGCGCAAAATGTAAAGTCGTGGGAGACATGACCATCAAAGGCGTGACAAAATCCATCACCCTGGACGGCGAGTTGCTTGGCCGCGTAAAGGACCCGTGGGGTTTCGAGCGCGCCGGATTTCACGCTGAAGGCGTCATCAACAGGAAAGATTTCGGCGTAAGTTTTCATAAAGTTCTCGACAACGGGGGGCTTGTCGTCAGCGACATGATCAACATCTCGCTGGATATAGAAGGGATCAAGAGAAAACCGGGCAAGTGACAAGGCTTCCACGGATAGCCGTAAATCATCCTGTTACGCCGGGGTGGCGCGCCATTTCTGCGTAACAGGATGACCCCGCCTGTGCGAAAAACATACTCAGCTACCTATTTTTAGCGCCATTTGCCTGTTATTACTAATTATGATATAATTATCTAATAACTTATCGTGGTGCAGGAGTGTGGCAGATTTCGAAAAAATAAAAGAGTTATATAAGAAATACGCCAAGCGCAGAATAACTCTTATCAAACGGAACAAGATGGAGCGTAGCCGCATCAAGAAGGACCTGCGCAACGATGGTTTTACTGATATAGCGGACTATGACAATTTTGACGAAGCGTGGCAAAAGCTCCAGCTTTCCACCACTTCTATCATCATATTTTCCGTTGTCACGCAAGATGGGCTCGATTTTCTTCACGAGTTGATAGATTCGACCCGGTTCAAGCAGACCCCGATGCTGATATTCTCGAACAGGATCAAAGAGCACACGAAAATTTTTGCCAACTCCGAGATAGTTCCGATGTGGATCGAAGCTCCCATAAACACCCTCAAGATCGAAGAGGGGCTGGCGGTGATACTTGCCAAGGGAATAATAGAAAGAAGCCAGATAGCGGAGGAATCGACCGCCCTTGACCATTTCACAAAGGCGATGGACGCTATTGCCAGCGAAGATTATGAACAGGCGAAAGAACTGCTGAGATTGGCGCTTAAGGGCAATCCCGATTTTTTCGAGGCGTATATCAAGATGGGAGAGGTGCTGATCGCCCTGAGGCAGTTAGACGCGGCCGAGCGGGTGGCGCAACGGGCCATTGACATGCGACCGGACGATCCGAAATCGCTTTTGCTCAGGTCATTGGTGGCCTCGGAGATCAAGAGCAAGGAGGACGCTGTACAGGTTTTCGACTATAGCGTATCCAAACGCCCCAGGGATTCGGTTTTCGTAATCGAAATAGGCAACCTGGCGTTGAAAAAGGGGTGGATCGACGACGCCATCAGATACTTCGAGATGGCAAGAGAGATCGACCCGGACCTGATCCACGTATACAACCGGCTCGGTATAGCCTATTCACGGGCCGGCAACTTCGACAGCGCCATGAAAATGTATGAGCTGGCGCTCGGGATCGACGAGAACGACGCGGGAATCCACTTCAACGTCGCCATGACCTATTACCGCATGGGGGACGAGGAAAAATCCCTGCAAAGCTTCAGAAAATCAAATCAGCTTGACCCGGAGCTCGAAGAGCCGCTTCAATGGATCAAAAAACTTGAAAGCCACGCCAAATGAGGGGGCTTCCCCTGCTTTTTGCTGTCAGCCACGCCTTGAAGATCCGTAGAACCTGCTCCATATAACAGCCGCGATGAACACTGATCCATACACGATTATCTCCAAAGACATGGCCCAAAGACTCGACGGCGAGAATGGCTCTGCCCTGCTGACCCCCGGCATCAGCGGGATTATCAGGTAGACATCGGATATAGGCCACAAAGCCGGCGCTCCAATTCCGTTGGGATAATACGTGTCGATCATGAGTATGTCCATAAACACATGTGTGGCGTACAGCAGGCTGGTCAGCACGAACACCTTCATCGCCATGTTTCCTCCTCTGACCCGTATCCAGGCTCCCGCGATGGCTCCCAGCCAAAGAGCGAACCCGATCGAGTGGGTTGCGCCATGATGATAAAGCCCGGAGATAGTAAACCCGTGACCGTTCCAGAAGATAAAATCGGCGTCGGGAATATTCGACGCTATCACGCAAAACAGCATCCAGCGGGCGCAACGACCGCTGAACGCCTCCCTGACGCTAGATGGTTTTTCGATGAGGGACCAAATTGCAAGTCCCGCCAGTGTGTGGCCCACAGGTGTCGGCAAGGGATCAGGTCTCCACGATTTATGTAACGCGACCTTGCACAAAGTCGTTCACAATCTGCTCATAGATATCGTCACTTAGCTTAAAGAAATCGAACACGGTAAATAACGGCGCCAATAACTCTTTCACAAGCTCTACTAAATCTGTTTCCAAACCGCTCAGAGATGAACGTATCACAGATTCAATTTCGTTTTCTGAGCTGATACGTTTTACCGACATGGTACGACCAGGATTTGATGCACTTAAAATTCTTCCATCAAGCCCACCATGGCGTACTGCAACGTTGACAATGGTTGTCGGGTCTACCTCCAAACGACTGTAAAGCCTGGCGCAGTAAAGAAGTGTTTCCGTTACACGTACAATTCTTGTATTAAAAAATATCTTATTTCCGTCTCTGGTATCTTCAAAGATCGTCTTCAGTAGGTAGAAATCGCCATTTCGGCGAATAGTCCAATAATCATAAGAAGAACGGTCATCGATGGCAATTTGAGCAACGATTCCATCGGCCTCCGGCCTCGGACGATGCTCATCCCTGTTACCAAGATAAACACCGATTGGCCACCCAAACGTATCTAATGTTGATTCGCGAGCGGCTTCGTCAAGCTCCCTCTGCGTCTTCCACGGTTTGGGATGGTCTAAAACAAAACGAATCTCCATAAATCCTGTAAGCCCCGTGGCACTCATATCTGTCAAAGCAGTTTCACGGTGAGAACTAATCCATTCGTCATCCCAGGGGCTGGTGGGTGTTAGGACAGCAGGGACTAAAACCGCTTGACGGCGGCGGATGCGTTTTTCGAGTTCTTTTCGGAATTCATCTATCTTGTCGGGATGCCAATATAAGATGTCATAACCGCCCAGATCAAAGTGGACTTTGGGGCCTCCTTGCGTGTAATTTTCGCTCTCTGGAAAATGATCCTCTCGGGCTGTGAGTATCAGGTTACGAAACTTGTCAATTCCCATTGCATACCCGATTTCGAGGTAGCAATTTGGACGCTCGTTAGTCAGATCGGCAACAATAATTTCGGCTCTTTTAATGAATCCTATGATCTCGCTTTTTAGCAGACCACCTTGATTGTGCTTATCAACACGTTTCGCATCAAGTCCACAGGCTTTTAGTGCAGGAACTATCGCCACTTTGCATAAGTGATCCAGTTCCTCGTTCCCGATTTGCATAATTATGAAAGCTTCGGTCATATTGTCTTTCCTGTTGCTTAAGGCATTTTATCAAATGTTTTCAATCCAGGGCATATAGTCCACCAACGCCAGTCGGTCATGGCGCGGATCACATCGTCGAGGGTAAACGGCAGTTTTTCCGGCTCCTCGTACTCGCTGTACCTGTGAATAATCATCTCTCTATTCTATCAGGTGTGAGGACGAACGGAAAAGATGGATTGAACCGGAGCGCCTGCGCGATACCGGCGCTATTTTCCCGGTTGCTTTATTTTAGACGGCGTCCGGACAGTATGGTATAAATAGTTCAGTTGATTGCTACCATAAACAGGGGCGGTATCATGAAAAAATATTCTGGGATCTTTCTATTATCCATTATCTTTCTGGTGGCTTGCGGCGACAGCGGCGGGGGAGACAGCGGAGGATCATCAACAGCCAATGTTGCAGTAGGCTGGAGCGTGGGAGAGGTATACACAACTTTTACAAACGCCTCCACCCAGAATTTTAACGCCACATGGACAGTCGTTCAAAGTGGCGGAGTGCTCACCCTGACCGCCGTCAGAGCTTCTACAGGGTCGACAACCGCCGGCACGGGATCCGTATCGGGGTCGAACGTGACAGTCTCGCATCCATGTTATGGAAGCGGTTGCGGTTCGTGCACATACCTGTTTACCGGTACGGTCTGTCCCGATAACAACTGCATGAGCGGAAACGTCATCTATTGCAGTGAAGTGGCCAGTAGCAGGGTCGACGGAACATGGACGGCCACACGCACATCCAGCGCACGGGCAGGCGATTCCTCCAGTTCTGGCTCAAACCAACAAAACCCGTCGCCATGACAACAGCTAGGCTGTAGGCAGGAACCGCTCCCCGATGGAAAGAGGGTGGTTGCACGCCGTTTTTACAGCATATGATTAAGGTTATGTGGCGCTCATTCAATGTGTTGCGCAGTATAGTTGATGTTGCGCGTTAAGGTTGGTCGGGGCGGTGTATAGCGTGTGCGCTTATGTCAGGGGTTCCGGGCGCCTGGCCGGTTACGCCCTGTCATGCAGAAAAACGAACGACAAAGCGTAAAACCCCATGGCGATGAGTATCAGCGAGCTCAAGCCGGTGATATAGCTGACACTCTCCGACAACCCCCCCACCAGAGCCCCGAAAAGGTTATACGCCAGGGCGCGCCGGGCGACCTGGGCCTGTGCGAACGATCGGGCGAACAGGTATCCTATGATGGTGAAGGGGACAAGGTACAACAGCGCCACAAGGTTGGACTCCAGCGGTGTGAAATAGGCCACCGCCAGTGCAACGCCAAGTGCGGCGTAAATGGCTGTGTACGGCGCGCGCCTGGTTCGCCACAGATACAGGATGTTGGCGATGAGTATGGCGATCAGTATCAGGGATATCACGATGGAGCTTACTATCCATGTCGAGCCCCAGAAAAGGGTGAACCTGCTGATGACGGAAACCTCCAGCAATAAAAACCCCGCCCCCAGGGATGCGAAATGAAAATCCTCTTTTCGTGGCGCTCCGAAAAAGTATATGTAAACGAACACGAATATCCCCACGAGCAGGACAGAGACTGTCAGGTGAAGCTCCGGTATCGAGCTGGTCTTGACGTATAGATATGGCCAGTCGTCGGTTTGGACCTTCGACGGAGTTTCCTTGAAGAGAGTTTTCATTTTCCGGCTGTGCTCCGCGAGACCCTTTATGATCTTGTCTCCGCTGATCCGCTCGTTGAGCAGGGCGGAATCCCTGCTGGCGATAAAATATGTCCCCCCGGTGCCACGGATAAAAAACCGGTCCGATGGAAAATAGAACACGAACGGATCCTCGCCGAACTGGCGCTCCACCATTTTATGGATTTTGGACCCGATCCACGGAAAAGTGACCTGGAACGACAGGGCCAGCACCCCGTCATCCTTCAAGTGGCGTTTCATATCCCCCACGCTTTGAAGCGTGTACATGTAGCTGTCCAGGTTCGTGTTGGAGAAGTTGGATGTCAACGTGTGGGAATCCAGGAGGCCGAGCACGATCAGGTCGTATTTGTCATCGCTGTTTCGCAGGTAGTTCCGGGCGTCGTTGTTGATGATGGTCACCCTGTCGGACAGGTATGGTTTTTCCGGATGATAACGTTTTCCCAGGGATATGATCACCGGGTCTATCTCCAGCGCGGTGACATGCTTTACGCCCGCCCGCAGGGCCGCGGCCACATCGTTGCCTCCGCCCGCCCCCAAAACCAGCGCACCGTCCAGCCGTTTGGGGAAATTATATGGAAAATCATAATAGGAATATCTGTCGCGCCATTTCGGAAAGAGGCGGGGATGCTTTTGCCGGAGAGGATCGCTCAGGTCGAGCAGGTACATGTATATCGTGTGGTTGGTTTGCAGGGAATAGTAATCTACACGCTTTGCGCCGTCTATATCCGCATAGGAGAATATCTCCTTGCTGAAGTTTATTTTCTGGTAGGGGGACCATATTTCCATGCCCCTGGCCCGCGTCTCTGCGTGTGTGAAGGAAATGCCGACTATTGCGATGAGCGTGGCGATCATGATGGTCTTGGCCCTGCTCCAGCTCCACACGGCAAGGATGATGGCCATGGCCGTCAGGTACCACGTGAAAGGTTTTAGAGTCGCAAAACTTATAATCGCGAAAAACCATACACCGAGGATCGACCCGATTATGTTTATTGAATAGTCGAGTATCCTGTTTTTCGACCTGTCGAATATTTGCGCCAGCGCCTGTCCCATCGGGACCATCGCCGCCATAATTACAAAAAACAGAGCCACGAGCATGACCAGGCCCGATATGAAGGGAAGCCATCCGGAGTAGCCTGTCTCCGACCATGTGTTAAATCCGCCCACGTTCAGCAATTCCGATATGGACGCGAAATTCGACGCGGGATTGGTAAGCAGAGCTATGACCGCGACGCAGATCACGGTGACCGACAAGCAAATTTTCGGGCGGTACAAGTAGCCGAATCCGAGCCCAAGGAACGCCCCGATCAGGGCGAGATTCTTGAAATAAGCGAAAATCCTTATTTCGCTGGCGAGATGCCGGATGAGCATGATTTCGATATAGAGACTCAGGAAACTCAATATCAGCAACAACACCCTGTCGTCACTGAACGGTTTCCGGGGCGTGACGGTGTCTTGCATCAACTGTTAAATCTGGTCAATGATATATCTGTTAAAAAATGAAAGACCGGCCCGGATGGCCTGGTCAGAAACGCAACAGCGTGTCGATCGCGAACTCGAAAAATCCGGCGCTCACGGCGCGCTGTCCGCTGGCCTGGGTTTTGGTGATTATCGATGAGGCTGGCGCCGCCGCTCCTGTCCATTCTCCCGTATACCAATGGCCGGACCCCCTGAAATCGGGAAAAGACGGCGCTTCGGGCGCCGGCCATACGTAAACATAAAAATATGGCTCCGCAAAATTTTCGTCACCGCAGGAGAGTCCCGCCCCGATCATGCTGTCACCACCATGCCTGCCGGTAAAAGAGAACACCGTGGCCATGTCGAAATGATGAGGCCAAACCCTCACCTCGGATGAGCCCTCGCGCGTATCGGCGACTTCATGAAGCGCCAGATCCGCGTTGGCCATGTACCTGTCGAACTCCTCGAGGCTTCGTTCAACACCATGGATGGAAAATGGATCCCCCGACCGGAGACCGTGATCCGGCAGACGTTCCGTGTTTATCGCAAGCTTTGACGGGTCCAGGCCGAAACCGGACACCGCGCCCTTCAGCCAATCGAACGCTTCGTCGACCGTTTTGCCATCCAGCGCAAGCGACGCCAGCGGGTTGGAATGGTCGCCCCCATCCTCGACAAGCGCAAGCTTCAGCGCGGATATATCGAGAACGCCGCGCAGTCGAACGCTTCCATCCGCCACGCCGGACATCAGGACACCGTCGGCCCATTTCATGCTCACGTGCCCGTAATCCTCCTGCGGCTCCATATAGCAGGCTCCTATCGCCGAAGACAGCTGTGACGCGTAATGAAGTCTCATCCTGGCTTCGACAAGGTCGGTGGGCGGGACCGCGCCCAGCTTGCGCCACGTCCTGTTCGAATTTTTCATCAATATAATCTCCCCTTGCGGCGTCCCGGTTACAACAGCGGCGCCGTCATCGTTTAACCAGCTCTGTCAATGAGAACCAGCGATCATCGTTCGTATACCACCTGTCCACCCTCAGCCCGGCGGATCTCACCATCCGTTCGAGGCTTACGCGGCTGAACTTGCGGCATATCTCGGTTCGGATGGTTTCACCAGACATGATCGCAACTTCGATCCCCGCGCCTGCGATCTCCACCTCCATATCCTCACAGGCTTCAAGGTGCATCTCCACTCTCTCCAGTCGCGGGTCGTAAAACGCCCTGTGGACGAAAAGCGAATGGTCGAAATCCGCGTCGAGCTCCCGGTTGATCACCGTCAGTATGTTTTTGTTGAACAGCCCGGTCACCCCGGCGGAGTCGTTGTACGCGGCCTCGAGAATCTTTGCGGGTTTGATCATATCGGCGCCCAGCAAAAACCTGTCATCGTCCCTCATCGACCCGGCTACACATTCCAAAAACTCCTGCGCCTCGTTTTCGTCCAGGTTGCCGATGGTGCCCCCAAGGAACAGGATCAGCTTCGGTCGTTCTCTCTCCAGCCGGTCGAGGTTCCGGGTGAAATCGGTCACTATACCCATGATATTCATGTCGGGATACATTTCCAGCATATCCGAAGACGCCTCGATAAGGGCGGAATGGCTGATGTCCACCGGCACATAACGCAAACCCGCCCTGCGACGATGGTCTATGGAGGTAACCAGCTTCCTGATTTTCCAGTTCGCCCCGGAGCCGAGCTCCACGATGTCGCCATGAGAAAAGCCGTCCATGATTTCCGGCCCGTGTTCGTTTAGCAGTTCCATCTCCATCCGCGTCTGGTAATATTCCGGAAGATTGCAGATTCTCTCGAAAAGCTTGGAGCCGGCGGCGTCGTAAAAATATTTGCATGGCACACGTTTTTGCTCTTCGCAAAGCCCCTGCCGTATCTCCTCGGCCACGCTTTCCACGGCGCCGTTCCCGGGGTTTTCATACACCGTCAGCCTGTTGCAGTCACTCTGATATATAACAGTCACGAACCATCTCCTCGCTTAAGGATTATCTGCACGGCGCGAACCGCACGACGCTCGAAGACTCCTCCACGACCTCGCGGAGGGATCTGGCTGCATGGTCTATATCATCATCGACACAGTCATGCCCCAGCGAAAAACGAACGGAGCAATGGGCCTCCTCCTCCGACAACCCCATGGCGAGCAACGCGTGGGAAGGGTCGGGCGACCCGGACCGGCACGCGGACCCTGATGACAGGTAAACACCCTTCCTGTCCATCGCCAGCACCACCGATTCGCCTCGATACCCGGGCAGTGTCATGTTCAGCGTGTTTGGAAGCGACGGCCCATGTTCAGGTCCGTTAACAAAGGCTTCCGGCGTTATTTTCATTATCTCGCCTCGCAACCGGTCACGCATGGCGGCGAGTTTTCCCATCATGGACAGGCGAGACGGGATCAGTTCGGCCGCCTTGCCAAGGCCCGCTATCGAGGCGACGTTCTCTGTCCCCGCTCTTAATCCCCCCTCCTGCGACCCTCCGTGCACCAGTGGTTCGACCCGGACCCCCTGGCGTATGTAAAGCGCCCCCACACCCTTGGGGCCGTTGAACTTGTGGCCGGAGAGGCTCAGCATATCCACGCCCAGTTCCTTTACATCCACATGGATTTTCCCCAGGCCCTGCACCGCGTCGGTATGAAATATCATACCTCTGGTCTTGGCTATTTTCGCCATCTCGGCTATCGGCTGGATCGCGCCGGTCTCATTATTCGCCATCATCACGCTTACCAGGATGGTGTCGGGGCGTATGTAGTCTTCAAGATCGCCAGGGTCGAGCAGGCCGCGGGTATCCGGGGCGAGGCGCGTTATCTCGAACCCGAATTTTTCCAGCCACCGGCATGTCGACCCGACGGCCGGGTGCTCTATGGCGGATGTTATTATATGCCGGCCTTTGTTCCGGTGGGCGAACGCGGCGCCTTTTATGGCCAGGTTGTTCGCCTCGGACCCGCCGCCGGTGAATACGATCCTTCTTGCGGCGCAGTTGAGCGCCACGGCAAGCTTGCGGCGGGCGGCTCCGACGGAGAAGCGGATTTGCGCTCCCTTGGTGTGGACGCTGGAGGGGTTTGCGTAGTGTTCGGTCAGAAAAGGCTCCATTGCGGAGGCCACCTCCGGATCCATTCGGGTGGTGGCGTTGTTGTCCATGTAGACCTGTCTTTCTGCAGTCACACCCTCCTGGAAGGATCCGGAACTTTCACACACCTCCGCAATTTCGCCAGAGCCGATGACAACGCACGATGTTTCGGACTCCACCGCGCTCACCTGGCAAAGCAGGGTCTTGTATATGGGAAACCCCGATATGGGATCGTAACGGCTGATGTCGGTCAGTTCGTTCACGTTGCATCTGCGCCAGGCTTCCGGCCCGACCGGCCCGCCGCCGCCCATGTTCGCGTCGACGGAACCTTTGACAATATCATCTGTCACCATCGCCCGGAATTTTACTTTTCCCCGCGCGGTTGTCACATGCACCATGTCGCCGTTTTTTATTCCCCGGCTTTCGGCGTCTTGTGTATTGATTGTCACAGTCGGCTCCGGCCGTTCCTTCACCAGCGAAGGTATGGAGTGGAACTGCGACCGGAAATCCGTGGTTACCCGCGATCCGGAATTGAACACCAGCGGGAACCTGTCCGCCAGGTCCGGCCTGCTCAAAGGGCCCTCTACAGGTTCCGTGTACACCGGCAGGGGGTCGTAGCCATGCTCTTCTAGTATGGTGGAGTGTATCTCGAATTTGCCGCTGGGTGTGTCGAACCCCGGGGCGCCGTCCGGCCTCAGCGTCCCTTTCTCCCATTTCTTGTATTGGCTCATCGCGGTTGGTTTGCGGATGATCCCGCCCGCTTCTTTCGCGTCCTCCAGGCTGTAGCCGGACCCTTCCAGAGCATGGCGCAACATCGCACGCTCGTCTTTCGGGTAGGCGCCGGCGTATCCCAGACATTCGGCGAGACCGGTTAATATGGTGTAGTCGTTACGCGCTTCGCCTATCGGTTCGATCACCTTTTCCCGCAGCCGGAATATCGGCCCATATGTCATATATGAATCTATTTCGTAATAGGTGGTCGCAGGCAGGACGATGTCGGCGTAGGCGCTGTCGGCCGTCAACTGCCGATCGACACACACGAGAAAATCAAGAGCGTTTAACGTCTCTTTCCAAACGCCGCTCTCCGGCCAGGCGGTGATGATCGATCCGCCCAGTGTTATCAGCGCGCTTATTTTGTACGGTTTGCCGCGCAGCACCGAGTCCGGCAGGGATATCGCGTGCGACTCGCCCCTGTATTGGCTGTAGACAGGGAACCGGTCCCTGCCGAGGGCCTTTTTCATGTCCGGGTTGGGGATGTGGCCGGACCTGTTTATGGGAAAGTGGTTGTCCCTCATGGAGAAACACCTGCCGCCGGGGGTATCGAGCTGGCCGGCCAGCGCCCATAGAACCTGGGTGGCGCGGATCGCCTGCACTCCGCTGTCGCTGTACTCCAGCCCGCTGTACATGACAGGAGACGCTCCCCTGGCTTCGGCTATGCGGCGCGCCAGCGACCTCACCGTCTCCGACGGGACACCGGTCACGCTCTCCACGGTCTCCGGCCGGAAATGCTGCACATACCGTTTCAGGTCGTCAAAGCCCAGTGTCCAGTTGTCGACGAATTTTTCATCGTACAACTCCTCCTCGATCAGGACGTTGATCATGCCAAGCGCCAGCGACCCGTCGGTGCCTGACCTTATGGGTATCCATTGCGCCCCTGTGGCCTTCGCCGTGGAGGTTCTTCGAGGGTCTATCACCACAACCTCCGCCCCGCGTTCCCTCGCCTTTATTATCCTGTTGAAATCAAGAGGCGGGCAGTCGGTCGCCGGGTTGGCGCCCCATACGACCACAAGCTCCGCGTTCTCTATGTCCGAATACATGTTGATCAGCATTCCGCCGCAGGTGACATGGGGGGCGATCATGGCGAAGGAGACATAGCACAGCGCTCCAACTCCCAGGGTGTTGGGCGAACCGAAAGGGAACAACACGCTCGACGCTGATGACACCGCCACCCCCTCCGGCTGGAAAATGTCGCACAGGGAAAGCTCGAAACTGCCGCGCCCGGTGTAAATCGCCGTCGCCTCAGGCCCCTGGTCGGCTTTGATCCTGTTGAATTTTTCGGCGATGGATTCGTACGCCTGGTCCCATGTGATTCGCTCGAATTCGAACGTCCCCTTGGGACCCACCCGTTTCATGGGATATCTGATCCGGTCTTTCGAATAAACAATTTCCCTCGAGTGTTCGCCGAGTTTGCAGATCATGCCAAGATCGGAAGATTCGTCGGCGCGGACTTTGTCTATCTTCCCGTCGGAGTCAAAAGTGACGACAACCCAGCATCCGGCCGGGCATATGCCGCAGATACATTTACGTTCGGCAGTGTTGCTTTTACCTGGCATGCGGAACAGGTAAATCGGGAGTACTCATCGATCCGACGCCCTCCATCATTGTCGCGGATTGAAACCTAGTTTACTACGATCTCATATTTTAGACTCGATATCAAACCGGCCGTGGTTTGCCCACATGCGGTATCGGGGTATATAGGGATATCTCGTCGCAGGTGGTGGCGATATCGTCCAACGACAGGTCGTGAATGTTCCCATGCCCGCATATGCGTGCAAAATCAGCCAGTTGACGTTTTGTGGTTTCAAAAAACGACGCCAGCTTGGCCGCGGACGTGTCCACATCCAGCCTTTTGCGCAGGGTTTCGTCCTGGGTGGCTATTCCAACGGGGCACCTGCCGGTATGGCACGCCCGGTATTGCTGGCATCCTATGGCCATCAGGCTCGACGTGGCGCACGCCACAGCAGTGGCGCCCATGGCTATGGCTTTCGCGAAATCCGACGGAACACGAAGACCGCCTGTGACCAGGATGTCGGTCTTGACCCCATGTTTGACCATAAAGTCGATGACGCGGCTTAATGCGTAGAAAGTGGGGACGCAGATGTTTTCCTTCACATGTTTCGGTGCGGCCCCGGTGGCCCCTCCGCGTCCGTCGATTGTTATAAAATCAGGTTCGCATTCCAGCGCGGCGGCAAGATCCTCCTCCACCCTGCTTGCGGCGAATTTTATCCCGACCGGTTTTCCCGATATGTTCCGCCTTATCTCCATCACCCTGGTTTTCAGGTCGGCCGCCGATCGGATGTCCCTGAAATGCGAAGGTGAAATAGCGTCCTGGCCCGGTTTCAATCCCCGGACTTTCGCGATTTCCGGTGTCACCTTTTTCCCTGGCAACATCCCGCCCATGCCGGCCTTGGCCGCCTGGCCGATCTTGATTTCCACACCGTCCGCTTTTGCCATCGCCTCGTCTGTCCAGCCGAAATATCCGCTGGCCATTTCCAGGATGTAAACCCCGGCGCCATCTCTCTCATCGTCGAGCATTCCACCCTCGCCGGAGCATATCATCGTTCCAGCGCTCGCCGATCCTTTAGCCAATGCGATTTTCGCTTCTCGCGAGAGAGCGCCGAAGCTCATATGCGAAACGTAGACCGGCAGGCTGATCGTGACGGGGTTGGCGGCGGATTTGCCGATTATGGTGGAAAGCTTTACCGGTTCGTCGTCGTGCAGGGGGAACGCGGCCAATTGGCGTGGCAGAAACACGACCTTCGACCAGAGGTTGTCCTTGCGCTCGGGTCCCATCGGGTCTGTGTATCCATGCTCTCCCACGTAGCCGTCGGCCATGTGGTGGATCATTTCCATATCCCGCTCGATATCGTCCTGCCGCCTGCGCCAGGGGTCGAGGTAATCGCCCAACGGGGGCTGGGTCTGTTCATCCGGAACGTCGACGTACAATCCGTCGCTCCGGATCTCCACCCTGTATGTCCGTATCCTGTCCTGCGGGTTATAGGACGACACCCCGGTGGCGAGGTCGAAATTCCATTTGTGCAAACCGCATACGATCTCGCCGGTCGCGGTGTTCAACGACCCGTCGCAAAGCTGTCCTCCACGGTGGGGGCACCTGTCGTCCACGGCGTAATAGTCGTCCCCGATCCTGGCGAGAAGCATCCTCCGGCCGCCGCCTTTTACGCACATTTTGTCGCCAGGGGCCAGCTCGTCTGTTTGCGCAACCTTGAAAAACACCACTTTAACACCTCGATTTACGTGTCATGGTGTAATTTCCACACCTTTCCAGAAAGCCAAACGGTTTTTAATCATTTCCGCTTTTTCTTTTGGCTCCGGATAATACCATGCCGCGTCTTCATTGGTTTTTCCGCCCACATGGATGTGATAATAGCTGGCCCTGCCTTTCCATGGACACACAGAGGTTGACGAGCTTGGTTTGAAATATTCGCTGTGAACGGAATCGGACGGGAAATAGTGGTTCCCCTCGACTACGATCGTGTCGTCGCTCTGCGCGAGAATGGCGCCATTCCAGATAGCTTTCATAATATCGATCCCGGGTGTACTATTGTTATAAAGATGTTCGATCATTATAATCACGATGATGAAGCTTTGCGAAGTCGATTCTGCCTTGTTAGGAGAATTATTATAACCGTATGGCATCTTCCAACCCGGCAAATCCCCTGAGCGACATCGGCTATTTTCGTCGTTGCGTTCTTGCAGAGCTGAAAGAACCTTCGGTTTATTTCTTATCCATCATCATAGGATGCGGTATAAACCTGCTGTCCGGATCCCTGCACCTCGCTCCGTTTTATGTGCCCCTGTTTGTCCAGGTGCTTTCAAAAGCGTCGGTGCATTTCAACAGCAGGTTCGACAACCAGCTTCTCGAGCTTCCCTTGCAAAGAAAGGACCCGGCGTTTGTCATGGACTCCGGCGGAGATATCATAATTTTGCCTGAAAAATTCAGGGATATTTTTGACAGCTCGTCCATCACGAGCATAAAAGACCTGGTGGACCCGCGCACCGCCGGGTTGATACTGGGAAAATTTCCTGCCGGATCCGATGAGCCTGCCGATATATCCATGGAGGCCTACTCCGAAACGCTGGGGAAATGGTACCTTGTCCACGCCAGACGCTCGCCGGGGGAAAACTCGATCAGGTCGGGGGCCATACTGGTCTGGTTGCAGGATGTGACACCCCTGAAACATTTCGACCAGAGCATGGCCAGCTTGCTGAATTTTACCGGCGGGATCGTATCGGAGCTGGAGAGCATCGTCAAACGAAACGATATCTACGACAGGCTGGCCGACTTTGTTATCCACAGCGGGTGGGGCGGGGCGATGATTACAAGGAAAGAAAAAGAAGGCGGCTTGAGCGGGAGGGTTTTCAAATTAAACGAGGACAACAAGATCAGCTCGAAGCGAATAACCTTCGACAAGAATTCGTCCGCGCCGGTGTTTCTGTCCCGAAAGACAGACAAGGTGGTGTCGGATGATGTGAGTAATTACGATTCCAGGGACACGTTTGAAAGCCGGTATCCCTTCGACCCCCGGGTCAAGAGTTTCATAGGCGAGGATATCGACAATTTTATCAACTACCACCAGGACGATATTTCCATAATCGTTTTCAACAAGGAGGGCGGGTCTTCCTTTTACGAACGCAGGTTCATGGAAACCCTTGTGGACATGTCCAGGACAATCGTATACCTGGTTGACCTTGCCATAGAGAACGACGAGCAGTTTCTGCAAAAGGTCATGGGGCTTTGCGCGGCGGCGGAATACAGCGACGAGATCACGGGGAAGCACATCGTGCGGGTGAACGAGTATAGCCGGTTTGTCGCGGAACAAATGGGGATGGATGACAAGTTCACCGATTCTATCGGCAAAGTGGCCGCCCTGCACGACATCGGGAAGGTGGCCATATCCGAGCTTATCAAGCTTGCGAGAAAATATACAGACGAGGAGAGGGCGCGAATGCAGATGCACACGGTGTATGGAGCCCATATCATCGGAGAGATGATCAAGTTCGCTTCCAAAGAGGATTATCGCCTCACCATGGCCAGGAACATAGCTTTGCACCATCACCAGACATACAACGGGAAGGGGTATCCGGGATTGAAGAAAAACGGGAACCAGGTTTCGCCTACTAGTAAGAACATGGAATTTTACGTCGACCTGGAGCCTCTTAGCGGTGATGAGATTCCCGTTGAAGGGCTGATGGTTGGTTTGGCGGACAGGTATGACGCGCTTCGAAGCGCCAGGCAGTACAAACCGGAGTTTTCCCACGAAAAAACGATGGATATAATGCTTAAAGACGACAGGACAAGCGTTACCGGCGAACAATGGTACGGTCCCGCGCTGTGGAGAAATTTTATGGAGAACCACGAAACTTTCGACCGGATTTTCGAGAAACTGAAAGATTGAAGGTTATAGCCGGATGAACAGCGGGAAAATTCGGGAAGCTCTCGCCAGGGCCGCTTTCAACAGGGGCAAGGCGCATATTTCGTCCGACATCGGCCGCGGCGGAAAACCTGATTTCTGGGGAGGTTGCTCCAATCCGGCCGATGGGGAATTTTTCGCCGTGGTAGACAAAATACTGGCGCAAGACAGCGACCCCCTGCAGGCCATCGGCGATATGAAGCTGAACCTGGAGGAGATAGAAAAACAACTGAAACGAACAGTGACCAGATCAGGATAACGACATGTCCCGCACAACAGCTCTAACAAAAGACGACCTTCTGCTGGTGGTGGATGTTCAGAACGATTTTTGTCCCGGCGGGGCGCTGGCTGTTCCCGATGGCGATCAGGTTGTTCCGGTGATAAACCGGCTGATGGGCCGTTTTGAGCATGTCGTCATGACCCAGGACTGGCATCCGCCGGATCATCTTTCCTTCGCCTCGGCGCACCGGGGCAAAACCCCGTACGAGACTGTGGAGCTTTCCTATGGCGCACAGATCCTATGGCCGGACCATTGCCGGCAGGGGACTGATGGCGCCCGGTTTCATCCTGGTCTGGACGATTCGCGCGCGGAATTGATCGTCCGCAAGGGGTTTTGCCGGGAGATAGATTCGTATTCCGCGTTCACCGAAAACGACAGGAGCACCCCCACAGGTCTTACCGGTTATCTGCGGGAACGCGGGTTGACCCGTTTATTCATCGTCGGGCTTGCAACGGATTTTTGTGTGCTGTACACCGCTCTCGACGCTGTCGAGCTGGGGTTTAAAGCTGTCGTGATCATGGAAGGATGCAGGGGAATGGATGTCGAGGGGTCGATGGAGAAGGCCTGGGAGCGGATGCTGGAAGCCGGCGTGGGAAAAATCGGCGAAGCGGACATCGCGCGATGACGTTTCCACGTTCGGGGCTGGCCACGGATCATTACCAGCTTACGATGATGCAGGGATACTTCGCCACCGGGCTGAACGGACGTGACGCCTGTTTCGACCTGTTTTTCCGCAGCAACCCCTTTAATGGTGGCTACACGTTAACCGCGGGGCTCGATGACGCTCTGCGGTTTTTAGAAGAGCTTCGGTTCTATCCGGACGACATCGAATATCTGGAGGGGCTGGGCCTGTTCGGGCCGGAATTCCTCGAGTACCTGGAGAGTTTCAGATTCACCGGCGACGTGTTCGCCGCCCCTGAAGGGACTGTCATGTTTCCCACGGAACCTGTCGCAAGGGTAATCGCGAAACTGGACCAATGCCAGCTTGTGGAGTCGGCTTTGCTGAACATCATCAATTTTCAGTCCCTGATAGCGACAAAGGCGGCGAGGGTATGCCATGAAGCCGGAGAGGACAACGTGCTGGAGTTCGGGTTGCGCCGCGCCCAGGGGCACGACGGCGCGCTGACTGCCGCGAGAGCGGCCTATATCGGCGGATGCGCGGCCACGTCGAACGTGGAAGCGGGCAAGGTATACGGCATACCCGTGCGTGGCACCCACGCCCATTCATGGGTCACGGCTTTTCCGGACGAGATAACCGCCTTCAGGAAGTTTGTTGAATTGTATCCGGACAACTCCATTTTGCTGGTGGACACCTATGACACGTTGAACAGCGGCGTTCCCGCGGCCATACAGGTCGGCCTGGAGATGAAACGAAACGGCCGCAAGCTTGCCGGTATCAGGCTGGACAGCGGCGATCTCGCTTTTTTATCCATCCGGGCGCGCAAAATGCTCGACGAAGCCGGGCTTGCCGATACGGCGATCGTCTGCTCCTCGGAGCTTGACGAGTTCATAATCCACGACCTTAACGCGCAGGGCGCCAGGATAGATATTTTTGGAGTCGGCACGAAGCTGATAAGCGCCAATGGCGACCCTTCCCTGTCCGGTGTGTATAAAATGGCCGCCATACGGGAGCGGGGCGGACAATGGCGAGACACCATAAAAAAAACCGAGGGTTTGAAGAAAGCCACGTTGCCGGGTGTAAAACAGGTGTGGCGCCTGTTCGATCACGATAACGAGATGATGGGGGACATCATAGAACTGGAGGACGAAAAACCAGATTTTTCCGGCGGTATACAGGGCGTACATCCCTTTCTCAAGGATGTCGGCAAAACTTATGATGGTATAAAATCCGCCGACAAGCTGCTGGCGCCTTCGATGGTTAATGGCCGCCGCCTGGCCGAATCACCGTCGCTCCTGCAAATACGCGCCCGGGCGAAAGAGGAGTTGGATCGACTGCATCCCACGACACGCAGGTTGCTTAACCCCCATGAATACAAAGTCAGCGTAGGCCCGCGATTGAACGAGCTCACGCAGAAGCTTCGATCCGCGCCGTGACTTTATGAACACGAAAATTGGAGCTTTCCACATATGATCAGATGTTGTACAGTCGATAGATCTGGAACGAGTCTTGGAGGTGTACAAAGTTAAATGAGTTCCATCGTCCGCCATGGGCGGCGCATCGTTTCGTTGCGCCGGCTTTATTAATTTTCAGCAATAGGAGTAGATATGAGAAAGGGAATTTTTTTAACTGTGATGTTCGCCTGTTTTTTCCTGGTGATGTCTGTAGGCCTGTCCGAAGCGTCGAACCCGTGCAACCCGTGCAATCCCTGCTCTAAAAAGACGGGCTCCAAGGGAGACGCCAAGAAGCAGATTCGAGCCAAGCATATCACTGATTACAAAAAGCTTGTCGCCATGGGCAAAAAAATGTGGAACGACGAGAGCCTGAACGATTCAGGAATGTCGTGCATGACCTGCCATGCGGACCACGAGAACCTGAATCTCGACAAATACCACGGCTTGTGGCCCCACAACGTAAAAGGTATGACCGACGACATTGTCACTTTGTCCCAGATGATAAACTACTGCCTGATAAACCCGATGGAATCGAAACCGCTGGACTATAACAGCATCCATATGACCGCCATGACGGCCTATTACAGGGAATACATAAAAACCTATAAAGGGGCAAATCCCTGTTCGATGAAAAACAACCCCTGCAACCCGTGCTCGATGAAGAAGAAAAATCCCTGCAACCCATGCGGTCGGTAGATGTCGCACTACTAGCGCTATTGGTGTCGGCCACGGCTTTTTCGGGCCGGGCCGGCGCTTTTGAATTTACAGAGCACTGGCGCCAGCCCATACCGCTCCAGGGGCCGGTTCCACCCGGATTCGACGAGACCGAAAGCTCTCTCGATCCCGAAGACTGCGGGCAATGCCACGAGTCGCAATATAATGACTGGATCAAAAGCAGGCACGCTTTAGCCGCCGGTCCCGGCCTGATGGGGCAGCTACATCCGCCGTTTCTGGGAAGTGAGACGGTCGAGATGTGCCTGGATTGCCATGCGCCGTTGGGTGAGCAGAGGATATACGTCCGGGGGGAAAGAGGGAAGTATACAAAAAATCCCGATCTGGACGCCAAACTTCTGTCTAAAGGATTGACCTGCGCCGGATGTCATGTCCGCAAGCACAAACGGTATGGACCCGTTCCGAAAAAAACAGTGGATCCGCCACTGCCTCATGAAGGTTTTGTGGCGGTGGAAAACTTTGGATCGTCACGGTTTTGCCGCCCTTGCCACCAGTTCGAAAAGCATCACAGGAGGATAAACGGCAAGCTTGTGGAAGATACGTACGAACAGTGGAAAAACAGCGAATACTCAAAAAAGGGCGTGTCCTGCGCCGGATGCCATATGCCCGGCAGGAGACACCTGTGGAAAGGGATCCACGACCCCGCCATGGTGAAAAAGGGTATTCATATCGAAGCTGTCAAACAGGGTCGAGTCGTAAAGGTGACTGTGACAAACAGCGGAGCGGGGCACTATTTTCCCACTTACGTAACACCGATGGTCTTTGTGCGGTCGGCGGTTACGCTCCATGGCAAAACCGAGCTTGTGGACGAAAAATATATCGGCTGGAACGTGGAACTGGACCTTTCAAAAGAGAATTTCGACACCAGGATACCACCGGGACAAAGCGTCTCTTTCAATTTCAATATGCCTGACAAGGCGGTGAAAGGAAAATTCACGGTGGCGGTCATCGTGTACCCGGACCGGTTCTACAATCGGTTTTTCCGATGGATACTCGACGCAAAACCCGAAGGGGCGGACCTTGCCATGATCGGGCGAGCGTTCAGGGATACGCAAAGCTCCCGCTACGTGTTATTCAGCAAAAGCTGGAAAGCGCTGGGGTTGATCAACCGGTCCGCCCCCTCGCCAAATTAATCCCACAACAGGTCAACCGTCGATTTTTCCTCTTCCAGCGGCAGTTCCGATTGCGCTGGTTGCGTCATGCGAATTTCAAACCCCATCTGCTCGTGCATGTCTATAAACGTATTAAGGGCCTTTGAGGCCCGGTCTATTATCGTGGGGTAACCGACCTCGGAAATGTCCTTGTCAAGGGTGGATATGACGGCGTTTAATATGGAATCCTTCAGGTTTATCGATTCTATCGGCACAAGTTGCTGTGTCATGTACAGCTCCTCGGTAAGAGCCTTGAACGTTTCGAACAATATATGGTCCTTGTCAATATTGAAAGTTTTAAAATCCACGGCGACGGCGTTGATCGCCGGCAGATGGGCGTAGGTGTAGAGATTTTCCAGCGAGTTGTTCAGCTCTCTTATAAACATAAGTATTTCCCGGACAAGATCGCGCATCTGCTGTATGTCTATATCTTTTTTGCGAAGGGCCTCTCTGAACTCGTTCAGGGTTTCGGTGTTGCTGTAATGGCTGATGCTGGCCTGGTTGAGCACAAGCTGGAGCGTGTTAAGGTAAAGCACGGCTGTCCGTTCGGCCCTGTGCAGGTTTTCGGTGGCGATATTGCGCAGGAAGTTCATGGTGGAAAGTTTGTCGAGGCTGATGAGGCGCATGAAGTCGTCCTTCCCAAGGATGATGCCTGGTATTCGATCCTTGGCCAGCACACCGGCCGAGCGTTCCAGTCCGGTGAAAAAGGAGTTTTCCCCCACTATTGTAGGGCCGGGTATCTCCGCCATCTGCTCAGATCCGCCCTGGCCGCCTCTGTCCACTGTTTTCCTGATAAACACTTTGCCGGCCAGTATGATGACCATCTGGTCAAGGTTTTCGGTTCCTTCGCTGATAACGAACTCGTTCGGACCCCAGAACCTGACCTCGGATCTGGATATCCGCGCCAACTGTGGTTGGGACAATCCCTTGAGCTCGTTGATACGGTTAAGAACGTTCTGGATGATCCTGGGGCTGTATTGCCGCCCGGGTTTGATTACAATAGTGTTGTCAGCTTTACCGGCCATATGTGTCTCCCCCTGGGTTTACGCGGCTCTTCATGGCGCCGTCCCCCGAATAGCGCCATTGCAGCATAGCGATTATTGTAATCCTCATAACCCGGCGTGTAAAGCATGGTTAATACCGTCCTGGAGCAATGACGAAATCACCGGTACGGCTAAGCGCGTCCCCATAACCGTTTCACCGCGTCCTTTACCTCTTTTATGTCGATACGTGTCATGCAGTGATCCCCCTTGTGGGGACACCCTTTCTGGTCGCAGGGCATGCACTCCATCGGGTCGGGAGTGATAATGATCTTGTCGGCGCCCACCGGAGCCCAGATTGATGGATCCGAGGGACCGAACAGGGCCACCAGCGGAACACCAAGCGCGCCTGCCATATGCATCGGTCCGGAATCGTTGCATACCAGGAGGCTCGACCTCACCAGCAGGGCGCCAAGCTCCCCGAGCGACAGGTCGGTAAAATATGGCAAGGCGTAACCGGAAGCTTTTCGTATGGAATGAATCTCCTGCACGTCCGCTTCAGAACCCGCCAGTATCACCGCGGCTCCCATTTCATCGACCAGCCACCGGGCCAGGATCCCCATCCTGGCCGATGGCCATCTTTTTGTATCAACCCTGGCGCCCGGATGGAGGGTTACCGTTGGCCTGTCAAACATCAGGCCGGCGTCCTCGAGCCTGCGCTTCATCGATTCTGATTTGTCCTCCGGGATATCCAGAAAAAATTCGGGTGTTTCCGGCCATTCGATACCCAGGGGCCTTATGGTGAGGAACTGGACGCGCCAGCTATGATCCAGCGGGTCGGGGGACTCAGCGTGGAGATTGTAGCACAACCGGTTCCTGAGCCTGAACGGGTGCCCCGCCCGGATGGGGGCGCCGGTGAGGGCTGTGGTAAAAGCCCCGCGGGGACCAGTCTGCAGGTCCACCACAATGTCATATTTCCCCTTACGCAACTCCCTGATTCGCGTGATTTCGTGTTTTAGCCCCATTCCTTTGGAACGCCGCGGGTTGATGACAATCTTGTCCATGTTAGGATTGTTGGCCAGTATCTCAACAAAAATGTCATCAACGAGAAAATGTATCGACGCACCGGGGAACCTGTGGCGCAACGCCGCAAGGGTGGGGTTTGATAGGAGTATGTCGCCTATGGAGCGGTATCTGATTACGAGTATTTTTTTTATCGAGTCGAGATCGAATTTCATTATGACAACACACTGTTACCGGAGTTGACGCACAACACAGCGACCGGGGATATGGACCGCCTGGTCTCATTACCTGTCAAACCGGAGCCTTGCCCATCGACCAGACGAGTTTCTCCAGCTTTTCAAAGACCCTGTATCCGGCGTATTTTACAAGGTACAGCGCCGTACCGAAAAATGATCGGCCAAACGCCCGCCTGAAATTTTCCGCCGCCCGCCTGCGCCACTTAAAACCGGGATGCTGGCATGTCAACCCTTCAGCCACAGGTATCAGAAAACCCGATCGCAACCTCATTCTCTCTTCGGTGACACCTCCAGATACTATATCAAGCGCTTTTTTCATCCTGTGCCTGTACGTGTGGCCCGACATGACCAGCCTTTCCGCGCTGGCTCCCATGCGGATCCGTTTTTCATCGTCGTCCAGCAGTGCTTTTGCGACATTCGGCGCGTCGTCAAAATCGTGAAACACCATGTTCTCACCTTCCGTGAAGATTGTTTCGCACCCCTCGTCGATCCAGCCCTGGTTAATCACCACCGCCCCCGCGCAAGAAGCCTCGAAACTGCGCACGTTCAGGTCGCGTCGGGCGAGCACGTTATAAACCAGCTTGCACCGGCTGTAGAATAGCCCTATCTCTTCATAGCTCAGGTATCGGTCGTTAGTGGTGATTTTCATTCCACTCTTTTCGAACGCTTTGAAATAACGTTGTTTCTGCCCCGTTACGCTTCCAACATAACCTATTTCAATATCCCGTTCCACACCGAAATTGCGATGGAACACCTCATCCGCGGCGAAGGGTAGCCAATGGATGTTCTTTCTGCCGTACCGCCTCGCCAGCTTCATGCGGTTTACCTGGGCGAAAAAACAGTAGTCAAACAACGCCGCTGCTTCCTTGTTCCAACGGAAATTGAGGTAATTGTCATACATCCAGTACGCGGTGGGTATCTCGATATCCGCCAACCGTTTGGGCAGAAACGGCGTACCGGTGGAGCTTTCGACCATAAGGAAAATATCCGGTGTGGCGCCACAGCTTTTGAGAAGCTCCGGCGCGTCTACGTCCGGGGCCACTTTCAGCCAATCGTCCGGGGCGTTCTTGGTGGGGGTGAAAGGTATGACGTTGTGCCCCATCCTTTCAAGGGCTGTACAGGCGAAATGCCCTGTCTGGCCTACCTTGTAGTTTGTTCCGAAAAGAATGGTGAGAGGTTTGCCGTTGGATGAGGATATTGCGTCGATACCAGACATGTTTAATTAAATATTGTTATTTTCGTCACACTGTTGACGTTTATAGTGAATTAGTGTACATTAAGCGCGTAAAGGTCAACGGATCGATTCAGCGATTTAACCTTCCAAGTTCGTCGATACCCATTATAGCGGTTTTTGTGTTTTAGGTTTGTACCACAAAAATCTTTGGGGAGGACGATCAATGATAAGACCCGGAAAACAGCAAAGTAACAATCGTAAAGGTTTCACCCTGATTGAGCTTCTGATGGTAGTCTCGATTATCGGGGCGCTGGCGGCCATAGCGCTACCTGAGTTTCAGAGTTATCGCAAACGGGCGTATAACGCCACCGCGATGAGCGACATCGCCCAGTTTCGTGGCGCGGTTGTAAACGAAGAAAACCCCACCACATTTATGAGCGTCGATACCGCAGGGGCCCACAGCAAGTTTTCGGATGTCAAGATCAGCCCGAACGTCCGTGTGCTTTCTGTTTCCTCGATGGCCGCGGGGGTTAACGTGTTCTACGCCTACGCCTGCAACACCATCGGGGACACCGGATATTTCATACTGGTGCCATACGGCGAATCCAACCCGTTCGCTATCACGCCCAACCAGATCCTGGAAAGCCCCGTTTACGCCACGGCGGCGGGTTGTTGACAATCAGGCAAGACGTGCAATCTGGCGTGGATGGCGCCTGGAGCCATCATCCCAGGTTTGTTATATATTGCGGCTTGCGATGGATGTGACGTGCGGCGCCATGCCTTCAAGGTGGTCTTCTTGGCCCGGTCACGCGGTTTAGCGGGAGATGAAGAGACGTTATTATCCGATCGTGTTCGCGGCTGGCCTAGCGGTTGTCCTTTTAACCATGCACTGGACAAATATCATGCCCGACAGGGATACCAGCGACAAGCAGGGTCGACCATCCGGCTCACACAAAAAAAACAGGCTGGCCGATTCCGACAGCCCTTACCTTCTGAAACACGCCGATAATCCGGTCGACTGGTATGAGTGGGGACCCGAGGCCCTGAAAAAAGCCAAAAAAGAAAACAAGCTCATCTTTCTGTCCATCGGGTACGCGGCTTGCCACTGGTGTAACGAGCTGGAAAAGGAATGCTTCGATCATCAGGACTTCGCGGACGTGATAAACAAACGATATGTCAGTGTAAAAGTTGACAGGGAGCAACGGCCCGATCTCGACCAGATATACATGCAGGCCGCCGTGGCCATCACAGGCAGGGGAGGGTGGCCCAACAACGTGTTTCTGACGCCGGACCTCCACCCCGTCTACGCATCCGGTTTCCAGAAGCGTGAAGTTTTCAAACAACTGCTGGTTCGTGTGGATGACTACTGGAAGCAAAACAGCGAGGAGCTGACCAAGACAGGAGAAAAACTGAGCGCCTCTCTCAAATCTTTCATGGAGCGGGGAGGATCGTTTGAGCGGATAGACAACCTGGATATGGACCCGATTCGCTCGCAGATGGACTTGAAATATGGAGGGTTCGGCGAGGCCAGCAAGTTCCCGGTCACATCGATTCTCGAATTTCTGCTCACCGAGGGGGCTGACGATGATTTTCTCAAAACAACTCTCGACAACATGGCCAAAGGCGGGATGTTCGACCATGTGGGTGGAGGGTTTCATCGTTATTCCGTCGACCGCCAATGGCAGACGCCCCATTTCGAGAAAATGCTCTACGACAACGCCCTTTTGGCCTCACTCTACGCGAGAGCTTCACTGCTGATCAAAGAACCCGAATATGGATATGTGGCCCGGCGAACTCTCGAGTTCATCGACAGGGAGCTGTCGAACCCGGACGGGGGTTTTTTGTCGTCCCTCGACGCGGACAGCGACGGCAAAGAGGGTAAATTCTACACATGGACACTCGAACAGATAAACACCATCACCGGCGACGCCGGTTTCGCCGGGGACTACGGGATCACCGACACGGGAAACATCGTGGAAACCGTAGTGACAAACCAGGGGACGGAGCAGGTAATGACGGGACAGAATGTTTTGAGGCTGACAGGCTATGACCGTCACAGGGAATCGCTTTGGAAACTTTTCGAGCGCCGGTCGAAAAGAACCCGTCCGCCCCTGGATGACAAGGTCGTGTCGGCGTGGCACGCCCTGGCGGTGTCGGCCTTTGCCAGGGCGGGTGTGTGGCTCAACGAGCCGGAGATGATTAAAAGGGCGGAAAAAGGAGCGAGGTTCACACTGGAAAAGCTGGGATACTCTCGCACATGGCGCTCCGGAAAATCCTCCGGAGAGGCGACCCTTAACGACCTGGCGTTTAGCGCGATGGCGTTTTGGGATCTGTTCGAGACCACCGGGAAAAATGAATATCTCGAAAGCGCGTTGCGGTACGTGGACCACGCCAGGAAACACTACGGCGCAGGGGACGGAGGATATTACCTTGTGCGGCGAAAACCGTACCTCATAGCCCGGCCCCGGGTTGCCAGCGACAATCCCGTGCCAAACGCCGCCGCGGTTCTTGCGCGGGTGGACCTGCGCCTTTCGACAGCTATGGGCGAGCCTGGCCGGACGGCCGACGCGGCGAAAACGGCGGCGCACCTGATCGGAATATCGGGAGGCGCCAGTCTTTTTTCCGGCGAGTCGATGATCCTGCACAGGGAAACCTCCGCAGGCCCGGTGGAGGTTGTATACGCGTTCGCCGTGAACGAAACGGATAAAAACCGCTGGCTCGCAAGCGGGGTTACGCGCCAATGGGGTGTCGTCAGGATACCACTGGGGGCCGATATGCTCGATCGGGCTCTGGCGCGGGGGCGTTACCCGGCCGAAAAGACGACGGCGTATGTCTGCCTGGACAACAGATGCCTTTCTCCCTCGGCCACCCCGGAAGACATATCTGTAAAACTAAAAAACCTGGAGACGGAAAAAAAACAATTATAAACAAGGCCCGGGAGCAGGATAATATTCCTCCCGCCGGCCGGTCCGGCCAGCCGGTTTATGGTCCGGCCAGCCGGTTCGCTTGAAAACCTGCTTTTTCATATTATACTTGTCCCTTGACAACCGGCGTATAAAACAGTTTCGGCGGAATCGGGGAGAACCAGGTGAAGAACAGACAAGAAGCGGAGCGGCTGGAAGAACGTGAGCTTTCATCTGTCGCGTCGATAAGTAGCAAGACACGCGGCCGCGTCCACCGCGAGGATGAACATCCGTATCGCACCGTATATACACGCGACCGGGACAGGATCATACACTGTTCCGCGTTCCGCAGGCTCGAATACAAAACTCAGGTTTTCCTCTACAACGAGGGAGACTACTACCGGACCAGGCTGACCCACACCCTGGAAGTGGCCCAGATCGCCCGGTCTATCGCAAGAGCGTTGTGGCTCAACGAAGACCTGACCGAAGCCATAGCGTTGAGCCACGACATGGGGCATCCCCCCTTCGGCCATTCCGGCGAACAGGCGCTCGACGAGTTGATGAGCGGTTCGGGCGGGTTTGAACACAATCACCACACGTTGCGAATCGTGGACCATATAGAGCGCCGCTATCCCGATTTCCGGGGGCTTAACCTTTCCTGGGAAACCAGGGAAGCCATCGCAAAGCACTCCGGCAAGCAGGACGACCCGCTATTAGAAGAGTTCGCAGCGTTTTCCCACCCTTCGCTGGAAGCCCAGATCGTCGACATGGCCGATTCCATAGCCTACAGCAGTCACGACCTGGACGACGGGTTGACTTCGGGCGTCATAAAAGAAGAAGACCTGGAAAATATCGCGTTGTGGCGCAAAGCTACATACCTGATCAAAAAGAAAGTCTCCATAACCCGCAACGTCGCCATATACCAGGTGATACGCAGGATCATAGACTCCCAGGTGGGGGACATGATACGGCAGACGGAGAACAACCTGAAAAGATTCTCGGTGGACTCCGCAGACCAGGTGCGCGCGGCTCCACAAAGGTTGGCCGATTTTTCCGTCGATTTGCGCCGCGAACAAAAGGAGCTGAAGGATTTTCTGAGGGAAAAAATGTACCGGCACCACAGAGTGATCCGGATGGAGGAAAAAGCGGGCGGGGTGATAAGGGACCTTTTCAAAGCGTACAAGCGGAGGCCGGGGATGATGCCGGCGAATGTTTACAGCCAGATCGATAACGTGGAGAAGGACAGGCTCATTTGCGATTATATAGCCGGAATGACGGACCGGTTCGCCTTAGAGGAGCATAACAAGCTTTTCGACTCCCTGTCGCGGGTGTGAACCTGTCGCGGGTGTGAACCTGTCGCGGGTGTGAACCTGTCGCAGGTGTGAACCTGTCGCGGGTGTGAACCTGTCGCAGGTGTGAACCTGTCGCGTCGGCTGTTTTGACATGGATGGAATTTCATACGACAATATAACAGACGACAACGCGTAAAGAAGTTAAACAAGATACGGCGGGGTTGCAGTGTAGAATATGCGGATATGTCCAAAACGCGGGGCGTTACCAACGCGGGGCGTTACCCGAGCTTGTCCCCGGGCGGCGTAGACGTTTAAGAGTTCATGGTGACATGCAGGACCAATCGATCGTGACAGACTGATGCCGAATGATAAAATGGTGGAGCAGGAACTGCTTTTAATACTCGAAGAGGCCATAAAAGAGGAAATAGCCTCTGCGGCCAGGTATCGCCGGGGGGAGAAGCTGGCCACCCATCCGGAAATGAAGTCCATGTTCAAAAAGCTGACCGAAGAAGAGGTGATGCACGAACAGGCGCTCAAGGAGCGCTATTACGCCATCAAGAAAAAGCTCGGTCTCAAACTTATGCACGATCAATAACGTCCCCTGCTGATTCGCCCAATGACCTGGCAAGCCCTGTTGCAACATTCCGGGAGATGACGACCATGGCCACGCAACTGACGATGATCGGTGTGGTCGGTTCCGGCTCCTGTGGGCGGGAAACATGGGACATGGCTTTTGAAGTTGGCGAACTGATAGCGCAAAGAGGGGCCGCGCTGGTATGCGGCGGGTTGGGCGGTGTCATGGAGGCCGCATCCGCCGGGGCGGCGGGCAAAGGCGGCCTTACCATCGGGATACTTCCAGGGCCCGCTCTTGCCGACTGCAACCCCTACATCCAGGCGCCCATCCCGACGGACCTTGGTCACGCCAGGAACATTGTGCTGGTCAACGCCGCCCGCGCCATTGTCGCGCTGTCCGGGGAGTATGGCACATTGTCGGAAATATCCATCGCCCTGAAGCTGAAAAAACCGGTGGTCGCACTGGATAGCTGGGAGGAGATAAAAGGTGTTGTCAGGGCCACCACGCCAAAACGAGCAGTTGAGAAAGTTTTTGAACTTATTTAGAAAAAACCGGCTCGTATTCATCGTCGCCATATCGACATGCCTGCTCTATGGATCGTGCGCGTCAAAAGATTCGATCCGCAAGCGAAGGTATGAGCGTCCCTCGGCTTCATCGTCCCAGCAATCTGCGGTTCGGCACAAGTATCACGTAATCAAAAAAGGCGAGACACTCTACGGAATCGCGAAAAAATACGGTGTTTCCGTCAAGGAGATACAGCGGATCAACCGTATCAAAGACGCGCGTGACATAGATGTCGGGAGAAAAATATACATACCCCGGCGCTCGAAAAGCGTATCCTCCAGGCCAAAACGCGTCGTTAAACCAAAATATACCTCCCCGAAAGCGTCTGTTCGATTTGTCTGGCCGGTAAAAAGGGTGGATATCTCCTCCCGGTACGGAGCCAGGACCAACGGAAGACATGATGGAATAGATTTAAGAGCGAGAAAAGGGACCCCCATATACGCGGCCGCCAGGGGCAAGGTGATTTTTTCCGGAACCGGGCCGACCGGCTACGGCAAGATGATCATCATCAAGCATGACAAACGGACGATCACCATTTACGCCCACAACCAGAGGAACCTGGTGAAAAAAAACCGGTTCGTCAAAAGGGGGCAAAAAATCGGCGAGGTGGGCCGTTCCGGCAGGGCCACGGGGTACCACGTTCACTTTGAGATAAGGATAAACCGAAAACCGGTCAACCCGGAAAAATACCTCCCCCGCCGCTGAAGCGTATATGTAAAATATTACCTTTCTTATGCTGATTAATACCTTTGTTCCGGCCCGTAAAACCGCCGTTTCCGGCGTTGTTTTCCTCTTGACATTTAACCTGAAAAATAACAGAATTTGCTTTCCTCTGCGCAATCTGAATCGGGGCGAGGTTTCGCCGGCCGCAGGGGCGAAGGCGGCGCCTGGACGTCATCGAGGATTGCGCCGGATGGAATATTATTACCCTGTTTGCGGCGTGGTGGTGAGGCTTATCATGGGACTTAACGTTACTCAAAAAATACTGAAAGACCATCTTGTAGAAGGCGAGTTGAAAGCTGGCGAAAAAATCGCCATACGTATTGACCAGACTCTCACACAGGACGCCACGGGTACCATGGCTTACCTGGAGTTTGAGACGCTGGGGGTTGCCAGGGTGAAGACCAAGCTCTCGGTTTCCTATGTCGATCACAACACGTTGCAGACCGATTTTAAAAACGCGGACGATCATCTGTACCTGCAATCCATCGCGGCGAAATACGGTATACATTTCTCCCGTCCCGGCAACGGCATCTGCCACCAGGTCCATCTGGAACGGTTCGGTGTCCCCGGGCAGACTCTTCTGGGGTCCGACAGCCACACACCCACCCAGGGCGGTATCGGCATGCTATCCATAGGCGCCGGAGGGCTGGACGTGGCCCTTGCCATGGCGGGCCAGCCATTTCACATGACCTGCCCGAAGGTTCTCAACGTTCGGCTTGAGGGCAAGCTCAGGCCCTGGGTGTCCGCCAAGGACATCATACTGGAGGTTCTCAGGCGGCTGTCCGTGAAGGGTGGTGTCGGCAAGGTAATAGAATATTCCGGACCGGCTGTGAAATCGCTGAGTGTGGCGGACCGGGCGACCATCACCAACATGGGAGCGGAGCTTGGCGCCACCACCTCTGTTTTCCCGAGCGACTCGAAAACCAGGGACTTTCTCAAGGCGCAGGGACGTGGAGAGAACTGGGTCGAGATCAAGGCGGATAAAAACTGTGAATATGATGAGGGGATCGTCATCAGCCTCGACAAGCTCGATCCGATGGTGGCGCAACCGCACATGCCCGATAACGTTGTCGCAGTCAAGAAACTGAAGGGAAAGAAAGTTACGCAGGTGGCCATAGGGTCGTGCACCAACTCGTCGTATCGTGACCTGATGGTGGTGGCGAAAATGCTGAAAGGCAGGACCGTCCATCCCGGTCTGTCCCTGCTGGTGTCTCCCGGTAGCAAGCAGGTCTACAAGATGATATCCGACAATGGCGCGCTGGCGACCATGATAGAGGCTGGCGCCCGTATACTCGAGTCCGCCTGCGGCCCATGCATCGGGATGGGAGCGGCTCCCAACAGCGAAGGTGTGTCTGTAAGGACTTTCAACCGGAACTTCAAGGGAAGGTCCGGCACCGCCGATGCGGGCATATACCTTGTCAGCCCGGAAACGGCGGCGGCCTGCGCCCTGACCGGGGCATTGTCGGACCCTCGCCATGTCGCCAAAAAGCTGGGGATAAAACCGAAATCGATATCACTGCCGAAAAAATTCGATATCAATGACAACATGGTAATTTTTCCGATGAGTCCGGCCAAGTCGAAGAAAATAGAAATTGTCAGAGGCCCGAACATCGCCCCGTTGCCCAATTTCGATCCGTTGCCCGGCTCCCTGTCCGGCGTGGTTCTTCTCAAGACCGGCGACAACATCACAACGGACGACATCATGCCCGCCGGAGCGAGAATTCTCCCGTTGCGGTCGAACATACCCGCCATTTCCGAGTTTGTTTTTGAACGGGTGGACAAGGAGTTTCCATCCCGGGCGAAAAACGTGTCGGGAGGATTCGTGATCGGCGGCGCCAACTATGGCCAGGGTTCCTCCAGGGAGCACGCGGCTATCGCGCCCAAATATCTGGGCGTCAAGGCGGTGATAGTAAAATCGTTCGCCAGGATTCACATGGCAAACCTGATCAACTTCGGTATATTGCCGCTTGTATTCAAGAACATATCCGACTACAACAAGATAGACCAGGGCGACGAGCTCGAGGTGGACACATCGGAGTTGCATGGCGATATCATCGTTGTCAACAAAACCAAGGGAACGAGGATAGTGGTGACCCATTCGATGGGCCCCCGGGATATCGAGATGATGGCGGCCGGCGGCACGCTGGGATACGCCGCCTCCATGGCGGCTTCCTCGTGATGGCGTGACCGGTGATGGCTCCCTGACGGGAGGCTGTTTTATCGGTAAAGCGTTGTCTGGCCCGGGTGATTGTTTTTTGCGGCGGGATATGATTTTCACGACGTTACTTCAACAAATATAAACGGGGATGAAAATATGGCTAAAAAGAAAATAACCGTAATCGGCGCAGGACACGTGGGCGCCACCACCGCCCAACTGATCGCATACAAGAAACTGGGACACGTGTATATAGTCGATGTGCTCGAAGGCCTCCCGCAGGGCAAGGCGCTGGACCTTATGGAATCGGCCCCGCTTGAAGATTTCGATTCCAGGGTTGTCGGCCTGAACTCCTACGAGGAAACCGCAAACTCGGACGTGGTGGTCATGACCGCAGGCCTGGCCAGAAAGCCAGGCATGACCCGTGAAGACCTGCGGGATAAAAATGCGGTGATCGTAAAATCCTGTTGCGAGCAGATCATTAAATATTCTCCCAACTGTTTCATGATAGTCGTGACCAACCCTCTGGACACCATGACATGGGTCGCAAAAAAGTACACGGGGTTGGACAAACATCGCATTCTCGGCATGGCCGGGGTGCTCGACTCCACCCGGTTCCGGTCCTTCATCTCCATGGAGCTTGGCGTGTCCAACGAAGATGTCCACGCCACGGTGCTGGGTCTGCACGGCGAGGACATGGTGCCGATGCCGCGTTTTTCATCTGTGGCGGATATCCCGATCACCGAGCTGTTGTCCAAAGAAAAGATCGACGAGCTGGTCGAAAGGACCAAGCATGGCGGCGCGGAGGTAGTGAAGCTGTTAAAGACCGGATCGGCCTATTACGCGCCCGCTTCATCGGTGGTCAACATGGTCGAATCCATAATCCTGGAGAAAAACCGGATTATTCCAGCAGCCGCCTATCTCGAAGGGGAATATGGTATTCACGGCATGTTCATGGGGGTGCCGGTGAGGCTGAACTGGTCTGGTATCGCCGATATTATCGAGCTTCCGTTGACAGACGAGGAAAACGCCGCTCTCCAGAAATCCGCAAATGCGGTCAGGGAATCGATGGCCAACCTCAGCGTCTGACCCCATGGCGAATAACGGCTGTCGGTTTTGTTTATGACCGAGGCGGAAAAGGGCGACACGAAAGAACTGGCGGAACGGATCCGGCTTCTCGAGGAGCAGTTTGAACTGCGCGATCTGGTGTTGTCGATCATATCCCACGACCTCAAATCCCCGGTGTCATCCATAGTCGGTTTGCTAAGGTTGCTGTTAAAATCCAAATCGGATAACCTGACCGCCCGGCAGGTGGAAATTATTGAAACGCTGGAGCGCTCCGCCACAGCTCATATGGAACTGGTGGAGAATATCATTGAGTTATCCCGTTTATTGCGTGGTAAAATCCACCTGTCTCCATCATTGGTGGATCCGGCCGGGTTGATTGCGGAAATCACCCGGAGGTATGAACCGCTGGCCAGGGACAAAAATATCGATCTTGTCTGCGAGCGATCGGATACGGTCAAGGTCCATGTCGATATAAAGATGATCACCAGGGCCCTTGGAAGGATAGTTACAAACTCAATCTGGTTTACAAAACCGGGAGGCAGTGTGAAAATGACGGCCGAAAGCGTTGGCTCTGGCCATGTGGCTTTCGTTGTGGTCGATACCGGCGTCGGTATAGAGCAAAACCGGCTTAAGGATATTTTCGACCTCAATCACAGATACTTTACGCTCGGTACAGCCGAGGAGAAAGGGACGGGGTTCGGGCTCTACCTCGCCCGCGCCAACGTTGCGCTTAACGGTGGCGAATTACACATCGAATCCGGAATCGGCGAGGGGACAACGGTTCGGATGGTTTTTCCGGCCCATGAACAAAAAGTTAACACATCCGATGGTGTACGCTAACCCACGGAAGAGGGGGCCGCTGGGTTTTTTCCAAAATAGCTGTATTCGGTTGAATGTTTATAATGAAATTTTATGACCCGGGCGTTACAATATTATCTCCGAGGGGATATTCATCAATCGCCACATCCCATACCGGCGCTGTGAGCGGAGGACATGTTTTGCGTGTATTTGGGCGTTGGCCATTTCGCGCCCGTTACATCAAGTGAGGAGTAAGATGGGGAACGAGGTTTCAAAACGTGATCTGGTACTAAGAGACAAACCTGCTGATAACAATGAAAAACCGGGGAAAAACCCTTTAAGCGGAATAGTCAAAAAGATTTCAAGCAGTATCCTGTTCAAGATAGGGTTGAGTCTGTTGGTATTGCTCGTGATCGCGTTTTTCGTCTATTACAAGATGACGGAAAGCAGTATATCCGGCGTGGACCATCACCGGGAAATTCTCGAAAACAAGTTGCTTGAAGAATATGCAAGCCTGCTTGAAAAGAACACGAAGTTGCAAAAGGAATATGAGAAAGCATTGCTGGCGAACTCCAGCCTGCAATGGGAATACTCGAATTTGCAGAGGAAACTGCTTATCAGCGAGAACGATGGGGAAATCGAACTGTACGATTCCGAGATCAACGAGCTCGAAGTCACGAACAAGGCTATCACAGATACGCTTATCAGTAATGTAACCGCCGTGATAGAAGGCCTGATGCTGGCCGGCCAGGGGAACCAGTTCCGCAACATCAAGGAAAATCTGGAGACCATGGACAATGTTTTGTCCATAAAAGTCTACAGATCGTATAAACAGGGAGGCTCCGATCTGCTTGGGGAGGAAGCCTTTACAGACAACAAAGCCATAGACAGGATAAACAAGTATCTGGGGAATGAAGAGTTCCCCCGGGGGGACGCCCAGACTCCGACACTGATAAGCGAAGATCGATTCAAATACCTGCAGGCCGTCAGGAACAACCCGGGGGCCGCTATGATTCACAACGCCGAAGTAGACGGTGAAAGGGTCGCACTCATATATTCCCCTCTGAAGAACAAGGATGAATGTCAGGGGTGCCATGGGGAGCAAAGCAAGATTAACGGCATTGTCGAAATCGTCTTTTCCATCGACGAGCTTGTGGAAGCCAAGAAAGAGTCGGAATCGGAGAAAAGCGAGCTGATGGGAATGCAGCAGAAAAAAATCGCTGACCTGGATTCGGAGAAAAAGAATAAAAGGGACAAGTTGTACAAACGAATGAACTTGCTCAAAGCGGAAATGGAGCGCGAGAAAAAAGCGTCCGAAAACCTGCGTCTGACGATGGAAAAAAAGAAAAGGGAGGTGGAATCGCTTCAGGCCGTCGAATCCTCGAAACGCTTCGTGTTTACGCTATGTTTCATCACTTTTCTGATTGTCGTGCTGACGTTGCTGTTGAGGAAAATAGTCACCAATCCTTTGAGCCAGTTCAAGGCTCCTATACAAAAAATAGCCGATGGCGATCTTACCGAGCGTCTTGACGAGGGGCGGTCGGACGAGCTGGGGGAAGTCGCCCGGCTTATCAACGGCTTCCTGTCGAAATTACAGGGAATTATAATCGCAATCTCCGGCAAGACGGTAAGCCTGGACCAGTTTTCCAACGAGCTGTCTGAAGCGTCGAACAAGCTGGCGCACAGCATAGAGGACGTAACCAGCAGGACAAGAGAGGTCACCAGCGCCACAGAACAAATGGGCACGAACATTAACGGCATGGCTTCGTCTGTGGAAGAGGCCAGCGTGAACTCGTCAAGCGTTTCATCCACCGCGGAACAGATGTCGGTCAATATGGAGACAGTGGCCACATCAATAGGCGAGATGTCCAGCTCTATCAGCAAAATCGCGGAAAAAACGGAAAACACGGCCAAGGTCGCCACGAAATCGGTGGAGATGTCACAAACGGCCGCTGGCGCCATGAAAGAGCTGGGAGCGTCCGCCGAGGAAATCGGCAAAGTAACGGAAATGATAAAGCGGATCGCAGAGCAGACAAACCTTCTGGCGTTAAACGCCACCATAGAAGCCGCATCCGCCGGAGAGGCTGGCAAAGGGTTCGCCGTAGTCGCCCACGAGATAAAAGAGCTTGCCAACCAGAGCTCACAGGCGGCGGAGGAAATCGCCCGGAAGATAGAAGGGGTTCAGGACACGACCAACAACGCCGTTAATGTGATATCCGATATCTCCGGCATAATAAGCGAGATAAGCAACGCTGTGGACGTGATAGCCGAATCGGTTAACAGCCAGACGAAAACAGCCGACGACATTGCAAGGAACGTGAGCGAAGCCACGCTCGGGGCGACCAACATCGCCAGATCAATCGCCGAAGTCGCAAAGGGCGCGTCGGAGATTTCCAACAACGCCGGTGAGGCCGCCAAGGCCACCAACGAGATGACATCCAACATTCATCTGATTAACGAAGCCGTAAAGGAAAACAGCGACGGGATTAACGATGTCAACTCCTCTTCGGTAAAAGTGTCTGAAACAGCCAGCGACCTGCGCAAAATAGTGAGTATATTCAGGGCTGAAAAGGGGAACTCCGGCGCGTAGTTCGAAATTGAACGATTGGATTGATTCATGGAAGTAATCACAAGAGGGGATTTTGATGGGCTGGTCTGCTCCACCCTGCTTAGCGAGGCTGTGGATGTAACGTCGATACGATTCGCCCACCCCAAGATTATGCAGGAAGGGGAGGTGGAAGTCGGCCGAAGTGATATTATCGTCAACCTGCCATATCACCCCGGTTGCGCCTTGTGGTTCGATCACCATATTTCAGAATCCAAACGTGGTCCCAAGCCTGGAAAATTCGAGGGGAAATACGGACCCGCCCCTTCTTGCGCCAGGCTCATTTACGAATATTACAACAAACCCGGATGGGACAAATATTCGGAGCTTTTAGATGCGGCCGACAAGATAGACTCCGCCAGGCTGGACCTGAACGACATCCTGAGACCGGAAGGGTGGGTGCGCCTGTCGAGCACGGTCGATCCCAGGTCAGGTTTTGTTCCCTCCCACAAATATTTTATAGACCTTATCGACTGGATCAAGGAATACCCGGTCGATGAGATACTAGGCATGGACGATGTGCGCGACCGTACCCGGGAGTTTTTTAAAAGACAGGACGAATACAAAAAAGCCATAAACGAAAACTCCGTTGTAACCGGCAATGTGCTGGTGACCGACTTTCGAAGATATCACAAACCTCTGATCGGAAGCAGGTTCTTAGTATACGCCATGTATCCGGCGGTGAATGTTTCTGCAAGAGTGTTTTACGGCCCTGACAGGGATTATGTTTTCATAGCCGTGGGGCACAGCATATTGAACAGAACCTGTAAGGTGGACGTGGGCAACCTGCTGGCTGAATATGGCGGCGGCGGACATGTGGGCGCCGGGTCGTGCCGGGTGTTGGCTGATACGGCTGAGGAGGTGCTCAACGATATCGTAAGCCGACTCAACAGCAACGGTTAGCCGCCGTCACAACTCCCGGGAAGGGGGAAGAAGCGCAGACAGGTTATTTTTTCTTTTCGTCACACGCTTTGCACAGGCCGTATATTTCCAGTTTGTGCTTGAGCATTCTGAAGTTGTGATTCGCGGCGACGGTTCGTTGCAGTTCCTCGATTTCGTCGTTTTCAAATTCCTGCACAAGCCCGCAGGAAAGACAGACTATGTGATCGTGATGATTGTCGTCCGGCGCGCAACATTCATACCTTGTAAACCCGTCGTCGAACCTGCGTTCATGGGCCAGGCCGGCGTCGGCAAGGATTTTGAGCGTTCGATACACCGTCGCCAGGCCGATCGATGAATGGATCCCGCGCAAGGCGGTGTGGAGCTGTTCGGCACTGACATGACCCCGGGTCTTGAAAAACTCCCCGATAATAATGTCCCGCTGGACAGTGGATTTCAAGCCGTTGCGTCCAAGGTATTCCAGATATCTGTTTTTCGCAGTGGCAGGTATATTGGATTTCGGCATTTA
Organism: Nitrospirota bacterium; assembly: GCA_024275315.1. Lineage (GTDB taxonomy): Bacteria > Nitrospinota_A > UBA7883 > UBA7883 > UBA7883 > JAJRZK01. The sequence continues at coordinate 142,711 of JAJRZK010000049.1, forward strand.
ACGGATGGCTTTCCCGGCGCTGTTACAATAGTTTTTTCTATATATATAATTTATCACTACTGTCCGGTTAAAATAGCGTAGCCTGTATAGGCTCGGTTTTGATTTTCCTCAGTCTCTCAGGCTTGAGACTTAAAATATCGATCAACGCCCTTCGATCCATCAACGTTTCCC
>JAJRZK010000050.1 GCA_024275315.1 Nitrospirota bacterium
AGAACGTTCTTTGAACGGCTCAGCCCGCCGTAGAAAAGCGCGAGACCGGGCAGGGTCATCAACACTACCATGGCCGTGGCCGTCAGCAACCAGGCGACCGAGCCTGTGTCTATCGCCAGGAGCGTTTCCCCGGCGAATGCCGTGTCGACGTTGAGAAGCGACCCCATCAAAAATATGAAAAGATAAACCATGAATTTCGTCATTTCCGCCTCCGTTAAATGGCTTCTTCGCCGCGTTCGCCGGTGCGGATGCGCACCACTTCTTCTATCGATGAGACAAAGATTTTCCCGTCACCTGTTTTATCCGTAGAGGCTGTCTGCGCGATCCTGCCCATGGCCTTCTCTATCCTGGACGGCTTGAGGATGGCTGTAATTTTTCCCATAACTGTTCTCATTCAATTATTTTCACTTTCATGTCAGCGCTAAAAGGTTTGCCAATCAGATATTCAAAGCGCATGCCCAAAGATAACACTTGATATATCAATAGAATATATACGTGCACACAGACGATGCAGACAAAATAGACAAATATGACAGGAATGAGTGTCAGTATAATGTTATTAATGTCAGGCGGCTGGCGTTCAGGTGTAGATGGATGTTCGTTCCTGACATACCATTTGCCCATGATGAGGTCGTTGGGGTGATCGGGGCTGGCAGAAAAGTCAAGTTGCGTGATATATCAAGGCGCGACTATTGACAATATCTCTCTTCGGCAGGAAAAGGAGCTACTGTTATGAGGACCTTGAGGGTGTGCCCCAGTCGTCTTTCCTGACAGATGCGCTGATGTCTTGCACACACGTAATGTTGCTTAACGCGTCGAAATGCAATTTTAAAACCTGGCTTATTTTGAATGTTTCAATCTTGCTCTCATCGACCTGAAAAAATTTGAACACTGCGCTGTGGGAAACATTCGGTTGGTGCTTTCGCCTCTCCTTGCCCCTGAAGCGGAACTGGTTATACTTTGCCCAGGTCAGCTGGACGAAACCTATGGCCAGAATGATCACCAAATAGAGCAATAGTTGCTCCCGCAGGCCAACATAGCCCCCAAGCTTTACCATGTGGTAATAGAATTGGTGAAATCCGAGCAACCAAAAAATCAGCGTAATAATAGGTGACCAAAGGTATACCCACAATAGCCAGAACGCAAAAGTGAGAAACGCGTGGGTATATTTTTGCAACCCCGTTTGTAAATGGGGCGATTCAATAATCAGATCGTTTTTTTCAATCATGTGAAATACTGTTGGGTTAATAAATCTAACTTTTGCTGGTTTTCATGAATCTGACATTATAACATAATAATCCGAGTAACCAAGAATAAATATTGCTGGTAAAGTTAAACCATTCTAAGTGGGATTGTTTGAGCGCAGTGTGATAGACTTCATCTACCTATTGGTAGCGATTGAAAAGTATTGACTTATGACTTGTTTTTTTACTCGAATAGCGTTTATACTGGTTATAATTTTCACCTGTCCCGGTTATTCCTGGGCAGGCGACCAGAAAACATCCAACCAGGATGAATACCGTCGTCTGATAGAACGCGCTCGCAAAGGTGAATTCCGCCCAGCCATCGAATTTCTTGAAAACCGTATCAAGGTTGAAGGGATAACCCAGAAGGTTGTTGGCGATCTGATAACAATTTATCAATGGGCCGGAATGAATGAAGCCGCGGGAAAATATTTGGGAGAAATAGACATCGATACCGCTCCTGGTTATGTATTGCAATCCATGGCGAGAGTCGCAAGGGATACGGGGAACAAGCGTCTGGCGATCGATTTGTATACGAAAATAATAGAAAAGTTTCCCGAAAAACTTGTTGGCTATATAGGCAAGGCGTGGACATACGCCGACATCAAAAACTGGAATCAGGCCCTGGATACATTGATTGTTGTGAAAGACGCCGGGTGGGACGACCCGGAATATCTTAGCGTCCTGGCTCATGTTTACGACGCCTCGGGAGACACGCTACAGGCGTTCTGGACGTATAACCACCTGGTGTCAGTCAAGCCGGAATTGAGTTTTCCGAGGCAAAGGAGAATTCTTCTTTTGTCGTCGCTAGGCGCCTCGGGTCTTGCGCTGGAGCTTGCCGGCACCGAACCGGGCGTCCTGTCTGAAATCGACCTGGATAAAATAAAAAGCGATCGGGCGGCGTTGCAGGTCCATTATGGCCAGATCATACCGGAAAGCGACGCTGTCCGTTTTGACGAGACCGATATCGCGATAAAAATGCTTGAAAGCAATATGAAATCTTTCAAGGGCAAAGAGGGCAGGTTTTACAGGGATTATTATCTTCGCGCCAGATTCGACAGGTTGATAGCCCTTCGCGACCGTTCGAGGATGACAGCGGTTATAACCGAGTTTGAAAATATGCAGAGTGAGGGATTGAAATTTCCTGTGTACATCTGGATCATGGCAGGTGACGCATACCTTTACCTAGAAGAGCCTGAAAAGGCTCTTGATTGCTACACGAACGCGCAAAAGCTCGATCCGAAATCGTTCAATATACGCCTTTCCATGGCATATACGTTGATAGAACTCGATGAGTTCGACGACGCCAGGCCAATACTGAAACAGTTGGCCAAAAATGAGCCTCCATACCGGATCAACCGAAAGGGAAAAAAACCGGTATACGGCGAGAACAACCGAAAACTCCGCGCCGATTTCGCCATAGGGCTTGAACGGGCCTTTTCAGACGACCTGCAAGGCGCACAGGACTGGTTTGAAGATATGACAGCAAGAGCCCCATATAACGAAGATCTCCGCCAGGCGCTGGCCTATGTCTATCTATGGCGCGGCTGGCCCCGGATGGCGCTTGACGAGTTCGAAAAAACGCTGGGCATAAAACCGGATCTGATGGAAGCCAGGCTGGGTAGAGCTTTCGCCTTGATTGATCTGCGAAGATACGCCGAAAGCGAAAAACCGGTGCTGGACCTTAACGAGCGCTATCCTGAGAATAAGCGGGTTCAAAAGCTTTCTCGGGCTTTTAGGGCAAATGAGGATAACAGGCTCACAATTTCTTTCAACTGGGGCAACGGCGCCCGGTCCGAGCCCGGTTCCGAGAGCCTGGCGATAAAATCACGGTTTACTTTCGCTCCGATAAATTTCAATACCAGGTTTTTTGTTCAGGAATATTATGAAGAAGCCGACATTCTTGGAGATTGGGCCAGCTACCAAAGAGAAGGCGCCGGGGTTGAGTTCGGTGGTGAAAACGTTTCCATGATGGGCGAGGTCTATTATGAGCGCAGCGATTTGGCGCAGTTCGGTTTTGCAGGTTCGCTTAATTTTTCGCCCAACGATTATTTAAACGCAGGAATCAGTTACGACAGCTTCAGTCACAATGTTCCGCTCCGCGCGTCATTGGCGGGGGTCGGCGGCCGGGAAACGGGTTTCCACGCGTCTTTGCGCCACAGCGAGCTTTTAAGGGCGGATGTGTCCGGAAATTACCTGGAGTTCAGCGACGGCAACCGGCGGCGCAGCGGATCCTTCACAATAACATGGTCGCCCATCTATACAAGCCATTTCAAGGTCCCAGTCTCCGTGAACCTGTATACATCAACAAACAGCGAAAAAGGGCGCCCCTATTTCAACCCATCCAGTGATTTGTCGATCAGCGGCACTGCCACTTTGCGATGGCTCGTTTACAGGAGATACACAAGATCGTTCCAGAACAATCTTGAAATCAACTATGGCTCCTATAAACAGGACGGGTTTGAGGCGGGGGAGATATGGTCTGTCAGCTATGAGCATGCATGGAACTTCAGCGACGCTTTGACCCTGTCTTACAGGATCGCCAGATTTTTGAGATTGTATGACGGTGTTTATGAAAGAAGCACATACCTCTACGGTCAGATGAGCTGGAGGTTTTAACACAGATGCTCGCGCGAAACTCTGTTGTTCTGACGCTAATCTTCGCCACGCTCATGGGTGTGCGCCCCTCTTTGGCTTCCGGAGAGTTTATCGCTCTTTCATATCATGATGTTCGCGACGATTTGTATGACGACCTGGATGAAGATTCGGCCGCGGTGGGAACATTGAACCTCATCAGACATTTTTCATGGCTGAAGGACAAAGGGTATAACGTGGTGAGCGTCGATGATCTGATCGCCGCCGCCGATGGCTTAAGGCCGTTACCTGAAAAAGCCGTGCTTCTCACCTTCGACGACGGATACACAAGCATGTATACCAAAGTGTTTCCATTGCTCAAGCTGTTCAACTATCCGGCGACGCTGGCGATTATGGGTTCATGGATCGAGCAGGCCGGCAGCGGGGCGGAACAGATAGAGTATGGGATCACCACGGTTCCAGCCGAAAAGTTTTTGACCTGGGACCAGATAAAAGAGATGAGAGACTCCGGCCTGGTGGAAATCGCGTCTCACAGCTATAACCTGCACCGCGGCCTCGTCGGAAACCCCCAGGGCAACACACAACCGGCGGCGGTCACTCTCGCCTGGAACAAAACCACGGGCGAATATGAAACGGTCCAGAGTCTTCGCCGGCGTCTGCGTGAGGATATGGGGCGGACAGTCGAGCTTTTCGAGCGGATGCTCGGCAAACGGCCCCGCGTGATGGTCTGGCCATTCGGAGCGTACAACCAGATCTGTGTCCAGGAGGCGGCCCGTGCGGCGATGCCGATTTCCATCGGGCTTGAGGAGGGGTTGAACAATGTAAAGGACCTGACTGTGATCAAGCGGATATTTATTGAAAAAAACATGAGCCTCGGTGATTTCGCGTACGAGGTAAGGGTGGCGGGAATTGTGAACGACCCGATCCGCGTGGCTCATGTCGATCTTGATTTTGTGTTCGATCCGGACCCGAAGCAAAGGAGCAGAAATCTTGACAAACTGATAGAACGTATTCACCTGCTTAAGATAAACACCGTTTTCCTGCAGGCTTTCGCCGACCCGGACGGTGACGGTGTGGCCGATGCGCTTTATTTTCCCAACAGGCGCTTGCCAACCCGTATGGACCTGTTCAACAGGGTGGCCTGGCAACTAAGGACACGCGCTGATGTGAATGTGTACGCCTGGATGCCGGTATTGGGGTTCAGGATTCCCGATGAAAAGCTCATGCGCAGGATATCGATGCGGGAATATGCGGGGGACGCGGCTATTCCAAGCCGGGACCAGTACAAGCGGCTCTCGCCGTTTCATCCGGAGGCGAGAAAAATAATAAAAGAGATTTACGAAGACCTGGCGAAAAGGGCTTCTTTCTCGGGGCTTTTGTTTCACGATGACGCTTTCATAAGGGACAACGAGGACGCGGGCTCCCATGCGGCGGATGAATACGCCAAATGGGGTCTGAACATGCCGATCCCGGCGATACTAGAGGATGAAGACGCCTTGAAGAAATGGACGCGAATGAAAACGGAATACCTGGCGGACTTCATCGATGAACTCACGGAGATTGTCAGGGTTTACCGGCCAGAGATAAAAACAGCCAGAAACATGTACGCCATGCCGCTGATCGATCCGCAAAGCGAGCGCTGGTTTGCCCAATCGTTTGAAATTTTTTTGAAAAGATATGATCACACAGCTCTGATGGCGATGCCATACATGGAAAAAGCCTCCGATCCCGGCCAATGGATCGAGGATATCGCAAAGCTCGCCGCAAGCTATCCCGGCGGGCTCGAAAAAACGATCTTCGAGCTTCAAAGTGTGGATTGGAGAAACGGCAAACCCGTTCCGGAAAAAACTCTGTTGGAGCATATGGGAATTCTGCAGAAGGCTGGGGCTGTGAATTATGGATATTATCCAGATGATTTCATCAAAAACCACCCCGCGCTCAATGAAATCAAAAAAGGCGTTTCTTTATCCACCTTTCCTTATGTCAAACGATAACGCATTGCTCGCGGGGGGGGGAGTGATCGGTGAGCGGATTTCTTAATTTCGTTTATTACTACCCGCTGTTTATGGCGTTCCTGTGGATGATCGGGTCGATATACTATTTTTTCCACTGGGAAGACGGCGGCAGAAAAGATTACACAAAACCGCCGAAGCTGGACAGATATCCCGGGGTGTCGATCCTCGTCCCGTGCCACAACGAGTCTGAAAACATCGAGGAATCTGTGCGGTATTGTCTTAATGTCGAGTATCCGACATTTGAAATAATACTGATCAATGACGGAAGCACGGACAACACCGGGGAAATTCTGGACCGGTTGGCGTGTCAGAACAAAAATGTCCGGGTCATCCATCTTGCCACGAACCAGGGCAAGGCCATGGCCATGAACATGGGCGCCCTCGCCTCGAATTACGAATATCTGATCTGCATAGATGGCGACGCGATTTTGGACAAGCATTCTATTGTATGGATCATACGCCACTTTATAACGGGCCCTCGCGTGGGCGCAGTGACGGGTAACCCGAGGATCCGCACCAGGTCTACCCTGCTTGGTAAAATACAGGTGGGTGAGTTCTCTTCGATAATCGGTGTGATAAAAAGGGCCCAGCGGGTGTATGGCCGCGTTTTCACCGTTTCGGGGGTTGTGGCCGGATTCAGCAAAACCGCCCTGCACAGAGTCGGCTTTTGGGACACCGATATGATTACCGAGGATGTGGATATAAGCTGGAAATTGCAGCTTGCTTTCTGGGATGTGCGATATGAGCCCAACGCGCTTTGCTGGATACTCAACCCCGAAACGTTGCGCGGTTTGTGGGCTCAGAGGCTCAGGTGGGCGCAGGGGGGGAGCGAGGTTTTGCTCAAGAACTTTCCCAGAATCATCGATTGCGGAGTGAAATGCCGCAGGATGTGGATGATAATCATCGAGTTCATAATAAGTGTCGCATGGTCCTACGCCGTGTTTTTAGTCCTGCTTTTCTGGCTGATCGGCCTTGTGGCGCCATTGCCCGACTTTTTGTATATAAAGTCGATTCTTCCCGGCTGGACAGGTGTGGTCCTGGGAGCGGCTTGCCTTCTGCAATTTGCAACAGGGTTCATCATAGACAGCCGTTTCGAAAGCAGACTCGGGAAATACTACTACTGGATAATCTGGTACCCGATGGTCTACTGGCTGATCAACGTTCTTACCCTGGTTTGCGGATTTCCGAAAGCCTGCTACCGCAGAATCAACAAAACCAGGGCCATTTGGAAAAGCCCCGACAGAGGGGTGCGGTAGAGTGTGAAGGCTTCCGGCTTATTCCATTTGCCTATGATGCGTCACATGCGACGCTGATATCTGCGATCAATGTGGGAAGCTAAACATTGAAAAATCATGGCGGAGAGGGAGGGATTCGAACCCTCGGTGCGGGTTGCGCACACACGATTTCCAGTCGTGCACCTTCGGCCTCTCGGTCACCTCTCCATACGAGATTGGAAAGTATAGCCTGATTAATCGCCGAACTCCACAAATACTCTTGGGGTAGTCCTTATTTTCTCAGAATATCTCCCACTTTGCGCATCCAGTCGAGTTCTTCGTCGGTCATTGGTCCTTTTTCCACGGCCTCCAGGGCGTGACGCATCTGGTCATCGTCGGCGGGGCCGGTCAGGCAGATGTCCACTCCCTGGTTCGACAGGGCGAACCGGTAGCAGTCTCCGGCTGTTGGAACGTCAAGCCCACCCAGCCTGGATGGGGTCGCTTTTATAATCTGTTTCCATGATGTGACTGTAAAGGCGACTGTGCCCGGCCTTTCCGGGGCGCCTTTGGGGGGGAGTTTCGGGAATACGTCTGTTTCGGCTCCTCTATGAATCGCGTTGTAGCGCACATGCAAAAAATCGGAGAATATTTCATTGGCGAAAGTCGGGAAGTTTGGCCGATGATGACCGGTTACGCCGATAAACCGGACGACCCCTCTTTCCTTTAGTGACAGGGCGGTGTCAAGTTGCAGGCTGGGGGATACTTTCCGGTTTTTGCGCAGAAAAAATTGCAGTCCGTCAATATAGTCGGTGTTCAGGGCTTTACGGGCGCGGTCAACACAGCTTCTTATCATGGGTCCTGTCGGGATCAGGCTGGTGATGGTCAGGAAAACTTTTTCGCGGTTGCTGGCGAAAATGTTTCTCAGCCCGTCGCGCATGCCGGATTTGCGCATCCAGGCCCAGTAGAAGTAGTTCACGCCGCGGTCGAAGGCTTCTTCCACAGCTTTTGCTCCGATTCCATAACTTGCTCCCACTCCCAAAGGTCCCACAGGGACTCCTGTCCTCCCCAGCACGCGGGGTTTGAAATCGTCACTCATAACGTAGCGCTCCATATGGTTGACTGTCGAAGGGGTCTGGTGGACGGTCCCACGGGGACTCCAGGTCCCACGGGGACTCCGGTTCGCGGGGACTCCGGTTCGCGGGGTTTGAAATCATCGCTCATAACGTGGCGCTCCAGTGGTTGACGGGTGATGATGGAATTATACAGCCACTTGCGGCTGTTTATCTTTTTTTCCTTTTGATCCTTTGTTTGCCTTTTGTTTCGGAGGATTGTTTTCTGCGATGTTTTTGTGGTTTTAAAGAGCCGGTCTGGTCGATGCTACGGTTCTTTTTTTCGGGTATCCACTCGAAATCTATCTGCCGTCTTGGTTCAGAGACGTTTGTCACCTTGATTCGAACCTTGTCGCCCAGCCTGAAGCGCCGGTTTGTCCGTTCTCCTGTCAAAGTGTGTTCCTGTTCGCTATACACATAGTAATCGTCGTGGATCGATGTTATATGCACAAGCCCCTCGACGGCGGGTTCCGTAATTTCCACGAAGAATCCGAACGCGGTCACACCGGATATGATTCCATCGAAAACGTCGCCGATTCTGCCGGCCATGTACTGGGTCTGTTTAAGTTTTATGATGTCGCGCTCTGCCTCTTCGGCTTTGCGTTCCGCGACGGAGCAACTTTCGCAGATGGCTGGTGTCAGCTCCGCCCAATAATCTTTTCTGTTTTTCCTGCGTATTATATCTTTTATCAGGCGGTGGACTATCAAGTCCGGATAGCGCCTGATGGGGCTGGTGAAATGTGTGTAATTGTCGAAAGCCAGGGCGAAATGGCCTATGTTTTCAGGCGAGTATCGGGCCTGTTTCATGGAGCGCAACAGAACGTGGGTGACCAGCTTTTCTTCCGGCCGGCCGGCGGCTTCGCCCAATATCTTTTGCATGTCTTTCGCCGTTATCCGGTCGTTGGTGGTGAAGCGGTACCCGAGCGTTGCGACAAACTCCTTGAAATCCTCGATTTTCACCGGATCCGGCTTGTCATGGACCCGGAATATGGCGGGGACGCCGGCCTTCATCAGCCGTTCGGCCACAGCCTGGTTGGCCGCCAGCATAAACTCTTCTATGATTCTGTGCGCCACGTTTCGCTCGGCTCTGATGATATTTTCCGGTCGGCCTGTCATGTCCAGCGTTATAAGAGGCTCGGGCAGGTCAAAGTCTATGGCGCCGTTTTTCTGGCGTCGTTTCCGCAGTATCGCCGCCAGGGTCTCCATGTTTCGAAAATCCTCCACCAGGTCATGGTACCGGCGCATGGTTTTGTCGTCTTTTTTCTCCAGTATGGCCGCTACATCGGTGTAGGTCATTCTCTCCACCGTCCGGATCACCGACTCTGTGATATCTCTCTTTACCAGCTCGCCTTTTCTGTCGAAAATCATGACGCAACTCAGGGTGAGCCTGTCCACTTTCGGGTTGAGCGAGCAGATATCGTTGGACAGCTCGAATGGAAGCATCGGTATGACTGTCCCCGGGAAATAGACCGACACGGCGCGTTTGAGCGCTTCACGGTCCAACGCCGAATTTTCGATTACATAGTGGGAGACGTCGGCGATATGGACACCCAGCCTCCACCGGCCACCGGCCAGTTTTTCCACTTCTACGGCGTCATCGAAATCCTTCGCTGTTTCGCCGTCGATGGTTACGATCCGCCTGTCCCTGAAATCGGCTCTTTTGCCTGACCACGCACGTTTGCCCTTGTCGGGAGGTTTCGTCACGGCTCTGGCTTCGCTTAGCACCGAGGAGGGAAACTCCGACCGGAGGTGAAACCTGGCCATGGCGATTTTTATCTCCACCTTGGGGTCGTCTGTGTCTCCAAGGATTTCTATGACTTTACCCTGGGGGTGGCGGGTTTTGGATGGATAGCTGGTAATTTCCACGACCACCGCTGTCCCGTCGGCCGTGTCCATCGTTTCTCCGGGGGGGATGTGTATATCCCGCACCATGCGCCGCTCGAAAGGGACCACGAACCCGCCTTGGCGAGCTCGTTCGAACATCCCCGCGACTGTTCTGTTGGCGCGTTCGAGCACCCGGATTACCCTTCCTTCACGTCGTCCGTCGCGTTTGGTGGTCTCCACCCTGCATACAACACGGTCTCCATGCATCGCTTCGTCGAAATTCCTGGCGTTCAGGAATACGTCGCTTTGCGCCGGATCGTCCGGGATGACGAACCCGAACCCGTCCCGATGACCCTGCACGACGCCGGTGACGAGGTTCATTTTGCCGGGAAGCCCGTATCGGTTCCCCTTGATCCTGACGATATCGCCGGTCTCCACAAGCGCCCTTATGCGCCGTCTGATTTGCGCCCGCTCCTGGTTCGGCGTCCCCAGCCGGGAGATTATCTCCCTCATGGTAAGAGGGTTGGTAAGCAGGCGTTTAACCTTGGTTTTAAGTTTTATGTCGTGTTTTTTCATCGGCGGCGGCCATGGTGATGAATTGGCGATATGACATCGTTATGCGTTTGAATCATTTTTGCCTCATAATTAGGATTTGGCCAGTGCATTTATAAGAGCCGTAGTCGCATCCCGAGTCCATCTGAAATATAGCAGAGCACAGCGAAAACGCCCTGCACGTCTTGTGAAAATCACCAAAACGTGTTAAAATATAACAGTTTATATGATAATCCGTACATTTAGAAAGATTTTTTCAAGGTTTTTGGGTTTTTTTGGATGTGGTTGCATAAAAACGAGCTGAGCCAGGACGAAAAAAGAGTCCGGTCGCTGTACAAGGCGTTGCGCGACGAGCTTGACCAGTATCTGATAGAATTCGCCCTGGTGGATTCATACGAAAACTTCCGCAAAAGCGGCCAGCCGTATCCGTTCGTGGAAAAACGGGAGCTTAAACCCCGCGCCAAGGTGATGGAAGTTGAAAACTCGCTGATGAACAGCTTCATAGTCATATTTTTCGAAGGCGCGATCCCGCCCAAACTGCAAAAATATATCAGGTATTTTTCCAGCAACAAAGTCACGAAAGAAAATCTCGGGGAACTGAAGCTTACCGGGCTGAACTTCGCCGACAGGTTCCAGAAGCAGATGAAATATTTCGAGAGCAACAGGTTCTACAACCTGTTTCGCTCTTTGATGCCGGTCGATTACGCGCTTCTTATCAAGCGTGACACGTCGGTCAAACATAAAAACAGGTTCATTCTGAGCCATTTTCATGTTCGCGTGGATTGGCTCATCGACAGCGCCGCCGAATCCCTGGGCAAGGAGCTTCGTTACGTGTCGAAGGATCTTTATGAGAAAGGAGAAAATTTCTCCCAGATAATGGGCGAGAAGCTTTTTGAATATTATTCGTTTCACCATTCGGTGTCCGGCCGCCGCACGGCGGCGATGCTGGCGGCCCAGCTTTTGCGCCAATCCAACCTCTACAGCACCGTTTTTGTCTCGTCGTCCGAGAGCAGGACATTGACCCGGATATCGGAAGACGGCGTCAGCAAAGCGTGCCTGATACAGCTCGACAACAACGCCATCGAGCAGATAGAAAAACATCCCAACGGCAACCCGAATTTCTCCAAGCATTTTCTGGTTCACAGAACAAAAGACTACGGCCTGGCGCGTTTCAAGGTGGTGTACCAGACCAATGAACACTCCACCCCGCCTCCCGACGGGAAACTGCGCGAGCTCAAGCCGGACGTGCAATGGCTTCGTATCCGCAACCAGCTCCTGCTACCGAACTTCACAGACACCAAGGTGCGCCCGATCCGGTATCAGATTATATATGACCAGCAGGACCCGCTGTCCTGAGTTTCGGGGTTGGTGTCTTGTTTCCATTACGAAACCGGTTTTGTATGGTCGGCACGTGCGGTTATGGAGTATAATCCGCGCTTTTGCTATAATTGATTTGCGGACGGTATTGAGCTTTTATGAAACCAAAGAAATATACTTGCGAAGGGTGCCCCGGGCTTTGTTGCAGTGACCTGGAGGAATCCATCACCAAACCGAGAACCATCGATGACTGGGACAACCTGAAGTGGGAACTGCATTTTTCCAACACGAAGGCGTTTATCCGGAACAGGCGGTGGTACAAACTCACCCTGGGGACGTGCATATACCTGGACGAGAACAAACGTTGCACCATATACGAGCGACGGCCGCAGGTGTGCCGCGACCACAACCCGCCCGGTTGCGAGTTTTATGGTTCCATTTACGACACAATTTTTGAAACCCCGGAACAGCTCGACGCGTATATAAAAAAGGAAAAAAGAAAAAGGAAAAACAAAAAGCGGAAATCCGTCTCATCATAACCTATGGATTTTTAGGCCGTTTACGAAATGGCGCAGGCTGTGGCGCAACCGGCTCCGTGAATCAGACAACAGGGTTTATCGTTTCACCAATAATCAGAATTTAATTGGGTTGGCTTTATGACACATAAGAATCTGTTTATCGCGATAGGGATCATCCTCCTGACCGGCCTCAACGCTCGTGACTCGTTTTCCGAGGAGAGCGTTCTGCCCGTGATAAAAACCGAGCTCGGCCTTAGTGGCGTCTATTTCAACTATGAAGAGCCGGGACTGATGAAAGAGACCGGCGCCCTGGCGGGCGTTCATGGAAGTTTTACCGCCCATGTGCCACAGGGGCGGATAATGCTTCGGGCGGAGGCGGAGTATTTCGGCGGTCAGCTCGCCTATGACGGGTCGTACAGCGACGGAACCCTCCTTAAGGCCAAGTCGAATGATTTTCTGGTCGGTCTGCGCGGCATGGTGGGCAGGGATTTTGTTTCCGACAATTACGCCGTCACACCGTTTATCGGCATGGGCTGGAGATACTGGAACGATAAAGTCCAGGATTCCGGCGGGTACGAGCGGCGGATACAATATATCTATTCCCCCATCGGCGTCCGATGGGAGATTGTCCCGGACGACTCATGGCGGTACGGGTTCGTGGCTGAATACGATTTCCTGTGGCAGGGTAACGTAAAAAGCTTTCTCAGCGACGTGGGTTCCGCGTACAGCGATATAGAGAACAAGCAACAGATGGGTAGCGGCTACGGAATCAGGTTTTCAAACTATTACGAGATATTGTTCACTAGCTGGTCCGTCAAGCTGGAACCTTTCGTCCGGTACTGGAGCTTCAGGGATTCGGAATCCACCCTGTCGTATGTCCAGGGCGAGGGAACGCTGGAGTTTTACGAGCCGGAGAACCGTACGTTCGTGGCTGGGCTGGGTATATCGGCAGGTTTTTGACAGCGCGACGTTTCACCCTTTCAGCAGAGGGAACCCCATTTCCTGTCTCAACGCGATATAAGCCTCGGCGCATTTGCGGGCGATGGCGCGGACCCGGCCTATGTAACCGGTTCGTTCGGTGACCGATATGGCGCCGCGGGCGTCGAGCATATTGAACGCATGACTGCATTTCAGGCAGAAATCGTACGCAGGCAGAACCAGGCCCTGGTCGATCAGGCGATGGCTCTGTCGCTCGTATTCGTCGAACCATTTCTGGTGCAGAGCGATATCGGCGTGGTTGAAGTTGTAGTCGGAAAATTCCACCTCCGTCCTGTGATGCACGTCGCCATAGGTTACGTTGTCGGACCATTTCAGGTCGTAAACGTTGTCGCAATTCTGCAGGTACATCGTGATCCGCTCCAGCCCATAGGTCAGCTCTGCGGTGACGGGTTTTAAATCTATCCCGCCGCACTGCTGAAAATAGGTGAACTGGGTTATCTCCATCCCGTCGAGCCACACCTCCCATCCAAGACCCCATGCGCCCAGCGTGGGGGACTCCCAGTCGTCTTCAACGAACCTGATGTCGTGCTGTTCCGGCCTGACGCCCAGGTCTGTCAGCGATTCAAGATAGAGGTCCTGCGTGTTTTCAGGGTTGGGTTTCAACACTACCTGGAATTGGTAATAATGTTGCAACCGGTTGGGGTTTTCCCCGTATCGCCCGTCGGTGGGGCGGCGGGATGGTTCCACGTACGCCGCGTTCCAGGGTTCCGGTCCCAAAGCGCGAAGAAACGTGTGGGGATTGAACGTTCCGGCGCCAACCTCCAGGTCGCAAGGCTGAACAAGCAATACGCCCCGTTTGGCCCAGAAGTTCTGGAGTCTTAGTATTACTTCCTGAAACAGCATTTGTGATTCCACGTTTAAAAAGATTCAGGTACGATACATCGACTTTCACAAGTTTGCAACAGCCGCAGGCTGGCTGTCATGGGTTATGATGCGAGATGTTTCCCTGTCGACCATAAAATGATGGAATATATAACTCTGATATATTACCATCGCAGGCAGAAGCGTTAACCTGTTTATTTTATTGGGGGTCCGGTTGGTGTGAGCGGACAATGCCCGCCAAGGAGCCGGATATAAGTATAATTATAAATAGTAGTAAAAACATATATTCCCAAAAAGTATCCACAAGGGCTCTGAAGAGCCGATACATACTCGCTCTGGCTCTTATCGCCATTCTCGCCACCGCCGTTTTCATCGGAATGTACCTCGTTATCAAGACCACCGAATCGTCCGCCGCGCTGATCAACGTCAGCGGCCGCCAGCGGATGCTGTCCCAGAGAATAGGGTTGTTTGCCCATGACCTTCTGCATGAAAAGGACGAATCGGTTCGCAATCAATGCCGCAAAGACCTCTTGCTGACCGCCGATATAATGGAAAAGTCCCACAAAGCCCTGTTGGATGGAGACGAAAAGCTGAACCTGCCGGGTAAATCATCGCCGGAGATACGGGCTATCTACTATGAAAACCCTTTGAACCTGGACAGAAAAGTAACAACATACATCGCGGCCGCGAGGAAATTGGCCTCCAGCCCGCCAGAAGAGCTGACCCACACCAACCCCTCCATGCAGACAATAGAGGACAACGCTCGCTTTGCGTTGCTACAGTCCCTTGACACTGTTGTCGCGCAGTATCAGAAAGAGAGCGAAGAGAAAATCGAGTGGTTGATAATCATGGCGTTGTCCGCCCTGGGCCTGCTCCTGGCCACACTGGTGGTGGAAGGGAAGATAATCTTCGCTCCTCTGGTTCGCAGGATAGAATCGGAAGCCGGCGCCCTGGAGTTGAGCGAACAGAAACTGCGGGATATCACCTCCACCCTGGGCGAAGGCGTCATCGTGTCGGACAAAGAGGGGCGCCTTTCTTTTATGAACCCGGAAGCGGAACGTTTGACCGGGTGGACGGAGGCGGAAGTTGTCGGCAAGCCTATTTACAAAACCTTCGAGGTTTTTAACAAGGAAGGGGAACCGATCAGGGCCGAGGACAGGTCCGTGATGAAAACAATCACCAGGGGGGAGACAGTTCGGGAGCACGAATGCCTGCTAAAGCGCAAGGATCAGAAAATGATGCCCATGGCCCTTGTTACCACACCTATAAAGAAAGGAGGTGAAATCATAGGCGCCGTCGCGGCGTTTCACGACATAATGGAGCGTAAGCTGGCGGAACAGGCTCTCAAGAACAAGGCGGAGCAGGTTCGCCTGCTGCAGGAAATTGCCATCGCCGCTAATGAGGCCGCCACCGTGGACGAGGCCATCCTGATTTGCCTGGACAAGGTATGCGCATATACGGGATGGGAAGTGGGACATGCGTACATACCCGATTCCTCGGGGATATTGATATCCTCTGGATTGTGGCGCATGAACGATCCGGAGGAGTTCGAAGACTTTCGTAAAATCACCGCTGAGACAACGTTCAAACCCGGAGAAGGGTTGCCAGGGCGAGTGTATGAAAGTGGGAAGCCGGCCTGGATTTCCGATCTGGAGAAGGACGAGAATTTCCCCAGAATAAAAATGCTAAAGGAGATCAAGGTAAAAGCCGGGTTTGCGTTTCCGGTCCTGGAGGGGAAAAAAGTTGTCACCGTGCTGGAGTTTTTCGCCAAAACAACAAAACAACCCGACTACTCCCTGCTGGCTACCATTGGCTATTTGGCCACGCAACTAGGAAGGGTCACCGAGCGCAAGCGGGCGGAGGAAGCACTCCGCACCCTGGGCAAAGCCATCAAGGAGACCGGTGAAATGATCGTCATCACCGACGAAAACGGTATAATTCAATATATCAACTCGTCCGTTGAAAGAATAATGGGGTACAGGCCGGACGAGGTAATAGGCACCACTCCCCGGGTGCTGAAAGCGGGGGAGGGGTCCAGCGATGTATGGGAGACGATCCGGTCTGGCGCTGTCTGGCACGGGGAGATAGTCAACAGGAAAAAATCGGGTCAGCTCTATGACGAGGAGCTTACCATATCTCCGGTGCGCAACGAACAGGGGCGGATCACCAATTATGTCGCGATAAAACGCGACATAACCCGGCGCAAACAATCGGAAAAAGAGCTCAGGCAGGCCAGGGACGAAGCGGAAAAATCAACGAAGCTCAAGGACGACTTTGTCTCGCTGGTCGCTCACGACCTGCGGGCTCCTTTCAATTCCATCCTCGGTATGCTCCGCTTGTTGCAATCGGATAAATCACAACCCATGTCCGACAGGCAGTCCGTGGTGATAAAAAGGGTGCTGGCCAACGGTGAAAACATGGTCAACATGATCGACAAATTGCTCGATATAAGCAGGCTCCAGGCGGGTAAAATCATTCCGAGAAAAACAAGGGTAGACGCTCATGTCGTGGTGGCGGCCTCGGTGGCGAGCCTGAACTATATCGCCTCTGAAAAGGGAATCAGGCTGATCAACAACGTGCCGTTTGGATCCGAGGTCATCGCCGACGCGGACATGCTCGGCGAGGTTGTCAAGAACCTGGTGTCAAACGCGATCAAATTCTGTAACAAGGATGACACCATAACCATATTCATCCCCACGGGCAAGCCGGCCACCATAGCCGTAAAGGACACAGGGCCCGGTATAGCCGACGACTTGCTGGATAATCTGTTCCGACACGATATAAAAACCTCTACCATAGGAACCGACGGCGAGTTCGGCACAGGGCTGGGGTTGCCCCTTAGCCGGGACATAATGAAAGCTCACGGGGGTGACCTGATCGTTGAAACCGGCCCGGACAAGGGGAGCGTGTTTTTTGCCGAACTGCCAGACGTGTCTGATCGCGCCCTGCAACCATAAATATACTCGTAAATATACCCGGTCGTTCGCGGTGGGCTTGCATGTAAAGGCGCGCCACGGCAAGGCCGACCCGCTCAACATGTCGGCGCAAACGGTTTGCAGGGGTATAATGAATCCGGGATTCAGTCCACGCTCCAGCCAGGTTATGCGTTAATATGTTAAGCAGTATGATAATCGACGATGGAGCCTGGCAAATGAAAAGTTACAGAAAGGAATTGTGGTTCAATATCCCCGCCCGACGCGGGTTCAGCGATATAACCCCGCAGGTGGAGCAGTGTCTGCGTGAAAGTGGCGTAAAAGAGGGTATTGTTCTTTGCAACGCCATGCACATAACAGCTTCCGTGTTTATAAACGACAACGAATCCGGCCTGCATCACGATTATGAAAAATGGCTGGAAAAGCTGGCCCCCCACGAACCTGTCTCATCTTACCGCCATAACGACACCGGCGAGGACAACGCCGACGCTCACCTGAAGCGGCAGGTCATGGGCAGGGAGGTGGTCGTGGCGGTCACTGAGGGCAGGCTCGATTTCGGACCCTGGGAAAGAATTTTCTACGGCGAGTTCGACGGGCGCAGAAAAAAAAGAATGTTGGTGAAAATCATAGGGGATTAGATGGTCAAGTGTTTTTGAACAAGGCTCCGGGGTCTGCCATACGGAAAGGGAAATGAGCGTGGAAACCATATCGCGGCCCGTGATTTTCGGGGAAATTCTGTTCGACCTGTTTCCGGGAGGTGTCGAAACGCTCGGCGGGGCTCCGTTCAACGTTGCGTGGAACCTTGCCATGTTCGGGATGAACCCGCTTTTTATCAGCAGGGTGGGGGACGATCGCCGAGGTGAAACCGCCCTTGAAGCCATGCGTGAATGCGGCATGGACACAAGCGGGGTTCAGGTAGACAATGAAAAACAGACCGGCGTGGTGGAGGTAAAGATGGACGACTCCTCCCACACGTTCGACATATTGCCCGATCAGGCGTATGACCATATCGAGCCATCTGACAACACGATGAGCGCAATTGAAAACGGCTCGTTTTCACTGCTGTACCATGGCACACTCATCAACAGGTCGGAAAAATCGGCCATGGCGTTGCAAACCGTTTCCAGCAAATCCAACATTCCCGCTTTTGTGGATGTAAACCTTCGAAAACCGTGGAGCAGTGGAGATTCCGCGCGAAAAGCCGTCAAAGGCGCCCGGTGGGTGAAGCTTAACAACGAGGAGCTGGACCAGGTTATGGGAAGCTGTTCCACCGACGGAGAAAACCTCGAAGCGCTGGCGGAATATTTCAGGGCCGAAACGGGTGTCGAGCTTCTGATGGTGACGATGGGAGAGCGGGGCGCCTTTTTTGTCACTGAGAGCAGGATCGACAGATACGGACCCGGGCCGGCGACAGGCCTCATCGACACCGTCGGAGCCGGAGACGCCTTCAGCGCGGTGGTGATAACGGGGCTGATCCTTCGCTGGTCCCCTGAGACCATGTTGAAAAGAGCCGTGTCGTTCGCCGCGGACGTTTGCCGGATTCGGGGAGGCGTAAGCGCCGACCGGTCCATATACCAGCGTCATTACAAAAACTGGGGGCTGTAGAAATGTCGCCCGAGGCGAAGCTGTACATAGCCATGATAAGCCCCCATGGCCTGATGCGGTCGAAGAACATGGAGCTTGGCAAAGACGCGGACACCGGCGGCCAGATCAAGTATGTGCTGGAACTGGCCAGGGCGCTGGTGGACCATCCCGACGTGGAGAAAGTGGACGTGATAACGCGCCTCGTGGCCGATTCGAGGGTCGGGCCCGAGTATGGCCGGCCAAAAGAGGAGATCGCCCCCGGGGCGAATATCGTCCGCATACCGTGCGGGCCGCGCAGATATCTTCGCAAGGAGGCGCTGTGGCCCTACCTGGATGTTTTCGCCGATAATATCTTCAAGTACTTCAGAAGCATGGGACGCGCCCCGAACCTTTTGCACGCCCATTACGCCGACGCCGGATACGTCGGCTCGAAGCTGGCGGGAGTTATGGGGATTCCCCTGGCCTACACCGGCCATTCGCTGGGCAGGGTCAAGCGGCTCCGTTTCCTGGAGCAGGGGATGAAAATCGCTTCCATGGAAAACCGGTACCACATAGGCAGACGCATAGACGCGGAGGAGACCACGCTGGACAACGCAGCTTTCGTGGTGGCCAGCACAAACCAGGAGGTGGAGGAACAATACCAGCTTTATGATAACTATCAGCCCAGAAGGATGGTGGTCATTCCGCCGGGTGTGGATCTGGAAAGGTTCAAGCCCCCCACACGGTTCTGGAACGAATATCCGCCGATCTGGTATGAAATCTGCCGGTTTCTCAAAGACCAGGGCAAACCGATCATACTGGCCATGTCACGGCCAGACGCCAGGAAAAACATCTCCACCCTGATAAAAGCTTTCGGGGAAAACCAGGAACTTCGGGCGGCGGCCAACCTGGTGATTATCGCAGGGTCGAGGGAAGACATAAGCGCAATGGAAAAGGGCGCAAGAGAGATCTTCACAGAAATATTTTCGCTTGTGGACCGTTACGACCTGTACGGCCAGGTGGCGTATCCAAAAAACCGCGATCACGAGGAGCCTCCTGTCATATACAGGATAGCGGCGAAAAGCAAGGGTGTGCTGGTCAACCCCGCCATTACCGAACCTTTCGGGTTAACGCTGATAGAGGCCGCCGCCAGCGGACTGCCTGTCGTCGCCACGCGAGACGGCGGGCCGCGGGATATAATAGGCATGTGTAAAAACGGATTGCTCATAGACCCGTCGGACCATAAAAAAATGGGCGAGGCGATTCTCCACGCCATATCCGACAAGGCGCGCTGGCGGCGATGGTCAAGAAACGGCGTTAACGGAGCCAACAGGCGTTATTCATGGGCGGGGCATGTCACCAAGTACATAAAGACCGCCAGAAAAGTTATAACCCAATACGACGCCAGGCGCATGCGGCCGGCGCACAAGGGAAGCCTGGTGCTGACCGACCGCGTGCTTGTCTGCGATATCGACAACACCCTGATAGGCGATGAAAAGGCGCTTGCGACGCTTTTGGACAGGTTGGGCGGGGAAGGTGATCATGTCGGTTTCGGAGTCGCTACGGGACGAAGCCTTGAGCTTACGCTGAAGGTGCTCAAACAGTGGAAAGTGCCCCGGCCCAACCTGATGATCACCTCTGTCGGCAGTCAGATTTTCTATGGACAAAACCTGATGGAGGAGCAGGGGTGGAAAAATCATATAAACTACAGATGGCGGCCGGACAGGATAAGAGAGCTGATGGAAGGGTTGCCCGGGCTGAAGCCGCAACCGAAAGAGGGGCAGGGCACGCACAAGATCAGCTATTTTGTCGATCCCGGCAAAGCGCCCAGACCGAGGGAAATCGCCCGATCGCTTCGCCGCGCGGGGGTTCCTGTCAACGTCGTATACTCCCACCAGGCCTACCTGGACGTGCTTCCTGTAAGGGCGTCCAAAGGGTCGGCCCTGCGCTATTTCGCGGCGAAATGGGCCATTCCGCTGGAGCGGTTCTTAGTGGCTGGCGATTCGGGCAACGATGAAGAGATGCTAAGCGGAAACACAATGGGTGTTGTTGTCAGCAATCACAGCCCGGAGTTGAACAAGCTCAGGGGGCGGCACAACGTATATTTTTCCAGGGGCGCCCATGCGTGGGGTATCATTGAGGCGCTGGAGTATTATGATTTTTTCGGGGATATGAAGCCTGAAACGCAACAATTACCGTAGACGAATATGGACAAACAGTTTGCAGACTACGTAAACCAGACCAGCGACCAGGCGCGCCTTCTCATGAGACGATTCATGGATCATGGCAAGCAGATGATGCTTCGCACGGAATTGTGGGAGCTGTTCAAGGAGTTCTGCGGGGAGGAGGGTAACGAGCCTTTGCTGGACTCGCCCCTCGCCGTGACCATACACGCCTCCCAGGAAGCGGTGCTGAGCCATCCCTGGATATACCTGGCGGTTCGATCCAGGGTGGCGCGATGGGAATACATAAGGATCCACGTGGATAATCTGTCGATGGAAAACGTTACAGTGTCGAAATTTCTCTGCCTCAAGGAGCAGATGGTCAGCGGCCACGACAGCCTGTTTACGCTGGAGGTGGACCTCGGCCCTTTCGGGAGAGGTTTTCCCAGGCTCCGGGAGTCCCGATCCATAGGCAGGGGTGTGGAGTTTTTAAACAGGAAGCTCAGCTCGGAGCTGTTCATCGGGTCCGGAGAGGGCAGCAAACCCTTGCTCGAATTTTTGAGAGTCCATCAATGCCAGGGTGTGCAACTGATGCTCAACGGTTCCATTAAAACCACCCATGATCTGCGCCAGGCGCTTCGCAGGGCGGAGGACTATCTGGAGACCAGGCCGAAAGACGACGCGTGGGACCAGGTGAGGGTAAAGATGGAGATGTTCGGTTTCCAGCCGGGCTGGGGCAGGACGGTCGAAAGAATGCGATACACCCTGCGCCAGTTGTTGGACATATTGGAGGCGCCCGACCCTTCGACGTTGGAGACGTTTCTTGGTTCGATACCGATGATTTTCAACATCGTCATTATCTCACCCCACGGATATTTCGGACAGAAAGACGTTCTCGGACTTCCGGACACGGGCGGGCAGGTGGTCTATATTCTAGACCAGGTGCGCGCCCTGGAAAAGGAGATGCGCCGTCGCCTGTCGGAGCAGGGGTTGAGCATTGAACCACAGGTGCTTGTTGTCACCAGGCTGATCCCGGAATCGGGGGGGACCACGTGCGACCAGAGAATGGAAAAAATCGAAGGGACGCAAAACGCCCGTATCCTGCGGGTGCCGTTTCGCTACAGCTCCGGGGAGATGGTCAACCACTGGATATCCCGTTTCGAGGTGTGGCCTTTTCTGGAGCGGTTCGCCCTGGAGGTGGAGGAAGAGTCGCAAAAGGAGCTGTCGTGCAGGCCCGACCTTATCATCGGCAACTATTCCGACGGGAACATTGTGGCGTCACTGCTTTCCGGCAGGCTCGGCGTGACCCAGTGCAACATAGCCCACGCCCTGGAAAAGACCAAGTATCTTTACTCGGACCTGTTCTGGAGGGACAACGAGGAGAAATACCATTTCTCCTGCCAGTTCACCGCCGATCTTATCGCGATGAACACCGCCGATTTTATTATTACCAGCACCTACCAGGAAATCGCCGGTAAAGCCGACAGCGTGGGCCAGTATGAAAGCTACGGGTCGTTTACCATGCCGGGGCTTTACCGGGTGGTCAACGGTATCGATATGTTCGACCCGAAGTTTAATATAGTCTCGCCCGGCGCCGATTCTTCCATTTATTTCCCCTATTCAAAGAAAAAGCTCCGGATGAAAAAGTTTCGCAAACAGCTGGATGACCTGATATTCGGAGGGCGTGACACACCCGACTCGCGCGGGTCGTACGAGGAGGCGGATAAACCCATTATCTTTACCATGGCCAGGCTGGATCATATCAAGAACATCGCCGGTTTCGTTCAGTGGTACGCGTTGTCCAAAAGGCTGAGGGAGCTTGCCAACATTCTGGTCATCGGCGGGAAAATAGACCCGGACAACTCCAATGACGCAGAGGAGCGCGAGCAGATAAAGAAACTGCACCACATCATCGACGAACATTCGCTGGAGGGGCATGTCCGATGGCTGGGGATTCATATGGACAAGAAGATGTCCGGCGAGCTGTACCGGCGCGTCGCCGACAGCAAAGGCGCTTTTGTCCAGCCCGCTTTGTTCGAGGCTTTCGGGCTGACGGTCATCGAGGCGATGGTGTCCGGTTTGCCCACGTTCGCCACATGTTTCGGCGGGCCGCTTGAGATAATAGAAAATGGCGTTTCGGGGTTTCATATCGACCCGAACAACGGTGATGGAGCGGCAAAGGTGATGGTCGAATTTTTTGAAAGGACGAAAGATGATCCGTCGTATTGGAACGATATTTCCCGAAATAGCGTCGACAGGGTCATGAAACGGTATACCTGGGAGTTATATGCGGAGCGAATGATGACTCTTTCGAGGGTGTACGGTTTCTGGAAATTCGTCACCAACCTTGAAAGAGACGAAACGCGGCGTTACCTGGAGATGCTGTACGGTTTGCAATTCAGGACGCTGGCGCAAAACGTGCCGCACTAGGTTTGCTTTGGAAAAGGTGTTGGGGACACTTCGTGTCCATGACACTTTGTGTTCACGACACCCCGTGTCCATGACACTTCGTGTTATTGCACACCCCGGGCTAGGGTGGTGGAGGCTATCTTGTCCATGGCGAGGCAATACGAGCTTTCGCGCATGGAGACTTTGTTGTCCACGGAATAGCGTTTTACTTTTTCATAGGCCTCCGTAAGCTTTTCCGTCAGACGGCTGTTGACCAGATCCCTTTTCCAGTAGAACCCCTCCCGGTTTTGCACCCACTCGTAATAGGAGACTATCACGCCGCCTGCGTTGGCGAGGATGTCTGGAATGATAACCGTTCCCTTGTCGAGCAGAGTCCGCTCCGCCTCATCTGAAACCGGGGCGTTGGCTCCTTCCACTATCAGTTTGGCCGACACCCTTTCGACGTTATCCTTGCGGACAGTGTGCCCAAGGGAGCAGGGAATGAAAACGTCGCAAGGGCATTTTAAAATATCCACCAGGGGTTTGCCGCCGAGAAAACCGGAGACCGTTTTGGCCTTTTTTTTGTGTTCCACAAGAGCGTCAATATCCAGCCCGCCCCGGTTTTCGACACATCCCCGGGAGTCGCTGACGGCCACGATAGCCGCCCCGCTTTTGTAAAGGTCTATGGCGGCCTGGACGCCGACGTTTCCAAACCCTTCTATCGAGACCTTCGGGCTGGTTATCTTAAGGTCCTTCATCGCCAGCAGAGTTATCGTCACAACTCCAGCCCCTGTCGCTTCTTTCCTTCCGATAGACCCACCCAGCGCGACAGGTTTTCCCGTGACCACCGCCCTTGCGTCTTCACGGTGTTTGCGGTATTCGTCGTACATCCAGGCCATTTCCCGTTGACCGGAGTTGACGTCCGGCGCCGGTATATCCACGTTCGGCCCGATCTCGTTTATGATCCTGTGGGTATATTTCCGTATCAGCCTTTCCGACTCCGTCCTGGTAAGCTTGTGGGGGTCGACGCATATGCCCCCCTTGGCCCCCCCGAAGGGGATATCCACAAGCGAGGTTTTCAGGGTCATCAATGTCGCCAGGGCCTTGATGTCGCTGATGTCCACCGTGGGATGAAGCCTGATACCTCCCTTGTATGGTCCCAGGGTTTCCGAGTGCTGGACACGGTAGCTTTGGAACACGTCGATTGTGCCGTCGTCCATTCCAATTATTGTTTTGAACCGTATGATCTTGTCGGAGATGGCGATTCTTTCGACCATCTTCTCGTTAGGATACTTTTTATTGAAATCGAGCCTGTCACCGATACGGCGCATAAGGCTAATTATATTGTCATAAGCGTCGGCCATCGTATCCCCCGGGCGTATCATGGTTTGAGAAAAAATCGGCGCGTCTGGGCATTTTGAATTTACCGCATCTTCGTTTTAATTGCCAGAATATAACATGGGAAACTGATAAATTGTCGGGCGTTAAGTGCTAAAATGCAAATTTGAAACATATGATCCTTATTTACTGGCAAAAAATAATCAAGGCAAACGAATAATATGAGTCTTTGGGACTGGATTGGCGGGAGACGGAGAGAGGAAACCGCAAGCGACGATGAGTTCGTTAATTCGTTGTACCGTAAAATTCTGGGCAGGGCTCCTGACGAAAACGGCAGAAGACACTACCTGAACCTGCTGGACTCGGGCAGAATGACCCGTGACGACTTGACAGAGGCGATTTACAGCTCCGAAGAATACCAGGCGAAAACCGGTGTGCGGAAAAACAAGTACAGCCACCACAAGATCCTGTCAGGATTCGTCTCCCTGTTTTCAGCCGATCCGTTTTTGCCCTATGTCGAAAAAAATCCCTTCGAAGGTCCGCAACTTTGCAAGCTGGTGGATCCCAGATTGTGGCTCGACGAGGAATGGATAGCCATGGCGAGGGACCTGAAGGTGATCACCACCGATCCGGAACGGATGCACCGCAAGGGGTTTGAATGGACACACACCATATACGGACTTTCAAAGCTGGGCGCCCTGAATGAAAACGCGCGTTGCCTGGGGGTGGGAAGCGGTCACGAAGTGTTGTCCTACTGGCTCGCCAACCACACGGCTCATGTAATATCCACCGATCTGTTCCAGGAGAAGACGGACTGGGCGAAAGCCGGTGGCAGGGAAGGGGACCCCGCCGTCCTGAGAGACCCGCAGAAATACGCCCCCTTTCCATACCGGGAGGGGAGGCTGACTTTCAAGAAAATGGACGGACGGCGTCTCGAGTTCGACGACAACTCTTTTGATATAATATTTTCGATCTCCGCGATCGAACATTTCGGCGGCCATGACCAGGCGGCCAAATCCATGAGGGAAATAGGGCGTACATTGAAACCGGGTGGCGTCGCGGTGATTGTCACGGAGATTACGCTTAACAACAGGAGTCACCGGGAGTTTTTCAGCGTGGATCAACTGCTCGAATATATAGTCGCCCCTTCCGGCCTGAAACTGGCTCAGGCCCCGGTTTTCGAGGCTCCGGAATATGCGATCGACAACCCGCTGGTAATGCCTGCGGAAAGCCGAATGTACCCACACCTGGTGCTTAAAATCAAAAATGTGGTATTTACATCCGTAATACTTTTTATGCGTAAAAGCCGGGACGAGCCAGATGAAACAGCGCGATAGAAAAAAAATGGCTGTCATAACGCTTGGTTGCCAGATGAACAGGCATGACTCCGAGCGTATCGCGGGCGCCCTGGAGTATGACGTGACGGAAAAAAGGGAAGACGCCGATTTCCTGCTGATAAACACATGCACTGTCCGGGACAAGGCCGAGCAGAAGTTTTTTTCGCTTCTCGGGAGGCTTCGCCCGTTGAAGGCCAATAACCGTAACCTGGTCATAGGTGTGGCAGGATGCGTGGCGCAGGACAGGGGGGAGGATATCATCAGGCGAGAACCCATGGTGGACCTGGTGATAGGCACCCGCGCCATGGACAGGACCCCGGAGATGCTGGAGCGGTTTTACGAGACCGGCGAGCCGCAGGTGGATACGTCCGACTCATCAACACATGACGAGTATCCGATGAAGCGGGAGTCTGAAATCAGCGCCTGGGTCTCCATTATGCAAGGTTGCGACAATCGTTGTTCATACTGCATCGTGCCCGACACCCGCGGCAGGGAGACAAGCCGCCCGGCGGAGTCGATACTGGGAGAAATACGCGCCCTGGCCAGGGATGGTTACAAGGAGGTTACGTTACTGGGGCAGAATGTGAACAGCTATGGAGCCGGTCTTTGGCCACGTATGGATTTTGCCCGGCTTTTGCGACAGGTGTCGGGTGTGGACGGGCTGGAGCGGATCAGGTTCGTAACCTCGCACCCCAAAGACCTGACCGACGATTTGATAAACGCGATGGGGGAATTGCCCAACGTGGCCCCGGCTCTGCACCTTCCGATGCAATCTGGCTCGGACAGGGTGCTGGATATGATGAGGCGGGGGTACACCGTGGATCATTATTTCGACCGGATGGAGAAATTGCGCGCGAAGGTGGCCGATATCGCAATCACATCAGACATAATCGTGGGCTTCCCCGGGGAAACGGAGGAGGATTTCGAGGCGACGGCCGCCGCCATACACCGGGCCCGGTTCGATAACATATTCCTGTTTAAATTCTCACCGCGCAGGGGAACCCCTGCGGCCGAACTCGGGGGCAGGGTCGATCCCGTGGTTCTGGGGGCCCGGTTTGATCGTATAATGAGGATTCAGAAAAAAATCACGGCGGAAAAACACGAGGCCTGGGTAGGCAGGGAAGTGGATATAATCGTAGAGGGGCCGAGCAAAAAAAACCAGGCTGTTTATACGGGCAGAACGGCGCATAATTTGCTGGTTCATTTTCAGTCCCATATTGATTACACCGGAAAGACCATCCGTGTTAGAATTAAACAGGCGGGGAATTACAGTCTGCGTGGTATCCACTGCTGACATAACGTAAGTGCACATGTTCACTTGAAAGGATGTAGGTCCATGACCGATCCAGACGGAATGGTGGAGATGAAGGTGGAAGGGCTGGTGTTCGATCCACTCACAAACACACCCATTATCATTTTGAAGGACACGAAGGGGGACAAGTCATTGCCGATATGGGTTGGATACCCCGAGGCGACGGCTATCGCTCTTCAGATGGAGTCGGTGGTTACACCCCGGCCGATGACGCATGACCTTATCAGGAACATCCTGGCCGGGATGCGGGTCAATGTGGTGCATATATGTGTTAACTACCTTAAAGACAACACTTTTTATGGTGTCATCAAGCTGGACACGGCAGACGGCATTATAGATGTGGATTCCCGTCCTTCCGACGCGATCGCGGTGGCTTTGCGCGTGGAGGCTCCGATCTATGTCACAAACAAGGTGCTAGAGAGCGCCAAAGATTTCGAAATGAATATTTCGCAGGAGCAGATAGAGGACGAGGACCAGTTCAAAAAATGGCTAAACAGCGTCAAGCCCAGTGATTTTGGTCATTTGGACCAATAGCCCGCATGTTTGCGCCATCGAGATGAGAAAATCGAACCTCCCTGTTGCGCCAGGAGCCATCTGGCCGATATAATCTGAACCGAATTCTCTTATGCTCATTTGATTTTGTGGAAATGAAAAAAAAGATCGAATTTTCCTTGAACCCACTGCCGCCATTTGTCTTTCCAGCCGTTTGTTTCCTGTTGATTGCCGCCCTGTTTATAAACCCGCGGACGGCCATCGGCGACACTGACAATATGGAAATTTTCCATGAGGGCGTGCTTTTGTCTGTAGAGAAGAAGGCCAACAAGGGAATTATCAACATAGGAGAGGAACACGGGGTTAAGCGGGGCGACAGGCTGGTGGTTATCCGTCCCGGCAAAAAGGTCGAAGATCCCAGGAGCGGCAAGCTTATCGCCGTGGAACAGACCGTGATCGGGGAGGTAAAAGTGATTTCCACCAGTTCAGCCGTGTCGGATGTGAAGCTGACCAGGCATGGTCAGAACATGAAACAGGGCGACCTGGTGCGCCGCCGTACGTCGGCTCCGCACGGTGTGGAGGCCAGGGCCGTGGGGTTCAGGAAAATAGAGATCCTGTGGGCGGCGCAACGCGAACCTGAGATCAAGCTATACAAGATATACCGCTCCGACTCGGAGGATGGTCCCTTCTCCCCCGTGGGGACAGAAAGATCGAGCGTGGAAGTGATGTTTACCGACAAGCACTCCTCGAAATCACCCATGGAGGATAACAAGAGATATTATTACCAGGTAGCCGCTTTTAACAGGTTCGGCGTACCCAGCTCCATGTCCGAAGTTGTATCAGCCGTAACTCCGGGCGCTCCGTCATATCCGGAAGGGCTCACGGCGGAGTCGGGCCAGATCCGCTTTGTCACACTAAGATGGACACCGCACCCGAACAAGGAGGTGTCCGGATACCGGCTGTACCGCGGTGAGGCCGAGGATGGCCCTTACGAGATGATATACGAGGTGAAAAAACGCGATATCACCGAATATGTGGACAGAAACAACGGCTCTGAAAGCTCGCCCGGACTTCAGGACTCGAAAACATACTTTTACAAAATCACGGCGCTTAGCCCTTTCGGCGATGAGGGGCTCGCGTGCGATCCCGTCAAAGCCACAACCGCCGATCCTCCATCGGTCCCGACCGGTTTGACGGTGGAGGGGTGGCGCGCCGGAATAGCGCCGATAAAATGGGATGTTCATCCCGACAAAACCGTTCGGGGATACCTGATATTCAGAGCGAACCGGAAAGATGGTCCCTATGTCAAGGTGGTGGATATCAATGACAGAGAATCGAACTCCTACGTGGATGGCGGCAGAGAGGGTATCCTCGGTGAGGAAAAAAAACTGGAAAACGCCCACCTCTATTTCTACAGGATACTGGCGTACAACATAGTTGGGTCCTACTCGCAGATGAGCGAGCCCGTATCCATAATGACAAAACCTGTGCCAAGCCCAACGGAAAACCTGGTCGCCATCAGTGGCAGGCCGCGCCAGGTTCCTCTGGCGTGGAGGAAAAACCCGGAAGTCGACATCAAGGAATACCATATCTACAGGGCGGATTCGAAAGACGGCGAGTTCAGAAAAATAGCGGAGGTAACGGCGCAAACAGATCATTACCTGGACAAGAAACTTAAGGACAATCACGAGTACCGTTATAAAATCCGAGCGATCGACTCCGACAACCTCGAGGGCGAATTCTCAAAAATCGTGACGGCCACCACCAAGAGTATGCCAAGCGCTATCACGGGATTCACCTGGACGATGGAAAACGACAGGGCGGTGCTCCAATGGGACAGGAGCGAGGATGTCGACATCAAGGAATACCATATCTACAGGAAAAGTTTTTTTGGATGGAAAAAAGTGTACAGTACCAGCGAGCCTTTTTTTATCCTGGATATGAAAAAGGGGGACTCGGATGATTACTCAGTGTCGGCGATAGACTCTGACAATCTGGAAGGTCCCCGAAGCGATCCTCTCACCGTAACCATACAGAAATAGGCGCGCAAACGTTGTTTTTCGACAAACTGCATGAAACTTGATAAATCCCTTGTGCACCTGCACCATATCAGCAGTCATTTCACCAGCGCAATGTATCCGGCCGCGTCGATACTGCTCACGATATTTATCGTGACAGGAGCGCGCAGGTTTGAGCAGGCGGCCTTTTATTGCATCGTATTCGGCGTTCTGGCCGGGCCTTTTGTTTACGCGTCCGGGGTGATCGACTGGAAAAACAGGTTCAAGGCGCGCCACACCAGGATATTCGACCACAAGCTTGTAACCGGCGTTATTCTGCTGTTGTTATCGGTCGTGATAATCACGTCCAGGATCGTTTTTCCGGATATCGCCATCGCCGGAACCACCGCGGGCTGGGGCTACCTGGCTCTGGTTTACGCCGCCACGGCCGCCGCCGCGTATCTTGGTCATCTTGGGAGCAAGTTCATCTAGCGGGGGAGGGAAATGCCAGACAACAAGAAGCTTATCAAGGGTTTGAAAGCCAAAATCGAGGCCATCGTCATCGCTATCCCGAGGGAGATAGAAGCTTATGAATATTATATGGAGATGGCGGCCCAGTATGAAGACCAGGCGTCCAGGGAGATGTTTGAATTCCTGGCGAAACAGGAAATGGCGCACAAGGATTCACTTGAAAAAATATTGACCGATCTTGAAAAACAGCTTGAAAAGGCCCGGACCGGATGAAACAATCGGCGTGGAAAACAAGGCCGCAAACAACCATTAATTTAGAGGTTATCTATGAATAAATATATTTGTGACATTTGCGGATACATTTATGACCCGGCCGACGGAGACCCGGACAGCGGGATCGATCCGGGAACGGCTTTTGAGGCTATACCTGAAGACTGGGAATGCCCGGAGTGCGGCGTAAGGAAAGACCAGTTTACAAAGTTGTAGTAAACAGGCCGAAGATAAAAACCACTCTATGATCGAAAATACGCCTTTCCCGGGAAAACCGTGGTTGCGCGTCAGTCCCGCCTCGTGATCGGGGTTACTTTTTCACAACGGTCGGCATTGTAATCGCCATTCCGTGTCTTACCTTGTTCAGTTGTATTTCCGGATTGTATATCTGCACGAGCCACAAAGGGGCGCCATGCTCTTTTACGCTCAAATCCCAGAGAGACTGGTTGCGCTTGACTGTCACCACCTTGCTTTCCTCGACCTTGTACACCTCGAAAAAATCCTCGAAAAGCTGCATATGATACTCAAGACGCTTTGTCTCGAACTCTTTTTGGCCGACCCTGGTCAAAGGAACTTTTATCAACGCCCCGATTTTAAGGTTTCGCCGGATGCCTTTATGGTTCAGTTTCAACAGGCTCCTGACAGGCACCTTTAACCATTCGGCGTAATGACCAAGCGTCTCTTCCGGACGGACTGTGAGCCTGCCGATGTTGTTTCTCAGCAGTTTAATAGCGAAAAACTCCGCCTTCAGCGCAGGCCTTGGCCCGTTGTCCCGATCGATTACACCTGATGGCGAAACCTCCGCCGCCGTATCTCCGGGCGCGCTGTGGCTGGTGTCTGTGTCGCCTCGCGCCGGGCCCGTGTCGAACGAGGCGCTGACAACACCTGGGACCAGGGCGAGCTTCTGACCCGGGTAGATTGTGGGCCTGCTCAGCCCGTTTATGCGAATAAGAGCGGCGGCTGTTGTCCCGTGTCTTTTGGCTATGGCCGAAAGGTTGTCACCCCTCTTTACATAGTAATGTCCCCCCGTGACCGGAGATGAATCATACGCGCGGGATTTTGCGCTCTTGCGCGTGTCGCCACGGGCGTTTCCCGGTATACGCAGCTTTTGGCCGACCCGGATAAGCGATGAGCTTAGCTGGTTTATATCCCTGATAGCGTATACGGAGGATTTATACCGGCGGGCGATGGTCGACAATGTGTCACCGCGCATCACGTGGTGAAACCCGTTATGCTTCTGCGCCGAATGTCCATGAGGGCCGGAGATCGCGGCTATGGCCTCTGCGTACCTGGCGCCCATCCCCTCAGGCGCTCTTAGCCTGAATCCCTTTGGTATATATCGATGGCCTTTCCAGACGGAGTTGCGTAACGCCCGGTTGTATTTGCGCATCGTGTCGATGGAAACACCAAGCCGGTCGGCCAATTTTCTGGCGGGCAGATAGCTGGTTACCGTAACTTCCTCATACCTGTTCTCCGGCAAAAAATCTATGTCGCCGAAATAGCGTATGTAGTTGCGCGAAACATCCAGCGCGGCCAGAAATTCCGCATAGAAATTCATCGAGGCGAATCCGAAAATGCGGCTACGGTACCGCTGGATAATAACGGCGATATCGTTGCCGTACTTCTTTTTCGCCCGCAACATGCCGCTAAGCCCGTGGTTGTATGCGGTTATGGCAAGCGGCCATGAGCCAAGCTCCTCATAATTACGCTTAAGCAGTTTCGCCGCCGCCCGTGTTGATATTATCGGGTCGCGCCGCTCGTCCACCGTGTAATTGATTCGCAGAAAAAGCCGGCCGGTGCCCCGGGTGAACTGCCATATGCCGGCCGCGCCCGCGCTGGAATATGCGTTGTAGTTGAAAGACGACTCCACGTGGGGCAGGGCGGTGAGCTCTTCGGGCAGGCCGTAGGAGCGAAAGATCGAACGCATGCGGTCGATATACAGCCCGGAAAGCTTCAGCCCCTCCTTGAACCGGTCCGCCTGGCCAAGCTGGCTCCTTACGTTTCGCATGGCCTTGAAATATTTCTTGTATCCTCGCACACCGGTGAATTTCGCCGCTATCAGCCTCTCTTCACGGCTGGTGGGTTTGCCTTTGTTGCGGTAAAGTTTCTGCAGGATGGAGGATATCCTCCTTTTCCGTTTTTTGATATATCTGCGGACATGCGACGAGCCGGGTTTCGGGTTCCTGAATTTTTTGGATAAATCCACGACTTCATAAATAATTCCCAGCTTATCCCTGTCGTGGATCACCACCTGTCTCGTCGTGTACCGGGAGTATATTTTTTTCCAGAACTCGACCCTGTCGCGAAGCTTGGGTGGTACCGGGAAATACGATGATGAACGTCCGGCTGACGGTCGCCTGGATCCGCGAGCGGTATGGATGTAGGCGGTTCTGGGAGAATCGGGACCAAGGGTGTCGAGGAAATTGTTCAACCCCGGATCACGTGAGGCTCCGGCTGGCGCGACAGTGAGGACAAGACATACCGCGGCCAAAAAAACCGGTAAATGAACATCCCTCATGCGGTATTAATTAACCATAAAGTAAGCAAATTACATATAATTTACAATAGTTTTCGTCATATAACAAGCTTATATGTGCAAACCCTATCGCAGAAAGATAGTTGACGCTACATGCTATCCTGATATAGTAGGCAAGATGTATGTTATATTATGTTATCTTATGTCAATTGGCCTAAATATATTTAAAGCACGTAACCTGCAACCAGACGTTATTTTCTCATATGTCGACGAAATCGAAGAGTAAAAAATCAGCCGCGCCGGCGGAGGTTCCGCCGCAAGACACGGCGGTCCAGGACGAGCTGGAATCGAGATTCCTCTCGTACGCGCTGTCGACGATAGTGTCGAGAGCTTTGCCGGATGTCCGTGACGGGTTGAAACCGGTTCACCGGCGGGTGCTCTATTCCATGAGCCAGTTGCGGCTGGATCATGATTCCCGGTTCAGAAAATCGGCGGCGGTTGTGGGCGACGTCATAGGCAAATATCATCCG
Source organism: Nitrospirota bacterium (assembly GCA_024275315.1). GTDB lineage: Bacteria > Nitrospinota_A > UBA7883 > UBA7883 > UBA7883 > JAJRZK01. Next base: position 33,479 of record JAJRZK010000050.1, read on the forward strand.
CACGGCGACCAGGCGTCTTATGAGACCATGGTTCGGATGGCCCAGGATTTTTCTTTGCGATATCCGCTGGTGGAGGGGCAGGGTAACTTCGGCAACATCGATGGCGACCCGGCCGCCGCCATGCGCTATACCGAGGCGCGCCTGACGAAAATCGCCGGAGAGCTTCTTACGGATCTGAAAAAGGAGACCGTCGATTTCGTTCCCACGTACGACTCCACTCTGATGGAGCCCCGTCTTTTGCCGGCGAGGTTCCCGAACCTGATGGTGAACGGCTCTGCGGGGATCGCGGTGGGGATCGCCACCAACATCCCGCCCCACAACCTGGCTGAAACTGTAAATGCTCTTATAGCGCTGATAGACAACCCGAAGCTGGGTGTGAAGGACCTTGTCAGGTATATCAAGGGTCCCGATTTCCCCACAGGCGCGCAGTTGCTCGCCACCAGATATCAGCTTCTCGAAGTGTACGAGACCGGACGTGGATCACTGAAGGTAAGAGGGGAGTGGAAAATCGAAAAACTCCCCAGAAACAAGTGGTCTATCGTCATAACCTCCATCCCGTACACCGTTAACAAAACCAGCCTGATAGAAAAGATCGCCGACCATATCGTATCCAAACGGCTCCCGGCCCTGGTGGACATACGGGACGAGTCCACCGAGACGATACGCGTGGTGCTCGAGCCGAAAAACCAGACGGTGGACGCGGACAAGGTGATGAGCTTTCTGTTCAAGCATACGGATTTGCAGATCAACTTCCCTGTGAACATGACAGCGTTGACGCCGGAATCGATTCCGTTGCGCCATTCGTTGAAACAGATGTTGCAATCGTTTCTCGACTTCCGGTTCGACACCTGCCAGAAGCGCCTGACATACGAGCTGAAGGTTATTGAACAGCGATTGCATATACTGGTCGCGCTGGCCAAAATATACAAATATCTGGATGAAGCCATCGCCATAATCAGAAAATCCAAAATCCGCGATGAGGCGCGAAAAGGGCTGATGAAACGTTTCGCCCTTGACGAAACCCAGGCCAACGCGGTGCTGGACCTGCGCCTGTCCGCCCTGGTCGGGCTGGAGATATCCAAGATACGAAAGGAAAAAGCGGAGAAAGAGGCGGAGCGGGAGATAATCAGGTCGGTGCTTGGGAGCCGGGCCAGGTTGTGGAAACTGGTAAAAAAAGAGCTCAACGAGATAAAGAAGACATACTCCGACCCGCGCAGGACCAAGGTGATCGCGTCTATCGAACCGGAGACGGAATACAGGGCGGAGGATTTTATAGAGCACGAGTTCACCCATGTGATAGTCTCCCGCGACGGATGGGTGCGGAGGGTAAAGAACATCACCCGGCCGGAGACGTTGCGGTTTAAGACCGGTGACTGTCTTCACGCGTGGATACCTATGAACACTGCCGACCTGGTCTGCTTTTTCACATCCGCGGGGAAGGTGTACTGTGTCCACGCGCTGGAGATTGCGCAGACCACCGGGTTCGGCGAACCGGTGCAGTCGATGTTCCGTTTCGCCGACAAGGAGCGGGTGGTGTCGGTCATGGGAATGACAACCGGCCCGACCGGAGGAGAAAAAGCGGCGGCCAACGACGCTCCTGCCGCCAACAGTCAAAGAGGCCTGTTCGACCGGCTCGACAGCAAAGCTGTCCAGGGGATCTATGGGCAGATCACGGCGCCTGGCGAAGAGCTTCTGGTGGTCACGGAAAATGGGATGGGGTTCAGGTTCGCATCCGACGCGCTTGGCGTTACGAACCGGAATGGAAGAAAACTGGCCAACTGCAAAGGCGACGACGCGGTGCTGGGGGTGTCTGTAGCGGGCAAACCACTGTTGTTCACACTCTCCAGCGACGGGCGCGGCCTTCTTTGCGATGTCGGGGAGATATCCCTGTTAAGCGGCCCCGGTTCCGGCGTTCGCCTGATGAAGCTCAAACCGGGGGCGAGACTGCGCGGATACAAGCTGGCGGGGCTGAAAGACAGCGTGACGCTGACCTATGTGACAGGCAAGGACGATACCATAAAGGTTCGGGACCTCGAGAAAGGGGCGCGTGGCTCTGTCGGCCGGGTTGTCGCCGCAAAAAGAAAGAAGCTGGTGGGGTTGTTGAGGGGGTAGACCATGGCGAAGGATTATTCCGCAAAAGACATAGACGTGCTCGAAGGGCTCGAGCCGGTCCGGGTTCGGCCCGGAATGTATATCGGCGGAACGGACCTCTCCGGCCTGCATCACCTGGTGTGGGAGGTGGTCGACAACGCCGTGGACGAGGCGATCAACGGACACTGTGACCGCATAACCATAACCATCAGGGCCGACGGCGGCTTGATGGTGGAGGATAACGGGCGCGGAATACCCATAGACAAGCATCCGAAACACAAAAAACCGGCGCTGGAAATCATTTTGACCACGCTCCATTCCGGGGCGAAATTTTCCAGCAAAAGCTATACGTCATCCGGCGGGTTGCATGGTGTGGGGGTGTCTGTGGTTAACGCCCTGTCGGAGCGGATGGAGGTCACTGTAAAAAGAGGCGGGGCGTTGTGGCGCCAGGAATTTAGGCGGGGCCGCGTGTCGTCCAGGTTGACAAAGGGGGGGAAAGCCAAGGGGACCGGCACGAAAATCACCTTCTATCCCGATTCTGAAATTTTCAGCAGGAGAAGGTTTAACAGCAAGCTGATAATGGAGCGGGCCGAGACCAAGGCGTTTTTAAACTCCGGGCTCACCATCGAGGTGATAGACGAGGTGTCGGGTGTGTCGAAACAGTTTCATTACGAAAACGGGATCCGCGATTACCTTGTAAAGCTTCTTGCCGGACGAAAGAGGGTGGGGACAGATTATTTTTACCACCATGGGAGGAACGGGCTCCAGGTGGAATGCGCCGTGCAATGGACCGAGGAGACGGAGTCGAAAATATACTCATACGCCAACTCCGTATATACCGCCGATGGCGGCACTCACGAGACCGGTCTTCGAAACGCCCTGACCAAGGCGCTTCGCGCCTACATTGAAAGGCGCAACGGAAAGGGCAAACCACAGCAGATCACCGCCGAGGACACCCGGGAGGGGCTGAGCGCGGTGCTGTCCGTGTTCCTGTCGAATCCGCAGTTCCAGGGGCAGACGAAAGAGAAGCTGAACAACCCGGAGGTGCTGAGCGGCGTGGAGAGCTCGATCCGGACAGCGTTTGAAAAGTATCTGCTGGAGCATCCCTCCATCGCCGAGTCGATCGTGACCAGGGTGACCCTCGCCGCGCAGGCGAGGTTGGCTTCCCGGTCGGCTAAAGACCAGGTGATGCGAAAGACAGCTATCAGCCATCGGCTGACGTTGCCGGGGAAGCTGGCCGATTGCGCGTCCACGGATCCGTCCGTGTGCGAGCTTTTCATCGTGGAGGGAGATTCCGCCGGAGGCTCGTCGAAACAGGCGCGTGACAGGAAAACCCAGGCCGTGCTTCCGATAAGGGGCAAAATCCTCAACGTGGAAAACGCCACCGCCGAAAAAATGGCTAACAACAACGAGATAAAATCGCTGGTAACGTCCATAGGAGCCGGGATGGGCGCCACTTTTGACTATTCAAGGTTGCGGTACGGCAAGATCATTATAATGACCGACGCCGACGTTGACGGGGCGCATATCAGCGCTCTGCTTCTGACCTTTTTTTACCGCTACATGCCGAAACTGTTCGAAAAAGGGCATATATACCTGGCCCAGCCTCCGCTTTTCAGGATTGAGTTCGGCAAGGATTTTTACTATGCCTATGACGACGCCGGGAAAGAAAGGATCATAAAAGAGCGGAAAGCGAAACGGGAGCCTGAAATCCATCGATACAAGGGACTGGGGGAAATGCCCGCGGTGATCCTCAAGGATACGACCATGGACCCCGCCAAACGGAAGCTTTTACGGATGCGTGTGGCCGACGCCGAAGCCACGGACCGCGCGTTTTCACGCCTGATGGGCAAAGACGCCTCCGCCAGGTACGAGTTCATCCGGGAAAACTCCGAAACGTTCGTGAAAAGCGGGGGCTCGCTGGACGTGTAACGGCAGAATATACAAAGATATGCGATGATATCCCGTAGTTTACATAATATATCTTATCGGAAGTGAGGGAGCTGGTGCAGTTGATGAACTATGCAACAATTGGGATATCACGCCATTGGTCAAAAATCTTTAGCGTTTCATTTTTTCTGGCATCGAATTGAATTTGTCTATTTTGTTGCCAGCAATTTTCTCCCATTCCGCAAACTTGATAATTTTGCCGTCTTTAACAAATAGCCAATGTTTTTTCAAGCCTGTATATGCACCATACCTGTTTTTGGCGTTGAAATAAACTCTTGTCTCATAACCATATAAACCCTCCTTTTTTCGTTGCGCCCGCATTGTAGTCTCATGGGGTTCTCCTATGATGTTTATCTCATTATTCAATTTTGCATATTTTACAGACGGTCAAAAAGCCAGTCAACAGAACCATCATTGTCCTCATCCATAGCCATAGTGTTATTTGAATTTGAAAAAGTTATGTTTTCAATAGATTCGTTGGACTCGGTGGCGACAAAAGCGCCATTGCATGTAAGTTCAGTGGTAGTCAGTACGTATATAGTAACATCTGTTTTTGTGTAAGATCCGCTATCTGTACAAGCTGGAGACTTCAAGACTACCGGATACTATTCCTCCATAAAGACTCCCATCGGTTGTTAATATTGGCAAAGCAATTCCGTTTATTGCGGTGAGTCTCCATGATCCAACAAATGGGTCATTGGATGAGGTTCCGTCCCCACCACATTGAACGCTGTAAACCAAGCCTAAAGTCAGTACGAATGCTAAAATTATCTTTTTCATACTAAAAAAGGGGTCGGCACAAAAGGGGTCAAGTCTTGTATTTTGACATTTTCTGGATTTGCCAACTCATTTTCTCCAAGCCGCCGGAGTGACGTTGTAGAAGTATCAAATGATACTGTAGATGTCAATAATTATTATGTCATGCAGGCTTGTACGACCATCCATCCGGGACGTTCCCAATCTCCCGTTGCTGATTGCAAATTCGGCGAACCTGCGCACGGCCATTTAATTGCTTTGACTTTATGGGCTGATTATCTGTTTGTCTTGTGGTAAGCTTTCGGGAAATAATACAAATAAGGGATCGTGACGGTCATGGTTGAGAATATAAAATATTTTATTAACAACTACGATTTCGACATGCTTATGGCCTGGATCAGCAAGGCGTCGGAAGACCCTTTGGGAGTTATGCTGAACCCCTGGATATTGATCCCGGTGGTGATCGTTGTGGGAATGATGGCCCATCCGAAAACAACGGAGCTGGCCCAGTGGCTCGTCTCCTACGTTCCGGCTGTCGGATATCTATTCGTCACGGGCGTGGTGCTGAGCAACGACGTAATCAGCAACATAGGGCCTTTTGTCATGGCCATGGCCGCGTTTTTCATGATTATCGGCTGGCTTATTTACACACAACTGCTCAACAACTGACAACGGGGATAAAACACTAGCAGGATATCTCAGCGTAATATTCCCTGATCTCTTCTTTCGGCATTATATTGTCGGATTTGTCGGTTCGCTTCATCCCGCCCCTGGAATTTCTCCACACGTCGTCCTTTGAAGATTCTTCGAGCTCGTCGTCGCGCAAGTATCCGTATTGCTCCCAAACACTTTGTATAAATTCGACCTTGTCTTCGGGCATGTCGATAACAGTGCCCGGAACCGGTATCGTGGCCACTATCCGCCCATGTTCGCTATATATCTCGTTCAGGGAGGGAAGGATCGGGCCGAAAGACCACGCCTGAAAATCCTCTTCGAACAACGGAGCGTTGAAAGTCCCCAGGCTCCACGCCTGGGCGAAATAAACCAGCCTTTGCAACTTGATCTGGGTCATACCGGTTTCGGAAAGTTTTAGAAAACGTTGCGCTACCGCTTCCCCGGTTATTTGCATGGCTGAATTCCTGGTTTAGTTTGGCAAACTCTCTTTAAAATGCATTGTATAGATATGTAACATTTCCGTCAAGAGCGTCACCGCGCCACGATATTCACAAGCTTGCCGGGAACAACTACCACTTTTTGTATTGTCTTGCCCTTGATAAAGTCGGCGACTTTCTCGTTGGCCAGGGCCATTTTTTCCATATCCTCCCTGGATATGTCCACCGGAGCGTTTAATCTTCCCCGCAACTTGCCGTTGACCTGTATAACGATAACTATGCTCTCCTCCACCAGGCAACGCGGATCCGCCTTTGGCCAGGGGTGGTCGATGACATATCCATTGTTCCCCATCCTCTCCCAAAGCTCGTCCGACAGATGTGGCGTGAACGGCTGAAGCATGACGACCATCGCCTCCGCCGCCTCGCGAAACACGGCGCAGGCCACCGGGTCGTCAGTCGGTTTCAAAGCCGTCGTCAGCTTGTTCAACAGCTCCATGATCCTGGCGATGGAGGTGTTGAAGTGGAACTTCTCGAAATCTGCGGTGACTCTGGCTATGGTTTTGTGGGTCGTTCGCCTCAGGTCGGCCAGATTACCAGGCAGTCCGTCAAGCCCTTCAGGTGGCTCCCCTCCCCCTCTGATCGTATCGATGTTGGTGTCGATCAGCCTGTAGACCCTGCCGAGAAACCTGAAGGCGCCGTCGATGCCGTCATCGCTCCATTCCAGATCACGCTCCGGCGGAGAGGCGAACAGGATGAACAGCCTGGTCGCGTCCGAGCCGTATCGCTGGGCCATATCGTCCAGGGGGACAACGTTCCCTTTGGATTTGCTCATCTTCGCCCCGTCCTTGATCACCATCCCCTGGGTCAGCAACCGGCTGAACGGCTCCGCCACGCCCACCGCGCCTATATCCTTGAGAAACCGGGTGAAAAACCGCGCGTACAGCAGGTGCAAGATGGCGTGCTCTATCCCCCCGACGTACTGATCCACCGGCATCCAGTAATCCACATCCTCCATGTCCGCCATCGTCGTATCGCACCGGGCCGAGGTATACCTGTTGAAATACCAGGACGAACACATGAACGTGTCCATCGTATCTGTTTCGCGTTTTGCCGGGCCATCGCATTTCGGGCACCGGGTGTTTATGAAGGAATCCAGGCCGGAGATGGGCGACAACCCGTTTTCGGGAAACTCGATATCCGTCGGCAGGACAACCGGCAACTGGTCGTCCGGCACACGGACGACACCGCACTCGCCGCAATGCACTATGGGTATGGGCGCCCCCCAGTAGCGCTGACGGGACACGCCCCAGTCCCGGAGCCGGTAGTTGACAGTTCGTTTTCCTATACCCTTGTCCTGCAGATACGCCACCACCCTGTCGATCCCCTCTTCTCGGTTGTGCAATCCGTCGAAAGGACCGGAGTTGACCATCACCCCGTCGCCGGTATACGCCTCGACAAGGGCGTCACTGTCCAGCTCGAGCTGTTCCGGGGTTTTGTTTACGCTCTCCTCGTCCGGAGAAATGACCAGCTTTATATCCAGATCATATTTTGTGGCGAACTCGAAATCACGCTGATCGTGGGCTGGGACGGACATGATAGCCCCGGACCCGTACTCGATCAACACGAAGTTGGCTATCCATATCGGTATCAGCTCGCCACTCAGGGGATTCGTGGCGTAACGACCCGTGAACACCCCGCTTTTCTCCACCCCGTCGGCGGTGCGCTCTGTCTTGTCCTGGGCGATGGTCTGTTTTACAAAGTTTTTCACGTCGTTTTCCAGCTCCGTGCCTTTGGCAAGCTCCATTGCCAGCGGATGCTCCGGCGCGAGCGCCATGAACGTGGCTCCATAAAGCGTGTCGGGCCTGGTGGTGAACACCTTGATGACGCCGCCCCCTTCGATCGGGAAATCTACCTCCGCACCGTATGATTTGCCGATCCAGTTTTTCTGCATCGTCAGCACCCGGTCGGGCCACTGTCCCTCAAGCTCATTTAATCCCGTCAGCAGGTCTTCGGCGTAATCGGTGATTTTCAGGAACCAGCCCACCCTCTCCTGTTGTTCGACCGTACAGTCGCATCGCCAGCAATTGCCCTCTACAACCTGTTCGTTGGCCAGCACCGTGTGGCAATGGGCGCACCAGTTTACGAATGATTTTTTCTGGTACGCCTTGCCCTCGTCGAACATCCGGGCGAAAATCCATTGCGTCCATCTGTAATATCCCGGATGGCTCGTGGCCACCTCTCTGCTCCAGTCGTATGATATCCCCATCAGGTCGAACTGGCGCCGCATCTCGTCGATATTGTTACGGGTCCAGATGTATGGATGGCTTTTGTGCTGTATGGCGGCGTTTTCAGCGGGCATGCCGAACGAGTCCCACCCGATGGGGTGAAGCACGTTGAACCCGTCCATCCGTTTTCGCCTGGCTATGGCGTCGCCTATGGCATAGTTGCGAAGGTGCCCCACATGCAACTTGCCGGAGGGGTACGGAAACATTTCGAGGAGATAGTATTTTGGTTTGGATTTGTCCCGCTTGACATGGAAAATCCCGTCGTCACGCCACTTTTGCCGCCATTTGGCCTCTATGGCCCTGAAATCGTAAAAACCAGGCATCTTCTAGGTGTCCATCCTGAAAAAGTTTATTAAACCATATTCCCGCAAGGGTGTTAATTTATTCTGACGAGTCGCGCTTGCCAGATTTTTTCCCGGTGATATTGCGCAACTCTATTTTTATTACGCCCACCCGGCTGGCGTCTTTCTCGCCGAATTCATAGCTCTCGTCCGAGTATTGTGACATGAGTATTTTCAACGCTTCGCGCTTTTCCACGCTGTCCTCGACGATCACGGCCCTCCCCTCCCCTATCACGGATTCGTATGTCGCGCTCCAGTCACACCCTTTTTCGGCCCTGAAGATCTCGTGCGCTCCGACGAACTCCACGCACGCGTTAGGGTTTTTCCTGATGATATCGATCTTGCGGCCTTTCAGGGCGCAGTGGATATACACCGTGTCGTCGCGGAATCCGAAGTTTACCGGGAAAACGTATGGAAAACCATTGTCGCAAAGCCCAACGTGGCATATTCTCGCCCTCCGGATAATTTTCACTATCCCTGTCTTGTCGGTAACCTCCAGTTCGGTCCTGCGCATATGCATATCCTCACGATGAAAAGGCGTATTTTACACGATACTTGCTGTCAGGCGCCATTTTGCCTGCACATGGCCCGGGTTTGCGCCAGCGGCTCCGGATCGGTGCGCTTAAAACAATTCTTTAACATGCCTTACAGGGATATATAATGAAACGATTACGAATCGAACGCCGGGGTTTGCGCGTCGGCTGATTGCAGGTGTACTCTAATTGCGCGGCAATAACCCTTTTGGTTGGATAATATTGTTGGCCTATGGTGGCGGGGCGGCGTGGTACGCCAACGACGTGATGGAAATATACAACGCCACGCAGTCAGGAGAAATGTACCCGTTTCTGCTTGGCGCCGGGAACCTGCCGGCCACAGCTTTTTCGATCGGCGGCGCGTTGTACTGGTTTGCTTTCGGCTTGGACAGGTCCGGGACCATTGCTTCTATCGGCGGGTATGTCGCCGCCGGCGCGCACATGGTGTTTTTTGCGTATAAAGTGTGGCTGGGACCTCTTATATGGGCTATGAACAACTTGGTGGAATAAACAGGGGATAGATCATGGAAGGATGGATAGTTCTGGTAATCATCATTGGATTGATCGGTTTCGTTATTTCTATTTACAACAGTCTGGTCAGGCTCCGCGCCCAGGTGAAAAACGCCTGGAGCCAGATAGACGTGCAACTCAAACGGCGATACGACCTGATACCCAACCTCGTGGAGGTGGTCAAGGACTATATGAGCTATGAGCAGGAGACCCTGCAAAAGGTGGTGCAGGCGCGCTCTGAAGCGATGAAGGCTACAAACATAGGCGACAAGGCGAAGAAGGAAGGGATGCTCACCGAGGCGCTCAAAAGCCTTTTTGCGCTGTCTGAAAACTATCCCGATCTGAAGGCGAACCAGAACGTAATCAGCCTCCAGGAAGAGCTGACATCGACAGAAAACAAGATATCGTTCTCACGCCAGTTTTACAACGATTCTGTGATGGCGATGAACATCAGGTGCGAGACGTTCCCGTCGAATATTATCGCGGGGATGTTCAACTTTTCCAAGGAGGAGTTTTTCCAGGTGGCCGAAACGGAGAAAGCTCCGGTAAAAGTCAACCTGCGCTGACCGGTTTTTCACGACTGCCCCTACGGTTGCCATGAGAAAAAAAGCCAGGGTCACCTGCCCCAACTGCGGCTACGAAAACCGTGCAAAAGCGGTTCAGTGCAATTTGTGCCACGAGTTGATGCCCGTCGCCGTCACAACCGGAGCGATTCCGCCCGTTCCACAAGCTCCGCCAACCTCGCAACCCCTGGCCGGCGGTTTCGATCTGGAAAACACGGCCGCTTTCACGGGCGATCAGGCGGCGGACGGCGAACGGGAAGGTTCGGCGGAAATCGCGACGACCCGCCGATCCTCTTTTTATGAACAGCAGGAACAGAACAAAAGAAACTCCGACTTGCTCCTTTTCGGGCTGGTGTTCATCCTGACGCTTCTCGGCGCGGTGATAGGCGCCGGTGTAATGGGTGACCCTGTCGCAGGCGCCATGGTGGCGTTCGTACTGGCGTGCTTTTTGGGATTGTACAGCCTCATGTCGGGCAAAAATCTGGTTATGTCGATGAGCGGCGCCAAAAGGATCACGCACAACGAAACGCCGCAGCTTTTCAATATCGTCGAGGAGATGAAGATAGCGTCCGGCCTGCCCATGCCGGAGGTTTACTATATCGACTCGCCCGCTCCCAACGCTTTTGCCACGGGACGCGACCCCGACCATTCTGCCATAGCTGTAACCAGGGGGTTGATGGAAAAACTCAACCGGGACGAGTTGCAGGGGGTCATAGCCCACGAGATGAGCCATATCAGAAATTTTGATATCCGCTACGCGATGCTGGCGGGGGTGCTGGTGGGGTCGATCGCCCTTATCAGCGACGCGTTTCTGCGGGGTGGCTCCAGGGGTGGCCGGGGCGGGAGCGCGCCTTTGATGATCCTGGCCATAGCGCTCGCCATCATCGCCCCCATAAGCGCCTACATGATGCAGATGGCGATATCACGCAGGAGGGAGTTTCTGGCCGACGCTTCGGCTGTGGAGCTTACACGCAACCCGGACGGCCTGGCTTCGGCGCTGTCAAAAATAGCCCTCGATCCGGAGCCTTTAAAAGCCGCGAACCGGGCCACCCAGCATATGTATATCATCAACCCGGTGAAGAACTTCAGCATGAAATCGGGCTCCCTCATGTCCACGCATCCGCCCACCGAGGCGCGTATCAGGGCGCTTCGACGCATGGGCGCGAGCATGAGATAAGCGCGTAGATCACATGCCACGCGCCTGATTGCGGATATCTTCTGCGGGCAAATTAACCTCTCCCCTGGACGTGTCCGGAACCACCCTCCCCTGGCCCATTTCGTCAACGGAGGGGTGGCTCTTTTCCCTTTCCCTTACGTCGCTTCTCCACGACAGGGGCGAGGGTTTCGGCCGCCAGCAGGTTCCCCATGAAGCTCATATGCCCGTTCCAGGGCCACAGGAAATAAAAACGTGTCCGGTTGTCCTTGTCAAAACGGGGCGTCAGATCAACGAACTCCAACCCGTTGGCTCTGGCGGCGGCGGCGAAAAAATCGGCGACCGGGTTGTGGCCATTGGCTTTGTGGAACCGGATAGCCCTCTGCGTGGGGAACAGAGCGATGACAAGCCCGATTTTTTTCTCCCGTGTGAACCCGGCAAGTTTTTCAAGATCGCGTGTGTAATAAAGTTTTAACTTTTCCAGTGTGCGCTTTCTGGATTCGTCGAACCACATGCCGGAAGCTTTCGACCTCCCCTGTTTAGGGTCTCCAATATATTTCCTGCGGCTTTTTCCGGCGTTAACCTCGCGCGACAACGTCTCCGCCTGTCTGGACAACTGTCCGCTTATGGTCAGCTTTATTCCCCGGGCCATGCGTAACAGGGCGATATCTCTCGCCCCTTCCCTGAGAAAGAGACGCACCCTGTAACCAAAGGTGTCTGGCCAGACGGTGTCGGGATCGGACGGGCGGGCATATTTGAGCTCCTCGTAATCCGGCACATCGTTATCAAGAACCTGCAGGATTACGAGGTCGGGGTCGGAGCGATACCCTTTTTCAACAAACATCTCCAGTTCCTGGCGCAACGTATAGCCGCTGACTCCCGCGTTCAACACTTCATATTCGCCACCCGCGTTGTTGTTGTTCAAAATCTCCTCAAGCAGGTTCGGGTATGTTTCATGGTTGTTGAGGTATGGCCCAAAGGTAAATGAATCGCCAAGGCAGTATATCCTGTAAACGTCCGCCTGTTTGACTGTGGAAATCTCCGTTTTTCTTCGCAACCCCACGCTGTTGGTCACCACCCTGTACGGATGATCGATGGATTGCAGATAAATGTAATCGACATCGGGATCCAGGTCGGCGACCGGCTTTACGGCGCCGGGGACAATGGCGCGCAAACGGCGAATTCTTTCGTATTTGTCCAGGAAAGGGCTGGTGACCCGGTTTTTTTTTTCGCCGGCGGGTATCAACGTGTCCGGAGTATTGTAGACGAAAGGCTCGTATTCGACAGGCGCTGATCCGAAATCATCATAATTGAACAAAACCGCCCGCGCGGCCAGCTCCAGAAAACCGACACCTAACACAATCACACCTGCCCATATGGCAAGTAAACGCAAAGCTGATGTTTTCATCGTATGACAGGTTTTACATGTATGGCTTCAGAGCAGGCATTCTACAATTCCCCGGCGATTAATCAAACAATTTAACTCTGATGCCAGACGCCTGGTGGCATCATGATTGCTATCATAATACCGCAAGGGTGCAATTAAACGGTGTTTCAGGTGAAAATGGCATATAGAACCTTTTCAGCGACGAGTTTGGCGGCAATTTTTGCCTGGTTCGCCCTGGCTACGCCTGTCATGGGCCAAAACGCCAGCCAGCTTTTACCCGTATATCTCGATCAGCAAAACGGGTTTGTCTATTTTCTGGTACAGAACAACGGCTCCAAAACCATATACAACCTGTTCGGCTGGGTGTATGGCTCCGGATCGCCTTCGCGAAAGGGGGTTTACCTTATCAACAACCCGAACCAGGAAGGGATGAAAATCTCACTGGGAGAGCATGTCCCCGGCTCCGCCGCGATGTACAGGTTCCCTGTCACGGCGGACAACATGGATTTTACCGAATACAGGCTCGCGGTGAACACCCTGAGCCTGAGATACCCGACCCGCGCTCATTACAAGATCCTGAGGTTTTTCAAATCCCCATGATAAAACGAATAATATTTGTCGCTATCGCGTTGCATGCGGCGTCCATCGTAGCTTTCGGTGACGAAATGGAACCGAGGGAAAACAGGGTCGTTTTCGGATCGTTCCATACAGGACAGGATATGCGTCTGTTCAACGCCTCCCACACCGGCTATACAAAAGCCGAAGAGGTCGACTGGATAAAATTTAACGCAGATATATTCGACTACACAAAAATATGGGCTCCCCTGCCCGAAAAAAGAGCGCTGGCCCGCAGGACGTTGTCCCACATAAAAGTGATCGAAATGACGAAAGGCAAGCAGGCGTGCCAAAGCTCTCCAAGATCGCTCTTCCTGAAATCTCCCGGCGCGGGGGGCAAGCTTTCTGTCTTCAGGTTGTATGCATACGAGTTCATTATCTGTGATAACACAAAACTGCTCAGCCCGGACGACATGATAAAACAGTATGTGGACAAATATGGAATGTACGATGAAAAAGATTTCGACCGAAAAATGATCATCTACAAGAATGTCCTGAATCGTTACAGATTGGGTATTCGTCCCTATTATGGCGACAAGGGTGAAAGCGGGTTGGTCATGACGGTTGTCGACGATGATGTCTTTACGGAGACATATATAGCCTGGAGGGGAACTCTCCGGACCGCCAACGAAAAAATCAGAAACCTTTTCTAACCAACCACCTGACAGGAAGCGGGTTGCAAAATTAATCCAGATATATATCTATATAAATCAATATATAACCATAAATAATTGAAGTAATATATTAGCATTACCTGGCTGGTTCCAATATATCTCTCAAGTGATTTTTCCTCTGTTCCGATAAGAAGTTGAGCGGAGGTAAGAATGGATTTCAGGCTGACATCGTATAACGCGTTTATAGCCGGATCACCCAGGGCCCCCATGTCCCGGGAGGAGTACCAGGCCACGACCAGGCCGGTGTCCGGCATGACGAGAAACCTCGCGGGCGACACAGTTGATTTTTCTTCCAGCCCGGGCAGACAGAGCCTCATAAATGCTCTTGGCGCTAGATTTGGCGGATCCGGACATTTTAACCTCGTCAACACGCTTATTCCGTCACGCAACACGCTCGGCTTCTCGACGGGATTGTACGCAGGAGTGGGAGAACTCCCCGCGCACAAGGTAAAGTCTCTTATCAACAAATACGTGTAACCCTTTAACAGGTCGGCTATTCTGGTTAATATAACCGTATTTGGCGTCTCTTTTCACTTCTTATTGCGCTATCCATAAGCAGGGTATGTGTGGTATCGTCTGCCACCTAAACAAAACCTTGAACCAAAACAAGTCATAGTTGCTATCCAGAGGCAGGGCGTATGTGGTATCTTTTGCCAGAAACAATGTAACGCAAATCAAGGTGGACCACATGCCAAATTCTGAGCTCGAAACATACATACAAAACCAGAGACGCAACTGGAACTCCGTCGCGGCGGCCTGGGAAAGGTGGGACCAATGGCTTCATAAAACCATGCTTGTTTATGACGAGCTGCTGGTGGATCGGTCTGGTGTGAAAAAAGGGGGCCGCGTGCTGGATCTGGGTTCCGGCACAGGCTATCCTGCCATCAGGGCGGCGCAGGTCACCGGTCCCGACGGTGAAGTCGTGGGGCTGGACATAGCCGAGAAGATGCTCGATGTCGCCCGGCGCAAGGCGGACTCGCTCGGGCTGGGGCATATAACGTTCCAGCGATGCGACGTAGGTTCATTACCGTTCGACGACGCAAGTTTTGATTCTGTCACATCCCGGTTTTGCCTGATGTTTCTGCCAGATCCGGCGACTACTCTTAGGGAGATCAGCCGCGTTATCAGCCCTGGTGGCGGGTTCGCCTCCTCTGTGTGGGGGGCGCCGGAGAAGAACCCGTCGTTTACCGCTTCGGCCGGGGTGTTGAAGGAATTCTCGGACGCTCCCCCTCCCGATCCCAAGGCGCCCGGGATGTTCCGGATGGGACAGCCCGGGGAGTTGGCGGCCATGCTGGAGCAATCCGGTTTTACCAACGTGCGCGAAGAAGAGGTGACTGTCCAATGGTGTTTTGCGTCGAGCGATGAATATATATCCAACCTCAAGGAGATGGCGGCTCCGTTCAAGGTTATGCTCGACAAGTTATCCGCGGAAGACCTGGCGCGGGCCGAGGAGAAAATAAAGCATGCGTTGCGGCGGTTCGAGGGTGACGATGGCCGTATAAACCTGGACGCCACATCGCTGGTGGTTTCGGGCGTCAAAGGACATGCGTAACCTGACAGGTGTGACCTGGCACAGGTCCAACCTGCGGCCGGTTGACAATCACATATCTATTGGATATCTTGGAATTGACTTAACGATATACATCTGGCCCCGGGCGCAATCAGACCGGATCTAAAGTTCTGAGGATTCTTCTGTATGACCACGCAATTAATAGAAGCTCGAAAAGGCGTAATCACACACGTGATGGAGACCGTCGCCATACGTGAAGGTGTAGAGCCGGAATTTTTAAGGTCGGGTATCGCCGACGGTTCCATCGTAATCACCAGGAACAACCGGAGTAATAGCGACGGGCTTGGTGTGGGCTCCGGCCTGCGGGTGAAGGTGAACGCGAACATCGGCTCGTCCCGCGACGATGCGGACATGGATAACGAGCTGGAAAAAGCGGCGATCGCGGTGGCCGCGGGGGCGGACGCGATCATGGACCTTTCGACCGGAGGTGACATACGGGCCATAAGAAAGGCGATCCTCGACCGGATAAAAGTTCCTCTCGGCACGGTTCCCATATACCAGTGCGCCGCCGAAAATATCCTGAAAGGCAAACATCTGCTGGACATGACCGCCGACGACCTGTTTTCCGCCATAGAAGACCATGGCCGGGACGGTGTGGATTTTATCACCGTGCATTGCGGCGTCACCAGAGAATCGGTCAGGCGGTTTCGCGAAGAGGGACGGCTTTTGGACATCGTGAGCCGGGGCGGATCGATCCACGCCAAAATGATCGATTACCATCGGGAGGAGAACCCGTTATACGAGCGGTTCGACCGGCTCATAGAGATAGCCAGGGAATATGACATGACGTTGAGCCTTGGCGACGGCATGCGTCCCGGCTGTCTGGCGGACGCGACGGACAGGGCGCAGGTGCAGGAGACGGTGATCCTGGGTGAGCTGGGCAAACGCGCCCGGGACGCCGGTGTGCAGGTTATGATAGAAGGCCCCGGCCACATGCCGCTGGATCAGATATCGTCCAACATGAAGCTACAGAAGCGGTTATGCAACAACGCTCCTTTTTATGTGCTCGGTCCTTTGGTGACGGATATAGCCCCCGGTTACGACCACATCACATCCGCCATCGGCGGCGCCATCGCGGCGGCGTCCGGGGCGGATTTTCTTTGTTATGTCACACCGGCGGAGCATCTGAGGTTGCCCACGATTGAAGATGTGAAACAAGGTGTGATCGCCGCCCGCATCGCCGCCCACGCAGGTGACATCGCAAGGGGTACTGGGTCCGCCCGTGACTGGGACGACAAAATGGCCATCGCCAGAAAAAACCTGGACTGGCAGGGGCAGTGCGATCTTTCCATCGATCCGGAGACATCCAGGCGGCGCAGGGCCGAAACCAACCCGGAGGACGATAGCGTGTGCACCATGTGTTCCGCCCTGTGCTCCATCAAGACCGGCTCGGAGATGGTTGGAAAACGGTCTTGAGGCATTTTCTGGCGCCGGCGGAAAACTTCGACGGGGCGACGGTCCGGCTGGTCGCTGGTGAAGCTCATCATATCCGAACAGTTCTCAGGATGACCCCCGGTGACAGGATAATTGTTTCTGTTGAAAATGTCGGCGAGTTCGACTGTTCCATCACACAGGTGGAACGTGATCTTGTCATCGCCGATATTTTGTCCAAACTCGAGAAACCACGGGACCGGCGGCCTGGTGTCACCCTTGCCCAGGTTGTTCCCAAGGGGAAAAAAATGGACGATATCGTTCGCATCGCGTGTGAACTGGGCGTGGAACGGATCATACCCGTTGTCTCTGAAAGGCGCCAGGGCAGACTGACCGCGGACGCCGCCGCGAAAAAAACATCCAGATGGCGCTCGATCGCCGACGCGGCGGCAAAACAGTCTCGCGCAGGGTCCCCGTCCAGGGTAAGCCACCCGATAGACGTAACATCTCTCCCTGGGGAAGTTTCCGACGGGCTTCGCGTCGCTCTTTGGGAGAAAGAGACCAAAACCCTCAAATCTACGCTGTCGAGCGAGCCCGATCCAAAATCCGTACTGATCCTCGCCGGACCGGAAGGCGGGCTGACAGAAGCCGAAATCTATTCGCTCCGGTCCGGGGGATTTGTAACCGCATCGCTGGGATCAAGAATCCTGCGAACCCAGACCGCCGGTATAGCAGGCGTTATCGCCGCCATGTATCAGTATGGCGACTAGCTAAAATAATCTTCCCGGGAAAGCTGGTTAGCGGGTCATTTTCAGGAACATCTCGTAAGGCATGTCGACCCTGGTCCAGTCGACATAAAGATCGGCGTGACCCAGGTAAAGAACGCGTAGTTCCACAGCGTCTGATTTTTCATCCGCTATGTTTATCGGCGCCGTGAACTCACGCCAGACCCCCACTTCCTTGAAATCCCCGCTGTTCAGTGTTCGCCGGGCGATAACCCTTTTTCCATAATCGGATGTCACTTCGATCACCGCGACCGGCCCGTCGGTTATACGGTCGATTTTCATTCTGAACACCCCCACGTACAACCCCCGTACAAGCGAGAGGTAGGGACCATACACCAGGATACCCTCCCGGGTTTTCCCCGATACGGCTTTTCGCACTTCGCCATATGGAGAGCTTTCGTCCCGCGCGTTTTCGCCTACTATCTTGGGCATTTGTTTGGCGTTGGATGTGGTGAAATAATCGATATAACGCTCGTAATCGAGCTTTTTGTCATATCCCCGTTTAAGGACAAAAACACCGTCATCCTCGAACACGGTTCCGTAATTCTTCAATTTGAGGACTTCGGATGTCATGGCGTATTGCGATGGACGCATGTATTCCACGTTGGGTTTCATATCCACGACTATATAATCAAAAGCCATCTTCTTGAATATACCCCACTTAAGGCTTCTGAGCAGGTGCGTTACGGGGCGATGATGCAGGAGAGTGAAAGGACCCTGGCTCGCCAGCGTCGACGCGCTGTAGGGGATTTTTTCCAACACCCCACGGGCTCTGGCGGCATGTTCCCTGTGTTGGTCGGTGATAAAACCGGCCCAGGACGAGTATACAGGCAGGGCGCCATAATCTTTGACCATATAGAGGTTGACAAAGATCATGTAGACCGCCAGCAAAGAGACGGCTTTCGCCCCGGGTCTTTGCCCGAACAACGCGGGGATTCCCGATTTTGTCGAGCTTATCGTGTAGAGAAAAAAGGCGGCGAACAGAATCAACAACGGTTTCCCGGCTCCTCCCATCCTTATCCTGACACCAGATATTGTAAAATCAAATGGGCCGGCGAGCGAATAGTGCAAAATGACGATACAGTAGACGATCACCACCCCGCCGGAGACAACCCTGACAACCGGCGCAACCCTGCTTACAGACGATGCGATCAGGGGCGTCTTTTCCAGTTGGCCAAACACTTTATGAATGTTCGCCAGCGCAAATACCGTCGCCAACGTCCACATGGGAATGATCAGGAGGGGATAGTGATGAGTCAGCCCCACGAGCTGGCTTCTCTTGGCCAGGTACAGCTCCATGGTGGGGGGGAGGAGCATCAAGATCCCTACAGGAGAAAAGACGGGAAGAAATCCGTACTGAAGCAGTAAAGACAACCACCGCTCCCGGTTTCCGTCGCTCCAGGTCATGGGTCTCCAGAACACACCCGCCGGGTCTTTTAAAAAGTTTATAATCATTTCCGGCAAAGCCCCCCCTATCCACCCATACTGGCTCGCATAGCCGTATTCGGTTTCGCCCGTAAACGCAGGATAGGCCACCTTGAACACCAGCGCCGCGTAAAGACCGCAAAAAACCAGCGTATAGATCCCCTTGCGGTATTCGCGTTCCATCAGCGCCGCGTAGAGCCCAAGCAAGGCGAACAGTATGAAAGAATCCTCTTTGCACGCGACAAGCGCCGCGCCGAAAAGGAAATAGAGCCGCCATCGTTTGGTGATCATCGCGTAAAAAGCGCCGAACAAAAACAGAGGCTCGTGGGATATCATGTGGTAGTCGAAAAGATTTGCGTAATGCAGTTTGCCGTTAACAAGGTATCCGATCACGATCATCAGCGCGACCCATTCATTTCTCAGGTAGTGGCGGGCGATCAAAAACAGCGGAATACCCGCCAGGCCGATCGTCAGCGATTGCCAGATAAAAGTGAACCAGTATCCGTCGCTGAAAATGTAATAACCGGTCAGCACAAGCAGTATCGGCGCGAAATGATCCGACCAGTAGTTGACATGGTCCACGTTGGAGTACATGAATTTGCCGTTGGACGTGTTGTAACTGGCCGAATCTATATGGCCATAATCGAGGCTGCAATGCATGTTTTCCCACCGGTCTATCGACAGGTGGGAGAAATACCCGATGTATAAAGCCACAGCCATGACAAGAAACACTTTTGCCACGGCCGAAGCGGCTACATCCGTGTCGCCTGCGGTCAGGTCGGTTTCATTCATAGCGCAACGTTTCGGGTAAAATAAAAAAGTATAAAATTATAACAGACCCTATGGACAATAACACGCAAGCCGCGCAAAGCCGGGCTTGACGGCGATTGACGGGACGAGTACATTTTCATACCAGCCATGCCGCAAGGTGGCCGATGGAAAAACGAAGATAAACAACCGTGAAATATAACAAGCATATATCCAGCAGATCGAAAGTTATCCCGTCGTTTATCGTGATGGATATCCTGGAAAAAGCCAAATCGATGGAGGCGGCCGGGATAGACATTGTTCACTTTGAGATAGGCGAACCAGATTTCGACACCCCGGAACCGATCAAAAAAGCGGGGATAGAAGCTATACGTAAGGGCAAAACCAAATATACCCATTCCCTTGGCCTTCACGAGCTTCGCAAGGCGGTGGCGAAACATACGCTCATGGAGTATGGGGTCGGGGTGGACCCGGAACGGGTGTTCGTGGCGTCCGGCACGTCCAACGCTCTTTTTCTCATTCTCGCCGCCATGCTGGAGAAGGGTGACGAGGTGATTATGCCCGATCCGTGCTACTCGTGTTATCCCAATTTCGTTTCGTTCCTGGGCGGCAAGCCGGTGAAGGCGCGTGTAAGGGAAAAAGACCGGTTCGAGCTGACTCCGGAAATGGTGGCGAAAAAAATCACGGGCAGAACAAGGGCGATCCTGATAAACTCCCCCGCCAACCCCACGGGCATGGTCATAAAGCCCGATGTGATCAGGGAGATAACGCGCCTGGGACCTATGATAATCTCCGATGAAATCTATCATGGCATCGTATATGACAGCGAGGCTCACTCTGTCCTGGAGTATACGGACAACGCCTTTGTCATTAACGGGTTTTCCAAACGAAACGCGATGACCGGTTGGCGGCTGGGTTATGCGATATGTCCCCCGGAGTATGTCAGGCCGATACAGAAGATGCAACAGAACTTCAATATCTCCGCGAACTCGTTCGTCCAGTGGGGCGGGATTGCGGCGTTGCAAAAGGGGGGGCCGTATGTGGAAAAGATGCGCAAGGTGTTAGACGAAAGGCGACGGTTTCTCGTGCGGGGTCTGGCCGATATCGGGTTGGGGCTGTCTCATCCCCCCCAGGGGGCGTTCTACGCCTTCACCAACGCCTCGAAAAATGGCAAGAACTCCATGAAACTGGCGCTGGAAATACTCGACAAGGCTCATGTGGCGGTCACTCCCGGCATAGATTTCGGCAAGGGAGGCGAAGGGTATCTGAGGTTTAGCTACACAAGCTCCATCGACAACATCCGCGAAGGGATAAAGAGGCTCGACGGATTTCTGAACACCGGAGGATAACAGCAGAGTCAGCAGCTGTAGCTAAGCGGAAGGTAAATGGTGACTTTCACACCCTGTCCCTCGCCGGGGCTGGAGATTTCCATCCTTCCGTTATGATGTTCGACAATCAGTTTGGCGATGGTTAACCCGAGGCCCATGCCTCCGCCCATGAATTTGTATTGGCTGGTGTGATGAAGGTCTTCGTCTTCCACGGAAAAATATGGATTGGTGACAGCGTCGAGTTCCTCGGCGGAAATGCCGATCCCCTGGTCGGCGATTTCCAATATCGCCACCTCCCCATCTATCCAGCCGGTCAGATTGATGGTTTTACCGTCTTCTGAATATTTGATTGCGTTGGACAGCACCTCGTTCAGCGCCCGCTGTATAAGGTCATGATCGCATTCGTAAAAAATATCTCCGCCAATAGCGGACAGGTCCACATCGAGAGTCACCACCCTGTTTTTGTCATGTATCATGGTGCGTGACACATCAACACAGGAAAGCACGATTGCCCGCAGGCTGTAGCTCTGTCCACGGATCGATTCCCGGTCTTTCAACTGGAGTTTGGACATGAACGATGTGGCGGACAATATATTGTCGATTTTTCCGTACGCCTCCTTCAACACGTTTTTAGCCATTTGCATATCCTTCTTTTCGGCAGAGGTTCCCGCAATATTTTCCAGCAATGTTATGACAAGCTGGATATGGGTCAAAGGCGTGCTCAACTCGTGGGATGTGATGGCGGAGAAGTAGTCCCTGGCTTTGCTCAATCTCAGGCTGGCCTTTTGCGTGCGTTTGCGCTCTGATATATCCAGCATCACTCCGTTCCAGGTGATATCGCCGTTTTCCGCGCGATTTACCGAGGCTGTGTTTTGAATCCACCGGATCTGCCCGTCTGGACGTGTGATTCGATATTCAATGTTCAGGCCGGTTTTGTGCAACGCCGATTTTTCAGTCTCCCTGGCGACCGCCTCTCTGTCGTCGGGGTGGACGCTTTTGAAATATTTGTCTGGATCGGCCTTCCATTCCTCCGGATCCATCCCCCAGATGTCCCGCACGTTGCTGGAGATAAAAGTGAATCGCCCCGCTCCTCCCAGTGGAGCCTCATACTGGAAAACAACGCCGGGTATGGCTGATGTGATTTGGCGAAATTTCTCCTCGCTTTTCTGAAGCTTCTCCTGGCTCAGTGCGATCTTGTCGGCCATGTCGTTGAAGGCGTCCCCCAGAGCGCCTAAATTGCCCGGAAGCGCTCCGATACGCCTATCGTAGTCGCCCCCTGTGAATTCCGTCATGGCGGCAACAAGAGTTTTTAACGGTGTGTGTATATATATTCTAACGAATATTATTACAATTATCAACAAGGACATGATCGCTATAACATGAACCCTCAACGCGCTCGAAAAGTGCTCCCACGTCCTTGCGGAGATTATCGACGCCGGCATCTTTATGCTCAGGATGCCGCGAAGATCGCCCACTTTGTAATCGTAAGCGGTGTTGTACATCGCGCGAATGGTTTCCGGCGCGTCCTCTTTTTTGCCGTGGCATTTCAGGCAGTATTTTTCAATCCATATGGGACGCGCGTACAGGTAGTATGTCTCACCGCTGGAGTTTACATATGGCTCGAAATAGACATTTTGATTGCGATTATTGCGAAAACGCTCTATTGCGACCAGCTCGTTTTTGTCTGCGGCCTGGTTCGGGTTGCGGGGCCTGTCGGATACGTTGTTGATGGAAAATCCGGAACTGTCCCAGTTGGCCAGGTCTTTTGAAATCCTGTTCATGGCGTGAGCCGGAAGGAAACCTACCGTATCAGGCGTCAGAGGCAATCCGCTTTCCAGAAACTGCTTGTGATAGACACGCCGGGTGGCCATGGCCATCGCCCGCAGTTTTTCCGCATTGTCAAACAGGTCGTCGATGCTGTTTTGTTTTATGGTCCTGTAGTAAACATACTCGATGTATGAATATCCTGAAAGAAGGACCGTTATGATTGCGATCAGCAACCCGGAGCGAATCCCCAATAGCGCGTCCCCCATCTCATCGAAAAATTACCTGCATTAAATCATGATAACATACCGGGAACGCACGATATCGGAATGTTTCTGGTCCCTGAACGGCTGGTCTATTCCGCCAGGCCGGTCAGCGGGCGAGTGTTCGTGATCGAATCACGGAAAACGCGGTATTCATAATAAATATTACCACCACCACCATGTTCCCCAGGGCGCCCCAGGTCTGGGCCATTTGGATTTGGGTTATGTCACCTAGAATCCTTACGGCGACCGTTATATGAAGCAATCCCATGTGAACATAGAAAATGGGATGGTATGTGACCGGTATCCCGACGACGGAAGGAAATATTATCGGCGCGTGGCCGAATATCATGGAAAAGGCGAATCCCAGGAAAATGGAATGGAGAATGGCGTCGTAATATGTATCCGGGAACCATTGACCTGTAATGACGCCTATCGACCCGCCTACACCCAGCCAGAAATAGCCGGACAGCACACACGCCCCGATGAACCTGGTCACCCCTTCCGAGTTTATGGATTTGCGGGCGATGTCAAAACGCGCCAGCCATAACACGATCCCGATCATGCCAGCCCCGGCCAGGCGTACCCCCGCTTCCTCGTTAAAACCCGCCGTGACCACTCCGGCCATATATACGATGATTATCAGATAAAAAACGGATTTTGACATGGCGGAAGGCTGAGTGAACCGGCTCAGGTCCAGCCTCTCCCCGGCTATGGTAAGAGTTACGAACGCCGCCCACCACAACGCGACCTCGTATATCTGGCTCCCCATCAGCCAATAAACGTTTCCGGCCAGCAACGCCACCGCCCCTAACCCCATCACGGCGACAAACATCATCGGTTGCAACCGCAACGCCATCGCAGACACCATCACCATAACCGCCGACCCTGCGACAAACAACGCCATCGCTATAAACGGCGGCGCTCCGAAAACCAGGGACAACCCCCCGGCTCCCATGCACAACGGGGCCATGTACGCCCACCATCTCCCAAGAGCCACCGACCTCTCCAGCCCGATGACCGTTCCCAGGAATCCGCAGACCATCAGGGGACCATGAGCGTCCGAAAGGTCTCTGACCGGTTCGGGCAAATCAAACCCCAGCCGGAGAATGCCGGCCGCCATGCCCGTAAGCAAAGACAACATCCCGACAGCCATCAAGGGGTACCTGATAATGGTTAGGAATCTCATTCGCTCGAGGGTTGTTTTTTTAAATGTTCGTGTCAGGATTGTCCAAGGTGTTTCCGGGCAATGTCGGACATCATTTCCGGTGTCCAGGGGGGATCCCACACGAGGTTGACGAGAGCCTTTGTATCGCCGGGAAGCTTTCGCCGCACGGCCTCCTGGGCCTGCTCGCGCAAATATTCTCCCATCGGACAGACGCGGCTGGTCATGGTCATGGAAATCTCGATTTTATCGCTCTTGATATCGACGTCATACACGAGACCGAGATCCACAATGTTAATCCCGACCTCCGGATCGATAACACCTGTAAGATAATTCAGTATTTCCTGTTTTGTGTTCATGAATGTCCTGGTAAAATATGGATTATTTCCCGCCTACAGGCGCGGTCAGTTTTTTCGCGTCGAACAGCCTGTCCAGCTCCGCTTTTGTCAACAGCCTCTGTTCGAGAACTATTTCGGGTATGGTCCTGCCTTGCTCTATGGCTTGCTTGGCCAGTTTTGAAGCCTTGTCGTAACCTATGATGGGGTTTAAAAACGTGGCCAGGCTCGGGCTTTGGTACGCGTACCACCGGCACCTGTCACGGTTTACGGTTATGCCGGCGACGCACTTGTCGTTAAGTGTTTTAATGCCATTGCACAATATTTTAAGCGATTCGATCAGCGCGTATCCGGTCACCGGCATGGTGACGTTGAGCTCGAGCTGGGCCGATTGGGCCGCCATGAAAATCGTCTGGTGATTGCCGAACACTTTCAGGCAAACCATGTTCACCGCCTCGCAAACGCTGGGGTTCACCTTCCCCGGCATTATCGACGACCCTGGTTCTACAGCGGGAAGGTTAAGCTCGTTCAGGCCAGTCATGGGACCGGAGCTCATCAGCCTGAGGTCGTTGCATATCCGGTGGACGTCTATGGCAAGTGTCTGCAAAGCCGATGAAACATGACTGATATCCGTCGTGCTGTGGGTGGCCTCCACACCGTTTGCGGTCACGCGGAACTTTTCGCCGGTGGCCTTGTTCAGATGTCTGATAATCAGCTTTCGGAATTTCGGGCTGGTGTTGA
Source organism: Nitrospirota bacterium (assembly GCA_024275315.1). Taxonomy (GTDB): domain Bacteria; phylum Nitrospinota_A; class UBA7883; order UBA7883; family UBA7883; genus JAJRZK01. Next base: position 58,964 of record JAJRZK010000050.1, read on the forward strand.
CACCGGTGCCGACCGCGTTGCCGCCCACCCCCAACTCCCTGATGAAATCAAGGGTGTCTCTCAGGCGACGGCCGTCTTTTTCCATGGAATAGGCGAAAGCGGAGAACACCTGGCCCATTCGCACCGGAACGGCGTCCTGCAGGTGTGTCCTGCCCCCCTTGATGATCTTGTCGAATTTTCTGGCCTTGGCCGCAAGGCCGCGTCTGAACCTGTCCACCTCCGCGACAAGCGCCCTGATGAGAGGGAGCGCGGCGACCCGAATCGACGACGGAAAAACATTGTTGGTGGATTGCCCCATGTTCACATGGTCGTTGGGGTGGACCAGCTTTCTATCGCCCCGGACACCGCCTAGTATCTCCTCCGCCCTGTTCCCGATAACCTCGTTTGCGTTCATGTTCGACGAGGTGCCGGATCCGGCGGCGAAAATATCGACAGGAAACTCATCGTCGAACCTGCCATCCGCAACCTCGCGGCAGGCCTTGACAATCGCCCTCCCCTTCTTTTTTGATAACAACCCGAGGTCCATATTCGCCTCGGCGCACGCAAGTTTGATCAACGCCAGGGCTTTTATCTGCTCCGTAGGGATACGGTGACCGCTGATGGGGAAATTGTTTACGGACCGGGTTGTGTGAACCCCGTAATACGCTTCTTCGGGGACGTTGAATTCGCCCAACGAGTCTTTTTCGATCCTGTATTTCATTTTCCGTTACCTCGTAAAGTATTTTTCATCCGCCGCCGCTCATTATCCTATCCACCCGGGCTGACTTGCAACAGCATCCAGGTATGCACAGCATACCAAGCATGCACAGCATACCAAGCATGCACAGCATACCAAGCATGCACAGCATACCAGATATGCGCCGACTATCTTGTTAACTTGAAGCAACATCCCCTGTGGCTGTTTTTTATAATTGCATGGTGTCCACATGGTCGTCGTTTACTATATAATGCAACTCGCGGCGAATGGTTCTCATTATTTCCGTAACAACCCGGTAAGGTAACAGATCTTGAAAAAGCACCTGAAGACGATTGTAGCGATTTTGGTTCTATCGCTTGTTGTCGTGGGCGCATGGCTGTTTTACAGCCATGACGTCGTCGTCGAAAAAAACAAGTTTGAAAAGATGGAGTCGAGCAACGTCGATCTCTACGCAAAAACGATCGCGCACCATTTCGGAATGATTGTTACGGACTTGCTGTTCCTGGCCGAGATGCAACAGGAAAGCTTCAATGACGACGACACTGACGGATCGTTGACAAGGGTGGGCGACTTTCTTCTGGCGCTTCTTAGGGCGAAACATTTTTATCACCAGGCGAGGTATATCGACAGCTCCGGGATGGAGGTCAGCAGGGTCGACATGACAAATGGAACTCCCGCCCTGGTTCCGAAGGACAAGCTCCAGTACAAGGGAGACAGGTACTATTTCAAGGAAACCATGCAGCTCGACAAGGGTGATGTCTATATATCCCGTTTCGACCTGAACATAGAGCATGGAGTGATTGAAAAGCCCCCCTCCCCCGTCATCAGGTTCGCCATGCCAGTGTTCGACCGGGAAGGTGTAAAGCGCGGCATCGTGATAGTCAATTATAAAGGGAACCTGATATTGCAAAGCCTCGCTTCTGTTTCGTCGGGGCACGCCGGATCGGTTATGCTTCTCGATTCGGACGGTTACTGGCTGTACGGAGCCGAAAAAAGTGATCTGTTCGGGTTCATGTATGAAGAGAGAAAGGATCGGTCGTTCGCCAAGACATACCCGAAACAGTGGGAGATGATAAGACGCGCCGAAACGGGACAATTCCTCGCTGACGAGGGACTTTTTACATTCCGCACGATACATCCGTACCTTGACAGCCGCAAAGCCATCAGCGGCAACGGTGCGGTCTGGAGCGATAGTATATCCGGACCTGGAGATCGCGGTTCGTCGGACAGGGAATATAGCTGGAAAATAGTCTCCCTGCTAAAACCAACCCTGCTCCAATCGGAATCCAGCGCGCTTTTTACGAAGCTGGTGATGTTATACGGTCTTCTGGTAGCCCTGTTGGTGGCTGGCTCGAAGCTGGTCGATTCGTTTTTCAGGCGGACGGCGATTCTGCCCAAGGGTTATCTATCACCGGTGACGCTTCTGCTTTCTTCCGCCGTCGCGCTTTTTTTTGGCGAGATGATGGTGATGAGCGTCATGCCTGTTTTCCAGCCGCTGTCGCCAGCCATGGAGGCCGCTGTCGATTCGCTCCTGCTATCGATGCTGGTGATGCCGATGTTCTATTTTCTTTTGTTCCGTCCCCTTATTCTTCATATAGAACGGCGCAGGCGCGCAGAGGATAAACACAAGGAATCGGAGGAGAAATATCACCAGGTGATAGAAGCCGCCAACGACGCCATATTTATATCCGACGCGTCCACCGGGGTCGTCTCCGAGGCCAACTTGATGTCCGAGAAGCTGACCGGTATTGAGCATGACAAGATAATAGGGATGAATCTGTCGGCCCTGTTTCCCATCGACAGGGCGAATAAATACATCAGCTTTTACCACGACCACCTGGAAAAGGGAAAAATCATATCCGAAGATATCGAAATCATACACAAAAGCGGAAGACGTATCCCGGTGGACATACGGGCAAGCAAGACGACCGCCGACGGCAGAGAAATCGCCATCAGCATTTTCAGGGACATGGCGGTGCAGAAAAGAATTGAACGCCAGATCAAGGACACAAAACAGTTCCTTGAAAAAGTAATGGAAAGCGTCTCCAACGCCATTTTCGTAGTCAGCCTTCATGGACACTACACCATGGTCAATCACGGCGCAGAGGAGATAAGTGGCTATAAGGCGGATGAACTCGTGGGAAAATCGTTCTCTTCAATCCTGGAGCCGGGGTCGAGAAAAAAGATGAAAGCGTATTTTATAAAATCTTCGCAACTGGGACATACTGTGCGGCAATGTGAAGCGAATATAATCACAAAAAACGGCAAAACACGCTCCGTCATTTTCAGCCTGGCGCCACTTTATTATGAGGGGAAAATAGCCAGCGTGGTGGGAGCCGCGGCGGATATCACACAGTTGAAGGATATGGAGAAACATCGCGAAGAGCTGATGAAAAACCTGAAACGCGCCTATAACGAGCTGAAGGATTTTGCGTATATAGTGTCACACGACCTCAAGGCCCCGTTGCGTGGTATCAGCTCGCTGGCGCAATGGACAGCGCAGGATTACGCCGACAAACTAGATGACGAGGGGAGGGAAAACCTCAAGTTGCTTGTAAGCAGAACGAAAAGGATGCACAACCTGATAAACGGGATATTGCAATATTCCCGGGTCGGCAGACTGGGTCCATATTACCAGCGGATCAATACGGGCGATATAACCAGAGAAATTATTGAGACCATAGACCCGCCCGAAAATATTTTATTTGAAATAGACGAGGATATGCCGGAAATAGTATACGACAAAACCCATTTTCACCAGATCATGCAAAACCTGCTCTCCAACGCCATAAACAATATGGACAAGCCAGATGGCGAGATAGCGATATCGTGCGACCATGAGAAAAACGGATATTTCGTGTTTCACGTAAAAGACAACGGGCGTGGCATCGATAAAAAACATTTTGAGCGCATTTTCAAGATATTTCAAAGCCTTAGCTCCAGAGACGAGACAGAGGCCACCGGTATCGGGCTGTCACTAGTCAAAAAAATCGTTGAAACCAACGGCGGATCGGTAGATGTAGAATCAAGCCCGGGAGCCGGAACCGAGTTCAGCTTTTCTATTCCGGACGAACTGCAGATAAATTTTGATGAAAACAACGATCAATAAGATATAATGCTCGGATATCCTGGATGGTAAAATCATTATGAGAAGAGATGTGCACATACTTCTGGTCGAGGACGACATCATAGACGTCAAGACCGTCAAAAGAGCCTTCAAGGAAAACAAGATAATCAACCCTCTTCGCATAACGTCCAACGGTGAGGAAGCGCTGAAGTATTTGCGGCGCCAGGGCAAATACTCCAACCCGGAAGACTCTCCCAGACCGTCGATCATACTGCTGGACCTGAACATGCCGGTCATGAATGGTGTGGAGTTTCTCAAGGCCATCAGGGCCGATGAGGATCTTAAAAGCCTGACGGTGATAGTGCTTACCACGTCAAAAGAAGAAAACGACAGGGTTGAAAGCTACAAGCTCAACGTCGCCGGATATATAATCAAGCCTGTTGAATTTGAAAAATTCGTTGAAGCGGTCAAGGTGATCGACCTTTATTGGTCTTTGAACGAGCTTCCCTGACGCAAGGCAGTTTTCGGCGGATGAACGAAAAACAGTACAATCTCCTGGTGGTTGAGGACGACCAGGTGGATCTCCAGGCGTTCAAAAGACTTGTAAAAAGTAAGCACCTTCCATACATCGTCACGTTCGCCTCTTCTATAAAAGAAGCCAAACGGCATCTGGCCGACAACAAGTTCGACCTGATCCTTCTGGACTACAACCTTGGCGACGGAACGGGGCTTGAAATTCTCGAGGAGATAAAAAGGACCCCCATCGTTTTCGTTACCGGTAGCGGCGACGAGGAAACAGCGGTTCACGCGATGAAAATGGGCGCGTACGACTACCTCATAAAGGATCCGGAGCGCAATTATCTCACCGTTCTGCCGTCGACCGTTCAAAATGTTATTTCCAGGAAATGGTCGGAAGACGCCTTGCACGAAAGCGAGGAGAGGTTTCGCAACGCGTTTAAATACGCCGCGGCGGGAATGGTCATCTGCGGCCTGGACTTCAAAATAATAAAAGCCAACGCCAAATTCTGCGACATGGTCGGATATACCGAAAGTGAATTGCAGAAAATGACCTTCGCGGAAATCACCGATTCTGACGACATCGGCATGAGTCTGAAGCAGGCGGAGCGAATGCTCAAGGGCGAAATCAGTTTTTTGCAGACGGACAAGAAATACATCCATAAAAGCGGGAAAACCGTGTGGGGGACGTTAAGCGCGTCTGTTCTGCGGTCCGCGGAAGGTGTTCCACGATATTTTCAGGCGCATGTGCAGGATATCACCGCCAGCAAAAAAGCGGAGGAAAAACTCAAGAAATCAGAGCAACGAAACATCGCCATAATCAAAACCGTCGGCGAGGGGATTGTGGTAATAGACTCCGGTTCGAAAATTCAGCTGGTGAACGAGGAGCTTGTTAAAATTTTTGGTTATTCCAGTGAGAATGATCTGCTGGGAAAAAGCATAGCGACACTGATGCCTGAAAAATATCGGGCTTTGCATTCGAGGAAGTTGAGAGAGTATATCGGCGGAGCTCCCCCCAGCGTGCTGGGCAAACGGGTCGAGTTGGAGGGATTGAGAAATGACGGGACCGTGTTCCCCCTGGAGCTGAGAGTCGAGGAGACGATAGATCCGGACGGCGAAAGGTTCTTCACCGGCGCTATAAGGGACATAAGTGAGCGTGTGCTGGCGGAGCGGGAGCTTCGTAAAAGCGAGGAGCGTTTTCGTGTCATCACAAAATCCGCCAACGACGCGATCATTCTGCTTGGCAACGATGGAAATGTTATCTTCTGGAACCCTGCCGCCCAGCGCGTCTTTGGCTATTCGTCCGAGGAGATGATAGGCAACGACCTGAAAGACTTTATCATCCCCGATAAATACACCGAGAAACATCGAAACGGATTCGACATGTTTCGCACAACCGGCGAAGGCCCGATGATAAACAAAACCGTTGAAATGACGGCGATACGGAAAAACGGAGAGGTGTTTCCCATTGACCTGTCCATAGCCGCCATCCAGCTCGACAACTTGTGGCACGCGGTCGGCATCGTCAGGGACATAACCGACCGCAAGGAGTTTGAAAAAGAGCTTCACAAGGCCAAGGAATCCGCCGAGGAAGCGAACAAGCTGAAGGATATGTTCGTATCGCTGGTGGCGCACGACCTCCGTTCGCCCCTGACGTCGATTCTCGGCCTTTTGGAATATCTCAACAGCGGTAAGGATATTCCCACCAAAGGCACGAAAGAGGACATGCTCAGCTCCATGCTTAAAAGCGGGCATAACATGGTGGATATGATCGACGAGCTTCTCAGCATCACCAGGCTACAGACAGGGAAGATAGAGCTGAAGCGGAGATTTTTCGACCTTAGCGTGGCCGCATCGGTCGCTATTGGATCTTTGCGCCCCATGGCGTTGAACAAGGGTGTGGAGTTGGTCAACAACATCCCGGAAGGCACGCGCGCATATGGGGATATCGACCTTTTGGGGGTTGTCATGCATAACCTGATTTCAAACTCCGTAAAGTTTTCCAACCGTGGCGACAAGATAGAAATATATGCTCCTTCAGGACGGGAGGGAACGTTCGTGGTAAAAGACAACGGTGTGGGAATAGACGCCGGAATAATCGACAACCTGTTCAGACGCGAGATAAAAACCAGCTCGAAAGGAACGTCCGGAGAAAAGGGAACCGGCCTGGGACTGCCGTTTTGCAATGATATTATGAAAGCGCATGGAGGATTGATCCGGGTGGAGTCTGTTCCCGGCGAGGGGAGCGAGTTTTATGTCGAACTGCCTGTGATCACACCATCGGTTCTGCTGATCGACGATGATTCGATAAGCAGGCGGAAAATGACGCAGTTCATCTCGGCTCTCGATGTGGATATCCGGACCGCCGCAAATGGCAAGGAAGCGCTTGAGATGATCAAGCAATCAAAACCTCACGTTATCCTGACCGACCTGTATATGCCGGAGATGGACGGTTTCGAGCTGATATCGGCCGTAAAAAACGATCCGGACACGCGGCAAACTCCGGTCATAGCCATAACCGCTCATGGTGAAATGGAGACCAGGGAAAGGGCGTTCCGGATGGGCGCCGATGATTTTGTGATAAAACCGACATCGGCCGAGGAGCTGGTTCCGCGCATCAAAAGGCATATTAGCTGACAATCCGAATGTTCATGAAAATTTCATGATCTCCATGGGCTGTTTTGCTGTATTTTCGGATCGATATCGGCCAAAATAGGGGTAGATGATAAACATCGTGATAACAAACCTGCGAGGATTAATCGATAAATGAGAGGACCTCATATTCGAGACACTGTCATAGATTTGAACTTCTATCGTGACTGGCTTGCAAAACGCAAAAAGGCCCGTGACCAGGAGAAGAAAAAACCGACATGTTTCATCACCATATCCCGGGAGTTCGGTTGCGAGGGGTATGAGCTGTCGCAAATACTGGTGGAAAAACTGGGCGAGCCCTCCAAGTCGGACTGGAACCTGTTCACAAGGCGAGAGATAGAAGAATTCGCGGCGTCCGAGGAGATAGACAGGGAAATGGTCCACGAGATATCCGAGCAACGATGGTCGTTCAAGGACTGGTTTGTGGACGCACTTGTGCCGGACTATCTGCTGTCCCATTCCTCCGTCGTGTTCGTCAGAATGAAAAATTTCATCCTGAACCTTGCGGACCGGGGCAACTGCGTCATCCTGGGCGCCGGATCGCAGATCGTCACACACAGGCTCGACCCGAAAAAGTTCATGGGAATTCATGTGAGGATAGTGGCGTCTTACTCGTGGAGGCTGACAAGGATAGAAAAACTGTACGGCCTCTCCCGCGAGGAAGCGGAGGCCATGCTGAAAAAACGCCAGGATTCGAGAGACAAGTTTATCGAGGATTTCTCCGGGATGAACGCCGCCGATCTGTCTCTTTATCACATTGCCTTTAACAACGCGAAATCAACCCCCGAAGTTATGGCCGATACGATAATATCGTACATGAAATCGGCCGGGGCTATCGACTAGGCCTGCGGCGTATAGCGGCTCCAAGAGGGCTTGGAGCCATACCTGCCAACTTCAATCTGCTATATTTCGTAGGTCTGACCAGGCTCCACCACCATCGCCTTTCCGCCCTGCCCCTCCACCGCGGCCACAAACAGCGCCGGATCGGCTTTGATGGGAGGGAACGTATTGTAATGCATCGGTATATTCATCCCGGCGTTGATAAATTCAGCCGCTTTCGCGGCGTCTTTTACGTCCATGGTGAAATTATCACCGATCGGAAGTAGCGCCACGTCGATGGGACCATACATCTCCCCTATCAACTTCATGTCGAGGAACAGGGCCGTATCGCCTGCATGGTATATTTTTTTCCCGTCCATGGTTAACACCACACCGGCGGGATTGCCCAGATATTCGCCGTCAGGCCCCGATGATCCATGATGGGCGATTGTAAGCTTTACGTGGCCGAATGGAAATTCCCTGCCGCCTCCCAGATGTAAAGGATGAGTGGTCAACCCCTGCGCCGCCAGATAGTTGGATATCTCAAAATTGGAAACTACCAGGGCGCCTGTCTTTTTGGCTATTTGAACCGTGTCGCCTATATGGTCCCCATGTCCGTGTGTCAGGATCACCGCATCGAGGTTTGTGAACGCGTCCGGCCCGACGTCCGCCAGGTCGTTCCCGGTAAGAAACGGATCGATAAGCGCTCGTTTACCCTCCCCCTCCACTTCCCAGCAGGAATGTCCGTGATATCGTAACGTAACCATATGCCCCCTTTCCGGAATCTCTTTTCCGTTGTCGTTGACTGTTACACAAATATAAAATTATTCCAAACCAGCCGCAAGATGCAAGATGAATGTACACCCTGACCCGTGCTACAATTCGTCTGATCGGCTCGCACTAATCACAGAAATCTATAGTGGACAAAGTTTACAACCGAAAAACGCGCGACACGCAACCGCCCGGGTTGATCTGGCAACTATTGGGATATTACCAGTTTCTCGTTTTTACCATCAGCAATATCTTCACTCTCCGCAGAAAACCTATGCGCACGGTGTTGTTACGGCAGATATATTTTGGGGGAATCGAGGCAATGGGCAAGTTCGCGCTGATCGCGGCTTTCATCGGATGCGTAATCATTACCCAGCTTACCAACATGCTGGGGCTCAACACCGTCCTGATCGGGAAGATACTGCTCTGGACGGTGATACGGGAGCTTGGGCCGCTTTTCGCCGCTATACTGGTGATATCAAGAAGTTGCGCTGCCGTGACATCCGAGCTTGCGGCCATGAAGATAAATGGCGAAATCGAGGTTCTGAAGCTCCTGGGGATCAACCCTCTTAAATACCTGGTGGCCCCCAGGGTCGCCGGGATCATCGTTTCTCTGTTTCTGCTAACCGCCTACCTGCAAATGGCCGCGATAGTGGGAGGCCTTTTGCTGGCCACGGCCCTTATTGACATGTCGTTTTTATGGAGCCTCAACACCATCCTGGGCTCGGTCTCGCTTTCCGACATAGCCCAATCCCTGATAAAAAGCCTGACCTTCGGGACGATAATATCCGTAGTAGCCTGTTTTCACGGCATATCGGTCCATGGTTCGATCACAGAGATACCGAAGTCCACCATAAAATCGGTGATGCGGTGCCTTATGCTGGTTTTTCTGGCTAACGGATTTCTTACGTACATGGCGTATTTATGATCGAATTCAAGAACGTGTGCGCAGGTTGCCTTAAACCGTTGTCATTCGTGATACCAAAAGGGTCGGTTTGCAAGATCATAGCCTCCTCCGGCGAAGAGAAATATGACTTTGTCAATGTGGCGCTGGGAATGAAAAAACCGGACAAGGGGACTGTGCTGATCCTGGGGAAGGATATTTATTCCATCACCGAAGAGGAGTATATTGAATTATTCAAAATCGTCGGAGTTGTGATGGAACGGGGGGGGATGATAAGCAACCTGAACGTATGGGAAAACCTGGCGTTGCCGGCTGAATATCACCAGACGCAATCCATGGACCGGCTCGAGGAGGAGGCCATGGAGATATTCGGACAGCTTGGCTATGAAACCGGGCGTCTTGCGGCCCTTATGCAATCCATGCCCACCTCCGTACCGGCGCATGAAATGGCCTTGCTGGGCATAGCGAGGACGCTGTTGCTCAGACCGGAGCATATTATTTATAACAGCTCCACAGACGCCCTCAGCTCCGCTGTTTCCGGAAAAATAACGAAAGCCCAGATAAGGTTCCACAACGAAAATAAAAACAGGACCTCGGTGTTCATAACGTCAAACCCGGCCGCGTTGCAAGCTGTCCCAGCCGACAAAACCATCTATCTGAACGAATAAACAGGGCCGCGCACGATTAAAGCCATGCATATACTTAAACAGACCGACCGCAGATTCAAGGGGCTGGAGCTTAAAGTCGCCGGTTTTGCGTTTGTGTCGATAGCGTGCATCGCGACTTTGATCATGTTTGTGGCATACAGAAGCGGTTATTTTACGAAAGAGACAAGGCTGTTTTTAGTCGCCCCCAGCGGCGAGGGTCTGTCCGCCGGTATGCCGGTGAAGCTGTCTGGTTTTTCCATAGGGAGCATAAAAAAGATAGAGCTGGTGGAAATGTCCGCAAATCCCGAACCAGACGCAGACATCCCCCCCGCCCCTTTTTCCGTAAGGGTTCAAATATCGCTGAACACGAAATATCTCAAGTGGATCAGCAGGGATTGCAGGGCCATCCTTCGGCGCGAGGGGATGATGGGAGAGCAGATTATCGACCTGATACCAGGCCCCGCGGACGCGCCCAGGCTGAAACAAAATGATTATATAAAGTTCGAAAAGGAAAAAGCCATAGTCGATTACGTGGCCGAAATTACCAACGCGATAGAGCTGGTAAAGGCCAAAACCACAACTTTCATCAATTATGTCAACGACCCGGACGGGGATGTGAAGCTGGTCGTAAAGGACCTCAAAAAGTTCTGGGCTGATATACACAAAACACGCAGGCAGATGGCCGCGTTGCTGATAAACCTGGACCAGAAAGTGGACATAGTGACAAAAGACGCCAACAGGATCACCAATAGCGCCGTGGACGCTCTGGGCAACCTCAACGAGGCTGTCACCTCGACCAACGCCACCCTTCCGAAAACCCTGAAAAAGGTGAACCTGGCGCTGGACAAGCTTTCGGACATACTGGAGGATATGAAAAAGCTGGTCGGAACGCTTACCGAAAAAGCGCCGGAACTGATGGACAAGGGAGGCGAATTGTCTGAGAGCGCGGAGACGTTAACAGATTCGATCAAGAAAGTGTGGCCCATAAGCAAATACGTCAAGGAAAAAGAGACAATAACCCTACCGTCTGAAAGCTATGGCCAAAAATAAATTTTTCCCGGGTGTGGTTTCCAGCATATCACGCGTCTGCGCTGCGTTTATAGGAATCGTCGCGGTCATATCGGTTGTCAGCGGTTGCGGTGGCGCCGGTGGCGGCCCTAAACCAAGGGCGAAACTGGAATCTGTAGCTTTCAATGAAAAGGGCTCCGACGCTTTTAGAAAGGGGGATATGAAAAAAGCCCTCCATTTTCACAAGGAGGCTCTTCGGTACAACCTTTCGATGGACAACGTCAGGGGAGCCGCGATAGAACTGCTTAATATTTCCATAGTCCTGAAACGGATGAAACGGTATGAGCAAGCCGCAAAGAGGTTGAACGAGGCTTTTGCGCTGGCCGAGGCTGAAGAGAAAATGGGGGTTTCACGCTATCCAAACAAGGATATGAACAAAATTCTGGCCAAGGCCGCGATGGTGATGTCGCTGATTCATATCCGAAAAGAGAGGTTGGCTATGGCCGAGAAATGGTCGCAACGGGCGCAGGACCTGTGCCGCGCCGGCGGATGCCAGTTTGAAGGAAGGATACGCAACGTCCTGGGCAGAGTAGCGTACAAACAGGGAAACATCGTAACCGCCCGAAAAGAGGCGAACACCGCCCTGGAGCTTAATACGAAACGTCAGGACCAGGTGGAAATAGCAAATTCGCTTCGGATGCTGGGCGACACCGCCAGTGACCTGGACACCGCCATGCGGTTTTACATCAAGGCGCTTGCCATCGACCGCGATTATGGTGACGGGATGAAAATATCCACCGACCTTGTTTCGATCGGGAGAATTTTCGCCGACAAAGGCGACATGGAGCAGGCGTCGCTGTTTTACCAACGGGGGTTGATGGTATCGAAAGCCGCCGGCGACCTCGAGGCGGCGAAACGTATAGAAACCACCCTTGACGCGTTGGGGGCCGGAAACACCCAATGACCCCGCGTCTGTCGATGTGGCGCCCTGTCCGTAAATATGACCGGAATCAGGACAGGAAAAGTGTACACTGTTAAACTGCCCATGCCACTAAATCATATAACGCATTGTAATATAACACCATATGTTTATGGCACATCCTTTGCTCATTCCTATTTACACAAGCGGATTAAACATTAAGTGATTAAGGAGAAACAGGCAATGACAAACAGGGCAGACGTAAAAGAAGGTCTTTTGTTTTTCATGGACGGCGCCATTTACCTGGCCATGTTGGCGGGTGGATTGATGGCAATAATCTTTTTGTTTACAAGGTTGACATAATCGCGGCTAAACTATAATCTTTACGGAGGTTAGATGGATTGGCTCCTGCCACAATGATTATAGTAAAGTTGCTTTGAAACCAGAAAAAATGGCCGGTAAATCGTTATCGGCAGAGTTATCGTCTTCGGATGAAGACGAGACAATAAACATACCCCCCGGCAGGGGGGCTCCCCGCTTAAAATCTGAAGCTCTGGATGTAGACGCTGGATACCTGTTTCCCGCTATCCTTCTTATCATTGGCGGGATCATATCGATCGGAATACTGGCGGAAAGCTATTTTCAGCTTACAGACTCCCCCTTCGGATTGCTCAAACTCGCCCATTCCCACGGCTATCTTCTCGAATATAAGGTATCCAAGCTCCCCAACAAGGGTATATGGCTCTATACTGGCATGGCCGGATCGGCGTGTTTCATACTCATGATGACATACTCGATCAGGAAGCGGTTCGGTTTCATGATGGATGTTGGTTCATTGCGGATATGGCTGGATTTGCACATGTTTCTCGGCATTGTCGGGGCCGTGCTGATAACCGCACATACCACCCTGAAGATAGGCGGGCTGGTGTCGATCAGTTACTGGTCGATGATCCTGGTCGCCTCCAGCGGGCTGGTGGGGAGGTATCTATACGGCTGGATTCCGCACAAGGTTTCCGGAGCGGAACTGCAGATCAACGAGATAAACTCAGTCATCGAAAAAACCGATGCGGCTATGAAGCGATATATCGGCCATAAAAGCGGCGCTATGAAATATTACAACAGGATCACATCTATAACCAACGTCGAAAACTATAACGTCGTCACCTCACTGATGATGATGTTCGCCACGGATATTGCGAACATGTTCAGAATATTGGCGATCTGGTTCGAGCTTGGCATGGACGGCAGCATACCCAACGTGGTGAAAAGGAGGCTGTTCAGGCTGATAAAACGTAAAAACTCCATGATACGAGCAATCAATTTCTTCTCCACGTCCAGACGACTGCTACATTACTGGCATGTGTTCCACAAGCCCCTGGCTGTCATGATGTTCATCGTCATGTTTCTCCATATTCTCGTCTACATACTATTCCGGGCAGAGGTTTAAAACGCGCTTTCCCAGATGATCAACGTTGAGCGTTTTTTGCAAGAGCATATGGTCCCCCTGGCGGCCTTGGTTCTTGCGCTGGTCACGATCGCGCCTTATCTGATCTATGAAAAGCTCCGGTCGAAAAAAGTCCGCGGACAAATCGCCGAAGCCAGGGAAACAGGTATGAGCGAGCCGGTTACCATCCATCCGAAAGTCAACCGCGCCATTTGCATAGGTAGCGGGGCGTGCGTCAAGGCTTGCCCGGAAAAAACCGTTCTGGGAATGGTTGAGCACAAGTCGATGACCATCTGCTCCTCCCAGTGCGTGGGGCATGGGGCGTGCGCCCGCTCGTGTCCTGTCGGGGCGATAGAGCTGGTCTTCGGATCCGAAAAGCGGGGTGTGGACATACCGGAGGTCTATCCGAATTTCGAGACCAACGTCCGCCGCCTGTTCATAGCCGGAGAGCTGGGAGGCATGGGCCTGATCAAGAATTCCGTTCTGCAGGGACAGCAGGCGGTCGAATATATCAAAGAGGACCTGCGAGCCAATCCATACCGCAAACTCGACAACGTCCACGACCTGGTAATTGTAGGAGCTGGTCCCGCAGGGTTGGCGGCCACTTTACAGGCGAAAAAGCTGAGGCTTAAATCAATCACGGTGGAGCGGGAGGAAGAGGTAGGGGGCGCCATTCTCTCCTATCCCAGGGCGAAAGTCGTCATGACATCACCGGTGGACATACCGCTGTACGGGAAAATGTCCAAACGCGAGATCAGCAAGGAAAACCTGATGGCGCTCTTCAAGGAGATCGTCATCAAAACGAGACTCAAAATCTATGTTAACGAGGGTGTGGTGTCCGCCACGAGCCGGGGAGGTGTTTTCGTGGTCAAAACGTCCAAACGGGAGCTTGAATGCCGCTATCTGCTGTTGTGCGTCGGCAGGAGGGGTACGCCGCGAAAGCTCGGCGTTCCGGGCGAAGCGTCGTCAAAGGTAATGTACAGACTGTTGGAGCCGGAGAGGTTCGGGTACTGTAAAGCGCTCGTGGTAGGTGGTGGTGACAGCGCGGTGGAGGCCGCCATGGCGCTGGCGGACCAGGAAGGAACGAGGGTCACCCTCTCCTATCGAGGCAAGGCGTTCACCCGAATCAAACGCCAGAACCGCGAAAAACTGGAAAAAGCGGAGCGGGAAAAAAAACTAAAGATACTCCTCCAAACAAACGTAACACAGATATTCGAGAAATCCGTCAGGTTGTCCAGAGGCGAGGAGACCGCGGACCTGCCAAACGACTACGTATTCGTATTCGCAGGAGGCCAGCCCCCCAACGAGTTCCTGAAAAAAGTAGGGGTTAATATCGAGACCAAATACGGCTCCAGGTAGAGGCTGCTACGAAGGCGATCCCTCCGCTTTTAGAAACGCGCACATCCTCTTGTCCGTCCTGGCGATATGGTCCGTCAGCCAGTTAAAAAGAAACCCGCCAAGATCCAGGGCTCTCAGATCCTTACCGGATTTCATATCGTCCACATATCCGTTGACACTGGCCATAAGCTTCTTATGCTCGGCCAGGTGCTCCTCGTAATCCGGATATGCGTACTCCTGCATCGCAAGCTCCTCAGAGCCGAAATGCGTGCATGTATAGTCAATCAGGCCGGCCAGCACTTCTTCCATCGTCTCCCTGTCCCTGCGCTTCACAACGCCTTTGTGAAGGTCGTTTAGCATCTCAAACAATCGCTTGTGTTGCGTGTCGAATTTTTTTATTCCCACGCTGTAATCGGTTTTCCACTCTATTCGCATTTTATTCTCCCAGGTATATTGTGGCTGAACAGACAAGTTCATACCACGTTTACTGGTTATTCCACGCCCTTGTTTTTCAGAAACTCGCCCAGCCTGCTGTCTGTAACCTTTACATGTTTTTCCCTCCAGAGTATGAGATAGTCCATCAACTCGCCAGCGACCCTGCCACTCCCTCCAGGCCCGATATCCATCAACGCCGTAATTTTTCTCATGGTCTTCCTGTGCTCCTTCGCGTGCTGTTCGTATTCCGGATAATGATAGGAGCGCATGAGCTGCTCTTCACCCATAAAATGGTTCACGACATACTCCAGCAATCCATCCTTCACGAGGTCTATCCCTTTACGGAACATTCCATGTTCCAGAGAGTCATCAAGAGTGTTTATCATCTCGAACAGTTTTTTATGCTCCTCGTCGAACATTTTCACACCGATACTGTAGCTTTTATCCCAGACAACTTTCATTTCAAACCAGAAAACAGAGATTGATTGATAACATTGAAACATGAAATTAACAGCATAATTATAGAATTTCCAGATGGAATGAAAACCAATATTTTGCAGTATAACAAATTATATCGCCATGACCGGCGCAATCCACATTTCGGTTACCGTTCGGCTTTGCGATGCTGATACAATAAAAAACTCAATCCTGAGAATATTGCGCGGAGATATGACATGAAGTTTACTCGCGAAATCTACTGGAACGTGGGCGCCGATGTCCTGGCGCCGATGTATTTTATCGCTTTGCTGTCGACGCTGGCGCTCATATACGGATTCTACGCCCGATCAAAAGTGTACAGACGGGGGAAACCGCTGTACCGGTTCGACGATATCGCAACGCGTATCGCAGGCGCCCTTGTCAAAACACTTGGTCAGGTCAAGGTAATCGGCGGCGGAGCTCCGGGCCTGGCGCATGGTATATTTTTCTGGTCGTTCATTCTCCTTTTTTGCGGCACCACCCTCGTGTTTGTCCAGGCGGACATAACCGACCCGCTGTTCGGCTACAGATTTTTGAAAGGTGGATTTTACAAGCTTTTTTCGCTGACGCTCGATATAGCCGGTCTGGCGGCCATAATCATGATGCTCGGCCTTTTTGCGAGGCGTTACATAGTTCGGCCGAAGGGGCTGGAATCTGCCTTTGACGACCTTTTCATCCACGCCCTGTTTTTCGCCATACTTGTCACGGGGTTTATTGTGGAAGGGCTTAGAATGGCGGCGACGGAAATCGGCCAAAACATGGAACTGGCCTATTTTTCCCCGGTTGGTCTTATGACTGGATTGATGTTCACCGGGCTTGAAAAGGAGACCATAGAATCCTTTCACAAATTGATGTGGTGGATACATTTCGCCTTTTCCACCCTCTTCATCGCGTCGATCCCATATACGAAACTGCGTCACATGTTCACAACCTCTTTCAATTACGTTCTGGAAGATCGCCGCCCGAAGGGAAGCCTGGAGACTCAGGACCTGGAAGACGAGAGCGCGGAGACATTTGGCGCTGCAAAGGCGGGCGAGCTGTCGTGGAAAGACATTTTCGACACCGACGCGTGCACCAGGTGCAAACGGTGCCAGGACGTCTGCCCGGCTTACAGCACGGGGAAGCCGTTGTCCCCCATGAAACTGATAGAACGAATCGGAGACACGGCGTTTGGCGATATCGAGGGTTCAATAACAACCTCGGTCGGAAAAGACGCCATTTGGGCCTGCACAATGTGCCGGGCCTGCCAGGACACCTGCCCCGCGTCGATAGAGCATGTGGCAAAGGTACTGGAGATGCGCAGGAGCATGGCCCTGATGGAGGGGGAGTTCCCCGGAGACGAGGTTGTGACCGCCATGGACAACATCGAGGTCAACGCAAACCCGTTCGGGCTCGCCCCCGCCGCGCGGGGCGATTGGGCCGACGGGCTGGACAACGTCGGCTCTCTTAAAGAGCTGGACAAAACGGACATAGTCTATTTCGCCGGTTGTTACGCCTCTTATGACCAGCGCAACAAAAAAGTGGCCACAAGCCTGATGAAAATTTTCAAGGCGGCGGGGATCAGCGTGGGGATCCTGGGCGCGCAGGAGAAATGTTGCGGCGACCCGGCCCGAAGGATTGGCAACGAATACCTCTACCAGCAAATGGCCGGAGAGAACATCGATGCGATAAAAAGCTATGATCCCCATACCGTGGTGACCTCGTGCCCCCATTGCTATAACACCCTGGAAAAGGATTATCGTGATTTAGGGTTTGATGTTAAAGTCGAGCACTACACCGTATTCCTTGACCGCCTGGTAAAAGATAAGAAGCTGGAGATTTTAGCTGAAGAGTTTGATGTCACCTATCACGATTCGTGTTTCCTGGGGCGTTATAATGGAGTATACAACCAGCCCCGGGAGCTGATCAAAGCCGCCGGGGGACGGATAGTGGAGATGCGCAGAGCCATGGAAAACAGCTTCTGTTGCGGAGCCGGGGGCGGCCGCATTCTGGCGGAGGAAAAGCTCGGGACGAGGATCAACATCGCGCGCGCCACGATGGCGGCCGAGACCGGAGCGGGATCGTTGGTGTCCAACTGCCCGTTTTGTCTTACCATGTTCGAAGATGGCGTGAAAACGGCGGAGCTGGAGGAGAAGCTCACGCCGAAAGATATCGCGGAAATAATCGCGGATCGGTTGTAGAATGATATATCAAAAGCTGTAACGGAGCTGATAATGGAAATACTCGTTTGTGTAAAACAGGTTCCGGATATGGAATCAAAATTCAATATAGACACCTCCGGGACCTGGTATGACGAGACGGATCTGGCCTACCGCATGAATGAATATGACGAGTTCGCCGTTGAGCAGGCGGTATTGGTAAAAGAGAAACTGAGAGGCGACACCAGTGTCGCCGACACAAGTGTCACCGTGTTGTCAATCGGCCCGGAGCGGGTTAAAGATGTCATTAAAAAAGCCCTGTCCATGGGATGTGACCGCGGGGTTCATATAAAAGACGAGCAATACCAGGCTCGTGATCCCATGGAAAACGCCTCGATTATCGCGTCGTTTGCAAAGGACAAGGGGTTCGACTTGATATTCACCGGGCTGCAGTCGCAAGACCGGGGATCGGCCCAGACCGGGATAATCGTGGCGCGTGTGCTTGAGATGCGATGCGTGACCACGGTGGTCGGGTTTGAACTGGAAAACGATGTCATCACCGCCAAAAGAGAGCTCGACGGTGGTCTCAAGGCTGGTTTTAGAACCAGGACGCCGGCGGTCATAACATGCCAGATGGGGCTTAACAAACCCAGGTACCCCACCTTGCCGAATATCATCAAGGCAAAAAAGAAAGAACTGACAACCATCGAGGCCGACACGATGGCGACGGCGGAGCGCATGGTGGAAACCGACGCGTTGTTCCATCCGGAAAAAAAGGGCGCCGGCCTGGTGCTCGAGGGCGAAATAAACGACCAGGCTGACAAGCTCATATCGATCCTTCGTGAAAAAACCGGTGTAATCAAATAGGCGAAAAGTATGAAAGCTCTGATAGTAGGTGAATACAGAAACGGCGAAACGCTCGAATGCACATACGAACTGATAGCGTTCGCCAAAAAGCTGGGGGCGGAAACAGCCATGTTCATGGTGGGCGGGCAGGACGATCCTCCGAAATATGACGGAAAATTATACATGGCCGACTCCGCCAAATATGGAGAGGTCAACCCTGACGTCCACACAAAACTGCTTCTCGACGTCGCACACCAGGAAAACCCCGATTACGTCATTTTATCCCATTCATCCTATGGGTGGGACCTCGCTCCGCGTATCTCGTTTGATCTGAAAGCCGGCCAGGTGTCCGAAGTGGTGGATATCGACGACGGTTCGTTTGTCCTGCCCGCGTTTAATGGAAAGCTTCACAGAAAAGTCACCTCCAAAACCGGAATAACCGTTGTCACCGTGCAATCAGGCTCTTTGAACATGACAGAGCAACCCTCCGGAACACCGGAAATGACGCTCGTGGGCGGAGAGGATATCGAAACCGGTATGGAGTTTACAGGTTACGAAGAGGTCGAAAGCGCAGGGGCCGACCTTACAAAAGCAGATGTCATCGTAAGCGCAGGCCGTGGAATCGGCAAGCAGGACAATATAAGCGTTATCCAGGAACTCGCCGACGCCATAGGTGGGGAACTGGCGGCGACCAGACCCGTGGTGGACGCCGGATGGACCGATCACAGCCGCCAGGTTGGCACCAGCGGACAGACTGTCAGCCCGAAGCTATATGTGGCGTGTGGCATATCAGGAGCCATACAGCACCTGGCGGGCATGAAAAAATCGGAATTCATAGTCGCGATAAACACCGATATAGACGCTCCCATCGGAGAGGTGGCGGACGTGTTCGTGGTCGCGGACATAAAGCAGTTCGCCCCCGCCCTGTCGGCGAAGCTGAAGCGCGCCTGAAACGCCACAGGGTGAGTCTGTAAATTAAATTGTGTAAGTGCTCATAGTTCTTTACTGTATTTTTTGAAGGAGGATTATGAGTATGTTAACAGACCGCAAGAAACTTGAGGCAATCGCCAAAGACCTCGCCCGTAATATAAAGTGCGAGAAAGACCTTTCCGACCTAAGCCGTGAGCTGGTAAAGCTGACGGTCGAAGCGGCTCTTGGCGCCGAGATGGAAGATCATCTTGGTTACGCCAAACATTCTTCATCCGGGCGCAACTCCGGTAACAGCAGAAACGGGTTTTCACGCAAAACGCTTAAAGGGGATCACGGCGAGGTTGATATCGAGACACCCCGCGACCGTAATGGCAGTTTCAATCCACATTTTGTAAAAAAGGGGCAGACCCGCCTGACGCATTTCGACGACCAGATTCTATCCCTCTACGCCAAGGGGATGAGCACGCGCGATATAGTTTCCGCCTTTCAGGAAATGTATGGGGCGGAGGTATCGCCAACACTGGTATCGAAGGTAACGGAGTCCGTTCTTGATCGCGTGATTGAATGGCAGTCTCGCCCTCTGGATGAAGTCTATCCCATTGTTTATCTGGATTGCATCGTGGTTAAGGTTCGCCAGGACAAACGGGTGATCAACAAGTCGATATACATTGCGTTGGGCATCAATCTGGAAGGCCGGAAGGAGCTTTTGGGGCTTTGGCTTGCCGAAACCGAAGGGGCGAAGTTCTGGCTGTCGATATTGACCGAACTTCAAACCAGAGGCGTTAAGGATATTTTCATCGCCTGCGTAGATGGTCTGAGCGGTTTTCCAGAGGCGATAAGCGCCGCATTTCCCCATACAAAAATCCAATTGTGC
>JAJRZK010000051.1 GCA_024275315.1 Nitrospirota bacterium
CGCTTGTTGTCCTCTCGAAGCTCACGTATCTTTCCGGCCAGCTCGCGATTCTCACGCGACCGGCGGCTCTCCGGACGGCCACGCCAATCGTAATAACCGCTCCGTGACACACCCAACAGGCGGAGCATGGCGCCGACAGGATACAGGCCGCTTTGACCCTCTGTCCACGCCTACTTCACAGCGACCCCTTCGCGAAGTACGCCGCCGCCTTTTTTAATATGTCGCGCTCCTGACGCAACAGGCGGTTCTCCTTCTGGAGACGGCGAAGCTCATCAGCCTCACGGCGTTTTACCGTATCGCCAAGAAGACCCTGCTCGTACGTACGCTTCCATCGGCCCAGAACCGCCCCGTTGACGCCAAGGTCTCGCGCCGCATCCGCGATCGACAAACCCTGCTCCGTTACCAGCTTCACCGCCTCAATCTTGAACTCGTCGCTGAATCGACGCCGTTTCTTCTCCATCTTCTCCCTCCTTGAAAAACAAATCCCATACTAAACAATCTGTCCGTCAATTCGGGGGAAGTTCATTAGGCGCCGCGCCAACAGCGGCTGGTCAAGCGCATAACTCGTCTAGCCCATTCTCACGGCTTTGATGTTTCTTCATAAACACATTCACTTGCCATGCAAAACCAGCGATGAGCCATATGGCAAGACAAAACACTACAAACCCTGCGTTAGTAGTATTCGGTTCGTAAGCATACTCCGTAAGAGCCGCGCCTGTCCACATGGCAAGCGCAACACCGGAAACGCCCATAAACAACTTATAATTAATTGGAGTGCCCTCATTCTTAGAGCGGCTGTATAGTGCCGAGGCTACTACCATTGCGCTCACCGTTAGGATCACGGCATAACTCAAGAAATAAATAGAGTGCATCATCATTGGTCGCCTCCTTTGTTCAGCTTCTTCAAATCCGACCAAACCTGGTTGTTTGCTCGGTTACACCCTAATTATTGCACACCACGTGCCAAAGCTATAACTAATTGATTTATAAAGGTTATACCTCTCCAGCATGGTGTATTACCCCGTACGGATCGGGTGCATGCCTTGAATGTGTACAGTTGTTCCGACTGTCTTACGGACAGGAGTTAAAGGGCTATCGGTTTATTGATCCAGCTTTGAGTGAATTTCTCAGGACTATGACGTCACTCAATTCGCTGGAAATGTAGGCCGATTTTAACGGTATTGACGCTAATTAGACTATAATTAAGACATAACTATATGTAAAAGCTTTTTGCTGAGCGTCGTCCCGGGGAACCATGCTTACATCAATTGATGTAATTCCTGCCCATCTCTCTCGCGCGGTGGACTAATAACCGGAGCCCCTCATTTCTCTGGTATCTCACTATAGAGAGTGGATCAATAAATCGATAGCCTCTCAAGCCGTGGGAACAGTAAAATGAAGTTATACGCAAAATATCGGATTAAATTATTTAACTATTAAATATGTTGTATCTCTCCGCGTCTTTTGTAAGCCGCGTTAAAAGCATGAGGTTCGGCCTTTCGGAAATATCGGGTTCATTAGGAGACCTGGGGCTTTTCATCCCGCTGATGATATCGCTCGTGATGGTTTGCGGTATGAACGCAGGGAGCCTGCTGATTTTCGCCGGGCTTTTCAACATTATAACAGGCTTTATGTTTAACAAGCCGATACCTGTCCAGCCGATGAAAGCTATCGCTGCAGTCGCCATAGCAGAAGGATTATCGCCCGGATCGATTGCTGCAGCTGGCTTTTCCGCCGGGCTTATTCTCCTCACCCTTGGCCTTACAGGGCTTGTTACCTGGGCGGAAAAAGTGATCCCCCGTCCTGTGGTACGTGGAATCCAGCTTGGGGTCGGTCTAAAGCTTGCCGCCAAAGGAATCGGGATGATTATGGGGATAGGCTGGCTTGGTTGGGATAGCCGGGTCGTCGCCATCGGCGCGGGACTTTTTATATTATGCACCGTCAATTTCAAAAAATTTCCATCGGCGCTCATCCTTTTCATTGGTGGGGTAACGATGATGATCTTCTCCGCTCCCGATATATTCACTGGCGCCAAGCTTGGTTGGGGTGGATTTGCTGTGACCATCCCAACATTAAACCAATGGAGCGAAGGAATTTTCCTTGGGACGCTTCCTCAGGTTCCCCTTACATTATTAAACTCCGTGATAGCTGTATGCGCCTTGAGTGGAGACCTTTTCCCCGGTAAAGCGATCAAGGTTAAGGCAATGGCTGCAAGTGTCGGCATTATGAATCTTGCATCATGTCTATTCGGAGGAATGCCTATGTGCCACGGCTCTGGCGGTTTGGCCGGTCAATACAGATTTGGCGCCAGGACAGGTGGAAGCGTTGTGATGTTGGGAGTCGCCAAGGTTATGTTTGGATTTCTTTTCGGTACGGTGGCGATCTCCATCTTTGCGGCGTTTCCAGTTTCGCTTCTGGGCGCAATGCTTATCTTTGCGGGGCTAGAGCTTACGCTTCCCGCACGGGAAGCGGAAACAAAAGACGCTTTCTTTGTAATAGCCGCCACGGCTGGAGGTATTCTGGCGGCTAATACTTTGATCGGTTTTATTCTTGGCCTTGTAACGGCCTTTGTGTTGCTTAAGCTTAAATTAGGCGACTCTGAATCCTAGGAAGGCTCCAAATAGCTTTCCATGGGCGGCCCATCGCCGCCTACTGAGCGGCTAAACCTCTTGTATGGTATGATTCGCCATTGAAGCGGCTATGTTCTGAGCAAAATATTTCAAATGTTGTTTGAATAGGGTAGGCGTTGGGAAGCCATTATAACTCCCTATCTTCAAAGCGCCTGGTGGCCGCGCCAGCGGCTCTTAATCGACGGCCAATATGTGTTTCAGGTCGTGAACATGAACTTTGCGAGTTCGCCTTCTCCTTTGCTCTTCGCCAGGCGGAGTTGTTCGGCGTCCTGACAGTTTTCCGTTAAAGGAAAAGACATGAGTCGGGTGAATCCCCGACGCCCATCGATAACCGATTCGGCGATCTTGTTCAACACCACCAGTTTTTCCTGGCGGTTTTTCACATAATCACCCGGTATCAGGAATACGCTTGTATTCAAATACATTTGTATTCAGGTGAGGAACAGGGACCTCCCAATTCCATAGAAGTCCTCAGACTTCTCCGTCTCTGCAGCCGGCGCTCACCTTGAACAACGCCGTTTGCCGAAGATGTCCGGCAAATGCCCCAGCAACGCCGACGGCTCATCCCGGGAAAGCGGGTCGTCACAGGCGAACTTCACCGAAATCAGCCACTCACATAGAATTGGATAAAATGTTTTCTGAGTCGTCCATCAACAGATTTGCCAATTTGAGCTTGTCCGGCCCAGCTATTGGCTGACAAAAGTAGCCACCATTTGCCCTCCCTGGCGCGCCAACAATCTATCAGAAATAACGCTTCTCTAGAGAAATATTTTTTCCCAGATATAATATATTGAATATATGGCTGATACCATGCGTATGCCCTGTTTTGTGAAGAAAATTTTCTCTTTAGCCTGTACTGGAGGCTCTCTAACTCACGCCAAAGCAATAAGTTAAAACTGGCTTGATATTTGCGTTGAAATCAGGAGTTGAAGCGCTAACGGACGACTGTTGTCCTTTGAATTTCGGCGCCATGATCCAATAAAGGCGCCTGAAATTGACATTGTATAGACCTTTTGGAGGGGTATTGCAAACAGATTTTGGGGAGGGATATCTATGACTGATGATTCTTTCGAACAGGCGGAAGTTGTCGAGAAAAACAGCACGATTGTTATGGTTGTTGTTTCGTTGATCGCTCTGCTTCTCGCTTACGGTGGGGTGGTCGAATCAATCGGCGCGAGCATCAAGCTCAGTGAAGGCATTTCATGGTTTTTGTTCGCAATCCTTGTAAATGTGGGCCTGGTGTTCTACCAGATCAGCAAGGGGAAAGTGATCAACAGAATTTGCAAACGACCTTACATCTGAAGGAGAGGTGAATGAAACTAACAGACGAGATGAGAAATATCCTGAAGGTGGGTAGCGGCAACAGCGCGGTTACGTATCTTACTACCTCAAGCTCCGACGGAGTCTGCAACGTTCACCTTCAACCTTATACCGACGTTTACCAGGATGAATTCATTTTCGCTCCCGATCTGTTCGCCCAGAAGACAAAGATAAACATCAACGAAAACAGGTTCGCGGTGTTAACTGTCGCCCATCCACCGGAAGGGCAAATGTGGGCGTTCCGTGGTCCGTGCAACATAATACAGTGGGGACATCCTCCGAAATTTAGTTTCCACGGCGTCGTGGCGGGTGAAGTGCTGGACAAATGGGGCGACTGGGGAACGCTTGAGCCATATGACAGCGTTGACGACGACATCAAGCCAAAATCTGTGGGTCAAAGAGGCGTTTTTGTGCTTAAGGTCGAAGAGGTCTACAGCTGCAAGGCCAGCGAATCTGGCTCCAAAATTCTTTAAAGGGGAGTGTTGACATGAAAATGAATGATGAAATGCTCAGCTCTCTTAAAGCTATCGGGCAGGGAGGCTTTGTGGTTCACCTGACGACTGTCAGCGCCAAAGCGGTGCCCAACACTGTTGGAGAGCGGTTCGTCGCGGCCTTTGGGGACGAGCATATAGTAATAGCGGATATGTTCGCTCAGAAAACCAAGGTCAACCTTAACGAAAACCCTGTCGGAATAATAACCGTCGCCCACCCGGTGAAAGGTCGATACTGGGCTTTTCGGGGGCCTTGCACAATAATCATGTGGGGTGAGGACGATGACTACGATTTCCACGGTGTCAAGGCGGGAGACGTGCTTCGGGAATGGGGCGATTGGGCCGCCAAAGAGCCTCCGTCTGAAGTGCCGCCAGACATCCGGCCGCCAGCGCTTTGCCAGCGCGGGGTGATCACCCTGAAAGTGGATGACATCTACAGTTGGAAACCGGATGAATTAGGAAAAGAAATAAATTAGTTAGATATTCAACCAAATACATGGAGGCTAGGCATGGCGATTTTATCACCCAGAATGAAAGGATGGCTCGAAAGATTCGGATGCCATATCGGAACGGCTAACAAGAGCGGTTTTCCTACGACCATAGTTGTTGAGCAGGCCACAACGGAAGGTGACAGCGTTGTATCGTTCAACCTCACCGACGCGCAGGTGAATCATATAAAAGATAACATACAGACCAATCCCTATGTGGCTCTGGCGCCTCACGCTATAGCCAGCATCAGGGCGGCGTACCAGTTCAAGGGCGCCGCTACGCTGGATGGAAACAAGCTGAAGGTGGATGTAAAGGAAATATATTGCACCAAGCCAGGCCCCGAAGCGGCCTTGCGGCTCGATACGTTGCCCCCTGAACATGTAATAAAGTTCGAGGAAAGCAGATGGAGGGATGTAGGGCCTCCTAAATAATCCGATCTGGACCCTGCAACCGAAACCTTAACGTTATCGAAGGACTGATAAAAATGGCCGTACTAGAAAAAAAACAGTTATCAGGCTTTATCGAGCCGAGATGGATGAAGGCGAAATGCGTCAGATTCTGGGAGATAGGGGCCATTCCCTGCATCCTGGGAGTGTGGCTTCCCGATTTTGTCGGACAATATGCCCGGTTGGCGGCCGGCGAGCCAAATTACGCTTTTCCACCGGTCTTAACCTATGTTGGAGCGTTGTTCCTTTTTGCGGCGTGCGCCCACGCCATTGAAGAAATGGGTTTTCACTATAAAGTCGTCATAATAGGCGGGTGGAGCGCCATCGCTCTGGCCGGATTGAGCGTTGTGTTTCATTTTATGATTACACCTGAGAATCTCAATGTCATGCTGGCTCTTACCGTTCTTTGCATCGGCCTTTGCGCGTACGCCGCGACCACCATGTTTTATATGACAATTGCAAAAGCGGCGGAGCTTGGGATGGAAACGAGAATGATGAGAGACCAGATGTTTGTGCTGGTTGTCAACAACGCCGCGATTCTCTCAGGCGCGGCCGCGGTGGTGGCCATCTATCTGCAAGCGGAGATCTGGGTTATTCTTTTGCGGCTTTGCGTGATCCTGTTCACTGTCGCGTGGATCGCCTGCAGGACAGCGGTTTATTTTTTCAAGACCGACAAGTCCATAGGTGTGTTTTTCGCCAAGCCGCCTGACGAGCAATTCTGGGTCTGACAGGTAAACCGGGTAAATCAATCTATTTTCGCGGGCGCTGCACATAGCCTGCGAAGATTAAAGAAGTAATTGAGAAGGGTGTTATGGGAGAGTCGCCGGGTGTTATAAAGAAAAGGGACTTGTTGCCGTGGGTCATCCCGGAGTATTGCGAAGCGTGCGCTGACTGCGTTAGCGCCTGTCCGGTTTTCGGCCTTGAGATGTGGGAGACAGAAAATCGTGATTTCAGTATTCCCTGGCTGTCTAACCCCGACGCATGCATTGGATGTGGTAAATGCGAAGAGGTCTGCGTCTGGGGCGCCATCAATATGACGGCGCACATGGAAGAAGCCCGGGAGCGGCTCTTTACAAAGCGTCCCGTGGGGCTTGTGGAGCAGTCGGACAAAAAGAAATTCAACCTAAGAGAGGTCGCGGACAAAAAGATAGCCATAATCACATGCCTCGACTCCAAGCTCCACATCGAGGATGTGTTGCAGGAAAACAGGGATAACGCCTACATTCTGCGCAACGCAGGCAACGCCATCACCGACTGCGTCATCAGGTCGCTGGTTCTGTCGGTAGACGTTTTAGGTGTCCAGGAAATCATTATCATCGGTCACAGGATGTGCGAACTGCGCTCCATCAACATCGGCAAACTGAAAAATGTAGTGGAGTCCAGGGTTGAGGAGGAGTTAAAGGCGATGTTCGGAAAACCATTCAAGAAATGGCTCGCGCTTGCGACTGATCCGGAGTCGAATTTAAAAAACCAGGCTGAAACAATCAGACAGTCAAAGCTGCTACCTCAGGATGTGCCCATAACAGGGCTGATGTATGATGAATTCAACGGTCATATTTACCGTGTATTTGGGCCGGAAGCCAAAGTTCCGGTGTGACGTTAATCTGTTTCAAATTTCTGATTCGTAAGTGGCGCCGACGAAGATAGGATGATCCAGTACATGGACCAGTAAGAGCCGGATCGGGTTTGTTTCGGTTAAATGAGGACTATTCAGATATTAAGCGATGAACGCGAATATTTGAAATGAAAATCGACGTTTAAATAATCTGGTGGAGGTCATAAATAATGGATGAGAAATTAGAAGAGGTTAACGCCAAACTGACTATTTTGGTGGATAACACTATAATGGAGCTTATCCCGAACAGCGATATGATCAAACGCACGTCCGGGCCGCACCATAACTTCATAGCCGAACATGGATTTTCTGCGCTGATAGAAACAGATGACGAAAAGGCTCTGATAGACACTGGTGTCACCGGCATCGCCATGAAGCACAACCTGGACCTCATGGGCGTGAAAATGAAAGATATCGACGTGATTGTTTTCTCCCATGGCCATAACGACCACACAGGTGGTCTCGACAAAGTGCGAGGCAGGATTATCGCCCATCCCGACTCTTTTTACGAAAGGTGCCTGTCGCCAAAACCGGGTGTTAAATACGACCTTACCAGCCCGGCGCCAAATCCGAAAAAGCACAAGATCGAATATCACACAGAACCTGTGAAACTTATCAAGGGAGTTATGACCACAGGCGAAGTTCCCAGGGTTCACAAATGGGAGGAGTTGCCAGTTTTCAAGATTGTAAAAGATGGCAGGGAGCAAAAAGATGACGTGAAAGATGACATGGGGATTGTTATCAACACCAAAAAGGGGCTGGTTGTAATTCAGGGGTGCAGTCACGCCGGAATCATAAACACGGTGCTAGCCGCCAAAGAAGTGAGTGGTGTGGACAAAGTCCATTGCGTAATCGGCGGATTCCATCTTATCGGTCCGGCGGAGAAGAAGATAGACAGAACCGTAGAAGAATTCAAGAAACTGGATATAGACAAGATTATTCCCATTCATTGCACCGGTTTTGAAGGTATCAAGCAGGTGTCGCTGCAGATGCCGGAGCAATTCGAGTATTGTACAGTGGGATGCGAGATGGAGTTTTAAACAACCAGGCTTAAACGGGCCCGGCTTTTTCCCATGAGACCGGGGCCGCGCCGTTTTTAGCCAGTTAATTGCAGACCGTTGTTATGGAGAAAAAAGAAACGCTTGCAGCGAATGTGATTCCGGAGTTGATGAAGGCCGCTTCCCGTAAAGGTGAAGTGACTTCGTCTGCAATAGTATCGATCGCTACAAAGCTCTCCATTCCCGTGACCGCGGTCGAACAGGTAGCCACGTTTTACCCGAGCCTGTCGATCCCTCCCGCAAAACATCAGATATCGCTGTGCAAAAGTCTTTCCTGTCATATGGAGAGAAGCTCGGCCATTTACAAAGCCATTAAAAAAGAGTTGAGCATAAATAAAGCCGGCGTATCCCCTGGTGGAAAATTTTCCATCACACTGACCAGTTGCCTTGGTCTTTGTGGCGAGGGCCCCGCTATGATGGTAAACGATAAATCATTCACCGCTTTGCGCCCCGCCAAGGCTTTAAAGATACTGGAAGCTCTGAAGTGAAAGAGAAAGCTCATGTCGTCAATGAGTCCAGCAGATAATTTAGCTCTTGAAAAGGCGCTGGCAATAAAGCCCGAAGAGATCATTGATGAAATTACAGAGTCCGGGCTTAGGGGGTTGGGAGGGGCCGGGTTTCCTGTGGGGAGGAAATGGCGCACGGTCCGGGAGGCGCGTTCGGATAAAAAATTCGTAATATGCAACGCCGAAGAGGGTGAGCCCGGGACTTTTAAAGATCGATATCTGATCGAGAATTTTCCAGAAATGGTTATAGAGGGAGTCTTGATAGCCATGCACGCCGTAGGGGCCAAGCAGTCGTATATTTATCTTCGCCGGGAATATGGCAAAGGTTACGAATCGCTCAAGAAAGCTGTGCGCGGTTTTCCACCCGGTTTGATAAAAAAATTCGGCTCTCCTGAAGTGACGCTGTGGAAAGGCCCCGGCGGATATATATGCGGAGAGGAAAGCGCCCTTATAGAGTCGATCTCGGGGCGCCGCGCGGAGCCGCAATCGCGCCCGCCATACCCTACCGAAGCCGGGCTTTTCGGCCACCCCACACTGATCAACAACGTGGAGACTTTGGCGAACGTTCCGTTGATTTTCAATATGGGAGCTGAAAAATATCGGGAAAGTTTCAAAAAGATATTCTGTGTAAGCGGGGATGTTAAAAAACGCGGCATTTATAAAGCGGCCCCCGGAGTTACTTTACGTGAGCTTGTTTTCAACCACGCCGACGGAATGAAATCGGCGAAACGGTTCAAGCTGGCCCTGGTGGGCGGGGTGAGCGGCCGGGTTTTTTCGTCTGACGACCTCGATTTAAAACTCGATTATGAGCTCTTTGGCAATGGGGCGATAATAGTTCTCGATGAGTCGAGGAGTTTGAGGGATACGATATTAAACATCGCCGAATTTTTCGCAGAGGAAAGTTGCGGAAAGTGCGCTCCGTGCCGCCAGGGAACATCCAGGTTCGAAGCAATATTAAAAAGGAAATATAAAAATAAAGACGGATCCAAAGATATGGAGGTTCTGAAATTGTTATCCACTGTGATGAAAGATACTTCGCTTTGCGGTCTGGGACGGACCGCGACAAACGTTTTTGACGATATCGTGAAAAAATTCGGGCAGGAAGTTTTGATGACATCGTGACAGTCAGAATAACGATAGACAATAAAACAGTAGCAGCGCCGGAAGGCTCCACCATTTTAAAAACGGCCGCAAACGCTGGCTTTGATATACCCACCTTGTGCCATGACCAGAGGGTAAAAGCGCTTGGCGTGTGCCGTCTATGCGTTGTGGAGGTGGAGGGAGCCCGTAACCTGGTCGCTTCGTGCAGCGCTCCCGTCACTGAAGGGATGAAAATTATAACGAATAGTAGAAGAGTGCGCGCCTCGCGCAAAGTGATCCTTGACCTGCTGCTTTCAGATATCGATGATGGCTCATCAAAATCACTTCGCAACACCAGCATGGGGGCGGCGCTCAAAGAATATGGCGTAAACAGATCCAGCTTTCCGCGCACACGTTCCAAGATCAAGATCGACCGGCGCGGACCTCTTTACGCGCACGACTACGATAAATGCATTCTTTGCAGGCGGTGCGTAACCACCTGTGAAACCAGAATAGGAAGATCGGTCACCGGCCTTACCGGGAAAGGGAACGCTACCCGCCTGGCTACTTTTGGCCAAGCCCCCCTGATCGAGACCGAATGCGAGTTTTGCGGCGCGTGTATCGACTCCTGCCCCACAGGAGCCCTGATAGAGAACTGGCGTCTCAAAAGTCCGGTTTGGGACCGGCGTGTCAAATCAATATGCACATATTGCGGAACCGGGTGCGGCATCGTGGCCAACGTTAAGAACGGCAGGATAACAGGCGTGGAAGGCGATCCGGACCATCCTGTGAGCCGTGGCGACCTGTGCGTGAAAGGCCGTTTCGCTTTTGATTTCGTACACCATCCTGACAGGCTGAAAACGCCAATGATAAGAAAGCGCAAAGGAGGAAAACTGCAGAAGGCGTCCTGGGACGAGGCGCTCGACTTTGTGGCGAGGCGGCTTAACGAGATCAAGAAAGAGAGCGGCCCGGATTCCATCGCCGGTGTAAGCTCTTCGCGATGCACGAACGAAGAGAACTATGTGATGTCGCGTTTTATGCGATCGACGATAGGCACGAACAACATAGACAACTGCGCGAGGGTGTGCCACGCACCGTCGGTGACAGGGCTGGCCGCGGCTTTCGGAAGTGGGGCGGCGACGAACTCGCTGGAAGAAATAGAGGGAGCCGAAGTCATTTTCCTTATAGGCTCCAATCCCCAGGACGCTCATCCCGTTATATCTTTAAAAATCAAGAAAGCGGTAAACAACGGAGCAAGGCTGATAATAGCCGACCCGAGAAAAATATGGCTTACAAGGTATGCGTCGATCCATCTCCCGCTCAAACCCGGATCAAACATGGCGCTGATCAACAGCATGCTCAACGTTATTATCGAAGAGGGCCTTATAGACGAAAAGTTCATATCGTCCAGAACAACGAATTTCGAAGCGGTAAATGAAATGGCCGCCGCGTATCCTCCGGAAAAAGTCTCGAGAACAACCGGAGTAAGCGCAGAAGATATTCGCATGGCGGCCAGGTTATACGCCTCGTCGAAAAAATCGATGATTCTTTACGGACTTGGAATAACAGAGCACACATCCGGAACCAGCAACGTAAAGGCGCTCGCCAACCTGGTGATGGCCACGGGAAATGTCGGGCGACCCAGTAGCGGCATCAATCCGCTGAGAGGTCAGAACAACGTCCAGGGCGCCTGTGATATGGGCGCATTGCCGAACGTGTTTCCAGGATACCAGTCGGTGGCGGATAAGAGCGTTCTTGCTAAATTCGCAAAAAGATACGGAACAAGCCTGTCCGGGTTTGTGGGGCTTAAGACCACTGAATATTACGATGTGATTGAAGATGGCGACCTGAGGGCTCTTGTCATAATGGCGATGGATCCTGCGTCTACCGACCCGAACCTCAACCGGGTTCACGCCGCGCTCAGTAAGCTCGATCTGCTGGTGGTAATGGAGATTTTCGAGACCTGGACGGCTCGAATGGCCGACGTGGTATTGCCTGCGGCAAGCTTTGCCGAAAAAGACGGCACTTTCACAAACGCAGAACGCAGGGTTCAGCTATTCAGGAAAATTATCGAGCCACTTAAAGGAGTCAGGCCGGACTGGAGGATAGTTCTGGATATAGCAGAAAGGATGGGGGCTCCCATGCCGTTTTCATCGCCAGAAGAGATATGGGATGAAATCGCCGAGATGACTCCCCAGTTCCACGGCATGGACTATGAGCGGCTTGAGCGGGAAAAAGGGCTGTGCTGGCCCTGTCCCGATAAAAATCATCCCGGATCGCCGGTAATGTACGAAGTGAATTTTCCAAATGGTCTGGGTAAATTCAACGTGATACATGACGTTCCGTCCAAGGAGAGCCCTGATGAGAAATATCCCTTCACGCTGGTTACCGGCAGGAGGCTGGCGCATTACAACGATGGGACCATGACAAGGCGCAGTAAAGGGCTTATGACGATATGTCCCCATGAAACGATTGACATTAATCCTGACGATGCGAAAATGAAACGTATTAAGGATGGTGATCTGGTCAGAGTTGTTTCACGGCGCGGAGAAACGCTGGTAAAAGCGAAAATCACGAACAGTTCTTTGCCCGGCAGGCTTTTTATGTCGTTTCATTTTGAGGAGCCGCTTACCAATGTGCTGACATCAGAGGGAAAGGACGAGCTTTCGGGCACGCCGGAATATAAAGTCACAGCCGTCAGAGTGGAAAAAGCAAAAAACAAACCGTCTGTTATGAGGTGAAACAAATGAGTGTTCTTGATCTGTATTACATGAAGCATGGGAAAGTGATAGAGGGCCTTGCCGCCGCGGCTGAGCAGATACCGGAATATAAGATTATGTGGAAGCCATGCGATAAAGCGTTGCCCTGGATAAAGCTTATCGACCATACCAGCATTTTGAGACGTCACCTGATTCTCAAAGCGTTAAAAGAGGAGCCTCTCGATTTTCCCGCGTGTCTTCAGGATCAGTCGAATCATGCAAAAACGCCCGAAGAGGCCGCAAAGGCCCAGCGGGATTCATGGGAAGAGCTTAAAGGTTTTCTCCAGTCGCAACCGGATGATTTCGCCAAAAGGGAAGTTGCGTTCACAAAGGGAAGGAAAATGACGGTAGAACAGCTCGTCTGGTTCGCCTATGAAGAGAATACCCATCACCGGGGGCAGGCATGGATTTACGCAAGGATGAACGGTATAACTCCTCCGGCGATATGGGGGACTGAGCAGCCCGGTTAAGCGTATATTCAAGTTCAAAATATATGTTGTTTTTGGATACGATTTTCAATACTTTGTTATAGTTAGACTGTTTTTCAAACAAGTCGTCAGGGCTGGTCAAATGGATGAAAGAGCGTTTTCTTTTCTAAATCCGATCGCTTTCCTGCAGACGATTATGATCCAGGGCTTTAAAATCTCTGACGAGTTCTGTGGCGAGAGACCCAAGTGCAATACAAGCCACATCACCCGGATCGGACTTTCAGCCGGAGCCTGTTTCGAGTCTACCTATCGCGATGAACTCGGGCTTAAGGAACTGCTGACGGTCGATCAGTACGCCGATCTGATTATATCCCTCAAGAATAAAATAGGCGGCAACTTCTCGCTTTCAACAAGCCGTATCGGTTTTGTTCATGTTGTAAACACCCAGTGCCCATTTGGAGAATCGGTAAAACAGGTTCCTCAATTGTGCGCCATGACATCGAGCGTATTCGGCGGTATCGCCGCCAACAATTTCGGTTACGCGAAAGTGGTTCTCAACAAATGTATAAGCGCTAATGACGATATATGCGACGTTTGCATCTATACTGACAAGAACATCGCCTCTTCTGTCACGGGAGATGAATACCAGTCCGAACATGGTGTTCCGATGGAAAAGAAAAACTCCATTACCGCCAACACCACAATTCATGAGCAGATGAGGAAAGTATGGTGTAATTCATCGTCTGGGAATGTCAAAAACTCCAGCCGGTCATTTTATATAGTCGCTGAATCTGAAGCGATGCGCCAGGCGCTTGAAGTGGTGAAAACCACCGCTCCCACCAAAGCCAGCATACTCATCACCGGAGAAACAGGTTGCGGTAAAGAGCTTATCGCCAAAGCCATGCACGCAATGAGCGAAAGGTGGAATAAAAAATTCGTGGCGGTAAATTGCGGAGCGATTCCGGAGAACCTGATAGAGAGCCATTTGTTCGGCCATGAAAAAGGCGCGTTTACCGGAGCGTATGAAGTCCATCACGGTTTTTTCGAAAGGGCGCACGGAGGAACGCTCTTTCTCGACGAGATCGATTCGCTTCCACCCCTTGCGCAGGTTCGTCTGTTGCGGGTGTTGCAGGAAGAGGAGTTTGAGAGGGTAGGAGGCAAGCAGACGTTGATGGCCGATGTGCGGGTGATCGCCGCCGGGAGCGAGCGTCTGAAAGAACTTGTCGACAAGGGTATTTTTAGGCGTGACTTGTTTTACCGTTTGAATGTTGTGCCGATAGATATCCCGCCTTTGCGGGGGAGAAGGGATGATATTCTTCCTTTAGCTGAACATATCCTCAAAAAGCTTTCTGATAAATATCACAAAGGCGGGATAATAATCTCTTCCCACGTCCAGATGAAACTTATCGTATATAACTGGCCGGGCAATGTCAGGGAGTTGGAAAATGTTTTGGAGCACGCCTATTTATTTTCAAAAAATGGAGTTATTGACGAGCTAAGAATACCTGATATCGAAAGCGCGTCCCAGGAGAATAAAATCACTCTTTCAAAAATAAATCTGAAAAAAATTAAAAAACAGGCCGCCGACAAAGTTGAAGCCACAATCCTGCACGAGGCTCTCAGACAGTTCAACGGCGACGTAAAAAAGATAGCCAAATGCCTGAATTTGACTACGCGGGCCATCCATATGAAACTCAGCGAACATCAGATCGCGCCTGTAAGTTATAAAAATACGTTGAATAGATAGAGTGCGGAAACATTCTAGGTGGCAAAGTTGGCAATGCAAAACGGCCTTTAATTATTCATTGAGGGGATTATCTCTGGGCTCACTGTAAGGTTGTTAAAAAAGCTCGGGTTATATTTGCAATTGGCTCCCCGGGACGGATTCGAACCGCCGACAAGGTGGTTAACAGCCACCTGCTCTACCAACTGAGCTACCGGGGATTTGTCAGCGAAACGCGAATAATATCACACCATTACACATTTTACAACTATCCAGCTTTCCTTCGCAATGATCTTCCCCCATTTTCCCGGACACTTTTCTAAGCAGCTTCTGCCATCATAGCCTCGTACCTGGCCGGAGACAAATACCCGAGGGCGGAGTGACGTCGTTGACGGTTGTAGAAAACCTCAATCCACTCGAAGATATCACCCTTAGCGCCGGCCCTCGTCTCGTAATCCTCATGGTAAACCAGCTCCGTTTTGAGCGTATGAAAAAAACTTTCC
>JAJRZK010000052.1 GCA_024275315.1 Nitrospirota bacterium
GAATACCAGGCAGTAGATGGCTAAAAACAGAAAAAACCCGGCGATTTCAGGAATATACTTGTGAAACCCGATGACAAGGATCATATCCGCATCGCCCCAGGTGTTGGCGAACTCGAACGTGATATGACGATTTACAAACGCATAATATTCGATATCGATAAAATTGTAGATCAGCAGAGCGGATTGTACGGCCAACAGGGTAAAAAGCGCGGCGCGAACAAGCCCGCGTCTGGCTGAAAAGCCCGGGATGAAAAACAGGAGCGTAAACGGGCAGGTGAACATGCCTGCCACGGAGAGGTCGTACCTGACTCCGCTGGCAAAAGCGCGGGCGACGCTGGAAAAATCAAGCCCTTCGAAATACTGGTAATACTTGATAAAAAAGAATACCCGCTCGGCGGTGAAGGCTATCACCAACAAACCGACACCAGTGGCAAACAGCCGGAGCTTCTGTTTTAGCATAAGCTCCATAGCTCCCGCAGAGCCATAGCCTGCGCGTCAACGGCGTCGGGTTCGTCTCTTCTCACCGGGGCGCTAATTGGAGGGGCGCTTGTCGCTGGGGTGATAGTCGGTTTCAGAGTCGAACGCGTCTGAAAAAATGGCGTGAACGAAATCCTCGGGAACGAACGGGCGAAGGTCTTCTATCCTCTCCCCCACGCCGACGAGTTTGACAGGTATTTTCAGTGTTTCCATAATGTTCAGGACAACACCTCCTTTTGCCGTGCCGTCGAGCTTTGTCAGCGCGATCCCGGTGACGCCTATGGCTTCGTCGAAAATCCTGGCCTGGCTGACCGCGTTCTGGCCGGTTGTGGCGTCGAGCACCAGCAAAGTCTCGTGCGGAGCGCCTGGAAGCTCGCGGCTTATTATCCTCTTCACCTTTTTCAACTCCTCCATCAGGTTGACCTTGCTGTGCAAACGGCCCGCAGTATCGGCGATCAAAACGTCACACCCCCTGGCTCGGGCGGCTTTTAACGCGTCGAAAACCACCGCCGACGGGTCCGATCCGTTTTTGTGGCTCACCAGGTCCGATCCGGACCGCTGGGCCCAGGTCGCAAGCTGGTCGATGGCGGCGGCGCGAAAAGTGTCCGCCGCGGCCAGCAGAACAGATTCGCCCCGGGCTGTAAACCTGGAGGCTATCTTGCCTATCGTAGTGGTCTTGCCGGCGCCATTTACACCAATTACAAGAATGACATAAGGCTTGGTTTCGACAGTGGCGTCCACCGGTTCCACCTTCGCTCCCCGGACAATCGAAACCAGCTCGCTTTCAATAAAGCCTATCACCTCGCTGGTGTCCTTCAGCAGGTTTTTCTTCACATCCCTGCGAAGGTCGTTAACGATTCGCATGGTGATATCCACGCCTATATCGGAGGAAAACAGCACCTCTTCGAGCTCGTCCATGAAATCGTCGTCAAGCTTCGTATGCGAGCCGATCAGCCGGCTGAACCCGTCGTTAAGATTCTTGCGGGTGCTGGACAACCCCTGCACAAGACGCCTGAAAAAACCGGTTTTGCCATCTTCGGGATTATCTGTGGCGGGTTCATCGGCGATATCAAGAGGATTGTCAAACAGACCAACAATCATAGTTCACTCCTTCAAAAGAAGCGAATATAGCACAACACACGCCCCGCCGTCGCCGGAATTTAGCTTGACCCGCCGCCAACAGAGGCAAAACATGCCGGTTATTATCAGGATTTATCCGCTAATTATATATTTATTTATACAAACTAATGTATATTATATCTAATTAGATAATAGCATAAAGGCGTCAGAAAACCAGCCCCTTTTCAGGACGGCTCAGGGCTCATAAACATCCTTATAAATCAATTATATACCATATGCCATTTTCAAAAAGTCATTTGGCATATCACTTGCTCATACATATCGCATAAATAGATGTGTCATCTATTTGACACGCTAATAGCGTAAACGGAAAAAGAACACGCAACCTGAAGGTGAAATACGGAAAACCGCAAATGAGCGACATATTCAAAATACGCGAGTTTGGATACCTGCAAAAAGGGCTGGATATGGCGCTGGCCCGGCAGGGAGCCATTACCGCCAATATCGCCAACAGCTCCACCCCCGGTTATAAAGCGGTCCGGGTGGACTTCGAGGAGAGCATGAAAGCCGCCCTGGGCAAAAGTCTCGGCATGAAAGAAACCAACCCCGGCCATCTGCCGCTGGGCATGAAAGGCGTGCAAAACCTGAAACCTCAATACAGGGAAAGCCAGGACACCCCGCGCCTGGACGGAAACAACGTAAACCTCGACCAGGAGTTTTCCATAGGGGCGGTCAACACGATTAATTACAAAGTCCTGACCGCGGTGACAACCAAACGGCTAAAGACGCTTCTGGCCGTAATAAACAGCGCAAAAAAATAGTGGACAGCATAAACAGGGAGTAAACCATGGATATTTTTTCCGCAATGAAAATCAGTTCCAGCGGCATGTCGTTGCAACGGACAAGGATGAACATCATCTCCAGCAACCTCGCCAACATAAACACCACCAGGACCCCGGAAGGAGGCCCCTACAGGCGCAAGATGGTTGTCGCGCAAGCCACCGCGCTGGATCAGGGAGGATTTTCCACAACGCTGGAGAACTCTATCAGAAAGGTGGACGTTGTCGAAATCAAGGAAGACACATCCCCGCCCCGCATGGTATACGACCCGGCCCACCCCGACGCCGACGAGCGGGGCTACGTGGCCATGCCCAACGTGAACATGATGGAAGAGATGATCGACATGATAAACGCCTCACGATCCTACGAAGCCAACGCGACCGCGATCAGCAACGCAAAATCCATGGCGTCGCGGGCGCTGGATCTTGGAAGGTAGTGACAGGATAATTTAAAGGAACCCAGATCCCGGAGACACTGATGCTGGAATTTTTTCAAAACTTGCGGAAGCAAATTCTTGAAGTAGTCAAAAGCCTTCCTCCCGGCAGGCTCGCGGCCATAGGGGCTGTCGGAATCATGATGCTGGCCGGTATACTAGGTGTCGCCTACATGGCCAAAAAACCTGATTACCAGGTGCTTTTCTCAGGCTTGTCGCCGGACGACACCACCGCTATAACCACCCGGCTAAGCGAGCAAAGGATAAAATTCAAGCTCGCCCAGGACGGCGCCGCGGTGATGGTGCCTGCCGGAAAAGCTCTACAGCTCAGGCTCGAAATGGCCACCGCCGGACTCCCCTCCGGAGGCGTGGTCGGCTATGAGATTTTTGA
This sequence comes from Nitrospirota bacterium, assembly GCA_024275315.1. Lineage (GTDB taxonomy): Bacteria > Nitrospinota_A > UBA7883 > UBA7883 > UBA7883 > JAJRZK01. The sequence goes on from JAJRZK010000052.1 coordinate 3,222, forward strand.
CAATTCAACGTTCGGCATGACCGAATTCGTACAGAAGCTCAACTACAAACGGGCGCTCCAGGGAGAGCTTTCCCGAACGATCAACCAGTTCCGCGAAATCCAATCGAGCAGAGTGCACATCGCCATTCCCGAAAAAAGACTGTTCAGCAAAGACAATCAGGAGCCAACCGCGTCTATCGTCATAAAACTTGCCGTGGGACGCAGGCTTGGGAAAAACAAAGTCAGCGGGATCACCCACCTGGTCGCCTCCAGCGTTGAAGGGTTGCGCCCGGAAAAAGTTACGGTCGTGGACGTGGACGGCAACGTGCTGGCCGGGGGAGAGTCATCCGATGAAATGGCCATGCTCTCGTCGACCCAGCTCGAATATCAGAGCAATGTTGAAAGAGCCCTTGAAAAACGAATCACATCGATGATTGAAAAAATAGTCGGGCCCGGAAAGGTGGTCACCAGGGTCAGCTCCGAAATTAATTTCAAACAGGTGGAACGAACTGAAAAAACATTCGACCCCAACAGCCAGGTTGTCCGGTCGGAACAGCGGGCCGAGTCCAAGTCCACCGGCGAACAGGCGCCCATCGGCGTCCCCGGTGTCCAGAGCAACATCCCCGGAACCGAACAGGGCGCGGCCATGACAGCCAAACCGGCCTCTTCCACCAATTCCCAGGAGACCACCAACTATGAAATAAACGAGGTAACCTCGCATGTCGTAGAGCAGATGGGAACCATCAAAAGATTGTCAGTGGCCGTCATAGTCGACGGCAAAAGAAGCGCCGGTGAGGATGGATCGGGCAAGACAAAATACACACCCCGCAGCGAGCAGGAGCTGAAACAGCTCGCCAGCCTGGTCAAGACAGCGGCGGGATTCGACGAAAAACGCGGCGACAAGGTGGTGGTGGAATCCGCCCCGTTCGACATATCGAAATACGAAGCGCAAATCGAGGAAGCCAAGGCCGCCTCGGATAGACAGATGTATGGTCCCATTGTACAATACATAGGTATGGGAGTGCTCGGGCTTCTCCTCTTTGTGTTCGTCGCGCGCCCGATACTCCGGTCGCTGACAGCCGCCGGCAAGGACATCGACTCACTTCGCGCCTTCCCCCAGACTGTCCAGCAGATGGAGGCCAAATATGGTGTCGGAACCGAGGAAGAGGATAAGGACTACAGAACGCGAGCGCAAAACCTGATAGAGTCCGACCCGAAAATAGCGGCGGAAATGATGCGTGACTGGCTCCGGGCCAGGCGATGACAGGCTTAACTTTTTATTTGATGGAGATAGACAGGATATGGCAACACAGGATTTAAAATCCTTATCCGGCGCCGAGAAGGCCGCCATAATGCTTGTCGCCATCGGTGATGAGCTTGCCTCAAAAGTTTTGCAGGAACTCGACGACGCCGAAATCCACAAGCTTTCAAGCTACATGAGCACCCTGGGCAACATCCCGGCCAAACTCGTCGACGACGTGGCCGAGGAATTCGTCGTAATGGTGGATTCGGGAGTCGGGGGCGTAATCTCCGGTGGCCGGGAGTATCTTCGCAAGATGCTCGAAGCCTCCCTGGAGCCGAGCAAAGTATCGGAGATAATGGATAAAATAGCCTCGCCTGACGAAGACGTGGGCGGCGGGCTCGAGGCGGTGCGCAACCTCGACCCCAAAACCATAGCAAACTTTCTGAAAAACGAACATCCCCAGACATGCGCCATCATCCTGGCCCATCTCGACCCCGCCCACGCCGCGGGAGTGATCAAGGAACTGCCCGAACGGTTCCAGCCGGAGGTAGCCTTCAGGATCGCCACCTTAGAGCGTATCCCGCCTGGTGTCATCAAGGAGCTGGACGAAGCGCTGGCCCACGAGTTCCGCACCACCGGGGCCATGGAGGGAGCCCAGATAGGCGGAGTGGAATCGGCCGCGGAAATAATAAACAACCTCGACAGAACCACCGAGGGCAACGTCCTGTCCGAGATAGAGGCCATCAACCCCGAGCTGTCCGAAAATATAAAACAACTGATGTTCGTCTTCGAGGACATCATAAATATCGACGACCGGGGCATGCAGACCGTGCTTAAGGAGGTAAACTCCGACGAGCTGATCATCGCCCTGAAAACGTCCAGCGACCCGTTGCGGGAAAAGATATTCTCCTCCATGTCGGAGCGCGCCGCGCTGATGATGAAAGAAGACCTGGAGGCCATGGGTCCTGTGAAGCTTTCGGACGTGGAAAAGGCCCAGCAATCAATCGTCCGGACCGTCAAACGTATGGAAGAAGAAGGCAAGATCGTCGTCGCCGGTGGAGGAGAAGAGCTTGTCTAAAATATACCGTAAAGGTGAAAACGAAAGCTCGATTCACGAATTCGAGTTCAGCAAGTTTACGTCCGCCACCCCCGAACCGCAGGAGGACAAGCAATCCCGGTTCGTTCCGCAATCCTATGGCTCATCCGGCGGAGAGTTCATACTCGGAGGTTTCAATTTTGATTACAAGGGCGGCCTGAGACGCGACGAGATACTCAACCGGTCGCTGGACGAGGCCAACAGGATCGTGGAAGAAGCCCACAACGAAGCCGGCGCCATCCGGGAGCAGGCGAAAAAAGAGGGTTTTGACAAGGGCCACGAGGAGGGCTACAAATCCGGCCTGGCCGAGGCGAAGCCGATCATTGAAACGTTCAACGCCCTGATAGAGGAGCTGACCACTGTCCGGAAGGAGTTTTACGTCCAGGCGGAGCGGGAAATGATCGACCTGGTTCTGAGCGTGGCCCACACGGTCATGGGGCTCGAGGTGGAGCGCAACCCGGCCCTGGTTCAAAATGTCATACTCAAAGCGGTCGAACAGATCAGGGTCCGTGAAAAAATCAGCATCCGCATCAACCAGGAAGACATGGCCCAGGCCGAAAAGACCCTCCCGGAGATAAGCAAGATCGTCGGCGACACGGAAAAAGTGTCTTTCAGGAGCGATCCTTACATAACCCGCGGCGGATGTATGGTGGAGACGAACATCGGAATGATAGACGCGAGGCTGGAAAGCCAGCTCGAGGCGATCCGTAAAACTTTCAAAAGGTCCATAGAGGAAGACGAGGCGAAAAATGCCCATCACGACGAAGATGAAAAGTAAGATCGACTTCGGCAAATACGACCTGGCCCTGGCGAAAAGCAAACCGGTGCAGGTGTCTGGAACAGTATACAGGATCGTCGGCCTGGTGGTGGAAGGCATCGGCCCCGACCTGCCGGTCGGAGGGACATGCGAAATCTACCCGAACAACGCCACAAAACCGGTCATGGCCGAGGTTGTCGGCTTTATAGGCAACAGGGTGCTGATGATGCCCCTGGGCGACCTGCGCGGGATATCGACGGGATGCCACATCACCGCCAGAAGCGAATCGGCCACCATACGCGTCGACAACTCCATACTGGGCAGGATCGTGGACGGGGTGGGAGCGCCTCTCGACGGCAAGGGGCCGATATTGTGCGACAACGAGCGGTCGATATACGCACAGCCGATAAACCCCATAGAACGCAGGCGCATCACGGAGCCCCTGGACCTGGGCGTAAAAGCCATCAACGGTCTGAACACCGTGGGCATGGGACAGAGGGTCGGCATCCTTTCCGGCACGGGAGTGGGCAAATCCGTCCTGCTTGGCATGATGGCGAAATATACGAACGCAGACGTCAACGTTATAGGGCTGATCGGTGAGCGCGGCAGGGAGGTCAAGGAATTTATCGAAAACAACCTGGGCGAGGAAGGGATGAAACGGTCCGTGGTGGTGGTGGCCACGTCCGACCATCCGCCGCTGATCAGGATGAGAGGCGCGTTCGTGGCCACGTCGATTGCGGAGCATTTTCGCGAACAGGGAAAAAACGTCCTGCTGATGATGGATTCGCTGACCAGGTTCTCCATGGCACAGAGAGAGATAGGGCTTTCCATTGGCGAACCTCCGGCCACCAAGGGCTATACACCTTCGGTTTTCGCCGCCCTGCCAAAGCTTCTCGAGCGAGCCGGGACAAGCGCAGGCGAGGGGTCGATCACCGGGTTATACACGGTGCTCATAGAAGGCGACGACATTTCAGAGCCTATATCCGACGCGACAAGAGCGATTCTGGATGGTCACCTGGTGCTCTCCCGCCGCCTGGCGTCGCTGGGGCACTATCCGGCCATAGACCTTTTGAGCTCCATAAGCCGCGTGATGATCGACGTCGCCTCCGGAGAGCATATGGAACTGGCCATCCGGTTCAAGGAGCTTTATTCGACATACAGGGAAGCCGAGGACCTTATAAACATCGGCGCGTACGTGGCCGGGTCAAACCCGAGAATAGACAAGGCGATGGAAAAAATCGACGACATGAACAGCTTTCTGAGACAAAGAATAAACCAGAGCTTCAGCCTGGAAGATTCCGTTTCGGCCCTGAGACAAATTATCAACTCGGCGTAAAACGGCCAGGGAGAATATACACAGATGTTCAGATACAGGCTCGAGCCACTGCTTCGATACCGGAAAAATCTGGAAGAACAGCAACAGCGGGTGTTGGCCGTGGCAAACAGAAGTCACATGGCTAATATCAGTTTCATCAACGAAAAAGAGCGGCAACGCGCGAAAACCATGGAATGGGTGTCGGAAATGTTCAAAGACCAGACCGACCCGGAGCATCTCGCGCTGTACGACAACTACATGGCGGGGCTGGAGCTGGACATCAGAAAAGGTAAAATCCATGCCAGCCAGTCGCTTGAGGCTGTCAACGCCGAACGTCTCAAGCTTGGCGAGCTTGTGAAAAAAAGGCGGACAATAGAGCTTCACCGCGACAGACTCAAGGAACGGTACGAGCGGGAAGAGGCTCGAAAAGAACGCGTTCAAAGCGATGAGATAGCCTTGGCCGTCTATTCCCGATTCGAAAGAGAAAAAGAAAATGACTGATCGATCGGGCTTGAGAAAAAAAGTCTTGTCCGGCATAGCCGCGCTGATGATGGTGAAGATCGCGTTTTTCATCATGCCATGGAGCTTATATGGCCCGGACAAGGGAGCGGTCACCACCGCCCACGCCCAGGCGCGACCTGCAAAGGACGGCTCGAAGAATATTGAACCGAGCGACCCCGCGGAACTGGCTCCCGCGCCCACAACGATCGAGCCCGCTCCCGACAAGCTGGAGGGGGAGATACTGCGCGAGGTCAAGCAACGCCAGGAGGAGCTGGACAAAAAAGAAGACGAGCTGGCAATAAGGGAGGAGCAACTGCGTACAATGAAGTCCGACCTGGACAAGCAGATATCACAGCTAAAAGCGCTCCAGGCCAGCATTGAAGAGCAAATAAAACTCAGAACCGACCTGGAAACCAAGGCGATTATAAAACTGGCCAAAACATACTCCGCCATGCCGCCGGACAACGCCGCCTCGCTTATACAGAAAATAGACACATCCATAGCCATCCGCGTGCTGGGGGCCATGAAAGAACGCTCCGCCGGCAGGATACTGGCCGCCCTTCCGCCAGACAAGGCGTCGAAACTTTCCGAGGGGCTGGTAAAAAAGGGAAAAAACCGCTGACCCGGTTTCCCGTAAACCCTCTTCGCCCCGTCTCGTCACAAACGCAACCCGATAGTGACAAATCCCACCTGCGCCATTATCATGTTCACCTGTGGCCACGCAGATGATTGTCAACCACTGGATCGGGGAAAGTAATTTGAGCGCTTTGGATTTGTTGATCGGTATCCACAACCACCAGCCGGTGGGCAATTTCGGGCACGTGTTCGAGGAATGCTTCAACATGTGCTACCAACCCCAGATCAGCCTGCTGGAAAAATGGCCCGGGGTGCGGATGTCAATCCATCACAGCGGCCCGTTGCTGGACTGGATAGAGTCCAACCACCCGGGATATATCGACACCGTCGCAAAACTTGTCGATCGCGGGCAGGTGGAGATATTGTCCGGCGGATACTACGAGCCGATCCTCTCCTCGATCCCGGAGGATGACGCCATCGGCCAGGTGATGATGATGAACGAATACATAAAAAAGCGGTTCGGGCGCAACCCCGCCGGCATGTGGGCCGCCGAGAGGATATGGGACCCGGGCCTGCCAAAGATCATCAACGCCGCGGGGCTGAAGTTCACATTGCTCGACGACACCCATTTTTATTACGCCGGGCTGGAATCCGGGGACATGTTCGGTTATTACATGACCGAAAAAAACGGGGCCACGGTCGCCGTTTTCCCGATAGACAAAACCCTCCGGTACACAATCCCCTTCAAGGAGCCGCATGAAACCATCGACTATTTGAAACACGCCCGGCAGGCCCATGGGGCCGACGGTGTCACATACGGCGACGACGGGGAAAAATTCGGCGTGTGGCCCGGTACGCATCAATGGGTGTTCGAGGAAAAATGGCTCGAAAAATTTTACGGGTCGCTGATGGAAAACAGCGACCATATCAGGACATCTTTTTTTTCGGAGTATCTCGATCGGCGCCGTTCGAAAGGAAGGATATACCTCCCTGTGGCCTCGTACGATGAAATGATGGAATGGTCGCTGCCCGTGAACGCGGGAGCGAAGTATGAAAACGCCATGCGCGAACTCGGGGATATGGGCAAGCTGGACGAGTGGAAACCTTTCATTCGCGGAGGGATGTGGGACAATTTCCTGGTGAAATACGAAGAGTCGAACAGGATGCACAAAAAGATGCTCCGCGTATCGGAAAGACTGGGCGAAATCCCCACCGGCCAGGAAAACGATCTGGTCACCGAAGCCAGGATCCAGCTTTATCAGGGCCAATGCAACTGCGCATACTGGCACGGTCTGTTCGGGGGGCTGTATCTGAACTACCTTCGACACGCGGTCTACAACCGCATTATTGAAGCGGAAAAACTGGTCGACAGGGCCACCGGGAAAACCGGGGAATGGATAGATGTGACGAAACTCGATTTCAACAAAGACGGAAGCGACGAGATCGTGGTGGAAAACCGGAGCGTGTCCGCCCTTTTCAACCCGGCCTGCGGAGCCAGCCTGACCGGGCTTGACTATCGTCCGGCGGGGTTTTGCCTGACGAACACGCTGACCCGCCGCGAAGAAGTGTACCACCGGAAAATACGGGAGCAGGCGGCGGCGTCCGGAAACGGCGACCAGCCCGCCTCTATTCATGACATCGTCCATTTCAAGGAGGAAGGGCTTGACAAAAAGCTGGTGTACGACCTTTACGACCGGCACTGTTTCCAGGACCGTTTTATGGACCCGTCGACCTCGATGGACGACTTTGTCACGCAAAGGTACGCCGAGCTCGGCGACTTTATAGGGGGATCATGGGATGTCGAAAGCGTCGAGACGGATGGCAAAGCCCTGATCACGATGGCCCGTGAAGGCGCGCTGGCCGTTAACGGCGAAAACGAACCCGTCCGGATTCGCAAGACGTTCAGCGTGAACACGACCGACCCGGCAGTCTCCGCAAGTTACGAAGTGACCAACCTGTCCGGCGGGAGCCTGGAGTTTTGCATGGGGGTGGAGTTCAACCTGACACTGCTGGCCTCCGACGCCGGGGACAGGTATTGGACAGGCTTAAACGTACAGGACAAGCCAAGGCTGAAAACCGCCATGGCTGAAAAGGGGATAACAAGCATGGGTATGCGTGACGATTTTTTCGGTTTCGAGGTCAGCGTCAGTTCCGACACCCCTTTTGACTGCTGGCGGTTTCCCGTGGAGACCGTCTCCCAGTCCGAATCGGGGTTTGAAAGCACGTACCAGGGCTCGTGCATGGTGGCGTTGCGCAGAATAAGCCTGGCCCCGGGCCAGAAGCGAACCTTCACGATGACCCTGGCGGCGGATAATACGAAATGAAGATCATAAAGGCAAAAGGCGAGGATTTCAAAAAAGTGATGGCGCGGCTCGATTCGCGCCAAACCCGCGGCCTGCCGGATGTGGCCGGCGTGGTGGAGAAAATCATACGGGACGTCAGGGTCAGGGGTGACAAGGCGCTTTTTTCATATACCAGCAAGTTCGACGGGATAAAGCTGGACAAAAAAACAATAAAAGTGAGCCGGAGCGAGTTTCGCAAAAGCCTCAAGTCCGCCGACCCTGCCGTGGTGGAGGCGTTGGAGATTTGCGCACGGAGGATCAGAAGCTTTCACGAGCGCCAAAAAGAGCGTTCCTGGTCATATCGCGACGACAACGGCGCAACGCTGGGGCAGATAATAAATCCGCTCGACTCGGTGGGGATATATATCCCCGGCGGAAAAGCTTCGTATCCAAGCTCGGCGCTGATGAACGCCATCCCCGCGCGTATCGCCGGGGTGCGGCGAATCGTCATGGTCACCCCGGCCCCTTACGGCGTGTTGAATCCATACACCCTTGTAGCCGCCGAAATCGCCGGTGTGGACGAGGTGTACAAGGTAGGAGGAGCCCAGGCGGTCGCCGCGCTGGCGTTTGGCTCCGAGTCTGTCAAACCGGTCGATAAAATCACCGGCCCGGGCAACGTCTACGTGGCCGAGGCCAAACGCCAGGTTTTCGGCAAGGTGGATATAGACATGATCGCAGGTCCCAGCGAGATTCTCATACTGGCCGATAAATCCGCCAACCCGAAGTTTGCCGCGGCCGATCTTCTGTCCCAGGCGGAGCATGACGAAAACGCCTATCCCATCCTGGTGACAACATCGGCCAGCCTGGCGGAAAAAGTGGCCGAAGAGCTCAAGCTCCAGACAAAAACGCTGGACCGCAGAAAAATCGTCAGAAAATGCCTTGGTAAAAACTGTTTCGCCATTGTCGCAAAAAACCTGGATGAAGCTTTCGGTATCGCCAACCGGGTGGCCCCGGAGCACCTGGAGTTATTGATCAAAGACGCGAAAAAACAGGTCGGCCGGGTGAAACACGCCGGGGCGGTCTTCGTGGGACCCTGGACACCGGAAGCTTTGGGGGACTACGCCGCCGGGCCGAACCACGTGCTTCCCACCGGCTGCGGCGCCAGGTTTTTCTCTCCGCTGGGGGTGTACGATTTCATAAAAAGAACCAGCCTGCTGGAGTTTACAAAGAGCGGCTGTGACACACTAGCCGACCCGGTGATCCGTGTCGCAGAGCGGGAGGGACTGCAAGCGCACGCCCGGGCGGTAGCGATCAGGGTTAAAAGATAGCCATTTTCGTGCTAAATTAACCCATCATGAAAAAAGAGCTAGACAGGATCGATCCGGGCTCTCTTGTTCGGCCCCGCATACGAAACGCCAGCGCCTACCACGTAGACCAGTGTCCGTGCGAGGTGGTTCTCGACGCCAATGAATCGCCATACCCGCCGCCCGCAAAAATGCGGGAACGGCTGTGGGTGGTGATGGCCGGGACAGCGTTTAACCGATACCCGGACATGGAAACGTCCCTGTTAAGAAACGCCATCGCCTCAAAAGAGGGTGTGGACGCCGCGGAAATCCTGCCCGGCAACGGGTCTGATGAAATAGTCCAGTCGCTTGTAATCGCCCTGTGCGAGCCCGGATCGAAGATACTGACCCCCTCGCCCACTTTCTCCATGTACCGGGCCATCGCCGGTTTCCACGGGGTTGACACCATCGAGGCGCCGTTGAATGAAGACTGGACGCTGGACACGGAAACCATGGTGCGGCTTGCGGGGGGTCAGCCGCCATCCATCGTTTTTCTGGCGTCCCCGAACAACCCGACCGGTGTGCGGTATGACCTTGCGGACGTGGAATCGATCGCAGACACCTGCGGCGGGGTTGTGGTGGTGGATGAAGCGTATGTGGATTTCTCGACCGAGCCTGTGGGCGCGATGTTCCGGGACCGGCCGAACGTGGTGATCCTCAAGACATTATCGAAAATCGGGCTGGCCGCCCTGCGCCTGGGCTACATGATGGCCGACAGACGGCTGATAGAGCAGGTGAACAAGGTGCGACTGCCGTTTAACATAAACTCGGTGACCCAGGCGGTCGTTGTGGAGGCGCTGAAGTACTGGGAAGAGTTCACACCGTTTTTCCGGGAGATAATCAGGGAGCGTGATCGTGTTTTTAGAGAGCTTGAATCTATAAGCGGTGTTGATCCTTTTCCGTCGGAGGCCAACTTTATCTTGATGCGGACAGGAACCGACCCAGCCCTGGTTTTTGATTCACTGATACGCAAAAGTGTCCGGGTGAGATGGTTTAAGGGGGCGGCCAGGGTTGGCGACTGTTTCAGGGTCACAATCGGGTCGCCGACGGAGAATGACAAGTTCCTGACCGCCCTGCGACAGTCGCTGTGAAAAAGTTCACCACCTGCCCGCAATGCGGCGCGGAAGTTTCCGAATGGGTCTGCCCGAGGCTCACGGTCGATATCATTATAGAGCTGGGCGGCAAGGTGGTCCTGATAGAACGAGCCAACGAGCCGTATGGATGGGCCATTCCCGGGGGGTTCGTCGATTACGGGGAATCTTTGGAGCAGGCCGCGGTCCGCGAGGCGAAAGAGGAGACGGGGCTTGACGTCACACTGCTAAAACAGCTTGGCGCCTATTCGGACCCGAAACGCGACCCTCGCCAGCATAACGTATCCGTCGTTTTCATCGCCAGGGCCGACGGAGCCCCGGTTGGAGGCAGTGACGCGAAAAACGCGGAGTTGTTCGGAGCGCAGAACCTGCCCGCGCTGGTGTTTGACCACGAAAAGATATTGAAAGACTATTTCGGCTCGTTAAACCCGTAGCAGTCTTCAGTGTCTTAGTTCCGCTCCTCCGGCCGCCTCCTCGACGGACACCACCTTCTCCTTGTGCGGATCCCAGAGCGGGGAGATCTCGCGGATGGTCCTTATTATCCGAGGCAGATGGTTCATCACGTAGTCCACGTCCGCCATGGTGTTTTCGTACCCGAACGAAAACCTCAGGCTACCGTGGATGATCTCGTGCGGGATGCCCATGGCCATGAGCACGTGTGAAGGATCTAAAGAGCCGGAACTGCACGCCGACCCTGTGGATATGGCTATACCCGCCATATCCAGGTTGATCAACAGCGCCTCGCCTTCGACGCACTCAAAGCTCATGTCAAGAGTGTTGGGCGTTCTTTTGTCCTGGTGTCCGTTGAGCCTTACGAACGGGATGGCCTGCGTGATCCGTTTTTGGAGTTCGTCGCGCAGAGCTTTGGTGTGCGCGGCGATTTTTTCCATGTTCGCCATTCTGATCTCCACGGCCTTCGCAAACCCGATGATGCAAGCCACGTTTTCGGTGCCAGCCCTCAGGCTCCGCTCGTGATGCCCCCCGTGGACAAGTGGCTGAATCTTGACCCCCTTGCGTATGTACAGCGCCCCCACACCCTTGGGCCCGTTGATCTTGTGCCCCGACATGGACATCATATCCACACCAAGATCGTTGACATCGACCGGAACCTTGCAAAACGTCTGCACCGCGTCCGTATGGATCGCGACACCGGCCTCTTTGGCCACTTCGGCGATCCGCTTTATCGGCTGGATTGTCCCGACTTCGTTGTTCGCGTGCATGATGGTCACCAGCAGAGCGTCGTTCCCCAGGGCCTTTTCCACCGATTCCGGGCTCACGACGGCCTCCGAATCCACATCGACGAACGTGGCGTCGAACCCGGTTTTCGACAGATGCTTTACCACCTGTAAAACCGCGGGATGCTCTATGGTGGAGGTGATAATCCGTGTTTTCTCCCCCGTCCTGTTCGCCCACGCGTAACCTTTTACGGCCAGGTTGTCAGACTCGGTGCCGCCGCTGGTGAAGATTATCTCGGAAGGGTCGGCGCCTATGGCCTGGGCCACTGTTTCTCTCGCCTCGGAAATCTTCGCCTTGACAGACCTGCCGAAATGGTGTGCGGACGATGGATTGCCATACAAATCATTCAGATATGGCGACATCGCCTCGATCACCTCCGGGTGCACGTGCGTGGTCGCGTTGTTATCCAGATATACCTGGCGCAGTTCGTCCATTTCCAGATCCTCTCAAATGACAGTCGCCCGATTTTTTCATAACCGGACACTGTGTTTAACAATTATCTCAACATGCAAGCTCTTGAGATTTCCAGCCTATGGCCTCTGCCCATAACCGGACGCTGTGTTTAACAATTATCTTACCTTGTTATATCCGCCATGACTCCAGGCTTTTTTCCGAAGCGGGCGTGGCGGACATGACCCAGCTTGTGTCATCGGATTTTCGCCGGTACCTGATCCGGACGGGGCCGCCGTTGGCGCCCTTGCAATAGCGCGCCGCGATGCGGACTATTTTTTCCACCGCCTCTTTGCCGAACGAACCTTTGGCGACGGTCAGGGCGCCCTTGGCGTCCCCGGAGGCGGGATAGAAGAAAAAATCGTCCTGGCCGGCCATTTTTTCCAGCTTGTTGTTTTCCTCGTGGTTCCTACCGACAATGACTTTCAGGTCGCTATCAAGGCGAAAATGTCTTCCCACACGCAACAGCCTGGCGTCTTTTACACCGGCGGATTTGTCGTTGTCGATAAGATCGCGCATGCGCCCGGCGAAATGGGGGTCCGTCAACAGGCACCCGCCTGACGAGCAGAGATTTTCTGTCATCCCGAAATCCTCTTTCGCCACCCGGATCTGCTCCTTGCGCGACCTGCCCTGTATGGCCAGCATCTTGCCCCGGTCTATTATTCCCTCTTTTTCCGGGATGGTGGGCGGAAGCAGTTGCGCGCACATAGGCCGCACCACCAGGCCTGACAAACCGGATTCCCTGTCTATCAGCTCCATCGCGGTCGATCTCTGGGACATCGGCCGCTGGCCCACCACCTCGCCGGTGAAGATAAAACTGGCCCCGATCTCTTCCATCACCTGCTTTGCCCGTCTGAAAATCATTATGCGGCAGTCTATGCAGGGGTTGATGTTTTTCCCGTATCCAAACTTCGGGTTTCTGACGAGATCTATATACTCCTGCCCCATGAACTCGACCCGCACCTTCATGCCCAGCTCCTCCGCGAGCCGCTTGGCCTCGTTTTTGCACCCGTGACTCTTGCTGGTGCATGTGCAAAAGGGGCTGAAAAAATTCAGCGCCGTAACGTCGAAACCCAATCTTTGCATTATCCGGGTCGCCAGGGCGCTATCCAGCCCTCCCGACAGCAACCCCACGGCTTTCACAACAAACATAACACCAGTTCCATCAATACATAACTTCTATATACGCCTGGTTGCGAAGACGTTTCAGCCACTCCATCCGTTTCCGATTGTATAATTCGTTGGAGAGCCTGGCGTATATTTGCTTCGAAACTTCTTCAAAAGGCTTGATCTTGGATTCTTCCCGGTCCGTCACCTTTACAATGTGAAACCCGTACCGGGTCCGTATCGGGCCGCCGACCTCCCCTATTCCCAGAGCGAACGCCGTCTTCTCGAACGCCGGCAACATCTTGCCCCTGGTGAACCATCCAAGGTCACCGCCGGTCTTTGCGGATGCGTCCTGGGAATATTTCGCGGCCGTTTCGGCGAAATCCGCCCCGGCCCGGATTTCCCCCATGATCGACTCTATTTTGGCCTTCGCCTCTGAAATCGCGCGCTGGCCCGAGTTTTCCGTGACCAGCAGGATTATGTGGCTGGCCCGAACCCGTTCTTCGGTTTTGAACTCGCCCATATGGCGGCTGTAATAGTCCCTGGCCTCTTCTTCGCTTATCGAGGTTCCGGTAAGCTCCATGTTGACAATCCGTCTTATGAGAATCTGGTTGCGGAGCGTGTTCCTGAACTTTTTCAGCGTCGTCCCCTGGGTTTTGAGAGCCTGTTCGAGCGCTTTGTCCGAGAGGTTGTTGTTGGCTTTTACATTTTCTATGGCCTTGTCTATATCCGCGTCACTGACCTTGACATCTTTTTCCCGGGCGTAATATCCCATGACCTTTTCATCGATCATGTTGTTGAGGATTCTGCGCTCGGTAATCTTACCGGCAGGCAGGTTTTTCGCCCCTTTATTCCTGAGGCTTTTAAACAGTGCCACCTGCTTGCGCAAATCCGAAAGCAGGATTATCTCTCCATTCACGTTCGCCACGACCCGGTCGACAATCTCGGCGTCCGCGGCCGGAGAAAACCCGGCGATGGCGACGACGATCAGGACAAGGCCCGCGATAGCGCCTCGTAGTCTATGTTGACAGGAACCCTCTCCTTTAACTCGTCGATCCAATGTTTATACTCCTTCTCCCTTTTTTGGGCCATCAACAGCTTGCGTATCCGCCCACGCGCTTCATCATAACTCATATCCCCGGGCGGTTCACGGTTTACAACCTTGAACACGTGAAACCCGTATATCGATTCTATCACTTCGGAAATCTGGCCGACTTTCAGGCCGAAAACCGCGTTTTCAAATTCCGGAGGCATCTGCCCCCTGCTGAAATAGCCCAGGTCGCCGCCAGACGCGGCGTCGGGGCTTTGTGACCGTTCTCTCGCTATTTTAGCAAAGTCTCCTTTGTTCAATAATTTTTTTCGCACCTGCTCGGCCACCGTCTCGTCGGTGACCATTATCTGCAACGCCCTCACTCTCTCCGGCCATTTGAACGAATCCTTGTTCTTATCGTAATAACTTTTGATTTCAGACTCATCAACGCTCAGTTTCGACTCCACCTGGACAAGCTCGAGCTTTTTCACTACCAGCCCTTTTTTGACAGAGGCTTTCCATTCGTCGAAGCTCATTTCGTTTTTGGCGAGAATCAGGCCCAGTTTCGGGTTGTCATATTTTCCCAAAAGCAGGTTAACCTCTTTTTCCAATTCTTCATTGGACACCGATATGTTCAGCCGTTTGGCCTCCATTTCCAGCAGATATTCGTCTATCAATTGATACAGCACGGCCTTGTTCAGGTTTTCATGTTTTGGCAATGGCTCCTTTTCCTCGAGGTTCAGCAATACCTTGTAGTGGTTCAGTCTTTGTTTCAGGTCCTCCCCGGTGATCTTCTTGGTTCCGACCGTGGCTATTACACTTGACAATTTCGAGACCTCCCCACCCTCGGTTGTTTCCTGGGCTTTCCGGCACGAGGAAAACCAGACACAGCCTACAGCTACCCCGATGACCGCAAAGCGGATAATCTTTCTACGCATAATTCATGGTCCTTACAGCGATTCAACACTTGTTCATAATGGGCTATCGCGGATCGGTAATCGTGGCGGCACACCTCTTTTAGCTGGGCGAGGTTGACACGCGCGTCTATATCGTTTTCATCGAGCTCAAGAGCTTTTTCGAGGTTCATCTCGGCGTTGTCTATATCACCGACCCCGAACTGAGCGGCTCCCAGCGCCGCGTATGACCGGGCGTTATCGAGCGTATCGACCAGCGGCGCCAGGGCGTTGGCCACCAGGTCGAACCTGCGCATCGACAGGTATTTTGCCACGGCCTGGTTCACAAGCTCGCCCGTACGGGGAAAACGTCTCAGCCATTCTACCATCTCAGAGCCCGCCCGCTGGTAATTTGAAGTGAACACCAGGCACTGCCAGTGGCCGAACATGGCCGGGACATGGCAGGGATCGAGCTCTATCGCCCTGGCGAAACACGGCTCCGCCTGGTCGAACCTGCTTTCGCCGGACAGGAGCGCGCCCTTGTTGAACCATGCGGTAAACATGCCCCCGTTTGCTTCGATGGCCCGGTCGAACAGGGCTATGGCCTTGTCCACGTTCCCCTCCTGGCGCTCTACACCGGCCAGGTTGACCAGCGCGTCGGCGTGGGCGGAGTCTATCCGTATCATCTCCTCCAGGGCCCGCCGCGCCTCGTCCAGCCGGCCAAGCTTGTAATGGGCCGACCCGATATAAAACAATGATTTCGAATACGCCGGGTCCAGCTCGAAAGCTTCGGTGAAATACCCGATACATTCCTCGAACCGGCCCAGCTCGTGAAGTTGCACGCCAAGCTCGAACCGCGCCTTGGGGTCGCCGGGCGTTTCTTCCACCTTCAGTTCCCCCAGCCTGAGATACTCCCTCATTTTCTCTTCAAGCCGTCGCCGGTCGCCAGATTTGCCGTAATGGTGGATCACGACATCCGTCTTGGCGGTGACCCACCGGGTGGCCGGGTTTTTACAGACAAGGTTCTCGTGAACCCGGCCAGTGTATACATAATCGGAGCGTTTCCGATACAACCGCATGGCGTAGTTTTGTGAATAGCTTGAAAATCCGCGCTCCATCTGCGGATATTCACCGACGACCGGTCTCTGGTTGACATACCCGGCTCCCCTCAGATAATGGCGCTGGACAAGGTAATACCCGTCAATCCGGTCATCATCGATCAAGGCGCGTATCCGTGGATGGTCCCGCGGCGAAATCATCTCGTCCGCGTCGAGGCAAAGCGCCCACCCCTCCGCGACATACCCCAGCGCCGCGTTGCGGGCGGCGGAAAAATCATTCGTCCATCTATGGTGGCACACTCTTGCGCCCAGCGATTCGGCCACATCGACGGTGTTGTCGTCCGAGCCGGTGTCCACTATGACAAGGTCGTCTATTATCGGCGTTACAGACTCCACGCAACGCGCGAGGTCGGCTTGCTCGTTCTTTACGATCATGCAAAGGGTAAGCTTCATCCCAGTTGTTCCGTAAGAAAAATGAAAAAATCTTTCACAGACTCGAACCTCTCCTTCCAGTCGGAGCCGGAGATGGTAAATTCCATCGTCATCTCCGAAACGAACCTGAAGACCCTGCCGGATTTGTTCGCCGCGGCCACGAGGCTCGATGGCGACACCCTGGTGCGTTCGTTGAACACGAGGTAGAGGCTGTTCCTGGTGATATCGACCTTTTCAATTCTCAGCTTTTTCGCCAGAAGCTTTATCCTGTATGTGGCCAGCAGTTTGCCGGCCTGTTCCGGTATGGGGCCGAACCTGTCCCGCATTTCGTTTTCCATCTCGTCAAGCTCGTCCATGGACGAAAGAGAGCTGAGCCTGTTATACAGCTCTATCCGCCCTCCCAGATCCGGCACATAACCAGGTTCGAGCCTCCCCTGGAAATTCAGGTTCAGCTCCGAATCGAAACGATCCGCGACCGGCTCTCCTTTAAGCTCCCGTATGGTGTCTTCTAGCATCTGGCAATACATGTCGAACCCAACCGCGTCTATCTGGCCCGATTGCTGTGCGCCCAAAAGGTTGCCCGCCCCCCGGATCTCCATGTCTCTGGCCGCCAGTTTGAATCCGCTACCAAGATCGCTGAGGTCCTCTATGGCTATGAGGCGTTTGCGGGCGGTCTCCGTCAGCGCCGCCTGTCCGGGTATGAGCATATACCCGTACGCCCTGTGCCTGTCCCTGCCGACTCTTCCGCGAAGCTGGTACAGCTGGGCCAGGCCGAAATGGTCTGCGCGGTTGATTATGATCGTGTTAGCCGAATGGATATCCAGCCCCGACTCGATGATGGTGGTGCATACAAGTATATCGGCAGACCGGTCGACAAACTCGGTCATGACCTGTTCCAGCTCCTTTTCGGGCATCTGGCCATGGGCGACACAGACCCTGGCTTCCGGCGCCAGCTTGCGTAAATACCGGGCCATGCTGTGGATGGATTTTACCTTGTTGTGCACAAAGAAAACCTGCCCTCCCCTGTCCATCTCACGCATGATAGCTTCTTTAATCACATTGTCGGAAAACTTCACGATGAAATTGCGGATCGACTGGCGGTCCGGCGGCGGGGTTTCTATGACGGACAGGTCCCTTATGCCCAAAAGCGACGTATGGAGCGTGCGGGGAATCGGGGTCGCCGTCAGCGTCAAAACATCCACGCTTGCGCGCATGCCGCGAAGCTTTTCCTTGTGGGCTACGCCGAAACGCTGTTCCTCGTCGATTATCACCAGGCCCAGGTTGTGAAACTTTATATCCTTCTGAAGCAGTCTGTGTGTGCCTATGAGCACATTCACGTCACCGGCGGCGGTTCTTGCTATTATATCTTTCTGCTGTTTTTTCGACCTGAACCGGCTAAGGACCTCTATGGACACGGAAAACGCTTTGAACCGCTCTGAAAACGTCTGGTAATGCTGTTGCGCCAGCAGGGTCGTGGGCACAAGCAGGGCGACCTGTTTCCCATCGTAAACCGCCTTGAAGGCCGCCCGCATGGCGATTTCGGTTTTTCCATATCCGACATCACCGCAAATCAGCCTGTCCATGGGTCTTTTTCTCTCCATATCCGCCGCCACTTCCGCAATCGCGGACAACTGGTCTTCTGTCTCCTCATACTCGAACATGGCGGCGAACTCGCTGTGAAACGGACCATCCTGGGAAAACGAGTTCCCCTCGTTAAGCTGTCTTGACGCGTATATCTTAAGCAGTTTGTCGGCCATCACCAGCAGGTTCTTCTTGACTTTGGCGCGGGTCTTTTTCCAGGTGGACCCGCCCATTTTATCCAGCGCCGGCGCGTTTCCCCCGCAACCCGTATATTTGTTCAAAAGCTCTATATCCCTCATGGGGACGAACAGCCTTTGACGTTCGGCGTACTCGATATCCAGATACTCATCCGCCGTATCTGCGATGATCATCTCCCTGGCCCCGATATAGCGCCCCACTCCGTGGACCTTGTGGACCACATAATCTCCGGGTTTCAGGTCCGCCACACCAACGCTGAAAGCATGGCGGATCTTACGGGATCTTCGCCTGATTTTTGGCGCCTTGCCGAAAATCTCGTCTTCCGTCACCAGCGCCCATTTGTCCGAAGGTATGGTAAAACCCTCGGATATTTTCCCGACGGTGATGTATAGCGAGGCTTCGAAAAGACGGGGTTGCGGCTCTTCCAGGCCGTCAAGGAACGAGCCGAGCTCATCCAAATCGAGCCTTCTGGCGCCCAGATCATAATCGCTGAGGCTGTTGTCCAGCCGGTCGGCTCCGCCGGGGGTCGTGGCGGCGATCACCACGCGGTAGCCCTCCTCCAGCAAATGGCGTATGTCATCGATGAAAACCGAAAACGCGCCTTTGTACCTGTTGGCGGCTTTGGCTCTTATTGTGCGGCAGTTTTCCCCCTGCCCGGTAACTGCAAGCTCGCCCAGGTTCAGCAACGAATCATGGCCAAGCTTTTTCTCCAGCTCCTCCCGGTCCAGGAAAAGCTTTTCGGGAGCGATAACGGCTTCCTTTCCCTCCCTGACCGTTTCTTCGTACCCCGACTCCACCAGGGTGTAAAAGGAATCCATATGCGCCATGACATTTTCAGGCTCGTCTACGATCACGGCGGCGGATTCGGGCAGGTAATCAAAGAGCGACTGCGGTTCGGGGAAAAACAACGGAAGATATTTCTCCATCCCGCTAAAAAACCGTTCCGACCGGAAAAAACCGATGATGCGTTCGGATGAAGCGCCGGAAACACCACCATTACCGCACAGTTCTTCGAATTTCCCGACCAGAGAGCCGGTGTCCACCCCGTCGTAAAAGACTTCCCGGTAGGGTATAAGGTCGAACGATTCGATTTGTCGAACCGATTTCTGGTTATCCGGGTTGAACAGCCGCAACGACTCGACAGTCTCCCCAAACAGCTCTATCCGAACCGGATGGGCGCCGGAGCCGGCGAATATATCCATTATCCCTCCGCGGACGGAAAACTCGCCCCGCTCCTGTGTCATATCGACCCGTCTGTAGCCGTGGGACACAAGATGACCGGAGAGCAGATCCAGATCCATCGAGTCGCCTTTGTCGATTGTAAGCAAAGATTTTTTCAATATTTCGGATGGGATAATCCTCCGCGCCAAAGCCTCTAAGGTGGTAACGACCACCATGCTGTTTCCGGATCCCCTGGCCAGGTTCATCAACTCGGACAGTCTCTGGCCGGAGATTTCGGGATGGGGGGACATCTGTTCGTATGGAAGTATCTCCCACGGCGGGAAATAGTGTAGCCCGACAGACGTGTTTTTCCCCGAAATGAAAAAGCGAAGCGTATCGTACAGCTCCTCGGCCCTGGCCGCCTTGTCGCACACCAGCACCAGCGGGCGGCGAAGCCACTTGGCCAGGAGCGCAACCGCCATCGCCTTGGCCGATCTGGTCAGGCCGTTTACGGTCAAGGGGCCTTGACCCTTGCCGCCAATGGCGGATTTCAGGGCGAACATGGATATCATACGTGAACCAATAGCGACAAATCTTTATTGTAACTATCCGGCCCGCAAGTTTCCTTAACGAAATTTCAACCACTGGCGCAGGCGACTTTTTTTCCATTAATGATAGAATGAACCACGAGTCTGCGGTTTTCGCGTCCGGAATGTGAACCACATTAACAAAAGGCCCATGCAAATAGCCGGTATCAAGATAAAATCAAGAGCTGTAATGGCGCCCATGGCGGGGATTACCGACTTTGCGTTTCGTTCGATCGTCGCGGAGTATGGCGCGGGGCTTGTCACATCGGAACTGCTCAGCGCCAACGCCATCGTCCGGGGATCGGAAAAAACCATCATGATGCTTCCCCGCCCCGATGAGCCGGGCCCGGTCGCGGCGCAGATATTCGGCGCCGATCCGGAGATAATGCGCGAAGCGGCGATGATCGTTTCGCGATCGTCATGCCAAATCATTGATATCAATTTTGGTTGCCCGGTCAAAAAAGTCACAAAATGCGGAGCCGGGGCGGCGGCCCTGAAAGATATTAAAACCGCCGGCCGGATAGCGGCGGCCGTGGTGAATTCGACGGATAAACCGGTGACCGCCAAAATCCGGTCGGGATGGGGGGCGGAATCGGTCAACGCAATCGAGATGGCCAAAACGATGGAGGACGCAGGTGTGGACGCGATAACCATCCATGCCCGGACAGCGGCCCAGGGCTACTCCGGCGAAGCGGACTGGGAATTGATATCGGAAGTGGCGCGGAGGGTCAACATACCTGTCATCGGAAACGGAGACATCGATTCGCCCGAGACCGCGGTTGAAAAGCTGTGGTCGGCCGGTTGCGATTTCGTCATGATAGGCAGGGCGGCGCTCGGGGCTCCATGGATATTCCGGCAATTTAATGAGCTTTGCTCCACCGGAAGCTATGGTAAAATTTCCAACTCTGAAATAGCCGCCGTGATACTCCGTCAAATGGAGATGATGACCGGTCTTTACGGAGAGCGCAACGCGGCAAGAAAAATGAGAACGCGGCTCGGTTATTACACCAGGGGATTGACCGGCGCCGCCAGGTTCAGAAAAGCGGTAACTAAGCTGGAGTCGGCGCGCGAGCTTGAAGAGCTTGTCACCGGCTTTTTGTTGGAAAAGCAGGTATCTGCCACATACGGGGGGACGGGTTGATGGAGATGAACAAGAGCATTTTCAGGGAATACGATATCCGGGGAATTGTCGACAAAGACCTGACTCCGGAAGTGGTCGAAAGCATAGGCAGGGCGTTCGGCAGTGTTGTGGCCAGAAACGGCGGCTCCACGGTCACCGTGGGGCATGACGCCAGGGAATCTTGCCCGGCGATCCTGAAATCCCTGTCGAAAGGTGTCATGGCCGCGGGAATCGACGTGATCAATATCGGCATGGTCCCGACACCTCTTCTCTACTTTTCGATCCACCATCTCAAGCCCGACGGCGGGATGATGATAACAGGCTCCCACAACCCGCCGGAGTTCAACGGGTTCAAGCTGAACCTGGGGACAGGGTCCATTTATGGAGAGGGCATAAAGGCTATCTGCCGGATGATAGAAGATGGCGATTACGAATCCGGCTCCGGGTCCATGACCGAAAGAGACGTTATCGAAGACTACATATCCATGGTCAAAAGCAAGATCAGCCTGGATCGGAAACCGCGGATAGTGATAGATTCCGGCAACGGATGCGGCGGCATAGTGGCCCCGCGCCTGATGAGGGAGCTCGGGTGCGGAGTGATAGAGCTGTTCTGCGAGGTGGACGGGAGCTTTCCGAACCACCACCCTGACCCGACGGTGCCAGCCAACCTGGCCGACATCATCGCGAAGGTAAAAGAGACGGGAGCGGAGGCCGGCGTGGCCTATGACGGCGACGCGGACCGCATCGGCGTGGTGGACGAAAAAGGGGGAATCCTTTTTGGCGACCAGCTTCTGATGATTTTCGCCCGGGACATACTCAAACGCAAGCCGCGGGCGAAGGTCGTATACGATGTAAAATGCTCCCGGAACCTGGAGCGCGACATAAAAAACCACGGAGGCTCCCCGATTATCAACGCCACCGGGCACTCGCTGATAAAGGCCAGGTTAGCCGAGGAAAATGCGGAGCTTGCAGGGGAGATGAGCGCGCACATATTCTTCAAAGATGGCTATTACGGTTACGACGACGCCATATTCGCCACCGCAAGGTTGTTGCGAATCATGTCAGAGACGGAGATGAAAGTGTCGGAATACCTCAAGGATCTGCCGGTGGTATACAACACTCCCGAGATCAGGATAGAGTGTCCTGATGATGTGAAGTTCGGCCTGGTGGCCGATATTACGGCTCATTTCAAGAAAACGCACGACGTGGTGGATATAGACGGCGCCAGGATAAACTTTGACGGTGGATGGGGGTTGATCCGCGCTTCCAACACACAGCCTGTGCTGGTGCTTCGGTTCGAGGCGGAAAGCGAGGAGAGGCTCGATGAGATAAAGCGGATGGTTTATGAAAAGTTGAGTTCCTATCCGTCCCAAAAAGGGATGGACATGTTCTAGGCGGGGTTTTTAACAAACATGTTGCGACCCAGAACAGAGTGGGAAAGTTTTATAAAACACCGCAAAAGCATGGGTCCCATCTTCACCGCCCTGGTGGGCGTCGCGTTTGTCATAGTGACCCTGCGTCTCTGGCACTTGCAGATTGTCCAGTACTCCAGCCTGGCTGACCGTGCGGAAAACAACCGGGTCCGGCAAATGACCCTGGACGGGCGCAGGGGTAAAATACTGGACCGCAACGGCTTTCCCATGGTGGACAGCAGGCCCTCTTTTCAGCTCTCGCTCATACCGGAAGATGTGGACAATCCCCGCGAGACTCTTGATTTTCTCCGGCGGCGGGTGGACTTCGACGTGGATTCGACTCTCGACAAAATGCGCCATTCACCGTCGTTCCAGACTATCGTAATCAAAAAGGATATCGACAGGGAGGATGTGGCGTTCGTGGAGGAAAACAGGCTTGATTTGCCCGGGGTTTTTCTGGAGGTTAAAGCCTGGCGCAATTATATCTTTGGGCAGGAAGCGTCGCATATTCTCGGCTACCTGGGGGCCATCAGTTCCGCCCAGCTGGCCAAGGCCCCCAAGTCGGTCTATTCCATGGACGATTTTATCGGGCAGTATGGAATCGAAAAAGTTCACGAGCGGACCCTGCGCGGCGCCAAGGGTTACAAGAGGGTGGAGGTGGACGCGGCCGGCCGGGAGCTTGCGTTGTTGGAAGTGATCCGGCCCAAAAGCGGCCACGACCTGAGGCTTACCATAGATTTCACCACCCAGACAGCGGCGGAGCGGGCGTTTGAAGGGAAAATGGGCGCGGCTGTGGCCATAGACCCCAACAACGGGGATATTATAGCGGCGTTGAGCAAGCCTGGATTCGATCCGAATGTTTTCGCGCATGGAATATCCGGCGATTCGTGGAAAAAGTTTATCCAGGACGAGTTCCACCCGTTGCAAAACAGGATCACGAGAGGGCAATATCCTCCCGGATCGACTTTCAAGATAATCATGGCGGCGGCGGCCCTGGAAGAGGGGATTGTCTCCCCGGAAACCACGATATATTGCCCCGGCCACTATAGATTGGGACAACGCACCTATCGATGCTGGAAAAAGGCCGGTCACGGATCGATGAACCTCACATCCGCGCTGATACAGTCCTGCGATGTCTATTTCTATACAGTCGGTTTGCGGCTGGGCATCGACAGGATCGCCAAATACGCGAAGATGTTCGGTTTGGGCAAGCGGACAAACATAAACCTGGGCGCGGAGAGCCCCGGCCTTGTCCCCTCTACCGATTGGAAAAAAAAGGCGCGTGGCAAACCGTGGATTATGGGGGAAACCGTTTCGTGTTCCATCGGCCAGGGGTATAACCTTGTCACGCCGATCCAGCAGGCGATAATGATCGCGGCCATCGCCAACGGTGGAAAGCTGGTGACCCCCCGGCTCGTCAACTCTCCCCGCCCGGGGACCGGTGACCGGCCCGGCGCAAATCCAAAAAGCGTCAGCGTCAGCCCCGACACGATTTCCGTTATCCGCAACGCCCTCCGGCTGGTGGTGACCGCTCCCCACGGCACTGCGTGGAGGATCAAGAACGGCCCATACTCGTACGCGGGCAAAACGGGCACTTCGCAGGTTGTACGGATGAAGAAAAACGAGACCAGCGACATCGAGGAGATAAAGTTCAAGCACCGCGACCACGCGCTGTTCGTCGGGTTCGCCCCGTTTGACGATCCCAAAATAGCGGTGGCGGTGATCGTGGAGCACGCGGGGCACGGCGGCGAGGCGGCGGCTCCTGTCGCCCGGAAGATCATGGACGCATACCTGCAAAAAATAAACGTACCGCCATCGACCCCGCAGATAACCGGCCATGTCACGGACAAAAGCGTTTTACCCATGGAGAATCCGTTGTGAGTGATATAGAACTGCCGGAACACAGGTTTCTGCGGAATTTCGATTTTATGTTGCTCGCCATCACGCTCACGCTGTGCGCGCTGGGTGTGACGGTCATATACAGCTCCAACCTGCAAAGCGATTCGGAGTTTATGCGGAGCCTTTATATCCGCCAGTTGTACTGGGTGGGAATCTCCCTAGTGGCCATGTCGATAGTGATCTGGATAGATTACCGTTTGATAGAAAGGATGGCCTATCCGCTCTATTTCTTCGGCGTCGGTTGTCTGGCCGCGGTCGGCTTCAGCGGACGGGTGATCGGCGGATCCCAACGGTGGCTGTCGGTGGGGGGCTTTAACATACAATCTTCGGAGATCATGAAGATAATCCTGATAATTCTTATAGCGCGCATTTTCGACGACATGAGAAAAGAGGGGGACCTGGGAGTGCTTGACCTGGCAAAACCTTTGATATTCACCCTCATTCCTTTCGCCATAGTCGCCCGCCAACCAGATCTGGGCACGGCGATGATCTTTATCATCGTATTCGGGTGCATGGCGTTTTTCAATGGAATACAAAGGAGGATCATCATATGGACGGCGGGAATATCCGCGTTCCTGGCTCCTGTTTCATGGTTCATGCTCAAACCGTATCAGCAGGAGAGAATATTGACGATACTCAACCCGGACGCGGATCCCATGGGGCACGGGTACCAGATGATACAATCGAAAATAGCGATCGGGTCGGGAGGGTTATGGGGCAAGGGTATTTTTGAAGGAACGCAAAGCAAGTTGAATTTTCTGCCGGCCAAGCATACCGATTTCATCTTTTCAGTTTTCGCCGAGGAGGCAGGGTTTGTAGGCGCCATGATTTTCATCACCATATTCTTCTTTTTCCTCATGCGCCTGCTGGAGATTGTCCTCCACGCCAGGGACAAGTTCGGCTCTCTGGTCGTGGCCGGAATATTGTGCATGATAACTTTCAACTTTTTTTACAACCTGGGCATGACCCTGGGGCTTTTCCCGATCGTCGGGATCCCCCTCCCCTTCATCTCTTACGGAGGATCGTCGTTGCTGACCAACTTCCTGGGGATCGGGCTCGCCCTGAACATATCCGTAAGCAGGTACAAGCTTGGATAACATCTCGCAGGACAGGTATTACAGGATTCTAAATTCTGTAAAAAACCCTTCGTCATATCTCGGGACGGAGCAAAACTGTGTGGCCAAGGACCCGGCTACCGTCAAAGGCTCGATGGTCCTTGCGTTCCCCGACCTCTACGAGATAGGCATGGCCCACCTGGGGCTTAAGATCCTCTACCACATTGTCAACGCGGAGCCGGACCTGGCGGCGGAAAGAGTGTTCGCGCCGGGCGAGGATTTCGCTGAAGCGATCCGGAGCGAGGGGATGCCCCTCATGTCGCTGGAGACAAAAAAATCCCTGTCAGATTTCGATATAATCGGGTTTACAATCCCCTACGAGCTGTCATATACGACAATCTTATGGATGCTCGACGCCGCCGGTGTCCCGTTGAGATCGGCCGACCGTGACGAATCCCATCCCCTTGTCATCGGAGGCGGGGCGGGGGTGTACAACCCGGAGCCTATCGCGGATTTTTTCGATCTGTTCGTTCTTGGCGACGGAGAGACCGCCGCTGTGGAAATCCTGCGTGAAACCATTTCGCACAAGGACGCGCCGCGACGCGCCAGGCTGGAGAATCTGGCGAAAATCCGTGGTGTGTACGTCCCCTCCTTTTTTGACGTAAGCTACAAAACAACCGGGGAAATCGAACGGGTCACACCCCTGCTTGAAGGATACGACAAGGTAGATAGAACCTTCCTGCCCACCCTGTCCCAGTCCCCGTTTCCCGTAAAAATGGTGACGCCGTTCGGCAGGCCCGTCCAGGACAGGCTGAACGTGGAGATCGACCGGGGTTGCACGCAGGGATGCCGGTTTTGCCAGGCGGGAACCACATACAGGCCCGTCCGTGAAAGAACCCCGCAGGAGGTCATGGACATTTTTGATGAGGCGCTGAAAAACACCGGCTACAGCGAAATATCGCCCACCAGCTTAAGCGCGGGTGATTACTCGAAAATCGAACCTCTGCTTAAAGCGCTCATGGACAGGTACGCCGACGAAAAAATCTCCGTGTCGATGCCGTCGTTGCGGCCGGATACCGTCACCGGGCCCGTTGTGGACCAGATCAGGCGGGTGCGCCGCACCGGTTTTACCATAGCCGCCGAAGCCGGAACAGACCGGTTGCGGGCCGTGATAAACAAAAAGGTGACTGACGAACAAATCATCGAAACGGCAAAACGTCTGCTCGCTTCCGGATGGAGGTCGCTCAAGCTCTATTTCATGATAGGTCTGCCCACCGAAACCGACGAGGATATCGAGTCGATATTCCGGCTGGCCGCCAGGATAGACAAGATCAGGGTCGGTAGCGCGAGGCTGAACAACATCACCGTCAGCGTGTCCAACTTCGTCCCGAAGCCGCACACCCCGTTTCAATGGACCGGGCAGGACACCCTCGATGAGCTTCTGTCGAAAAAAGAAAAACTGTTCGAGCTTGTAAAACCCAACAAACGGCTTCGCCTGAAATGGCACGACGCCGGCATGAGCTTTCTCGAGGCTGTTTTCAGCAGGGGAGACCGGCGCCTGTCAGACGTTGTGGAAACGGCGTACCGGATGGGGCAAAAGTTCGACGCATGGACCGAAAAATTTGATTATGACAAATGGATCAAGGCTTTCGGGAAGGTGGGCCTGGACCCGTCCGGATACGCCAACAGGCCATACGGAACCGATGAAACCCTGCCATGGGATCATCTGCGCACGGGAATCAGCAGGAAATTTCTGTTAAAGGAGCGTTCGCTGGCGATGGAGGGGGTGATCACCGGAGACTGCAAAACCGGAGAATGCCTTGGTTGCGGAATCAATCCGAAAATGTGCTTCGAGCCGTATGACACAGCGTCAAGCAAACCGGAGCAAAAGAAAACACCCGCTCCGGAGGGACGGTTCCGGTACAGGTTGACGTATCACAAAACTGGCCCGGCGCGCTTTTTTTCCCAGCTTGAAACACAGTCCATAATCTTGCGTGCGTTACGGGCCGTAAGGGCGCCGGTGGCCTATTCCGAGGGATACTCGCCCGCGCCAAGGGTGTCGTTCGGGCCCGCAATTCCGGTCGGTGTGGAAAGCGCGGACGAGATGGTGGACGTGGAGCTCGCCATGTACTGGGAGCCATGGAAACTCAGCCACAAGCTCAACACATCCTCGCCGGAGGGAATACGTTTTGTCGACGCCCGGCAAATATCCCTGAGCCAGCGGTCGATCACCGGTTCCACCGAGGCTTTTGATTACAGGATAAGGCTGGACGACCCCAAAGACGCGGACAGGATAAAAAACGCAGTAACCCGGTTCAACGAAGCTTTGTCCGTGATGGTGCGAAGGCCCAGGAGGGATAAAATGGTGGATATCCGGCCATTGATAGTCGGCCTCGATGTGGAGCCCGAAAGCCTGGACCTTGTTTTCAAGGCTTCGTACGGACCCGATGGAACCGTCCGTCCTGATGACCTGCTGGAGGGGTTGTTTCCGGGAGAGGATATCCGCCCGTCGAGAGTGGTCCGCCTGAAGGCGCATTTCAAGCCTGTGTAACGGCGGTGACCGGTCCCGGCGGCGCGGCGCTCCGTATCGGCTCCGCGCAAATGACGCGGGTGATCGGCGCACATGGCGATATCGGACGCACCCTGTAAAACCGGAGTTTTCAATCAAACTTGAACGCCCGGCCCCGCTACGATATATAATTGTCCGGACATCGCACGACACTTGAAATATGACAGGCCCTGTATGACATGAAAAAAGAAGAACTGCTCCGAAACCTCCCCTCGGTGGACCGATTGACCGGCCATGAGAAATGCAGGGAAATGATCGCCGTTTACGGAAGGGGCCGTGTGGTTGACACCGCCAGAAAACTGATCGACGAGGCGAGGAGCAAAATCCTGAAAGAAAAAACGGCGCCGGGCGACACCGTTAAAAGCGTCACCGACGTCAAAAACGTCACCGACGTTAGAAACGTCACCGACGTTAGAAGCGTCACCGAATGGTTGGCTGTAATGGCGCAGACAATGGCAAAAGAATCCGTCCCCTCCCTCAAGCGGGTCGTAAACTGTTCCGGTGTGGTCGTCCACACCAACCTGGGCAGAGCCGCCATGGCCGACGCGGCAAGCGAAGCCGCGGCCCTTTGCGCCAGGTCTGCCGTGAATATCGAATACGACATAAAAAGCGGAACCAGGGGAGACCGGGACAGCATAGTCGAATCCCTTGTGACAGAGCTGACAGGCGCGCAAGCGGCCACGGTGGTCAACAACAACGCCGCGGCGGTGCTGCTGGCCCTTAACACGCTGTCTGACGGCAGGGAGACCATCGTCTCCAGGGGGGAGCTGATCGAGATCGGCGGATCGTTTCGCCTGCCGGAAATCATGTCGAAAAGCGGATGCGTCCTTAAGGAAGTGGGAACTACGAACAGAACCAGCCTGGAGGATTACGCGGAATCGGTTAACGAAAACACCAGCTTGATCCTCCGCGCCCATACCAGCAACTACCGTATAATCGGCTTCACCTCCCAACCCGGCCTGGACGAGCTGTCCTCCATGGCGCGCTCTCGCGGCGTACCCCTGATGTACGATCTCGGCTCGGGGACCCTGATCGACCTGCGGCGTTTTGGTTTGCCGCATGAGCCTACAGTCCAGGAGACGATCGAACAGGGGGTCGATGTGGTCACCATATCCTGCGACAAACTGCTCGGCGGTCCCCAGGCGGGAATAATCGCCGGCTCGAAAGAAACGATCGACAAAATAAAGAAAAATCACCTCAAACGGGCGTTGCGGTGTGACAAGATGACTTTCGCCGCCCTGGAAACCACGCTCCGGCTATACCTGAACCCCGACGAAGCGGTGTCGAAAATTCCCACGCTCCGGCATTTGTCAAAAACCATCGACCAGATACGGCCCATCGCCCGGAAAGCGGCGGCGTTTTTTCGTGAGTATCTGGGATCTGACGCCACAGTCACCGTAGTAGACGACGTTTCCCGGGCTGGTAGCGGGTCTTTGCCGCAGATCGATATCCCGACAGTTTCCGTCGCCATAGAGCATGGCCGGATGGGCCCGAACGAGCTGGCGTCGTGGTTCAGAAATATGGACAGGCCGATCATAGGCCGCGTGGAGGACGATCTTTTTCGCCTGGACATGCGATGTATCGACGATGTGGAGGATTTTGGCCTGACAAAGTAGCGGAGAATCCCTTCCTAAGTGTGGAGCAGGGGAAAAACAGGCCCGTCTACTCGTCCGGGTCGAGCGCTTTTCGAATCGCAAATCCCAGGTCACGCGAGAGAAACGGTTTCATCAGATATTCCCTGATACCAACCTGCCTCGCCTGGTCGGCGGAAAATTCCGAGCTGTAACCTGTGCACATTATCACGGGAAGATCAGGCCGAATCCTCATCAGCTCCACAACAAGCGCGTCACCGGATATTCCGGGCATGGACTGGTCGGTGATAACCAGGTCGAACCTGTCTGGTTGGGCTGTAAACAACTGCAAGGCCTCTTCGCCCCGGGTGGCGGCAACCACTTCATAACCCAGCCGCTCCAGCGCCTGGCTCGCCATGCGGGTGATTTGCGTCTCGTCATCCACGAAAAGGATACACTCGCTCCCCCGGGGGACCGGTTCGGGTTGTCGCTCCTGTTCCTGCTTTTCCACCATGGTCTGCGGGAAATATATGGCGAACGTGGTTCCCTTGCCCGGGTCCGAAAACACGGATACGGCGCCACCGTGGCTCGCCACAATCCCGTGAACCGCGGACAACCCCAGCCCGGTGCCTTCGCCCACCTGTTTTGTGGTGTAAAACGGCTCGAATATGTGGTCTATGACGCTTTTGTCCATACCATGCCCGTTATCGCTGATGGTCAGTTTCAGTCGTTTTTCCGACTGGTCGGATGACGGAGTTGCGTCGTTTTCCGCATCCGGTTCGATGACCACGAGCCTCACCTCGAGCACCCCTCCCCCTTTTCCCCTCATGGCGTGTTCTGCGTTGGAGCAAAGGTTGAGTATCACCTGCTGTATCTGGGTCAGGTCAGCCATGATATAGCCTGTGTCGGGGTCGATATCGGACCTGATTTCCATGCTGGCGGGCAAAGACGCGCGAACCAGCTTCAGCGTTTCTAAGACGACCTGGGACAATTGCACCGGTTTGAAATCGCCTTGTTTCCTGTGGCTGAATGTAAGGATCCGGCGTATCAGGTCTTTTGCTCTCAGGCCTGATTTCATTATCTCTCCAAGGCTTTCAAGCGCCTCATCGTTGCCCTCGGCGTCGGCTATGGCAAGCTCTGTATAGCCGAGGATAGCGGACAGGATGTTGTTAAAATCGTGTGCGATACCACCGGCCATGGTTCCGACAACCTCCATTTTCCTGGCGTGCCGAATCTGCTTTTCCAGAGTCATCTCTTTCGACGTGTCCCTCTGCACGGAAATGTAGCTCACTATCTCCCCGGAACTATCCATAACCGGCGATATCGACATCTCGGCTTCGAACAGCGACCCGTCTTTTTTCCTGTTGACAATGTTGCTTTTCCAAACCTTGCGGCTGGCGATGGTTTCCCACATGCTTTTATAGAAACTTTTGCCGTGTTTGCCGCTTTTAAGTATGCTGGTGTTCCGGTTTATCACCTCGTTGCGCAAATAGCCCGTAATGCGCCGGAACGCCGGATTGACATACTGGATCATGCCCTTGTTGTCTGTGATAATCACGGCCTCGGCGGCGTACTCGATGGCTGTGGCGAGGCGAGCCCTTTCGTCTTCCAGTTTTTTACGATCCGTAATATCCTCGTAGGAGCCAAGGACACCGACAACGACCCCTTTACTGTCATGAAGCGGAAGCCTGTTCCCTCTCAGCCACACGTACCTGCCGTCGGCCCGTTTACGGTGTTCAAGTATGTCGTATTCAGCCGTGTCGGCGCTCATCACCTTTCGATCAGTTTCCCGATAGGCGTCCGACTCCTCCTTCAGCCAGGCCAGGTCATAGTCAGTTTTGCCTGTTACATTCTCGGGCTCCCCCACTCCCGCGGCGATCGCGAAATTCCGGTTGCACCCCCTGTATATCAGGTTGATATCCTTCCAGAAAACGTATTGCGGGATATTGTCGATGACAGATTCGAGCATCTCGTGCGAATCGCGCAGCTCCGCTTCGGAGTTTATGCTTTGCGTGATATCCTGGGATACAAGGGAAAACCCTATCAACTCGTTTTTGTCATTTTTGACGCTCGACACTCTGGTGTCGATATGCCGAGTCGGGCCATCGCTTTTTTTTTCGATTGTATATTTGTGTTCGCCTACCTTTCGGACAATTTCGATGGCGTTTTCAAATTTTGCCAGTGCGTCCTTATCCTCGCTGAACAGCCGATAAATGGGCGTGTCGATAACCTCACCCACGGCGTATCCGAAGATATCTTCGGACACCGGATTGTAATAGCAAACTCTGAGATCCAGGTCGGTCGCGACAATCGAGATATCTGTTGAAGAGCGCAGGATGCTTTCAAGATAGGCCCCCTTTTTCGCGATTTCCTCCAACGCGTCCGCCAGTTCCTTGTAATGCGAAAGCGACGGTTTGTAATGAAGAAAGTAAAGAATGGGAAGCATTATCACCATCAGCGCCAGAGAGTCCAGCGCGCCCGTCCATAACGGGGACAGTTCCGGGAGGATAACACCCAACACGAACATCACCGCGCCTTCGCCGAGAAAAATGGAGATCAATATGATCAGTAAAAGGCGTATGGGTGATTG
The DNA here is from genome assembly GCA_024275315.1 of Nitrospirota bacterium. Classification (GTDB taxonomy): domain Bacteria; phylum Nitrospinota_A; class UBA7883; order UBA7883; family UBA7883; genus JAJRZK01. Next base: position 35,354 of record JAJRZK010000052.1, read on the forward strand.
CTCTTTCAGGATCGGAGCGTGGTTCATGTGGCTGGTTTTTTTAAACATTTACTACAGATACGGGGTTGCCTCATGGCTTTTTGCGTCAACATGAGCAAGCCAGCGCAACTAGTCCACCCCCAAATGGTCCCAATGGCTGATTTTTTTGACAGCAAACAGGTTTTTTGTGAATATAGGCAGTCTGGTTGCGTTTTGGCAAGTTTTATTTGGCCATGCCGTCCCATTGACAACCTTTATCGCTATGATTATAAAGCAACCGTATGAAGCACAAGGATAGCCGCCACATGCCGCATCCCTACAAGGGTCCCCGTATCGGCGACTCCAGGATCCGCAAGGGTATGAGTGTCGATGAACTGATAGACAAGCATTTTTCCGCGTATAACGCCGCCCGCCTGGCCGAGGCTTGCCGCATTATGGAAAAGAAAATCCTTGGCGATGACACGGTGGTCGGCGTTTCCCTTTCCGGCGCCCTCACCCCCGCCGGGCTGGGGTCGTCCGCCCTTGTGACCTGGATAGAAAACGGATGGATCGACTACCTTGTCTCCACCGGAGCCAATCTTTATCACGACCTGCATTTCGGCCTGGACCTGCCGCTTCATAAATCGACACCGTTCGTGGACGACACCGAACTGCGTGATCGCCAGCTTATCCGCATATATGACATCGTTTTCGATTACGATGTGCTTTTAGAGTCCGATAAGTACATATACAGAATACTCAAGGACCCGGAGTTTAACCAGAAGATGGGCTCCGCCCAGCTCCATAACATGATGGGACAGTATGTGGACGCCACCGAAAAACAGACCGGACACGTGGGAAAAACAATACTGGCGGCGGCGTACAGAAACGCCGTTCCTTGTTTCTGCCCGTCACCGGGGGATTCCACCATCGGGCTGAACATCGCCGCGTTGTCGTTCAACCATACCTTTCCAGACATAGACACCACCAGCGACGTAAACGACGCTACAGCCATCGCCTACGAGGCCAAAACAACAGGAAAAAGCGCCGTGGTGATTTTTGGCGGGGGGAGCCCGAAAAACTTCATGCTACAGACAATACCGCAACTAGATGAGATAATGGAGATACATGTCAAGGGTCATGACTATTTCATACAGATCACAGACGCCAGACCGGACACGGGCGGCTTATCCGGGGCGACTCCCCAGGAGGCTGTGAGCTGGGGCAAGGTGGACCCGGACATGGTTCCCGATTCTGTGGTAGGCTATATGGACAGCGCCGTCGCCCTGCCGCTGATGACTGCGTACCTGCTTAACCGGTGCGCAAGTCGCGAACCTAAAAGGCTGTATGAAAAACGAAAACAACTTTACGACAAGCTTGCTTTAAAATATGAACAAACACGGGAAAAACTCGACAATCTATAGCAGAAGCGGATTCTTAGCATATACCCTGGCCATCTGCGTCACGGCGGTTTGCACCGGATGCCAAGATCATCATTTCGAGTCCTACGAGGAGATCGGGCCGTTGCCGGAGCCTTCTCTATCGCAAAAGTCAGCGGCTCCCCGCGGTCCCGGGACGGCTCCAAAAATCGCGTCTCCCTACAAGCCCGCCGATCTTATCGTAGCCGGCAAAATCGACCTCGCGGAATCCGTCAGGGCTGTTGATTATTCCGGCTGGGTCTTGTTTGTCATCGCCCGCCCCGCCGGTGGAGGCGCTCCTCTTGCGGCCATAAAAGTGGAAAAACCGGCGTTCCCGCTCAACTTCAGGCTGACCACGCAGGACATAATGATAGGCGACGTATCTGACGGCATTAAGCTTACCGTGGAGGCAAGATTCGATTCCGATGGCGACCCGGGCACAAAAAAGCCTGGCGACCTTTATGGAAAACACAAAGGACCTGCGACTATCGGCGACACCGCCACGTCGATTATCCTGGGTTCCGGCTAGGGTCTATCCACCTGGGTCAGCCTGCCTGAACGGCGACCTGACGCCGCGAACAGACCGGCTTTCAAAGCCCGGGAGTGTCATATCCAGCAGACCCGGATTTTTCTTTTCATATATAGCGTTGTTTTTACTTGGCATCCGTTTTTTTTCTGATTTTTTCTGTTTTACCGCTCAAGTATTCATGAAACCTTCCGATATTGCAGATAGGGTAATAACGCCCTGGCAAAGTTTAGTCGAAAAGCGTTGCTGATTGTATCGTTCGAAACAACGGTAATGCGGATGGACATACATTGCCGCCAACAGGGCTATCGGGCCAGACCCGAAGCTGAGCCTGTGAGGACAGGTTGGCCTGCGCAGACAGGCTTGAACCTGTGGCGGACAAGCTGAACCTGTGCGAGCAGGTTGAAAATGTTTAAAAACATGTTCGACCAGTGGAAGGGTTTGGATGATTTTTGTGAACGCGACAATTTTTTCCATTGAGCCGGCAAATATTTTTTTGGACGGTGTGAAAGCGGGAAAGCCATACTCTCTCACTTTCGTTATCGGCCGGGGTTTACATTACTTTAGCCCTGGCGAAATAAAAAAGGCGGGTGACAGATGTCCGGAATAACCTACGCCAGCTACTGGTCCGCCACGGCCGATATAGGCAGAAAGTTTCCCACGAAAAGCGAAGGCAGATCCGGCGCCAGCTATTTCTCCTCCACCGCCGATGTAGGCAGGCCGGACAAAATCTCCATCAGCGACACCGTAACCGAGGCGACTTACTACAACACAAGAGGCGTACCCCCCGTCGCGAACCGCGGGGAGGCGGGCTCTGCCTACCGCACCCAGCAAACCATAGCCGACCTGGAAAAGCGAAGGACCGGATCGTCAATTTCCATGAAGCTTAAAATCGGTGACGACCGAGCGCTAAACAACCAGGACACCTTTTTCGTCCGTCTCAAGGACCGGCTGGCCACTCTGGGCAAAAATCTGTTGCAGATGGAGCGGATGGAAACTTTCAACCCCTACACAGCCTCATCAAGCAAGCCGGAGGCCGTAAACGCCACTCCCGACATCCAGGCGACAAAGGGGACCTATTCGATCAGCGTGGACCGGCTGGCGCAATCGCACCAGGTTTCATCGGACAAACAGTCCGACCCATACGCCGTGTTGAACCTTTCCGGGTCCATATCGATAAACGGCTATTCCATCACGATAGACACGACCGACACCATGGCCGACATACGCGACAAGATAAACCAGGGAGAAGACGCGAACAAAAACGGAACCCTGGAAACCATGTCCGAGGACAGCAACGGAAACGGGACGCTGGACCTGTACTATACCCCATCGATTTATATCGGGAACGGAACCTACGCCCCTTCGTTCAGCTATTATGAAGACTTGAATTATGACGGAAACATAGACACCTCCGAAGACATCAACAACAGCGGAACCCTCGACGGCGGCTCCGGCCAAACCATGGCCGAGGCCAGGATAGAGGATGGACGGCTTATCATCACAAACCTGAAAGGGGCCGACACGAGCCTGACCCTGTCTGACCCGGACAACATCTTAGAATCCCTCGGTTTTTATAAACGGGGGAATATGAATGAAAAACAGCTAAAAACATCGCTGGACAGCAAGTACAACATAGAACCGGTAACGGCGAAACTTGCCATAGACAACACGTCGCACACAGCCAACGACAACGTTGTCGACAACCTAATACCAAGCATAACCCTCTCGCTGAAAGATACGACAACAAAAGAGGTAAAACTCGATATATACAAGGACACGCAAAAAGTTGTACAAAGAATCGAGGCTTTCTCCGCTTCGTTCAACAGCGTCATGGAGCTTATCGACAAGGAAAATATCGACCACCTGCAGATCCAGGACAACATCCGCATACAGGATTTCACCATCGACCTCGCCAGGAGCGCCCACGCGCAAATCGGTTCCTTGCCGGCGCCCCCGAAATCCATGAGCGACCTGGGGCTTCCCCCGGCGGAATCCTCCCCCAATACAATTGACGTGGCCTCTATCGAAGGGCTAAACTCCCCCTCATCGGCAAAATCCTTTCAGAACGAGGAGGGAGGCCAGCCGGGACTATTCGCCAGGCTCAGCCGGATCGGGATCACAAGCATGGACGATTACACGCTTTCACTGGACAAAAACCGTCTCGCCGACAAGATCGCAAGCGACCCCATGCAGGTCTATTCCGTATTCAACGCCGAGCCGGACGGGGTGGCAAAACGGCTGGGGCGTGATGTGACCTACGCAATCACCCAACCCAACGGAATGATAGAATATCAACGGCAGTTGCTCGGCCACTACAGGCAAAACTCCATGGACGTCGCCCAGACGCTGGAAAAACAGGTGGCGCCACTGGTCACACAATCGACCATCTCCATGTCCAGCTCTATCCTGGCTCCGGTGAAAGCATGAGCAAGACCGACAAGATGATCCAAAACCTGGCCGACCAGAAGAGCCTGTACGAAAAGCTCCTTGAGTTGTCCGATGCGATTGTGTCCTCTCTTTCCGAAAACTCCGACGAGGCGCTGGTTCTTATGAATGAGCGGGAAAAGGTCCTGGAAAAACTGAAGGAACACGACGAGCTGATAGCGGAACTGGTGAAACACCGCGAGGTGGAAAGGTGGATCGACACACCCGAAGCGTCGAAGCTCAAGATGGGGCTGACCGGTCTTGTAAAGCAAAATATCGAAGCCGACGAGCGGCTGTATAAAAAAATCGATGAAGCCAGGAAAACAGCCGGGAATGAAATGGCTGAGCTGGGCAAAAGCTGGAAAACAATATCCGGGTACGGCAAATCCGGCAGGACAGTGTACGCCAGGTTCATAGATTTCAAGAGTTAGGATGGATTTGCGATGATAAAGCCGGTTGGACCCACGCAAAAGTTCGTGGCCAAATATGATCAGCAACGGTTTTTCGCCGAACGCGCCGCAAAAATTAAAATACCGAAGACATACCAGATCGGCGCGGAAGACAAAATAAGCATCTCCACAGGCGCGATGGAAAAACTGGCCTACGCAAGCTCGGCGACGCAACCCGGCCCGGTCGGCAAGGCCATCACCTACGAGGACCCGCGCAAGACAGCCCGTCAGGAAAAATCACACAGCTCGTTTGAAAAAATGAAGATTAAAAATATCACAACCGAAACCAGGGCCGCGATCGTTTCCGCCCCGGCAAGGTAACCGGCCGGCGTATTGCCACGCCACCCCCGCGCATATCGGCCCGTGTGAGGCGTAATAAACGCCGGGAATACGCCCCGGGTCAACCAACTGGTTGTTTATTTTGTAATATACTTGAATTTACACAGGCGCTGCATTTATACTCTCTAAAACTTTCGATCCTGGGTCATTTGCCAAAGTATGCTAAAGAAACACAATCAACTGTTTCTAACCATAATGCTTGCAGCCGACATCGGGGTTGTCATCGTCTCATGGATTCTGGCGTATCATCTCCGGTTCAGCCTCGGGCTGTTCGACGTGCCCAAAGGGCTTCCGCCGATCAGCCAGTACCTCTATTTCATCCCTGCCCTGGCGCTGATATGGACCTTTTCCATGAGGCTGGGAGGGCTGTACGTCCCCATGCGGTCCGATTCGAGGTTCAACGAATATTTCAGGATTTTCAAGACCGCCACCATAGCCGCCGTGATAACGATGGCCGCCGCTTTTTTCTATCGTGAATACTCGTATTCGAGGCTGGTCATGGGCATGTTCTGGGTGATAAGCATCGTCCTGTTAATCGCGTCCCACGCCACGGCCCGGATGTTTTTGCGGGAGATTCGCAAACTGGGGTACAACCTGCGGTACATACTGATAGTCGGCTCCGGCAAGCTGGGGCAGGCGCTGGCGGAGACGTTCTCGCGGCATCCGGAATCCGGGATGAAGGTGGTCGGCATTCTGTCGGACGGCCCGGAGGATGTGGGCAAAACCATACAGGGCGCCAAGGTTATCGGAACCATCGAGCAGTTGAAACAGAACATAAACGAATACAGGATCGACCAGGTGTTCATCGCCCTGCCCCACCGGGCCTACGACAGGCTGGAAAAAACCCTCAAACTGATCGGGGACGAAACCGTGGATATAAAGATCGCTCCCGATGTCATGCATTTCACGCAACTGAACTCCAGTATCGAGGATTTTGACGGTATCCCGATCGTATCACTTACCGAAAGCCCCATGTATGGGTGGAACCTTGTGTTCAAGCGGGCTTTCGACATAATATTTTCCATCCTGTTCATAATCATCGGTTCGCCATTGATGATCCTTATCGCCATTCTTGTAAAGCTGGAGTCGAAAGGCCCCCTGCTGTACCGCCAGGAGAGGATGAGCATAGGGGGCGAGCCGTTCGTCATATACAAGTTCCGCTCCATGAAGGCAAACGCCGAAGAGGAAACCGGACCCGTGTGGGCCCCCAAGGACGACCGGCGCCGGACACGGATCGGGGAGTTCCTGCGCAAAACCAGCCTGGATGAATTGCCTCAGTTGTTCAACGTGTTGCTGGGGGACATGAGCCTTGTCGGGCCCCGTCCCGAGCGGCCGGTTTTCGTGCAGAATTTCAGGAAAAACATTCCCATGTACATGCTTCGCCACAAGATGAAGGCGGGGATAACAGGCTGGGCGCAGGTGAACGGATGGAGAGGAAATACATCTTTGGAAAAGAGGATCGAGCATGACCTTTACTATATAGAAAACTGGTCCGTGCTTTTCGATCTGAAAATTCTGTGGCTGACTATCTGGAAAGGTTTTATCAATAAACACGCGTATTAACCGGCGCGGGTCCATCATAAACGGCCCACGCCATGAGCAGACCCGCCAGGTTCCCTGACCCATGCCCCAAATGACGAATAATCCGGATGTTTTAACAGTCATACCGGCGCGCTACGGTTCCACCCGGCTTGCGGGCAAGCCCCTGAAAACTATCGGCGGCAAGCCGATGATACAATTGGTGTACGAACGCGCCCTGAAAATAAAAACATCCGGCGCGGTGATCGTGGCCACCGATGACGCCCGCATATACGACACCGTAAGGGCGTTCGGAGGAGAGGCGCGGATGACCTCCCCGGAGCATCATTCGGGAACCGACCGGGTGGCGGAAGTGGCGGGCGAGACGGAGGCGGATATAATTATCAATCTCCAGGGTGACGAGCCGTTTATCAAGCCCGACGGGATTGATGAAGCTGTCGGGCGGCTGGCCGGTGACCCGGCAATCGAGGTGGCGACACTGTGCGTGGCGGTGGGGGAGGACGAGGCGCAAAATCCCGATGTGACCATGGTGGTCAGAGACCTCGAGGGGATGGCGCTGTATTTTTCAAAACTGCCCATTCCAAACGACCGCGACGGACAGGGTAAAACCAGGCCTTTGTACAAGCATCTTGGAATTTATGTATTTCGCCGCGATTTTCTAATACAATATGCCGCTTTAGAGCCGACTCCTCTGGAAAAGTCTGAAAAGCTCGAGCAGCTCAGGATACTGGAACACGGTCACAGGATACTTTGCGTTGAGACTGCGGATGATTCTATTGGTGTTGACTCGCCGGACGATCTTCAAAGAGCCAACGAAATTTTTCGCCGGGAAATAGTGAACAATGGCGCCTAAATATGTGTTTTTGACGGGTGGTGTTTTATCGTCGCTTGGTAAGGGTATAACGGGAGCTTCGCTGGGAGCCCTGCTTGAAGCGCGGGGCTATAAAATCACCATAATGAAACTCGACCCCTATATAAACGTCGATCCCGGCACCATGAGCCCGTACCAGCACGGTGAAGTGTTCGTTACAGAAGACGGCGCGGAGACTGACATGGACCTGGGACACTACGAGCGGTTCATCTCTACGCGCATGGGCAAGCTCAACAACGTCACGGCGGGGTGGATATACAACAACGTCATCACCAAAGAGCGCAAAGGTGAATACCTTGGCGCCACCGTACAGGTCATCCCCCACATCACCGACGAAATAAAGAGCCGCCTCAACGCGGCCGGTAAAGGGTTTGACATCATCATCTGCGAAATCGGCGGCACCGTGGGCGACATAGAGTCCCTCCCCTTCCTCGAGGCGATGAGGCAGTACCGCTATGAAAGGGGAAAAGACAACTGCTGTTATATCCATCTTACCCTGGTGCCCTTCATCAAGACGTCCCAGGAGCTCAAGACAAAACCGACCCAGCATTCTGTCAGGGAGCTCAGGGAGATCGGCGTCCAGGCGGACATAGTCGTGTGCCGGTCTGAAGAGCCGCTTAACGACTCTGTCAAGAAAAAGATATCCCTGTTTACAAACGTCGCCAAACGAAACGTGATCTCCGCGGTGGATGTAAAATCGATCTACGAGGTTCCGTTGAGGCTGTACGACGAAGGGCTCGACGAGATCACCCTGGAACTGCTCAACCTGGACAAGCGTAAAAGCGACCTGTCGGAATGGCGAGCCATGCTGGATAAGATTTACAGCAAGAAACCAAAAGTGAACATCGCTATAATAGGCAAGTATGTCTCCATGACAGAATCATACAAAAGCCTGTCTGAAGCGATAACTCACGGCGGGCTTGCAAACGATGTGGATATAGAATTCAACTGGGTCGACTCGGAGCAGCTCTCCATAGACAACGTGGAGAAAAAATTGAGAGAGGCGGACGGGATATTGGCGCCCGGCGGGTTCGGTGAACGTGGTATCGAGGGAAAAGTGGAGGCCATACGGCTGGCGCGGGAGAAAAAAATACCCTTTTTCGGGATATGTCTGGGCATGCAGTGCGCCGTGATAGAATACGCCCGCAACATCCTCGGGCTTAAGGACGCCAACAGTTCCGAGTTTCACCCGGACTGCCGCCATCCTGTAATAGACCTGATGCCGGACCAGACCGCCGTAGTGGACAAGGGAGCGACGATGCGCCTCGGATCGTACCCATGCCAATTGCGTAGAGGGTCCAAGGCCCACGAGGCGTATGGCGATGTGGAGATCAACGAACGGCACCGCCACCGGTACGAGTTTAACAACAACTATCGAATGCGGCTGGAGGAAGGCGGCCTGATCTTCGCCGGCCTCTCCCCCGACGGAAGGCTCGTGGAGATGATAGAGCTGAAAGACCATCCATGGTTTGTCGCCGGCCAGTTCCATCCGGAGTTCAAGTCCTCACCCCGGTCGCCTCATCCCCTTTTTACGGCTTTTATCAAGGCCGCCAAGGAAAACAACCGGCTCATATGAGAATATCCGTACAGCACGGGAACATCACACTGGGCGACGATCTGCCCCTGGCGTTCATTGGCGGGCCGTGCGTCATTGAAAACGAAAACCACGCCCTGGACATGGCGGCCCGGATAAAGACGATAACCGACCGGGTGGGTTTGGGGTTTATATACAAATCATCATTCGACAAGGCCAACCGGTCGTCAATCGACTCTTCGAGGGGAGTCGGGATCGACGAGGGGCTCAAGATCCTGGAAAAGGTCAGGTCCGAAACCGGTGTCCCGGTTCTTACGGATATCCACTCACCCGAAGAAGCCAGGCTGGCCGGCGAGGTTGTGGATATCGTTCAGGTTCCCGCGTTTTTGTGCCGCCAGACAGACATACTCATAGCCGCCGCGCAAACAGGCAAAGTGGTGAATGTGAAAAAGGGGCAGTTCATGGCGCCATGGGACATGACCAACGTCGTGGAAAAAATAAGACGGGCCGGGAACGATAACGTGACGCTAACCGAAAGAGGCTCGTGTTTTGGATACAACAACCTGGTTGTGGATATGCCGTCACTTGAAGAAATGGCGAAAACAGGAGCGCCGGTCATATTCGACGCGGGACATTCGGCCCAACGTCCAGGCGGCCTGGGCCGTTCAAGTGGAGGAGACCGACAGATAATACCGGCGCTGGCCCGTGCCGCCGTGGCCGTTGGTATAGCCGCGGTTTTTCTTGAAACCCATGACGACCCGGGTATGGCTCCCTGTGACGGCCCCAACATGTGGCCGCTGGCAGGGTTGCACGAATTGCTCGAATCCCTGATCCGGATCGACTCTGCGATTAAGAACCACTGAAGCGCTCCACCCGCTCCATCTTTCCTATGTTCCCTGTCGAAACAAAACGGGGTGAGGAGATGTCACTCCCCACCCCGTAAAGGCTCTACTTCTATCGCCGAGTCATCGCTTTGTTAACCCAGTAGCTGCAACACCGTCTGGGGCACCAGGTTGGCCTGGGCCAAAATTGCGGTGGAAGCCTGCACCAGTATCTGGTTCCTGGTGAACTGGGATATCTCGCTGGAGTAATCCGCGTCCCTGATCTGAGACTCCGCTGACTGCAGGTTCTCAGAGCTGACCGCCAGGTTGTTGATCGTGTGCACAAGGCGGTTCTGCACCGCGCCCAGCTTGCCGCGGCCGGCCGTAACTTTCGAAAGAGCCGAATCGA
>JAJRZK010000053.1 GCA_024275315.1 Nitrospirota bacterium
ATGCAGTTTTTCCTGTTGCTCGAACCGGAAGGTCTTACCCGCTTCTTCGGACAGAACTTTCGAGATGCTCTTGAAAGCCTTGTAGTGAAAGTCCGGATCGAACACGGTAAGCGCGGTCACCTTGCAACCAAGCTTTTTATTAATGGCGACAGCCGCTTTCATGGCGGCGAAGGATTGTTCGCTTCCGTCTATACCCACCACCACGTGCCCGCCTTTCAGTTCCATAGGTTTTTTCATCACCAGCGCATCGACGTTGATCCGCCGGGTCACCCTCTCGCAGACGCTTCCGATCTGGGTGGACTCCACCTCGCCCAACCCCTTGGCGCCCATGGCCACAAGGTCGTACCGGGCGGTCAGGATATCTTTTACGAGCTCGGCGTAATTCCGGCCTTCCATGGTCTTGCTTGTGTGTGGCACACTGCGCTTGTCGCACTTGGTGTGAAAAACGTCCAAATACGAATCGGATATGACCTTAAGCCCTCTTTCGATCAGCTCACCATGAATATCGCGCTGTTCCTGCAACTTTTCCGGAGTCTGGTATTCCTCCGGCAGACCGGGCTCCATCTGGATAAACCGGTCCTCGTGCAGCTTCGCGGCGTATACATGGGCGCCCACCAGGCTGGCGCCGAAACTGTCGGCGAAATCGAGCGACCTGTCCAGGGCCCACAATGAATAATCGGAATTGTCCAACATTACCAGGATTTTTTGAAACATCTCACCTCTTGCAAACAAATCTAGTACTCCGCAATGTAGAGCAAATAATATACCACCGTGCTGGTAAACAGCAAACATGTGAACATAACAAGGCAAAACCTGCCCAACGCCCTGTGCCGACGATCAAGCTCCGGGAAAAGCCTGACTGTCGCAACGGCAAAACCGGCTGGCACAAAATAGCCGAATGACAAAAACAGTATCTTGTGACCCAACCCGAAATGATGGGTGTTGAACAGCCACCATGACAACAGCCCCAGCCAGACCAGGCTGATAATCCACAAGATTCTGGATATATGCGCCCGTCCGCTCTTCAGGAGCATCCGGCCATCCCTTCTCTCGGCGGACTTGAATCCGTTTATTATCATATACGTAGCAGAGAACATCGTCAACATCACCACCGCGAAATGGGTAAGTAGCACAGGACGGAATATTTCGCGGTATATCCATTCCGGTCCCGGAAAATGGGCCTGGTCCGCAAGACTGGCCACTCCCAGCTTCCTGACTTCGTAATAGTAGACGAAATAGGCTATCATCGTCCCCATGGAGGCCAGAATCATCCTGTGATGCTTCAACCCTTTGCCCTGGCTGGCCAGCAACCCGGAGCCAAGAAAAAGGAGGGTGAACATGACAGCGAAAAAATAGCTGATATCAGACCCCAGGGTGGCCCGGCCGGACAAAAACCCTGGTCCGTTGAGTATCTCGATCAAATCTCCGCCAGATGGTTGTTCAGGATCATTTCATTCCCTGGTTTCGCTATTTGATTTAAACGTTTTGAGGCGATATTATATGCCATATTTTTCATCATGGCGCCACAAAAACCCGGAACCTGCCCATGTGACAGACCCGAGGGCAACCTCCGGCGACGGCAAAATCCGTTTGATTACAAAAAGTTGCACGTCACCCGGAAAAATACGGGCGCCCGGGGAATGTTCGCCGCACGGCGACGGGGGACCGGGAAACTCGCGGCAGGGGACATACCATTTGAAAACCGGCGGCGGAGGCGTTCGCCGCATGGCACTGAGGGCGTTACCCCGCGCAACCCGCGCGCGGGGACTTTTACAGAGGGAGTGAATCAAAGCATCTGAGAGAACCCCGCGCAACCCGCGCGCGGGGACTTTTAATCAGAACAGGTAGACCAGGCCCAGGTCGATGTTGTAGACGTTGTACGTGGCGTCCTGTGACGAATAGCCGTCTTTTTTATCGTTGATGATCGCATACCGGAGCTTGAACGTGGTGTACGCCTCCTTGTTGAGCCTCCATACCAGGCCGGGCTCGACATATATCTTGTCCCGCCCGCCATCATACAGAGAGTCGCTTTCACCATATTCGTTGGCGTCGGCCACCTTGTACCCCGCCACGCCGGTATACGTGATCCGCCTGTCATACATATATTGGTTTACGATGGAAATTTCCTTCGTGTTGGCGTTGGAGTTGCCCGTTTCCGATTTGAGGACGTCACCCTCGGACAACCGTTCGTTCTTGTCCTGCTGGCTATACACAGCCACCAGCGTTGTCATCGTGTTGTCCGACCAGATGTGGGTGTACCGGACATCAAGACTGATCATGTCACCTTTGCGGAACACGTCGTCGCCTCCCTGGGTGTCCACCCCGAAGGTCGTGCGCATCAGGGTCAGCAAAACCATGTCTGTCTCGCCCGGTTTAAGCAGGGAGCTGACCACGATCGTATAGCTGTCACCCGGGTTGAATTCATCCCCATCGACATCGGAAGTCGGGTCGTACTCGCCGGAGTTTAAATATCTCCCGCCCAGCCCCCAGGTGAACATCCCCGTCCTGATCGACGCGGCGAAGTGCGGGGCGATGTTCAACCCTTCACCATAGGTGTTAAGCAAAAGCAGGTCCTCGCGGATATCCTCATAAATGCTCCTGCCGAGGTTTTCGGTTTCAAGCCCGGTCTGCCCCGTCGGAAGGCCCAGGTCCACTCCGACACGGAGGTTGAGCTTGCCGATGTTCGTGTTATAACACGTGGTGAGGGCGGTGTCGTTGAGCCCGCTCAGGTCGAACCCGGAGCTTGCAGAGCCAACGGTATACGAGGTGCTGGCAAAAGAGGATGTGACCCCCGCTCCCCACTTCCGGTTGTCGTAGACAAGCTGGAAATAGCCGATGGTCTGCGTCCCGTCGGACTCTACTCCGCTGGCGCTGAAATGGCCGTAGTTAGCCGACACGCCCACGTACCACGGCTTGTTTTCGTCGGCGAAGGCGACAGGGCGCCATGACACCACCGCCAAGGCGACGGCTACCGCTATAGCTGGTTTTACATATCTCATCGTTTACGGTTTATCTGAATTGTGATTGATCCCCGGACCGACGCGTTGTTGCTCGGCGACCCGTTGTGCCCGGACCTGTTGGACAGCCCGGAGCCCTGGTCCATCTGGTTATCCAACCTCAGCGAGGAACTGTCCTGCACGCCGGGATCGATAAGCGGAACCGACACCCTGCGGGCCACGTTGTCCATCATCATCTCGTTGGAAGGAGCCTCCTCTTTCACGCTGAAGGGGAGGTTCGTGGTGAAATCATACAGACTCGAGTCGGGAATAAGCACGGGTTTATCCGGAGCCTGCCCCAGCGACACCGTCGTCATGAAACAGCTGTTGACATACAACATGGTTTTGGCGGGGTCCCGCCCTTTAACATACACCCTGCCGCTTTGCCACAACGAGCTGTCCTGGCAAAAACCAGCCCCCGACCCGCCACCACGCGGCTTTCCGGTTTTACCCTTGGGGAGCACGTAGACGTTAAGCGTTCTGTCGTCGGGCAGTTCCGTGACAAAATCGGTGCCGGCCACGCCGACTATGGCCACGCGGGTCTGGTATTCGAACTGGGAATCCTCCGTCGCCAAACTCGAAACGATGGACCGGACACGGCCCATCAGCAGACCGAATATGGATTTGGTCGCCCCGCCGCTTTTGCGTCGCAACGATTTTATCGTCAGGTCCGACGACTCGCCCAGGCGGATGCGGTCTTTCGTGCTGAACTCTATCTCCAGAGCCGAAGAGGCTCCCGTGATAATCCGGTCGCCTTCATAAAAATTCCGCCCTACATCCACCCTCGATGTCTTCGCGTCGGCGGCGGCTATAACCTTGACATCCCCCTCCACATGAATCGCCGTGGCGGTTATGGAAGCGGCGTAGGCGGACGTGGGCGCAAGCCACAGACACGCGGCCATCGCCAGCCAGCCGAAAACGATTATTCTCACCCGTTCAGGCATTTGTCGTACCTCGCCATATCTTTAGCTGTCGTCATATTGATCGCGCCTATTCTATCACCATCACCTTTTCTGTTTTACCACGGACATCCGGCCGTGTTATCCGTATCCATCGTGACCCTCATGGCGCCGGTGGAAGTAAGAGTGCATGTGTACACGACCTGCGGCGATGTGCCCGGATCCACGGTCGGGCCGATCCACAGGTAGTAAACCGGCAGTGCGGAGACCCAGGTCCAGTTGGTGGTGCCGACCCCTAACAAGATATACGTTGTCGGGACTTTGTCATCGGACAATACGCTGGATATGTCCGTAACCCCCGGCCCGCCGCCTCCGGAAACGTAACTGCATGTCGTGGTGATCGTGTCCCCGGCCGTGGGGACAACTTGCCATATGTCGGCGATGCAACCGCCGCCGGTGGGCACCCGGTCGTTTAAGTTAACCACGGTGCCGGCCGGAACCACGGGACCTTCCACCGTAAACGAGACAGACTGCCAAACCGAGGCGGCGTGAGTGTCGGTCACCGTGCAGGTGAGGGTATAGCCCCCTTGAGCCTGCGGCGTGTATTGCACCTGGGATCCGCTGTCGGACCACCCCGCCCCGTCGCTCCAGCTATAGGTCAGCGCGTCCCCGTCCGGGTCCCACGCGTCGCAATTGGCTGTCACGGTATCCCCGGCCTGAGGCGCGGCGTCGCTGACGGTGACAGAATTGATTTCCGGAGGCATGTTCCGCACGGTGATGGTCACGCACGAGGAATCAGACTTTGCGCCTCTTGCGTCTGTCAGGGTCACGCAAACGGTGTATTCACCCGCTCTTGGAGCGGAAAACGTGACCGAACCGCCGGAGCCTGCGATGGTTCCGCCGCCACCGTCCCACTGGTATGTGAACGCGTCTCCCTCAGGGTCGTAGGCCGTGACCACGATCGTAACCGGGGCGGCAGTGTTCATATCCGTCGAAGAAGCGGTCATGGAAGTTATGATCGGCGGCGAGTTGAGCGTTATGTTAAACGAAAGGTTCACAGGTTCGCCGGCGATCAGATATATGGTCTGCGAATCTGTGTATGTCTGGCCGTTGCTGTCCTCGACAACTATGGTAAACACCCGGAGCCCGGGCGAGACATAAAAATCGGCGGTAAGCGTATCTACAGGCACGTCGATCGTGACCGTGTCTATCCCCTCGCCGGATATGGTCAATGTAATTTTAACCACGGTGACCGCTCCCGTGGCCTGCGCCGACACCGGCGGGGTAAGCTGACCCGTGGACTGGTCGTAACCGTATCCGTCCGGCCAGTTCAGCTCGAGGCTGGCTTTCGAGCCGTTATCGGCAGAAGAGGAGGTGGAACTGGCCCCGCAACCTGCAATGACCATTACAATTATCGCAATCACGGATATGGTCAGCGAAAGCTTGCATACTCTCCCCATCGGGCCCCCTGCGTTGTCTTGAAAGTTTCCTATCGGGTTTGATTGGTCATCATTTTCCAATAAATATTAGAAAATGTGAAGTTTTTTTCGATGGAAACGCCATCCGACAATCTTGCCGGCTCGTTGTCGGGCGCGTGTGAACGCGTGACGGCGCCGGCCATATCATCCGCTTTTCATTAATCCTCATCCCATATCTCGGTGATGGTTATGGGAAAATTCGATGTCAGGGTACAGACATAGGACCCGTCGTCACACCCGCCTGCACAGGTTTCCTCGAAATCTATGCAGTAGTTGTTCTGGGTCGATGTCCACTGGATGGTGGACGGAGGTTCGGTGTCTATAAGATCCGGGTCCCGGGCGACGATATTGCCAGTGGTAAAGTCGCATGATCCGATGGCGCCGAAATTTCTTGAAACCGCTATGTCATAGTTCGTCCCCGTGCCATAGGTCATTGCATCGCAGGTAAACGAAAGGTTGTCGCCAATGGTCATACCTTCGAGCCTGTATATGTCGTCACAACCGTCAAGGCACAAGTCGTCCGCGATCCGGTAGGAAAATTTCGCCGAGTTCAATGTGATGGACCGCGTGGCCGTGGCTCCCTCGTCGTCGGTGACTGTCACGGTGATTGTTCTGGGGCCGACCGACCAGGTCATATATGTAACCGTCGAACCACCGCCGTTGAACCTCTGGTTCATGGACCTTGCAGAGCCGCCCACACCGTCCGACCAGCTATAGGAAAGTTCCATCTGCTCGGGATCCCACGCGTCGCAGGTGATGGTCACGTTCTCGTTCGCATCGGGCGCGGTGTCGCTTGCGGTGAGCGAATTGATCACGGGCGGGGCGTTGATCACCGTGATGGAAACCGACCCTGAGCCGGTTCCCCCCGTGGCCGACGCGTAGCACGTGATGGTCTTCGAGCCTCTCGACCTGGGAACATAGGAGACTGTGGCGCCGTTGGCCGACCAGCCCTCGCCGTCGCTCCAACTGTAGGTTATCGCGTCACCGTCAAGGTCGCGGGCGCTGCATGCGAGCATGATCGCCGTTCCGGTTTGGGGAGATGTGTCGCTGGCCGTGACGGAGTCCACTATCGGCGGAGCGTTTATTACGAGATTGAAAACCAGGGTCACCGGCTCGCCGGCCGTCAAATACATGGTCACCGAATCCGTAAACGCCACGCCCGGTATGGAGGTTTCCACAGTAATGGTGAAAGTGGTGTCGCCGGATGGAATGGTAAAATCAATGGTTAACGTATCCAGGCTTACGTCCAGAGTGGCGGCTATGGCGCCCCCCTGCGAAATGGTGAGGGTCACCTTCGTGACATACGAGGGCAACGTGGCGTTTTTGGGGCCGGAGGGGCTGGTTAACTGGCCCGTGGACTGGTCATAACCGTATCCGTCCGGCCAGTTCAGCTCGAGCCTGGCTGTAGAACTGTCGCCGCGGGAATAGGAGGCCGAGCCGCTCCCGCAACCCGCCATGACCATCGCAACCAGGATAACCCCGGTTATGGCCATCGGAAGCTTGTACGCGATACTCATCGAATTCCCCTTTTTTTCGAGCCCGCTTCTTGCCGCAATGCTGTATAATTGTATCATATCGCTGTGCAGGTTTGAAAGTTTGATACACCATACGGTAAACTTCCTGTTTATTTATATACACCTGTTCCAACGATCGGAGTGGATATATGATCGAATCGTTAAAGAAGTTTTTCGCGGGACCCGAACCGGGGGACAAGGCCGGCGGCGACCCGAAGCGCGATATAATGGTGGCCACCTGCGCGATCATGCTGGAAATGGCCAATATCGATGACGAGTTTACCCGTGACGAGCAAAACGAAATAGTCTCCGTTCTCAAAAGCCGGTTCCGGCTGGCCGACGAAGTGGCTGTCAAGCTGATGGATTCCGCCCGGGCGGAGCTTGAAAACAGCGTCGACCTGTGGAGCTTCACGAGCATGATAAACAAGAACTACTCCCGGGAAGAGCGGATCGGTATCATGAGGACAATCTGGGAGATCGTATACACCGACGGGAAGCTGGACAAACATGAGGACTACCTGGCCCACAAGCTTTCCAACCTGTTGCGACTCTCACACAAAGAGCTTATCGACGCGAAATTGAGTGTGATCTCCAGGTCGAAAGCTCCGGACAAATAATACCCCCCACCCACGTCCACCAACAATGTTTATCGTAATAGTTTCAGCGGTCTGGTTTCTTGCGCATCTGCTCATCGGCGTCAGCCTCATCGGGCCGATGAAGCTGGAACGCAGAGGGCGCGTATTGGCCTGGGGCCTGTTGTGGGCGCACTTCTTGTTGTTACCCATAGCTTTCTCCACGCGATTGATGGAACCGAAACCGTCATGGTACGCCCCGTTTTTCTGGGTTACCTTCACTTTGGCCGGGTTTACGTTGATCCTGTTCCCCCTCCTTGCGGTAAAGAGCGCCGCATGGACGTCGCTGGACCTGTTCCGGTATCTCGGGAAAATCACCATCGCGCGCGCCCCCATCGGCGCCCCGACCGACCCCTCACGCAGGTTGTTCATCACCAACATGATCAACGCCGGTATCGTCGTGTCGTCAGGATCGTTGACCTGGGCCGGCCTTGCCACCGCAAAAAAGCCGCCCGCGACGCTGACTGTCACAATCCCCATACCAGGGCTGCCCAAACAGCTTGACGGGTTCACGGTGGCCCACATCACCGACACCCATATCAGCCCAACCATCGACGGGAAATACCTGGGCGACATAGTGGACAGGGTCAACCGGCTTAAGGCGGATATGATAAGCTTCACCGGAGACCTGGTGGACGGGCTCGTGGATGAAATGAAAGACGACGTGGCCCATATCGCCAGGTTAAAGGCGCGGCACGGCGCGTTTTTCGTTACAGGCAACCACGAGTATTACTGGGACCTGGACGGATGGCTGGGCGAAGTCAGACGGCACGGACTCACCATCCTCCACAACGAGAGCGCGGTGATAGATCATGACGGATCGAAAGTGCTTGTGGCCGGTGTCACGGACTATTCGGCGGGGAACCATGTCCCGTCCCACGCTTCGGACCCGGCAGAGGCGGTGGCCGGGGCGCCTGATTGCGATGTAAGGATCATGCTTGCCCACCAGCCAAAAAGCGCGCCGGCGGTGGCGAAAACAGGCGTCGACTTACAACTGTCCGGCCATACTCACGGAGGGCAGTTTTTCCCGTGGAACCTTATTGTGCCCTATTTTCACCCTGTCATGCCGGGGTTGCATAGGTATGAAAACATGTGGGTATACACCAGCCGCGGATCGGGTCATTGGGGCCCTCCTCTTCGGCTGGGTTCGCCCCCTGAAATAACACGACTGGTTCTCCGACCGGTGTGGGGATATAACAGCGGACCGGAGAAACCAGCCGTGGGGGGGCATATTTATCCTTCCACGGTACCAGCGCTTTGACGCCGCGACTTCCAGAGAAGCTCAAACTCCAGGATGACGCAATAAAAAGTCGGTAACGCGACAAGCGACAACAACGTCACGCTGACCATTCCACCGATCATCGGCGCGGCGATCCTGTGCATCACCTGCGCCCCGGTTCCCTGCCCGTACATGATCGGGGCCAACCCGCCTACTATCGCCAGCACAGTCATCATGATGGGCCGGATCCTCTCCGACACACCCTCGAGCACCGCCGCCTGCGCGTCGGCGACCCTGTTCCACCTGCCGTCCAGCTTCCTTTTTTCTATGGCGTGGTCTATATACACCAGGATCAGCACCCCGATTTCGGAAGCCACGCCGACCAGCGCGATAAAGCCCACACCAACAGCCACACTGAAGTTGTAACCAAGGTAGTCGAGAAAAAACAGGCCGCCGACACTGGAAAGTGGAACGGTGAGCATCACCAGCATGCATTTGGTCACACTTGTAAAGTACATGTATAAAAGCACGAACACGATTCCCAGCGTGACGGGGACCACGAGCCCCAGCCTTTCGCGCACCCTCAACATGTATTCATACTGGCCGCTCCACGCGAGCGAGACACCGGCAGGCAGCTTGACGGCCTCCTCCACCGCCTTTTTGGCGTTGGTCACGTATGTGCCGATATCGATATCCTTGATATCGACGTATATCCAGGCGTTGGGCCTGGAGTTTTCCGTCTTGATCACCGGCGGCCCGGTGTTGACCTTTATATCGGCCAACTGGTTTATGGGTATCTGCTGGCCCGACGGGGTCGCCACAAGTATGCGCCGGAGTTTGTCGATATCGTCGCGCAACTCGCGTCCGTAACGGACATTGATGGGATAGCGCTCCAACCCTTCTACGGTGCTGGTGACATTCATGCCACCTATGGCGCTCCTTATCACCTCCTGTATGTCGCCCACGTTCAGCCCGTAACGGGCCGCCTGCCCCCGGTCGATGGTAAAATCTAGGAAATTACCGCCGACCACCCTTTCCGCGTAAACGCTCCTTGTGCCCGGAACGGGCCTCAGCGCCGCTTCTATCTTCTCGCCCACGTCGGACAGGACATCCAGATCCGGACCGGACAGCTTTATGCCTATCGGCGTTTTGATACCGGTTGAAAGCATGTCTATCCGGGTTTTTATCGGCATCGTCCAGGCATTGGTGATTCCCGGAAACTTTATGGCCGCGTCCATTTCGTTCATCAGCGATTCCATGGTGACACCGGGCCGCCACTGTTCATGCGGCTTTAGTTTCACTATGGTTTCCACCATGCTCAAAGGAGCGGGATCGGTGGCGGTTTCGGCCCGGCCAATCTTGCCGAACACCCTTTCCACCTCTGGAAACTTGCGCAGAATCTTGTCTGTCTGCTGCAAAACCTCCTTGGCCTTGGTAATGGAGATTCCGGGGAGCGTGGTGGGCATATACAATATGTCCCCCTCGTCCAGAGGCGGCATGAACTCGCTTCCGATCCTGGATAACGGGCCTGTCACCATGAGAGAAACTATAACAACTCCGGCAAAAACAACCGCTTTATACCGCAACGAAAACTTCACCACCGGCTTTGTTATAAAAAGCAGAAACAGGTTGATCGGGTTTTTCCTCTCCGGCGTGATCGATCCCCGCACGAAAAAAATCATCAGAACAGGCGTGAGCGTAATCGAAAGAAACGCCGCGGCGGCCATGGCGAATGTTTTCGTGTAAGCCAGAGGCTTGAACAGGCGCCCTTCCTGCTGTTCGAGCGCGAACACCGGCAGAAACGAAAGCGTGATGATCAAAAGGCTGAAAAACAGAGCGGGCCCCACCTCCTTGGCGGCGTCCAGCAATATCTCCATGCGAGGTTTGGTCCCCGCGTCGCGCTCAAGATGCTTGTGGGCGTTTTCTATCATGACCACAGAGGCGTCTATCATCGCTCCTATGGCGATGGCGATCCCGCCCAGGGACATGATGTTGGCGTTTAGGTTGAGCCAGTTCATGATCGTAAGCGAGGCGAGTATGCCAAGGGGCAACGTGAAAATAGCCACAAAAGCCGACCGAAGGTGCATCAGGAAAATCATGCACACAAGCGCCACCACCACGCTTTCCTCCAACAGCTTTTCAGTCAGGAAGTTTATGGCGCGATGGATCAGGTCCGACCGGTCGTAGGTCTCCACTATCTCCACCCCTTCCGGCAGGCTTTTTTTCAACTCCACAAGCTTCTTTTTTACATTGGCGATGGTTTCGAGGGCGTTTTCACCGAACCGCATTATCACAACGCCCCCGGCCACCTCGCCCTCCCCGTCCAGCTCCGCAATGCCACGACGAAGCTCCGGGCCGATGGTGATGTTTGCGAGGTCTTTAAGCAAGATAGGTGTGCCGTCCTTGTCAATGCCAAGCGACACCTTTTTCAGGTCGTCCACCGATTTTATATATCCAAAACCGCGCACCATAAACTCCGTCTCGGCCATCTCGATCAGGCGCCCTCCCACGTCCAGGTTGCTGTTCCTGATGGCGCTCGTGATCTTGCTCAACGCAATCCCATAGGCCACGAGCTTGTTCGGGTCTACCTCCACCTGGTATTGCTTTACGTATCCGCCGATCGAAGCGACCTCCGACACCCCTTCTACCGTCTGCAATTCATAGCGCAAAAACCAGTCCTGGATGGAACGAAGTTGCGACAGGTCGGTTTTGCCTGTCCTGTCCACCAGGGCGTATTCGTATATCCAACCAACCCCCGTGGCGTCGGGACCCAGCGAAGGCGTCACCCCTTCGGGCAACCGTTTGGAGGCGAAATTCAGATATTCTAAAACCCTGCTCCTGGCCCAATAAAGGTCCGTGCCATCTTCGAAAATTATGTATACGAACGACAAACCGAAAAACGAATAACCCCGCACCGTATCCGCGTATGGAACGGATAACATCGCCGTGGTGAGAGGGTATGTGACCTGGTCTTCCACCACCTGGGGAGACTGGCCGGGATATTCCGTAAAAACTATGACCTGGACATCGCTCAAATCGGGTATGGCGTCCAGCGGAATGTTCCTGACCGCATAAATCCCGGCGGCAAACAAAAATGCGCTTACCAGAATAACCATAAACTTGTTACGCGCAGAAACGTCGATAATCGCGTTTAACATTTCGCCAGCTCCCTTACTTTTGGTCTGAAGAGTCCATGGACTCGTGATTCATTTCCGAATGGTCCATCGACCCATGGTCCATCGACCCGTGGTCCATGCCCTTCTCATCCATGGAGCCATGGTTCATCTTCGAGTGGTCCATCGATTTATGGTCCATACCCTTCTCGTCCATGGAGCCATGGTTCATCTTCGAGTGGTCCATTTTCGAATGATCCATCGACTTGTGGTCCATCTTCGAGTGGTCCATTTTCGAATGATCCATCGACTTGTGATCCATCTTCGAATGGTCCATGTTTGTTTTTGATTCATCCGGTTCGGGTTGTGACGCCATCCTGTTCACGGCTTCTTGCGGTTTTGATTCCGAATCACTGAGGGATTGGGCAGATGCGACCATTATGGAGCCATGGTTCATCCTCGAATGGTCCATCGATTTATGGTCCATACCCTTCTCGTCCATGGAGCCATGGTTCATCTTCGAGTGGTCCATCGACCCGTGATCCATACCCTTACCATCCATGGAGCCATGGTTCATCTTCGAGTGGTCCATCGATTTGTGGTCCATACCCTTCTCGTCCATGGTCCCGTGATCCATTTTCGAATGGTCCATGTTTGTTTTTGATTCATCCGGTTCGGGTTGCGATACCATCTTGTTCACGGCTTCCTGGAGCTTCGATTCCGAATCCAGCAGGAACTGGGCCGACGTGACCACGGACTCTCCAGGCTCGACGCCCGAGATAATTTCCGTCTTTCCGCCACTTTCAAGCCCGATGGTAACTTCTCGCGGTTCGAACATCCCGTCTCCCTTGTCGACGAAAATCATCGCCCGCGACCCGGTCCTCACCACCGCTTCGGTGGGGATTGCGACTATTTCCTTGGTCACGCCGGCCGATATGACCACGTCGCCATACATGTCCGGTTTAAGCTCCATGGCTGTATTGTCGAACTCAAGCCGAACCTTCACCGTGCGCGATACCGCGTCCATGAACGGGTATATATAGGTTATTACCCCGTCAAACTCCCTTCCGGGAAACGAAGCCAGCGTCATCCTCGCTTTCTGCCCCACTTTTACATAAGGTATCTCGTATTCATACACGTCCACGTTCACCCAGATATTTTTCAGGTCGGCGATCTCGTATAACGTGGTTCCCGGCTTTATGAACATGCCCTCTATGATATTTTTCCGGATGACGATCCCGTTCGAGGGCGAATGGATATGCAGAGTTTTCTTCACCTTCCTGGTTTTTTCCAGCTCCCTGATCTGATGGGCGGGCACGTCGAACAGCTCGAGGCGCCGCCTTGTGGATTCGAGCAGGCTCTCACTCCCCTCGACAATGGTTTTCTGTCTTCCCTTTCTCAGGGCGTCACGATACTTCAGCGCCAGCAGAAACTCTTCCTGCGTAGCGACGAGATCGGGGCTGTACAGCTCCAGCAGGATCGTATCTTTCTTGACCAACATGCCGGTGTAGTCTATGTACAGCTTCTCCACCCATCCTTCGACTTTGGACTGGATCTTGGCCAGTTTCGTCTCGTCATAGGTGACCAACCCGACAGTGCGTATCTTCTTCGTCATACGCATACGTTCGGCCTTGGCCGTTCGCACGCCTATGTTCTGCACCACCTGGGGGTTGATTTTTATCATCCCCTCTTCGGACCCGTCTTCCTCGTAGACCGGGATAAGATCCATACCCATGGGGGATTTGCCCGGCTCGTTCCGGATATACGTCGGGTCCATGGGGGCCCGCCAATACTTTATTTTTTTCTTCTTTTGCGCAGGACCAGCCGCGTCCGGCTTGCGTGGCTCCACGCTTTGCTGATCCTCACCGGATATTATCGATATCAACCGCTCTTTATACATGTAGGCCAGACCGATGGCGGCGCTGAGGGCCAATGTCCCTAAAAATCTTAAAATGTATACATACAAGGGTTTGTCGTCTTGTCCCGAGTTTTCCTTGTTCACGCTCATGGTCTGTTCTCCTTGTTCAATGAAGCTCCGGTGATGGCCTCGATCCTTGCGTGAAGGTTATGTTTGCGCATTATCGATCTCTCCAGCCCTATCTGGAGATCAAGAAGAGTTATTTCGTTTATCAGCATGGTGAGAAACTCCACCTTGTCGAGTTTGTAGGCCGCTTTGGACGCTTCGAGCGCCTGTTCGGCCTGCGGGATTATTCCATTCCTGAACAGGTCTATGGTTTGTGTTTCCTTGTAGATGCTTTGCAGTGTGTCTTTCAGCGTCTTGCTGGTTTCAAGAATCGTGTCCTGCAACGCTTCGGCTTTTTCCTGAACGGTGAAACGGGCGCTGGCGATATACTTGTCCTGCTTTGAAGAGCGCCAGAGGGGAACCGACACGCCAACACCGATTGAAACGAAATCGGGCCTTTCGGCAAGGGTGTCGTCACGCTGGCCATATCTCGCGTTCAAAGCCATGTTCATTCCATTCATGGATTTCGCCACCTCCAGGCCGCGTTTGGCCGTGTCCACGCTTCTCCTGGCGACAATTATCGCGGGGGAATTCTCGAGCGACTCGCGCCAGACGGCGTCGTGCTCCAGGTCGCCGTCCAGAATCCATGGCGGAGGGGTGACAAAATCGGTCGAGGGCCGTCTGCCCAGCAGGCGGTTGGCCCTGATCCTGGCTATCTTCAGCTTTTCATCCAGCTCGAACCTCTTGAGAATCAGCTCGCTTCTCTTTACCTGCGCCAATATGACATCGGACTGGATACCCTTGCCGACGGAATATTTCGCATTGGCTATGTTGATAAACTCATCCAGAATCGCCTCGTTCTCTGTCAGTATCTGGAGTGAGCGCTCCAGGAAAATGATTTCGTTGACGGTTTTTTTCAGGGATTCAATCAGCATCGCCGCCCGATGGGCTTTTATTGCCTTGGCCATGTCTGTCATCGACTTTGCGCGTTCCCGTTTCGACGCCCTGCTCCACGCGCTGGGTATCCTTTGCGTGACACCGATGGATTTCTGCGTCATGGCCTCCTGCCCCATATCGAAAGTGTCCAGAGGCACGTTCGAGACGCTGGCGGAAAAGACGGGGTCGTCCCACGCCATCTTGGCGTCGGGTATGATGTCGAGCGACTGTATCCTGCTTTCGTTGGATTGAAGCTCCGGATTGTTTTGAATCAGTTCCCTGATCAGCCCGTCCCACACAATCTGCGACTTGGCAGGTTGTGGATCAGAAGACCGGGCGTTGGCCGTGACGGCGCCCGTCCAGATCAGCAAAGCGGCGACTGCGATCACACAGCTTGTTCTCACAGCCTTATCATGATTGTTCTCTTTCATTTTCCTCGTACCTTTAAACACCACGTATGCGCCCTTTTTCCCCTGGCGCGCCAGGTTAAAAGAGGTAGAAATCTTGTTTTTAATGAAAAACAGGGGGCGGTATCGAGCCTGAACGCAAACCTACCCGGCGGACGGAAATCCCGGGTAAACGGTGGTCAAGCCAAACCGCTTAGAAGGATCAGGAAAGAATTTGCGGAGGGCGTTCGATCCCGAGGGTGTGGGAAGAAGAAAGAAGAAACGACGACTCCAGAACGAGCGAGGCCAAGTGGGAAAGAATCAATCTCCCCGGAGCCGATGGTTCGAAATATATGGCTGACGTAAAGCAACAGGACAGAACCATCCCGCAACCGCCGCAGTCCATGCCGTTTTTATGTTCAGGGACAGAATGATCGATCGCGCTGTCGCAACAAACGCCGTCGGCAACCATCTCGCGGTCCATCGCCATGGCGCCATGAGCCGGTTTGGCCCCGGCCAGAACGGGCGCGACAATTATCGCTACAACCGTCATCGCGACCACCATCAACCTGACACCAGACATAAACGTTACAACCGCTCCTTTGTACACTATTATTTTAGCTCCTGTCATAGTTAACACAAAACCGGTTCATCAGTCAAGGATATCGTAAAATTCCGCACAACGCGTCTTGTGACGCAGCGCGTCTTGTGACGATGGCGGGGGTCGCCTGCGCCGTGATTCTTATTCAGTTGGAAATGGATATAAACTGTGAGAAGATATATCTGTCGGCAGGTACGGACAAATATGGTTCGCACCCGGCGCCATGATGCGATCAATTGTGGTAAGGTTCGTAGTTCTTAGATGTAACATGCTTGGCAAGGTCTTTTTCCTGTGATGAATAAACTCGCCATTTTCGAATGGTTCTATTCGACCGGGGATGTGCTGATCACCCTGAACACCCACGCGGACGGCCTGGACATCCCGCCGAACCTGCGATCCCAGGAAATGGTCGATTTCATCCTTGGCGAAATCCCCACCCCGAAAATCACCGCGGACGCCCATGGCATCTCCACACCGATGCGCTTTTCCGGCTCGCTTTACAATTGCTATTTCCCGTGGAGCGCCATAGTCCAGATGAGCGGGCAGGACGCGGTCATACAGTTCCGCAACCCGGATCTTTCCAAGGCCAGCCAGCCCGAAAAGGCGCCGATAGAGCGTCCCGCTGGTAAGAAGCGAGCCAACCTGCGGCTGGTCAGGTAGCCTGCGCGAGAACTAAAAGACCGGACCGCCTATAGCGCCGTTGGTAAGAAGCGAGCCGACCTGCGGCTGGTCAGGTAGCCTGCGCGAGAACTAAAAGGCCGGACCGCCTATAGCGCCGTTGGTAAGAAGCGGGCCGACCTGCGGCTGGTCAGGTAGCCTGCGCGAGAACTAAAAGACCCGGGGCGTACAACCTTTCACCCGCCATCTCCGGCCCGGCGCCACCTGTCGTACAGCGCTACACCCAGTTCCATTACATAGTCCCTTCCCGTTGGTCCATTTTCAAGCTTGTCATACCAGTCCGAAGGGATGGCGCCCGCGCCTAGGTACGCGCCGCAAAGAGCGCCTGTCATGGCGCCTGTCGTGTCCGCGTCGCCACCCAATGAAACCGTCCGGCTGACCGATTCCCTGAAATCGGAACAATAGCGCAGGAAAAGATAGATGGAACATGGAACAGAGCGAAGAGCCAGCGCTTCGCACCCGAGCTCGCCGATGACACGGTCCGGGTCGTGCGGCTGTCTGATAAGACCCGATACCGTATCCAGCGCTTTCTTGTACTCGTCGCATGTCATGCGCGACCCCAGCTCATCGAGAAACGAAGACACGTCCAGCGGGCGGCTGTTATCAAGCCCCACGGCCATCCCCACCGCAAGCGCCTGCAACACGGCCCCTTCCACGCCAAGACGATGGACGTGGGTCACCATCGCGCAACGTCGGGCCTCGACAACAAGCCGCTCGGGATCGTCATGAAACATCACGCCCACAGGAGCGACCCGCATCGCCGCCCCGTTGCCCATGGAGCCGGCGGCGAAGACCCTGCGCGCGGCCTCGGCCCACGGTGTTCCGTCGGCGAGGTAACCCAGTGTCGCCACCGTCCCGTGGCCGTATCCCCTATCGGGGCTGAAGTTTTCCACAAATCGCGTCGCGAGAAACTCCGGGTCGGCGTCGCCGCGTTCGACCAGTGTCTGGGCCACGCCGATCATCATCTCGGTGTCGTCGGTATACGTCCCCGCCCCGAGACGGGCGTCGAGCATTTTGTCGACGCGGCCGCGCTCCCGAAATATCCGGTCCGCCGACAACCCCTCCACCGGCGCTCCCAGCGCGTCACCGGCAAACGTTCCGGCCAGAGCTCCCCTGAACTTGTCCAGGGTAGGCGGGTTACTCATCAGTCGTTTCGAATTTTATGCTCACATCCACGGGAACATTGAGACCCGCCTCGATTTCTATCAGCTTTGAAAGGCCAACCGGAACCGGGCATGTGACATGAGGCAGCCACTTTTGCGCGGCGTCGAATATGGGGGATTGGCGAATGTTGGAGATAACCTTCCGTGCGTCCAGAGGCTCCCCCTCCAGCATCGGTTTCATCCGCTCGATATGCTTGCAGCATTTGCCGATTTTCAGCCTCACATAACGGCTGTCCACGGACTCCACCGTGGCTTCGACAGTCTCGCCACACACACCGGCGCAGATAACAACCTTTTTTTTCATACGTATATCTTAAAAAACGGGGACGGCAAACGCATCACGGGCTATTTCAGGTAACCAAGCAAAACCGTCGCCACGCCAAAGAAAATCAGCAATCCGGATATATCGTTTATCGCCAGGACTATCGGGCCGCCCGCTATGGCCGGGTCGATCTTGGCCCATCGAAAAAACAGCGGCACCAGCGCGCCCAGCAGAGCCGCCATGAAAATGGCCATGAAAATGGACAATCCCACTATCAACCCGAGCGCCGTCGAACCATGCCACAAACCCGATGCGACAGCCGCCATCACCCCGCACACGAGGCCAAGCGCGGCCCCGATCTTCAACTCCTTGTACAGGTATGGCGTCAGCGAACCGAACGCCAACTTGCCAGTGGCCATGCCGCGAATGACGATCGCCGAGCTTTGCGTTCCCACGTTGCCGCCCATGCCCATTATCAGAGGAATAAACGCCACCAGGGACAAGGCTTCGGCCAGGGCCAGCTTGAACTGCCATATCAGCATACCGGTCAAAAATCCTCCCACCAGCGAAGCGCTCAGCCACGGCAACCGGTATCCGACTATCTCCATAACAGAGTGGGTCTGGACGAGAGCCTCGTCCGCCGCCCCGGCCATTATCATTATATCCTCGTTGACCTCCTCCTCGATGACATCGACAATGTCATCTATCAGTATGCGCCCAACGAGCGTCATGTCGTCGTCGACGACGGGGACCGATACCATGTCATACCGTTTGAAAAGCTCCGCCACGTTCTCCTGGTCGTCGCCCACCTTGGCGTAGATAAGCGGATGACCCCGTGCCAGGTCGGATATCGTCTTGTCTCCGGGGTTCAGGATAAGCTGGCTCAACGGAAGCACCCCCTCCAGCCGGTGGCCCTCCCCTACGACGAACAGGTTGTGCACTTCGCCTATCTGGCTTGCATTGGCCCGAAGCTTGTCGATCGCCTGGGCGACCGTGAAGTTTCCCGGAACAGACACAAGCTCCGTCTGCATAATTCCGCCGGCGGACTCTTCGGGATACTCCATGAGCATGGAGACTTCATGGTCCACCTCTTCGGGAACCGTATCGAGTATGTCTTCGGCCTTTTGCTCGTCTATGTCCCCGAGTATGTCCGCGGCGTCATCGCTGTCCATCTCCCCGATCAGGTCACCCAGCATTTCCGGATCGGTTTTCTGCAGGATCAGCTCACGGGTCTGGTCGTTCAACAGCGGCAACACCTCCGACCCGGCGTCCAGATCCAGGGAATGGAAGGCCTCGAGCTTTGACTCGTCCCGCTCAATCTGGTCGATGGCCGAAGCGATATCGGCGGGGTGAAGCTTCTCGTCCGCGCCCGGCTCCCCGTCGCGGGCGTTTCCGGCCTGTTCGAGGATATCCTCGACTATTTTCCGGGCGTCTTCTGAAGATAACATGGCAGTAGCTCTGGAATATCGTACATTATAACCGGCCGTCAAATGGTCGGTTACGGTTTGTTCCTACTGAACAATTTTCGCGTTTTTTCAGCGAATGTCGAATCTTTATGGCGCCACAACCATTCAACCGGCCCATGGGAGGCGTATATCACGGCCATGGCAAAAAGCATGTAATGCGGAAATTGCACCACGACAAAAATGAAAAGAATGACAACGATGAGTATATGGAACGGCTTGCGCCTCTTGAAATCGAGATACTTCAAGTTGTTGTAATGGACGTTGCTTACCATGAGCAGGGCAAGAACGTATACCAGTATCACCACCAATATCGCCGGGGCCTTGTCTATCTCCAGCGCGCCACGGGTAAGGAGCACCGTCGTGGCCAGCAACCCGGCCGCGGGAGGGATGGGAAGACCCACGAACCTGTCTTTCGGTACGTCGAGTTTCTGGGTGTTGAACCTGGCGAGCCTCAAGGCCCCGCACAACGCGTACAGAAAAGCCGCCATCCAGCCGATCTTGCCGAACGGCGAAAGCACCCAGTTGTACATCAGGATGGCGGGCGCGGCCCCAAAAGCGACAAGATCCGATAGCGAGTCGAACTCCACTCCAAAGTTTGAAGTGGCCCCTGTCGCCCGGGCTATCCGGCCGTCTATTCCATCGAAGAACATCGCCAGTATAATCGCCCACGCGGCGGAGTAGTACTGGCCGTTTATAGAGGCGATCATGGAGTAGAATCCACAGAAAAACGCCGCCGATGTGATAACGCTGGGGATAATGAAAATACCCTTGCGCAAATTGTTCGTGTTGGCCAGCCGTGAGGCGCCGTTGCCGGAAGCTTCGGCTCCACCCGCGGACTTCTCCCCGGTCTCCCTGTTCAGAGGCTCCCGGGAGATCACGAAAGCGTCTCCGTCGGGGCTTTTGCGATCACCGTCCGGCCGCCCCTCACTTTGTCGCCGACCTTGCACGCCACCTCGCACCCCTGCGGGATGATCAGATCCACCCTGGAACCGAACCGTATCAGCCCAAAGCGTTCCCCTTTGTCCAGGCGCTGGCCCACGTCCACCCTGCACACGATCCTTCTGGCGATCAACCCCGCGATCTGTTTCACGCCCACTTTCCCGATCTTCGTGTCAAGGGTAACCAGGGTCTGCTCGTTGTCATAGCTCGCTTTGTGATTCCAGGCGGCCAGGAATTTGCCCTTGTTATAGAACTTGCCGGTCACGGTTCCGCTTATGGGCGACCTTTGAACGTGGACGTTGAATATGGAAAGGAAAATCGAAACACAGACAGCCCCGTCGGGATGGCTCTGGCTTTTGTAAGACGTGTCGATCTTCGCCACGGCGCCGTCCGCCGGCGATACGATAAGCTCCTCCCCTTCCGGCGCGCTCCTGTCCGGGTCGCGAAAGAAATATGCGACGAACAGGATCAGCCCCCCGGTGAACAGGGCAACTGTGTTCCACCCGAAAACAATGAAAAACTGCCCGCCAATCATCAGCGGAATCAGGAATCTGAAGGCGTCGCGCTCAATATTCATCGACAAACACTATTCCTCTATCTTGTCGCCGATCCATGGCATCATCTTTCTGAGCCGCTCTCCCACCTGCTCTATCAGGTGGTCCTCGTCTTTTTTCAGCAACGCGTTGAACACCGGCCGGTTGGCCTTGTTTTCCAGCACCCATTCCCGGGCGAACTGGCCGTTCTGGATTTCCTCGAGGATGTCCTCCATCTCCAGGCGGGTCTCCTCTGTGATCACGCGCGGCCCCCTGGTTATGTCGCCATACTTGGCTGTGTCGGAAATGGAGTAGCGCATGTTGGCTATGCCGCCTTCGAAGATGAGGTCGACGATCAGCTTCATCTCGTGCAGGCACTCGAAATAGGCCACCTCCGGCTGGTACCCGGCCTCGACGAGCGTGTCGAACCCGGCCCTTATCAACTCGGACACGCCGCCGCAGAGCACGGCCTGCTCCCCGAACAGGTCTGTCTCCGTCTCTTCCTTGAACGTCGTTTCGATAACGCCTCCCCGTGTGCCGCCGATGCCCTGCGCATACGCCAGGGCCACATTTCTGGCGTTTCCGCTGGCGTCCTGGTGGACCGCCATCAGGCACGGCACACCGCCACCCTGGGTAAATTGCCTGCGCACCAGATGCCCTGGCCCTTTGGGGGCGATCATGAAAACATCGATATCGGGATTTGGCGTGATTTGCCCGTAATGGATATTGAACCCGTGGGCGAAGGCTATGGCGTCGCCCTGTTTAAGGTTCGGTTTTATGTCGTTTTCATATATGTCCGCCTGGGCGGTGTCCGGAGCCAGGATCATGATGATATCCGCCTCCTTGGCCGCTTCAGACGGGGTCATCACCCTGATACCCGCCTCTTTGGAGGCGATCTTGTTGAACCGGCTCTGCTTGCGAAGCCCCACTATGACATCGACCCCGGAATCGCGCAGGTTCAGGCTGTGGGCGTGGCCCTGGCTGCCGAACCCGATGACCGCCACGGTCTTGTCCTTGATATGTTTCAGGTCAGCGTCTTTTTCATAATACATCGTTGCCATTTCTGTCTTACTCTCCTAGGTAATGGGAACCTTTAATTAATTGTTTCCGCTACGAAAGCAATTATTAAATGCCCCCAATGTAAAACCGGGTTTGTCATGATATTTTCAACCCAGCGTTTTTCTGCCTCGCGACAAGGCTATTTTGCCGCTTCTGGCTATTTCTATGATCCCGAGCGGTCTTATCATCTCTAAAAAGGCGCCGATCTTGCTTTCGGCCCCGGTCACCTCTATCGTATAGGTCTTCGAGGATACGTCCACGATCTTTCCCCTGAAAATCTACGCCATGCGCAATATCTCCGCCCTGTTTACAGGTTCGGCGTTTATTTTCACCAGGATTATTTCCCGGTCGACGTAATCCTCGGCGGTGAAGTCTATAACCTTTATGACGTCTATGAGCTTGTTGAGCTGTTTTGTTATCTGCTCTACGATCGCGTCGTCCCCCCGCGTGATGATGGTCATGCGCGAGGTGGTCGCGTCGAGCGTCGGGGCCACGGACAGCGATTCTATGTTGAACCCGCGCCCGGAGAAGAGGCCGGATATACGCGCCAGCACGCCGGACCTGTTTTCCACCAGTACGGAAATCGTGTGTCTCATAATCGTAAACGTCCCTTCACGCAAGCAGCATTTTGTTTATCGGCGCCCCGGCGGGCACCATCGGGTAGACGTTCTCCTCGCGCTCAACAGCGCAGTCTATGATCGACGGTCTGCGGGCCTTTATGGCCTCGTTGAGAGCGGGCGCCACCTGGTCCGGCCTGGTCACGTGAAAACCCAGAGCGCCATACGCCTCGGCCAGCTTTATAAAATCGGGCTGAAACTCCGTACAGCTATAGGCGTATCGCCGGCCGAAAAAGAGCTGTTGCCACTGGCGCACCATTCCCAGAAATCCGTTGTTCAAAATCACGATAATAACCGGCAACCTGTACTGTACGGCGGTGCCCAGCTCCTGGATGTTCATCTGGATGGATCCATCGCCCGCTATGTCTATGACCACCTTGTCCGGAAACGCCGCCTGGGCGCCCAGGGCGGCGGGGAACCCATAACCCATCGTCCCCAACCCGCCGGAGGTCAAAAACGTGCGGGGCTTGTTCAGACGCAGGTATTGCGCCGCCCACATCTGGTTCTGCCCCACTTCGGTGGTGAATATGGCGTCCCCTTTTGTCACCCTGTCTATCTCCTCGATTACAAACTGGGGTTTTATCTTGTTTTTCCTGACGGTATAGCTGAGCTTGTTGGCGGATTTCCACTCGTCCACCCGGGAAAGCCAGGCTTTATGCTTTGATTTCCAATTGACTTTCCTTTTCCTGATCACCGCGTTAAGCTTTGCAAGCACGTCCTTAAGATCGCCAACCACCGGAATATGGCACCTGATATTTTTCGAAATGCACGTCGGATCCACGTCCACATGAGCCACGACGGCCTCCTTGGCGAACTCGTCAAGCTTGCCGGTCACCCTGTCGTCGAACCGGGCGCCAAGGGCGATGAGCAGGTCCGTATGGGTCACCGCCATGTTCGCCCTGTATGTGCCGTGCATTCCCAGCATCCCCAGGTTGAGCTTGTCCGCCGTGGGGAAACTGCCCAGCCCCATAAGGGTTTCGGTCACGGGGACACAAGCGCCCCGCGCAAGCTTGCCCAGCTCTCCTGCGGCGTTGGCGGATATCATCCCGCCACCGACATACAACACGGGCCGCTCCGCCTTTTGCAACGCGTCGGCCAGTTTTTCTATCTGCTTGACATGCCCTGTCCTGGTCGGTTTGTACGACCTGATCTCCACCTTTTCGGGAAACTGGTATTTCGCGGTGTTTACCAGGACATCCCTCGGCAGATCCACCACCACGGGTCCCGGTTTGCCGGTGGAGGCTATGTAGAACGCCTCGGCCATGGTGCGCGCCAGGTCTTTTGTGTCGGTCACAAGATAGCTGTGTTTCACGCACGGACGGGTTATCCCGATGATGTCCGCCTCCTGGAACGCGTCGTTGCCGATAAGCGCCGTCGGCACCTGGCCGGTGAAAACCACGATCGGGATCGAGTCCATGTACGCGGTGGCGATTCCCGTGACGGTGTTGGTGGCTCCAGGACCCGATGTCACCAGGGCCACGCCCACCTTGCCCGAAGACCTCGCGTATCCGTCGGCCATATGCACAGCCCCCTGTTCATGCCTGACGAGTATGTGCCGGGGTTTCATGGCCTTGAAAAGCTCGTCGTACAAGGGCAGGACGACACCTCCGGGATAACCGAAAATCAGGTCCACTTTCAGCTTTGCCAGGGATTTGACGAAAATCTCGGCTCCGGTTATTTCCATGATTAAAACCTGCCCTGCGTGTTGTTCAAGATAAGTGACTGATGATATAGTATGCCGCTAGATCGAGTCAAATAATCAGTTTATCAATTTTTATCGATTATGGCGTCAGAAGAATCACCTTGCTGCAACGTGCTTGCGTCCCAGCAGATAGCCGTCCTTGTCGAGGAGGGGGCGCTTGTCACGTCTGGCTATGAGGCGCCCGGCGGCGGCCGGGCCTGCATACAACCCGCTTCTATAGACCTGACATTGGGCAAGGTCGCATACAGGCTCCAGTCGAGCTTTCTGCCCCAATCTGAAACCGTAAGGAAAAAAATGAAGGACCTCGTCATGTATGACGTGGACCTGGACAGGGGTGGAATCCTGGAGCGAGGCGCCGTCTACCTTGTCCCTATCAACGAGAAACTCAACCTGACCCCCACCCTGGCAGGTAAAGCCAACCCGAAAAGCTCCACCGGCAGGCTCGATGTTTTCACCAGGGTAATCACCGACAACTGCTACTGGTTCGACCATATACCAGTCGGTTACAAAGGTGAGATGTTCCTGGAGATCGTGCCGTTGTCCTTTACGGTAAAGGTGAAAAGCGGCCAGACGCTCAACCAGTTGCGGCTGATCAACACCAACCCCAGCCGGATTCCAAAACAACACTGGCTGTTTAACATGGACCAGAAAAGGAATCAGGATTTCATTATTCAGCAAGAGCTGATAGACCTGTATGAGAGCGAAAAGCTCCTGTATGAAAGCCGGAAAGGCAGGAACAGCTTCGTGGGACGGCCGGAGGAGCATATCTCCGACGATGGAATGCTCATGAGCGTCGACCTCGACAGGAGCGGCGATATCGTCGGATACAAAGCCAAGAAGAACAGCCGCGTGGTGGAGCTGGACAAGATCGCGTATTATGACGCCGACGATTTCTGGGAGCCGATACACCCACCGAAAAACGGACGGCTCATTCTCTAGCCGGAAGAGTTTTATATTTTCGCGTCCAAGGAGCGGATTCGGGTGCCGCTTACATGCGCGGCGGAGATGGTGGAGTTCGACGCCGGATCGGGGGAGCTTCGCACTCATTACGCAGGTTTTTTCGATCCCGGCTTCGGCTACGGCAAAAAAGGGGAGATAAAAGGAACCAAGGCCGTTTTAGAAGTCCGGCCCCACGACGTGCCGTTCATAATCGAGGATGGCCAGTTTCTGTTCAAGATGAAGTATGAAAAAATGAGCGAAAAACCGGACATATGGTACGGGTCGGAAATCGGATCGAACTACCATGACCAGACGCTGAGACTCGCCAAGCAGTTCCGCCAGGTTTTATGAACCCGCTCCGCCGCCTCCGCCGTGGCCGGTGCACGCCGCCTCTCGCGGCCCGCTGGAAACGCAATTATTGATTTTGCCATAAGCGCTTAAATAATATATAATTAAAATCGTTATTTCGATGCAGTGCAGTTACGTTTGTATAGAGTCGCGCCGGGGAGGCGACATGTTGAGGTATTGTTCACGCAGATATAACCTGTAATAGCGCAAAAAAGGAACGATCAAATTGCGGCAAACAGAACTGGATATCATCCTTAAGACCATGCTGGACAGCCACGACAACGTGTCTGACCTGAACTTCACTGTAGGTAAACCACTGCAGGTGGAATCGTCCGGCCAGCTTGTCGATGTGCCGATCAAGCCTCCTATCTGGAAGCTCACCCCTTTCCAGACCGAGATGATAGCGTTGAACATAATCAGCAACGACCCCAGGCTCACCCGTCACCTGCTCATAAACGGCTCTGCGGACTGCTCCTATTTCCTGAAAGGCATAGCCCGTTTCCGCGTCAACATTTTCTCGCAGAGGGACACGATTTCGCTGGTGATGAGAAAGCTGGAAACAGTCATCCCAACCATAGAGGAGCTTAATCTGCCAAAGGTTTTCAACAAGGTCGCCGAAGAGAAGAACGGCCTCGTGCTGGTCACCGGCGCCACCGGTTCGGGCAAGACGACAACGCTGGCGGCCATGCTCAACGTTATAAACATGAAAAAATCGGTCCACGTGGTGACGCTGGAAGACCCTGTCGAATATTCCCATCCCCACAAAAAGGCCACGTTCAACCAGCGGGAGCTGGGGCAGGATTTCGACACGTTCGCCAATGGTCTCCGGGCCGCGTTGCGCCAGGCGCCAAAGGTTATACTGGTAGGCGAGATGCGTGATCGTGAAACAGTGGAAATCGCCATGTCCTCCGCGGAAACCGGCCACCTGGTCATGAGCACCCTGCACACCGTCGATTCCGGACAGACCATCAACCGCATAGTCGGCATGTTTGACCTGGAAGAGGAAAAACTGGTTCGTATCCGCCTGTCGGAATCGATAAGGTGGGTGATCTGCCAGAGACTGCTCCCCAAGATAGGCGGGGGCCGCGTGGCGGTGTTTGAAATCATGGGGATGAACCTTCGCGTCAAGGACGCCATATTGAACGGAGAAGAGGAAGGCAAAACTTTTTATGACATTATCACCGCCTCGGAGCCGTTTGGCTGGCGCACGTTCGACAAGAGCATCGTCGACACTTACGCCCAGGGCCTGATCACCGAAGAGACCGCCCTGGCCTACGCCTCCCGCAAAGCCATTGTGGGCCGCGGCATAGACACCATCAAGAGCAAGCGGGGAGAAAAGACAACGGACATAGAGGAACTGGGAATGGACAAAAGCTACGACGACTACCACAAGAGATCAGGAAGACGCAGGAGGGTGTAGACACCGATGAAAGTAAAATGCACCAGTTGCGGCAAGACAATAAACATCCCGGACGAGAAGATCCCGGACGGTGGGGTGTTCAATTTCTCCTGCCCCAACTGCAAGGCGCCCCAAAGCGCAAAACGAAAAGACACCAAAAACACCGGAGGAATCCTGCCCGATCTTGGCGAGGTCCCGGAAACCACGCCGACGCCCCGCCCCCTTGATGAAACCCAGGACGTTCCCGTACCACGAAAAAGGGCCGGCATCCCCGTCATACCGGGGATGGAGGACTCCATCGAAAACGAGCTGGAAGTTTTGGGAGAGGGGAAATACCGCGCGCTGGTGGTGGATAGCGAGAACATGGACAGGATAACTCCAGTGCTGAAAAAGATCCAGTATGTCATCACCTCCGTCAAAAGCCACAACGAGGCCATTAACAAGCTGACTTTCAACACGTACGATCTGCTCATACTCAACGAGCGGTTCGAAGGTTGCGACCCGAACAACAACCCCACGCACAAGTTCGTGGAGCCGATGACGATGGATACACGCAGGAAAATGTTCGTCGTTATGATCGGCAAAAATTTCAAGACCATGGATAACATGACAGCGTTCAACCGAAGCGTCAACCTGGTGATGAACGAGACGGATTTTTCGAATTTCGAGCTGATATTGAAAAAGTCCATGAATGAATACTCCAATTTTTACTCGGTTTTCAGAAAAATGCTGGTCGAGACCGGCAAGGAGATTGGTTAATGCTCCTGAAGTTCGGTCAACCGGGCTCGCGATCGGCCAGCGGGCCTGCGCTTGCTTTGTTATGGCACTTTATTGAATAGGAACGGATATGCCTGAATTCAAATACAAGTTTCAGACGAAACTGGGAACCCAGGAAGGTGAAATCGAAGCTGACACCCTGGAAGCTGCGAAAACCATCTTGTCACGGCAACATATAAAGTTCACTTCGATAAAGCCCAAGCCAAAGGACATAGTCCTGTTCGGCGGGGGGCCGACATCCAAGGACGTGGTCATATTCACAAGGCAGTTCGCCACGATGATCGCGGCCGGTCTGCCGCTGGTGCAGTGCCTGTCGATCCTGAGCACCTCCACGGAAAACAAGATGTTCGGCAAAACCATACGCGAAATCAAATCCAAGGTCGAATCCGGAGAAACGTTCGCCGACGCCCTCCGGAAGCATCCCAAGGTGTTCGACCAGCTGTATACGAACATGATCGAGGCGGGAGAAGTCGGCGGTATCCTGGACAAGATCCTGGTGCGGCTGGCCGACTACATGGAAAAAGCCATGTCGCTGAAGGGCAAGATAAAGTCGGCGATGGTGTATCCCGCGGCTATCGTGACCGTCGCCGTGGCGGTTGTCATTTTCCTGCTCGTGTTCGTCATTCCCATGTTCGGCACGATGTTCGCCGATTTCGGGAAAGCCCTGCCCTGGCCTACGCAGATAGTGCTCAACCTTTCCGACTTCGTTATCGAATACTGGTACATTGTCTTCCTTCTTCCGATTGTTCTCGTGGTCGGCTTCAGGCAGATCAGAAAATCGGAAAAGGGCCTGTTGTATACCGACAAGATGGCGTTGCGCCTTCCTGTCATAGGCCTGCTGATACAGAAAGTGGCCGTGGCGAAATTCACCAGAACGATGGGAACCCTCATCTCCTCCGGCGTGCCGATAATCGAGGGGCTGAACATAACCGCGAAAACCGCGGGTCAAAAAGTGATAGAAGGGGCCGTCATAGAGGTTATCGACGACATAAAACAGGGCCGCGGGCTGTCTGAACCGCTCAAGGAGCAGGGTGTGTTCCCGCCGATGGTGGTGCAGATGATAGAAGTCGGCGAGCAGACAGGCGCGCTGGACAGCATGATGAACAAGATCGCCGACTTTTACGACGACGAGGTCGACACGGCCGTCGAAGGTCTCACCTCCCTGCTCGAGCCTATGCTGATGGTGTTTTTGGGTGTTGTCGTAGGTTTCGTGGTGGTGGCGATGTATATGCCGATATTCAAGCTCGGGGACGTTGTCGGCTAGGGCGGATCTGTCGGCTTTTACGGACCGTGTTGATATTGCGTTTGAAACGACCATATATTGTCGATTGAGCCTGAAAGGTGAAAAAGGCGCGTTGACTCTTGTCGCCAAGGTCGGTTTTGCGCCGGCCTTTCGCGGGGGAATGTGACAATCATGCCGATCGCAGACAAATCCGGCCACGCCAGGCAACCGAAGATTTTCACCAACATCAAGATCCTGCTGACCGCGCGTCTGGCCATCATATCCTTTTTCATGGGGACGGTGGCGTTTTACCAGGCCAAGTACGGCAAAATGGGAGCCCCTTTCCCCGCCATGGCTCCCGTCGGGGCGGCGTATCTGCTGACTATCGCCTATGCCATATTCCTGAAGTTCGTAACCAACCCGCTCCGGTTTGTGAATGTTCAGCTGACTTTCGACCTGGTGCTTGTAAGCTGGATCGTGTTCTGCACCGGAGGGTTGAACAGCCCGTTTTCGTTCAAATATATCCTGATAATCATAGCCTCCGCCTTTTTTCGCGGCGTATCGTCCACATATGTCCTGGCCACCGCCTCCAGCATTTTGTACTGTGGCCTTGTCACCCTCGAATACCTGGGAATAATTGAGCCGTATTACGTTTTCCCCCCGTTAAGCTATTCGAAAAACTTTTTCTACGTTTTCATGACGGCGCTGATGAACGTTACGACCTTTTATTTCGTGGCGGTGATGAGCGTCTACCTGACCCGCGTGATCAAAAAAACCGATCAGCAACTCATCAAGAAAAACGAGGATTTCACCGCGCTCAAGGCTTTCCATGAAAATGTGCTCAAGAGCATGGGGCTTGGATTTCTGGCGATCGACATGGATGGCTCCATATTGTCGCACAACCAGGCCGCAGAACGGATCCTGAGGCTTGACTCCTCCCAGATCGAAAGACAACCGGTCGACAAGGTGTTGCAGGCTCCGCAGATCAAAAGCTTTTTCTCCGGGCTGGACAGGGAGATAGACCCCGCCAGGCAGTTTGACTCCACGTTCAAATCAAAAGACAACACCGAGATATGCCTTTCGATCAACATAAGCAAGTTTACCGCGTCGGGCCAGACCCAGGGTATCGTGGCGGTGTTCAACGACGTGACCGCCATAAAAAAAATGGAGAGCCAGATGGCCCATTCGGAGCGGTTGGCCGCAATAGGGCGTGTTGCGGCCGGAATCGCCCACGAGATACGCAACCCGCTGGCCTCCCTGAGCGGGTCCATCCAGATGCTGAACTCCGACCTGGGATATATATTGACCGAGCAGAACGCGAAGCTGATGGACATTACCATGCGCGAGGCGGATCGCCTGAACAGGATCATCACCCGGTTTCTCAATTACACGTCCATGCAGGAGCTTGACCAATCCGTCACCGACACCGGCAATCTCCTGACCGAAACAGCCACACTCCTTCAGTCCAACCCGCAATACCAGTCGATAATATGTTTTGATTTGCAAATCGAGCCGGACCTCGAGGCCTGTATAGACCAGGAGCAGATAAGGCAGGTGATATGGAACCTGTGCGTCAACGCCATCGAAGCCATGCCGGATGGGGGTACCCTTACCGTGCGGTCGCGCAAAGAGTCACCACGCCGCGATAAAGGCGATCGACCGGCTGGTGATCCGAAATATACAAACGCGGATGAATACGTTCACATAACCATAACCGACACGGGAGTCGGGATTGACAACGCCAGCCTGGAAAAAATATTCGAGCCATTCTATACAACAAAAGCCGGTGGCACCGGTCTGGGTTTGCCGATGGTCCATAAGATAATCGATATTCACCACGGGAAAGTGGAGGCCACATCATCGCCCGGGCATGGTTCCACGTTTTCCGTGTGGCTTCCCCTTTATAACAGGCAAACCGGGGAAATGGCCGCTCACGGCGTAAACGAATCAAGGGCCGACTCATGACAACCGTTTTACGCGTCCCATTGACCGCGCAGGGCGAGGCCGTGTGATCGCCCGCCGGGCGCAGTCAGGGCCTCGTCACATTACCCGAAATAATCGGGGGCGGCTCCGGCTTTCCATTTGATGCTACAGCCCACGCCAGGTTTCTGGATTTCATTTACAGGTCTCCCTTCTAAGACAGCCCCTATCGCCTCTGTGATGTCCGCCCCTGTCACTGGCACGCTGTTTCCAGGCCTGCTGTCGTCCATCTGGCCCCGGTACACCAGCCTCCTGCTCGCGTCAAACAGGTAGAATTCCGGAGTGCAGGCGGCGCGATAAGCCTTGGCCACCTCCTGGGTTTCATCGTACAGGTATGGGAATGTGTATCCATTCGCCTCCATTTCATCTTTCATCTTCTCGGGGCTGTCTTCCGGATAGTTCGCGGCGTCATTGGAGTTTATACCCACTACCGCCACACCTTTCATCTGGTACTCGCCGACGAGCCGGGCCAGCTCTTTGCGGACATGCTTTACATACGGGCAGTGGTTGCACATGAAAATGACCAGTAACGCCGGCGCGTCGTCGAAATCGGTCATGGATACGATCCGGCCGTTTGTGTCGGGCAAGGAAAAGTCGGGAGCCACGGTTCCCAAAGGTAGCATCGTGGAGGGTGTCAGGGCCATATTACTGTCTCCTGGTTACGGTCAACCGCCACAGGCGGTCCGGCTTTGTCGAAAGCGTTGGACCAAAGCTGGATTTTAACATACTCGGGCGTTTCACCAAACTAAGGTTCCTGCCACCTTCAGCCGCCATCGGCGGTCCGGCTTTGTCGAAAGCGTTGGACCAAAGCTGGATTTGACATACTCGGGCGTTTCACAAAATCAAGGTTGCCGGTCAGGTTCAGCCGCCATCGGCGGTTTGACCTTGTTGTTGGCGATGAGGCTGAAACTGAATTTAACATAATCGAGCGCTTCACCAAAAAGTTTTTCCTTCAGGCTTTTCACTTTTGGATCCGCAGAATCCAGCTCCACGCCAGGGTTTTTCCTGTAATTGTAGATCGAGGTCGCCCCCTGATAATCCATCAACATCATGTACTGCCCCTTCAGGTACAGCGACATATCACCGCGAGACAACAAAGCGCTCCTGTCGCCGCGGTTGAAAATCGACATGCCCCAGGAGTTGTGTTTCGCCGTCATTTTCAGAATATCCATGATCGTGGGAACAATGTCCACCTGGCTGGCCAGCCGGTCATACCTTCCCGGCTTCACAAGGCCCGGAGCGTAGATCAGGCACGGTATCCAGTGGTTTTCATACAGGTTGTCGCTGGTGGACGCCCCTTCGGTATGATCGGCCATGATTACGTACAGTGTGTTCTTGAAATAATTAGATTTCCTTGCTTCCTCAAAATACCTGCCCAAAGCGTAATCGGAATAGCGCATCGAATCCAGGAACTCGTGATGAGGCGTCGATTCGCTGAAATGCCTGAACTTAACAGAAGGAACTATGTACGGTGTATGGGACGTGAGGGAGAACACCACGGCGAAAAATGGACGAGACTGTTTTTCGAACTGCTCGTGCGCCTTCAGGAACAGATACTCGTCGTAGATGCCGATCCCCCATAACCTGTCGTTCATTTTGCCGCCGACCAGAAACGAGTCCCTCGATATCAGCCAGGGAAACCCCATCCTCTTGGTCAGTTGATCTATGTCCAGTATACCCGGCTCTGTGCCGTGGATGAACATGGTGTCGTACCCCTGCTTCTGGAATATCCCGCCCGCCGTCTCGAATCGGGTCTGGTACAAGTACCCCTGCTCCCCCAGCGCCAACCCGCCGAATGAAGGAAAAGAACCCAGCAAGGCGGACAAAGACTCTATGGACCTCTGGCCGCTGGCCATGAAACCGGTCAGCAAAAGCCCCTCGCCGGCAAGCTTGTCAAAAAAGGGCGTGGCGGAGATGCGGGCTCCCAAGGCGCCCACGTATTTGGACGACCAGCTCTCCATAAGGAAAATGACCACGTTATACGGTTTTGTCTCCGAGGGGGAATACCT
Source organism: Nitrospirota bacterium (assembly GCA_024275315.1). Taxonomy (GTDB): domain Bacteria; phylum Nitrospinota_A; class UBA7883; order UBA7883; family UBA7883; genus JAJRZK01. The sequence goes on from JAJRZK010000053.1 coordinate 32,831, forward strand.
GTAACTCCTGTAGAGAGGATAGTCCGGATCCGCGCTCTCTTTTTCCGGGTCTACGATGGTCCTTGCCATCTGCTCGAAACTGCGGGACGGGGGGCCCAGCTCGGTCATGAAGGCGCCCCTGTTCTTTTTCCATCTCTTGTAGGTGTAGCGAACCGTCGTGTAGACGCCGTTAAGGCTAAGCATCCCGATTTCCACCCTCTGGTTCACAAACGCGTTCCGGACCGTCAGGGGATAGTTCTGCACACCGCCACGGATAAAAACCACCGTCAGCACGGCCATAGCCGCAAACCCGGCTATATCGCCCAGCGGAGGTTTTGCGGCCACCACATCATAAGCCTCCCGGAAACGGCGCGCCACGCTGAATGCAGCTTTGA
>JAJRZK010000054.1 GCA_024275315.1 Nitrospirota bacterium
CTGGAATTGAGCCGCGTTATCAGGGAAACGTTGATGGATCGAAGGGCGTTGATCGATATTTTAAGTCTCAAGCCTGAGAGACTGAGGAAAATCAAAACCGAGCCTATACAGGCTACGCTATTTTAACCGGACAGTAGTGATTTGGCAAATAAAATTACCTTATACCATAAATGGTCTGCCTGTTCAATTATTACCAGTTGTTGTGTCGTTCCAGTTCAAGAACAAGTCATCCGGTTTCGACTCCGCGCAATTAAGGCATCGCAGGTAAATCCATGTCGGGGCAGAAGTATCAAACATCCATGAGCAGTTCACTGGATCAATGGCGGATGGGGGGGATCGAGCTTATAAGTTTTGTGACATTCTGGAGTAAGCGAGGAAGTTACCAGAAATAGGATTGAGATGAATGGACCTTCGCCCAAGTTGCTTAGCAGGTAACATGAAAAAAAGGCCCGCGATATTTCAAGCCATTCCAGTCAAATAAATTAGCAGGATCACCGAGCGCATAGAGTCTGCCAGAATCTTTGTGTAAGTGACCGTTTATTGAGATGATGTTCACACCGCCATCGGCAGACGGTCGCCGAAGATGATTGCGAACTGGTTGAGGGCCATTTTCTAATCCCGAATAGGTTTTGTCCACTTTTTTCCATGTTCCGCAGCGCAAGGTACAGCAGCTTCATGATGGAGTCGTCGTTGGGGAACGCTCCCCGGTTCCTGGTCACCTTCCGGAAACCGCGCTGGATCGACTCGATGGCGTTGGTCGTGTAAATCGCTTTCCGAATGCAGTCGGGGTAGGCGAGGAACGGGATCACCCCCTGCCAGTTGCGGTGCCACGATTCGGATATCGTCGGGTATTTGCCATTCCACTTCTTAGAGAAAGCCGCAAGCGCACGCTCAGCCACCTCTGAGTTGGCGGCGGTGTAGATCGCCTTCAGGTCCGCCGCCACGGCCTTGCAGTCCTTCCATGACACGAACTTGAGCGAATGCCGAACCATGTGAACGACGCACAGCTGAACCTGGGTCTGGGGAAATACGGACGCTATCGCCTCCGGAAACCTCTTCAAACCGTCTACGCAGGCGATGAAGATGTCACGAACGCCGCGGTTCTTGAGCTCCGTCACGACCTTCAGCCAGAACTTGGGCTCCTCGGCCTGCCCGATCCAGGCCCAAGGACCTCCTTCTGCCCCTCCATGTTGACACCAAGGGCGATATAAACCGTCTTGTTGATGATGTGGCCGTTGTCCAGGCAGGAGAACTCCTTCACCTGGGATCAAATTGACTTTTCGTGTTTGTCGCTGGTTTGTGGAGATTGGCTTGAATCGCTACGTTATGGGCAATAAACTAATAGACCGCAACAAACGCTCGCCAATACAAGCATCGCTCATCCATCTAACCACGTTTCCCCACATCCGCTTTCGTCACTCTGGCGAAGGCGTGAATTCGCAAGCGATGCGGACGGCATGAAGGCGCTTGAAGGCGAAACGAGATAATGTCCGCCGCCGCCCGCGCCTTCCAATGCCGGGAGCGAGCGAAAAAGATCAGCGCCAAAGCGTAGAGTGACGAAAGAAAAAAACAGTACAACTGAAAGGTTTTCTTAGCATTAACTCACGCTCGCGTTCGTGACGGCGATATCAGCGCGAACAAACAAAAAACATCCGCGAATCCACTCATTTTCATCTTGCAATCCGTGAACGCTGGTTATAAATTTAGCGTATCTTTTCCGCTCTTCATGAGCGCTCTTCGGGACGCATCCCGAAGACCAAGGCCGCGGGTTTTAGCCCCGTGTGTCACTTGGCCGACCGGCGGGTCGGCGTATTCGTATATCGCGAGGATTTCAAAATCTTCGCCTAATCCTTATTACCTGTGAGGGCTCCGGCGACACGTTCGTTTGTTGAGCCTTGCGCAGTTTCATAGCCGCGCTTTTCCTTAGAGTAACTTGGCGCTGATACAACCCGCGTGAATATTTCCACAAGCTCGCGGAGGTCAGCGCGCACAGCCGTCGTCCATGACGGGCAATCAGTAAAAGGCGCCATTCACGCCAAATATTCATTTCTTCCGCGCACGCCGGAGCGCTCCCCAAAAGTCCGGCGATCGGGATAGCGGCTACTCGATCTTTTTCATCGCCAGCGCTTGTGGGCTGGAATCCGGGCATGTCCCGGAGGCCTGTTTTGGCCAGGCTCAAGGCCCGTCCGGCTGCTAAGGGCCGGACGACAGTTAACCATACCGGTACGTCCGCGTGGCTCTGGCTGTGACCGTTAAACCGGTCGGCAGTAACACTGATCTTTTTTTCAACAAAGCCAAAAGAAAGGAGGCGAGTTATGCGAAGACTAAAGGCTGAGATACAGAAAGTCATTCGTGAGAGCAGTAGGCGGAGTTACGCCGGCCGGCATGACCTCAAGTCGGCCTGCACAGGTTCGCCAACTGGCTGATGGAAAACTACAAGTCACTGCCGAAGCTTTACGCTTTGAAACCCAAAATCATCAGCCATTACGTGGAACATCTCAAGAGCCTGGGCCGATCCACCGGCTCGCTCAAGAACAACCTTTCCTATCTGCGCTCGCTCGCCAAGGGCATTGACAAGCCGAACATCGTCTACAGAACAAACGAGGAGTACGGGATAGGCTCGCGCAAATACTACGCCACTCAGAACAGAGAAGCCTATCCGACACCAGGAGAACTTCAGCGGATACCCAAGGAGGAATACCGCCTCGCCGTCGAGGGCCAGATGCTGTTCGGTCTAAGAGCGCGGGAGGCGTTAAAGCTGCAGATAAAGATTGCCGATCGCGGAAACTACTTGGCCATGATCGGAAGCTGGTGCAAGAATGGGCGGCCCCGCAATCTTGATATCAGAAACGAGGCTCAGCGCGACTGGATAAAACGTATCCACGAATACGCCGAGCGAACCGGAAACAAGAGCCTCATCCCGAAAGACAAAACGCTCAGAAGCTGGCTGCGCGGTTATCACGACACACTCAGAAAATTCTCAGCATAAAAAGCCACGACCTACGGCATGGCTGGGCGCATAAAACATATCGCGAGCTGACAGGACTCGAACCGCGAGTCTGTGGCGGCCCAAGCTTCAAGGATATGACAAAGGAACAAAAGGAAATCGCCGACCGCGCCTGCTGGTATATCTCCGACCAGCTCGGCCACTCCCGCAAATACATCAGCTCACAATACCTGGGAGCGAGAAGGTAAATAAGGGTTTGAAAAAGTGGGGTTCCACACAAGAAAGCTCGTCATAAAAAGCCAAGCCGCGATTTTACCGACTGAAAGAAGCGATCATGATGATATCCTCGATTATCAGCTTCAGCCTTGGGAGGGGAAAGGCATGGCGATCAGGATATATTCAAAAGAAAAATGCCCGATCTGCGGCGCGGCTTTTAAATTCAACAATGGGCTTCGATGCCCCAATCATCGCAGAGTGCGACCGGTGTCCTGCTTCATCCAGGTAACGGGTGTTCGGGGATATCCTTCAAGACGCGTTCGGATATATTCCGACAAAGAGGGAAATCCGCTGTTCGTCAAAACCGTTTACGCTGTAGCGGATCGTATCCGTATGGAAATTCAGCGCGGAGTGTTTGACCCTCGCCAATACCTGCCACAGCATCGAAACCATCTGCTCTGGAAAAACTACGCTGGATATTACCTGGATGAGTTACAAAAGCGGCGTGAACAGCCCAAGGGCTCAGCAGGTTGGATTACCAAAAGCGCGTATAGAGAATATGAAACCTACCAACGCCTTTACCTGATCCCTTTCTTCGGCGATATCGCAATATCCGATGTGCGGCTTGCCGACATCAAAAAGTGTATCCGTGAGCTGAGGAGTGTAAGCACCGGAGAGCGGCGAGCGATACTGTCAAGGCCAAGACCTTGGATGGCATACGGCACATGCTCCGCTTTGCCGTTGCGGAAGAAGACATTCCGCCGCTGGCATTCACGATCCCCGCCATAAAGAAAACTCGGCGTAAGCCGCTAGAAACTCTGACGTGGGATCAGCAGGGGTTGATTATGGACGCGTTGCCGAAAGACCATCGTCTCATTTTCGAGTTCCTCCGGCGCTCGGGGAGGCGCGAGAACGAAACGCGAGCCTTAAAGATCCGTGACGTTTCCTTCTCAAAAGGAGTGTACTACATTCGCAACGCATTTGATGAAGAGGAACTGAAAGAATTCCCGAAGGTAGCGGAGACAGGTGGCGCCGCTATCCCGATGGATCACGAGGATGTTTACCTTGTTGATATTTTTCGGAAAGCGATTGGTGGCCGTTCCGGTCTGGACGATTTCGTTTTTATCAATACGATCACCGGCAGGGGTTACAAGGCGGTCACCCTGAATTCTATTTTCCGCAACGCCCGTGAAAAGGCGGGCTTCCTGACAATCACCGCCAACGAATTCGGCAGGCACTCATTCGCCACCAGAAAGATCGAAGAGGGATGGAGCTTCGATCACGTCTCCGTTTTCCTTCTGAACTCGCCAGAGGTCGTTCGGAAACGATATGCGAATGTCACCCGCGCTACACGCTCCGCGATTTTGCGGCTCCATTCGAAGAGCTCGAAAATCGGTTCCGGGGGCAAGCCGGGGGCAAAATAGAGAGCCCTCGCAAATTATTGAATCACAAAGGATTAAAATCGAAAACCGCGAATCGCCGCGCTATTAGAGGCTGCTGTATCTTATTGATTAAATAAGAGTTATGGCGGAGAGGGTGGGATTCGAACCCACGGTACGGTTGCCCATACACTGGTTTTCGAGACCAGCTCCTTCAACCAACTCGGACACCTCTCCGGAGAAAATCTGGTGCCGATCATTTACCCCACCGCTGGCTTACCGGTCCGGCGACGATCGACACAAACAGCCCGATGTATTATAAGCAAAAGCGATTCTACCATTTGCGCCGATGTTTGCAACATGACTTGTCCTCACATGGCGTTACATGTCCTCACATGGCGTTACATGTCCGCACATGGCGTTACATGTCCGCACATGACATCACAGGCGCGCCCGGCGGCGTGTCAGCTTTTCCATGGAAGGCGTACGCTACGACGTGATTGACCCCCTCTTCGTCATGGCCTACAATCTTTTCGATCGCAGGTTTAAGTGTAATTACTAATTCAGAGGTCCATAGCAGCAATGACGACGAAAACCGGAGAAAGCTATATCCAGGCCACCTTCGCAGACCGTATAGGCGGGGCCGGGTTTGGCAAGGATACAACGATATACAAGTTCGAGAAAATCAAACGAGCGAAACGCGCGGCGATGGAGGCCAATCCCGGCGTGGAACTGATAGACATGGGAGTCGGCGAGCCGGACGAAATGGCGTTTTCTGAAGTTGTGGCCACACTGCAAAAAGAAGCCGCGAAACCGGAAAACCGGGGTTACGCGGATAACGGGATAGCGCAGTTCAAGGAAGCGGCGGCGCGGTATCTTAAAAATGTCTTCGGTGTCGAGGGGATCGATCCGGCCACGCAGATCAACCACGCCATAGGCGCCAAGCCAGCGCTGGCCATGATGCCGCTTTGCTTCATAAACCCGGGTGATCTGATGGCGCAGACCGTTCCCGGATACCCTGTCGCGGCTACGCATACCAGGTATCTTGGGGGCGATGTGCTGAACCTGCCGTTGACGGCTGAAAACGGTTTTCTTCCCGATCTCGATTCCATATCCGACGAAGACAGGGTGCGGATGAAACTGCTTTATATCAACTATCCGAACAACCCCACCGGAGCGCAGGCCACGCCGGCGTTTTACGACAAGGTTATAAAGTTCGCCAGCGACAACGAAATTGTCGTTATCCAGGACGCCGCCTACGCGGCGCTTACATACGGCTCCAGCCCATACTCTTTCCTGAGCGTGGATGGCGCGGTGGATGTGGGGGTCGAGCTTCACTCGCTTTCGAAATCGTACAACATGACAGGGTGGCGCCTGGCGTTCGTGGCGGGTTCGCCCCTGGTGGTGAGCGCTTTTGCGGCGGTGAAGGACAATTGCGATTCGGGGCAGTTTATCGCCATACAGAAGGCCGGCGTAACCGCGCTGGACAATCCTGGTATAACAGAAAAGATAACGGATAAATACAGACGACGGCTGAACCTGCTGGTGGACGCCCTGAACAGGGCCGGGTTTAACGCCTCCGTGCCGGCGGGCACGTTTTATCTCTATGTGCAGGCGCCAAAAAGCGTTGATGACGGACCCTCGTTCGACAGTGGCGAGGCGTTTTCGCAATGGATGATAAAAGAAAAACTTATATCGACGGTTCCATGGGACGACGCCGGGCCCTATGTCCGTTTTTCCGTCACGTTCGCTGCCAACGGCGAGGAGGACGAACAAAGGGTGATGGGCGAAATCGCCCGCAGGCTTTCGGGGCACAGGTTTACCTTTTGAAAAGCGGCGCGCCAACCGCTGGAAAACACATATGGCGAATGTATATTTGTCTCTGGGCTCCAACATGGACGACCCGGTGTCGTCGGTGAGAGAGGCCATAGATCGTCTCCGGTCGGAAGACGGGTTCGCGGTGGTCGGGATCGGCTGTTTTTACCAAACCGAGCCGCAGGGGAAAACCGATCAACCCTGGTTTGTAAACACCGCCGTCGCGGTCAAAGTGGACTGCACGCCGGAGGAGGCTCTGGAAAAGGTGAAAAATATAGAGCGAAAGATGGGGCGTGTCACCGGGAAGAAATGGGGACCACGCAAGATCGATATAGACATCATATTTTACGATGATTTGGTTATGAACACCGACGAGCTTACCATCCCTCATCCCCTCGCCGCCGAACGGCGGTTCGTCCTGCAACCTCTGGTTGATATCAACCCTGGCCTTGTCCATCCGGGCCTGGGTGTCGGCATATCCGAGCTACTGGGAAATATTCCGGACCGGGGGCAGCGCATGAGCAAACTGAACCCATGAGCCGGTATATTGCCATCGAGGGACCGATCGGGGTGGGCAAAAGCTCGCTGGCGAAAATGCTGGGGGAGCGGTTCGGGGTGGAGCCGGTGTTCGAGGCGGTTGACGAAAACCCGTTCCTGAAATCATTTTACACGGACAGGGAGGGGTTTGCGTTCCAGACCCAGATGTTTTTTCTGGTGTCCCGGTACAAGCAACTCTCCGCGTTCGCCCAGACGGATCTGTTCAGCCGGACCATACTGTGCGATTACGTGATGGAGCGTGACATGCTGTTCGCCAGGATCAACCTGGACGAGAACGAGTTCCGGCTTTACCTCGACATCTACAACCAGCTGGTAAAACAGATCCCCGCCCCGGACCTGGTGGTTTTTTTACAGGCGGACACATCCACCCTTATGAAACGAATCAAACAGCGGGGGCGCGATATAGAGCGTAGCGTCGGGTATGATTATATCGACCGGGTGAACAAGACTTTTAACGAGTTTTTCTTCAACTACCGCAAAACGCCCCTGCTGATAATCAACACGAACAACATAGATTTCGTCGCCAACAGCGACGACTTTGAAAGGCTCGTCAAGAAGGTCAGGAGCGATATCCAGGGTCAGGAGTTTTTCAACCCGTTAAAATCGGTTTTTTAGACAGTCCGGAGTTGTTTCAGGGGGGTGACGCTATTATTCACCCCCTCCCGCGATCCATTCGAGAAAATTCTGGTTATAATCGGATCGTCATACTATACTGATTATATATCCGCTTGGATCCGTGATGTTGACGGACTGGGACGGGGCAGTGACAACACATCGAAGCTGATGGTGTTTTATCTTGAGGTGCGTTACGGCGTTTTTGTGGCCGGCGTTACCCGCTCCCCCCTCTCCCAGTCATAGCTGTTTATAAATACGTATGGAGATAGCTATTTATGACCGGTAAAATCACCCTTGGCCGGTTGAGCCAAATGAAGGAAAAGGGAGAGAAAATCGCCGCTCTCACGGCATACGATTACTCATTCGCAAAGCTTGTGGACACCGCCGGAGTGGAGATGATCCTTGTGGGCGATTCTCTGGGCATGGCGTTTCGCGGGGACGACAACACGCTCAAGGTCACTCTCGAAGACATGGCGTACCACACCCGGGCCGTCCGCAAGGGGGTGGAGCGGGCCCTGCTGGTGGCGGACATGCCGTTTCTCTCCTACCATATAAATGTCGAGACAGCGCTTATAAACGCGGGCAGGCTCATATCCGAAGGCGCCGAAGCGGTGAAACTGGAAGGATGCGATGGTGTCGCCGAGACAGTCAAAGCCGTGTTGCAAGCCGGAATACCGGTGATGGGGCATATCGGCCTCACACCGCAATCGATCCACAAGCTTGGCGGGTTCAGGATTCAGGGACGGCAGGCCGAGGCGGCGAAAAAACTCGTTGACGAAGCGTTAACGCTCGAGAGGGCTGGTGTGTTTTCCATAGTGCTCGAATGTGTCCCCGCCGACCTGGCCGAATCCATCAGCGGGAAACTGCGCGTCCCCACCATCGGTATCGGCGCCGGCGCCGGTTGCGACGGGCAGATACTGGTTGTCAACGATCTTCTTGGGATGCCGTCGAACGTGACGCCGAAATTTGTTAAAAAATACGCCGACCTGTCCTCGGTTGTGCAGGGCGCCGTGCGTGAATATATGGACGAGACGAAATCGGGCAAGTTTCCGGACGAAGAGCACAGCTACACGTCCACCCCCCGCCATCTCAAGGCGATTTAATCTATCGTGACCGCCGGCCTGTTATCAGGCGGCGTTTTTAAACCCTGGATGACGATTGCCAGCGGCTGATTATTGATATAAACTATCCCTGAAAGTGGTCTTTAACCCGGAGGTTGCAAATTGAGAGAAGAAGTCGAGAAGGTACTGGAAGAAGTTCGCCCGCACCTGTTGGCCGACGGTGGCAACGTGGAGCTTGTCGATGTTGAGGATGGAGTCGTCAAACTAAAGCTTCTGGGCGCCTGCGGCTCGTGCCCCAGCTCCACCATGACGCTGAAAATGGGCATCGAACGGACGTTGAAAGAGCGTATACCGGAAGTCGCAAGTGTAGAGCAGGTCTGGTAAGGCGGTTTTTAACATCAGATTATTTCCCCTGGATCGAGTAATCATGCCATATATGTCAAACCGGGTAAAAACAGCGGTCATACTGTTTTTCAGTGTGTTGGCCGGATATTTTATCGGTGCGACGACCGTGGGCGACCATGTTCACGCAGAAAGCGCCGAAAGAAACCTTGTCGCCGCGCCCGATTTTTCCTTGCCGAACCTTGCCGGGGAAAACGTGGTGTTGTCCGATTTCAAGGGCAAATGGGTGTTCATAAATTTCTGGGCGACATGGTGCGGCCCATGTGTGATGGAAATGCCCATGCTCAACAATATGTATCACAAGCTCAAGGGCGACAATTTCGAGATGCTGGCGGTGAGCATCGACACGGGCAGTGTGGAGGATGTGAAAAGGTTCATAGAAGAGATGAATATCGATTTTCCCATATTGCACGATCGGGAAAACATAACGATGAAACCATATTCCCTGCGGAGCATCCCGAAGACCTACATGATCAACCCCAAAGGTGAAGTCGAAGCCAAGGCGGACGGCATGCGGGAATGGGATAACCCCGAGATGATCGAATATCTTCGCAACCTTATGAGCGGGAAAGACGAAACGGCTCCGGCGAAAACGTCTTCCGAATCGACATAGCGTTTAACTAGCGTATCTGCGCCCTGCCTGAGCCCGGGACGATTTTTCCAATCTCGTAAACCTCTTCGCCCTCTTTCCGGAGCGCTTCGGCCACCGCTTCGCCCCGGTCGGCCTCTACGACGGCTATCATGCCGATACCCATGTTAAACGTCCGGTACATGTCCTCTTCAGGCACGTCGCCTCCTTTTTCGATCATGCCAAACAGCGGGGGGACGCTCCAGGAATCTTTGGCTATCAGGGCGTCTACCGATGGGGGGAGAATGCGCGGTATGTTGTCGTAGAATCAGCCGCCCGTAATATGCGCCAAACCCTTGATGGCGAACCTGTCCAGCGCGTTCAACAATGGCCGGGAATAATTGCGGTGCGGCTCCAGGAGAGCTTCGCCCACCGTCCGCCCCAGTTCCGGAGGGGAGGAGTGGACAGTAAACCCGAGTTTGTCGAACAACACTTTCCGGGCGAGGGTGTACCCGTTGGTATGGAGGCCGCTGGAAGCCAGGCCGAGAACAGTGTCACCTTCCACGATCGACGCTCCGGTCAATATTCGCGGCTTTTCCACAACACCTGTGATGATCCCCGCCAGGTCATATTCCCCTTTAACGTAAACACCGGGAAGCTCCGCCGTTTCTCCACCTACCAGGGACACGCCGGCGGCCCGACACGCCTTGGCCATGCCACCTACCAATTGCTCTATCTGCCCGGGGTTCATTTTTTCCATTGCGATATAATCGAGGAAAGTGAGCGGCCTGGCGCCCTGGCAAACTATGTCGTTGCAACAGTGGTTGACAATATCCTCCCCCACCGTGTCATGCCTGCCGGCCATGCTGGCCACCATCAGCTTGGTTCCAACCCCGTCGACACTCTGGACAAGCACCGGCTCGTTGTACTCCTTTAGCGTCGACCCGAGGTCGAAAAGCGAGCCGAACCCCCCCAACCCTGTCAGCGCCGACTCTGAAAGCGTCGATGCGGCGGCGGACTTTATTCTTCGAAGGCTCTCCAGCCCGGCGTCGATATCCACGCCGGAATTTTTATATGTCACTTTCTCGTTCATGAAGTTTCCCGGTCGAATTGTTTAATCTGCGTACATCGTAACGTATGCGGCCGCGATTCGGTATTTGATTTTCAGCCCTGTCGGGAGTAACGTTTCTGGTTATGGAACAACCAGATCAGGCTGGCGCGGTCCTGATAGTAGATGACGAGCGCAGCATCAGGATTGTCCTTTCCAGGGCCATGGAGAGGATGGGTCTCGCCTGTGACACGGCATGTTGTGTGGAAGAGGCGAAAGAGCGTATTAACGAAAAATCGTACTTCTGCGTTTTCCTGGATATTCTTCTGCCCGACGGGTCCGGGCTCGATCTGCTGGAGAGCCTGGTGAAATCTTCACCCAAACCGTCGGTTATCATCATGACAGCCGAAGCGACCATGAAAAACACCATCGCGGCCATGCAGAAAGGGGCGTACGATTTTATCACCAAGCCTTTCGATATAGAGGTGGTGGCGCTGACGGTTAAACGCATAATAGAGTATCGCGCCATGTCCTCAGAGCTTGCCAGGCTCAAGTCCGGCGCGACCATGCGCGTCGTTGGGGATGAAATGGTGGGCCGCTCCGCCCCGATGCAGGAGGTGTTCAAGCTGATTGGCAGGTCCGCAAATTCCGATGCGAACATACTTATAACCGGACCTACCGGAACGGGGAAGGAACTGGTGGCAAAAGCCCTTCACAACAGTTCCAACCGGTCCTCAAAACCGTTTGTGACCGTCAACTGCGCCGCCATCCCGGGCGAATTGCTGGAGCCGGAGCTGTTTGGCTATTGCAAGGGATCTTTCACGGGAGCGGAACAGGACAGGGAAGGCAAGTTCCTTTCCGCCGATGGAGGCACAATTTTGCTCGATGAAATCGGCGACATGCCCAAAAAACTTCAGGCCAAAATCCTCAGGGTGCTCCAGGATGGCCAGTTCTATCCTGTCGGGTCGTCAGAGCCTATAAGGTCGAACGCCCGCGTTATAGCCTCTACCAACCGTAATCTGGCCGATGACGTGGCGCGGGGGCTGTTTCGTGAAGATCTGTATCACAGGCTTGATGTGATTCACATGAAGCTTCCGCCATTATCGGAGCGTAAAGCAGACATTCCGCTTCTTGTCGACAGCTTTCTGGAGAAAATAGCGAGGACACTGGGAGAGCCGGCGAAAACCGTTGGCCCGGGAGTGGCGGCCAGGCTTATGGAGCTTGACTGGCCGGGAAACGTCCGGCAACTTGAAAACCTGATCCGCAGGGCTGTGATTATCTCGCCGGGCTCTACGATTGTTCTGGAGGACATACTGCCCGCAACCGCGATAAAGCCTCGCGAGGGCGACCTTTCCAAAAAGCTCGAGCAAGTTATAGGCGAAATATGCGCAACCGCTCCAGAGGGGAAAACACACGAGACGGTAATCAAACAGGTAGAGAAAACATTGATAAAAACCGCCCTGGTCAAATCGGGTGGCGTACAGACCAGGGCGGCCAGGGAACTCGGGCTGAATAGAAACACTCTGGCCAGAAAAATCATGGAGTTCGGCCTGGAACGGACCGACAGCGGGGATACATGAATGACGGTTGTGCATATTCATCAGGCGTTGTGAGAAATCAAATAGTTTGCGCCCGCTTTTCAAAACCGGTGCAAACGTGTTTAAACCGCCCCCGCTCCCAGCGCGCCAACCTCACAGTGATTGTCCAGGATCGGTGGAACGCTTGCTGCTGGTTGCGCTTTTGAGTGATGGCATATTTGGGGCGGCGTGAAGGCGGCGAAGAAAGGGCGGGAGAAAAGCGTTCTCGTCGCCAGCCCCGGCGGCCTGAGCGAATTTGCCGACGCGGCCGGCGTTGTGATCCAGGGCGACACATAGAATGCCAAGTGCTTTTCGAAGCTTAGGCATATCAGAGCATATCCGTGGGTCTTGTCTATGAACTCCGCTCCAGTGATGGTTGTTTTCTAAGAGAAGAAATACCTTAAACTCATCCTTCGGTTCAACAGTTTCTTTGACGATTCCAGACTTTTTCAGTACGACTAAAGCCTCGCAAAGTTTTCCTATGATTTCAGTGGAGACAGTTTCGCCATGTTTTATTCCCTCCCGACTCTTAACATTTTAAAACCACTAGCCATATTGCCCGCGTTGTTTTCTAGCTTTTTCGGCCCCACCACCTCCACATCCTGACCGAAGCCGCGTATCCAGTGGACGAGCTCGAAGTCAATGCAGGTTTTGAAGGAAAGCTTTACCCGCCCGTCTTTCATCTTTTTCAATCTCTGGGTGGGATGCCAGCGTCTCTCCTTTATGTACCTGGCGACGCCTTTGGAGAATATGAGCTCAACAGGCTCCTCTTTGCCCGAGAAAATCCCGAACCCGGAGTTGGCGTAGCTTTCAAAGTCGAGAGATACATCAGGCTCGAATGTCTTCCCGGGTAGCTTGATGTTCCTTATCCGTTCGATTGCCAGCGTGATAATTTTGCCGTGCTCCATGGAGTGGCAGAAAAGATACAGCCCTTTCTTGTGCTCCAGAAGGTGATATGGATGGATCTCCAGCTTTTTCACCTTCTCGGAGTGGAAAGAGTAATAATCCAGAAGGAGGACGCGAGATTCCAGTATGCCTTTGAGCAGTAGCCTGATCGTCTCACCACTGGCCGAGTAGTCCTTGGTCCCCTTTTCCAGCCGATAAAATAACGATCCTCCGAGTTTTTTCAATCTGTTTCCATTGTTGTTCAAAGACTCGATTTTTTTGATCAGACTTCTGATATCGGTTTCAAATGGTGTCCCATTGAGATTGCGCAAGAAGCCGAGCGCTGACCATAGCGCCAGCATCTCCGAAGTGGAAATTGAAAGCTCCCGGACGCTGCTACGGTATGAATCGACGAAACGCCAGACCATCCTCGAGTCGCCCTTGTCTCTATACAATGGAAAGCCGGAATCCTCTATTGCCTGGAGATCGCGGTATATCGTGCGCCTCGTGACGCTGAGCTTCTCCGCCATTTTGGGAACATAAAGCCCTTTTGCGGACTCCAGCTCCCGCAACAGCGCCATGAACCGGATCACCTGCGCGTTTCTTGGCATGCCTTTGGTCTCGTTTGTTTATGCAGTTTCAATAATCCACCGCCTACCCCTAAGCCTGGAAAATTATAACACCCGTGAAACGTTTTTCTAACGTTTTGGTCTGAACCCCTTGCTTTGGACATCAGCTCCGGTCATTTGAGTCACTGGATTTGAAGCCATAGTTGTTCATACTCCACCGGCGGCAGATAGCCCAACGCCGAGTGGAGACGTTTCTGATTGTACACCACCTCGATAA
>JAJRZK010000055.1 GCA_024275315.1 Nitrospirota bacterium
ACAACCCCTGTTCCATTACAAGTTTCACCGCCTCAATCTTGAACTCATCACTGTATTTACGTCGTTTCTTCTACATCTTCTCCCTCCTTGAAAAACAAATCCCATACTAAACAATCTGTCCGTCAATTCGGGGGAAGTTCACTTGCGGTAATTAGGATCATCAACATTGCAATTGAAGTTGGGTCTGCAATCCCACGGATCGTTAAATTTTTCTGGGGATGAAAGTGTCAGCACACCCTCACTAACAAGGCGCACCAGTTTTTCAGGTACAAATTGCTGGTAATGGTAAAGTGTTATGATTTTTGCCGAAGTTGCAGTAGTCCAAGATTTCATCGATATAGTCTTTCAATCAATGAGTTTTCTCCGCAAATCTTGTTCAAGATTTCGAGCCAACTCGATAACTATTCGTTCGACTGCCGATAATGCTCGTGATTGTCCGGCTGGTCGTTTTTCGTCAGGATGAAACAAAAAACAGGCGAAGACTATTTTCTTTTGTAGATTGTCACTTCGGCCTGGCCCAGCACGCCGTCTTTCGTATATGACTCTATGACGCTGGAAATGGTTTTGACACCTAAAAACCATTTAATCTTGCTGGAGCCCTCTTTGCTGTTTATATCAAAATAAACAAAGTCACCGGCGACCCGGCCGTTGGAATATTCCGCCAGAACAGCGCCGGAAGAGTCGTATATCCCCATACCGGCTGTTTGCCCGGAAATGGCTAATACGACAACAACGCTTGGGGTTTTGCTTTTCTGGAAATAGTTGCTGAACCTGTAGCTTTTGATGCCATGTCTTTTGTTAAATTCTACCTTGCTACGAAAGCTTTTTTCAATCACCTTGGGTGATGGAAAACCCTGGAACAAAATGGTGCTGACCTGATATTTTCTGTATGTGATACCGTCCGGCTCGCCAGATCCATCCTGTGAAATGTCATAGGGGAGAGACACACATCCGGCCACCGTCACGAAATATAAAAGAAATACAAATGATATCGTAGCTCTCATATCGGACCATACGCAATAATTGCTGAGAATTTTGGAATTATACCATATTTGCCATAATCACAGCATCGCGCCAGACCCACGCCAACCGTTATACCTTGATGAGCCGTTCCCAGGCGTAATATACTATGAAAAGTGGCCAGGCGCTTTGGCCTGATGACATTTTCATACCGACTACAAAAAAGGAGCTTTATGAAGTTTTCCATAAAAACTCAGATGATGGACACTTTTAAAACCGACGGCGTCCTGGTTGGGGCTTTCCAGGGAGAAGCTTCAAGAGATGATCTGAAAACCATGGACAAAGCGCTCGGCGGGCATCTCACCAGGGCGATAAGAGCCCGACATTTCGAGTTCAAACCCGGTCAGACACTCGCCATCGACAGTCTTGGCAGGTTTCCCGCCGGTAAAATAGTTATCGTGGGTCTTGGAAAAAGAACAGAGCTATCCGCTGACAAGGTTCGCAAGGCCAGCGCCGCCGGAACGTCTGTCATGAAAAATTCGGGCGTCAAAAAATTCGGAACCACCCTCGCCTCAGAGTCTGCGAACGGATTGACCGTGGGTGAGCTTGCACAGGCGTCGGCTGAGGGAGCGTACCTGTCGTCTTATACATTTGACAGCTATAAATCTAAAAAAGATGACAAACGTATAAGCGAAATCACGCACCTGACGGATAAAAAATCGAACGTCTCCGCCATAGACAAGGGCGCGCGCAAGGGGAAGATTCTGGCCGAGTCGGCATGTTTCGCTCGTGACCTCATTAACATGCCGGGCAATATGGCCACCCCCACATTCCTCGCCAATCAAGCCAAGCAGATCGCCTCCAGATACGGTATCAAATGCTCCGTCCTGGGACCAAAAGCAATAGAAAAGCTGGGTATGGGCGGACTTTGCGGAGTGGCCAGGGGCAGCCACGAACCTGCGCGGTTCATTATTTTGGAATGGATGAAGGGTCCCAAAACCAAGAAGCCCATCGTACTGGTCGGCAAGGGGCTGACTTTTGATACGGGTGGAATTTCCATCAAGCCGTCCGGGGACATGCACGAGATGAAGTCGGATATGTCCGGAGGCGCCGCTGTCCTGGGGGCCATGCGGGCCGCCGCGGCGCTGAAGCTGAAGGCAAACCTTGTGGGGCTGGTTCCATCCACGGAAAATATGCCTGGAGGCTCCGCCACCAAGCCAGGGGATGTGCTGACAGGATTATCTGGCGTAACCATGGAGGTGCTGAACACGGACGCCGAAGGCCGCCTGATACTCGCCGACGCCTTGGCTTACGCAGGGCGGTACAAACCCGACTGCGTGGTGGACATGGCCACGCTGACGGGCGCTTGCATGGTCGCGCTTGGTCATCGAGCCTCGGGTCTTTTTGGCAATGACGAAAAGCTTATCGACCAGATAAGAAAAGCCGGGGAGAGAACCGGGGAAAGATGCTGGCCCATGCCGCTGTGGGAGGAGTATGATGAGGATATCAAGAGCGATATCGCCGATGTGAAGAATATCGGTCCCCGCTGGGGAGGAGCTATCACCGCCGCGGCTTTTTTGAAAAAGCATGTGAAAGGCAAATGGGCCCATGTGGATATCGCCGGCACGGCGTATACGAACTCTGAAAATGGTTATTTGAAAAAGGGAGGTGTCGGATTGGGTGTCCGGTTGATGATAGACTTTGTAGAACATCGCACTGGTGTGTACAAATAAAGGTTTACCCATGAGCAAGCACAGCCTCAAATCGATAATCGACCGGCGCAAAGCGCTGTTCGCCAGAAAGCCTGAAGCGGCCCGCTATAAGCCACGGGTAATGACAGAGTGGAAAGGCGGTTTGTTAAACGAAAACACTATCCGCAACCACACGATACTTTCAGACTATCCGGAGCCGTCCGGGGGATCGGACAGGTCCGCAAATCCCATGGAAATGATGCTGGCGGCGCTGGGGTCCTGCATAAGCGCCGTTTACGTGGAATACGCTGCGGAACTGGACATCACGCTTGACGGGGTAAAGGTGGAGTTGGAAGGGTCTATCGACCTCCGGGGATTGTTCAACGTGGCGCCGGACGTGGTGTCCGGGTTTGAGGGGATTACCTATAAGGTGACCCTGGAAACTTCCGAACCGGAAGAATCTGTCAAAACCCTGATCGACATGGCGGAAAACCACTGCCCGGTGTCAGACTCTCTTGCCAGGCCCGTCACTATCAGCAAAAGCGTTACGGTGATAAAGCCGGAATCGGCGGGTTAAAAGGTATTCAGCCGGTTTTGGTCGCAATCGCTCACCCATAAATTGAGTGGATTGCCAGGTAGTTTAAGCCAGCCTAACCCGCGGGATGATCCGTGGAGGGTAAACTCAGCCACCTGTCCAAGCTACTTGCCGGAGGTTCTCTTATCCCCTTTGACGTGGCCGCGGTATGTGCGGGTCGGGGAGAACTCTCCCAGTTTATGCCCGACCATGTTTTCGGTCACGTATACGGGGATAAACTTTTTGCCGTTATGCACGGCGAAAGTCAGGCCGACAAACTCCGGGGTGATTGTCGATCTGCGGGACCATGTTTTGATGATCTTCTTGTCCTGTAAAGAGACCATCTTTTCCACCTTCTTTTG
The DNA here is from genome assembly GCA_024275315.1 of Nitrospirota bacterium. Classification (GTDB taxonomy): domain Bacteria; phylum Nitrospinota_A; class UBA7883; order UBA7883; family UBA7883; genus JAJRZK01. The sequence continues at coordinate 3,588 of JAJRZK010000055.1, forward strand.
CAGGCTGTCTTCTACGTAAGGTCCTTTTTTCAAAGAGCGGGCCATATAAATTCCTTAATAATTATTTGCCGCGACGTTTAACTATCAACTTGTCCGACTTTTTATTTTTTCGTCTGGTCTTGTATCCCTTGGTAGGCTTGCCCCATGGGGTCACAGGATGCCTGCCACCAGCCGTGCGGCCTTCGCCGCCACCATGAGGATGATCCACCGGATTCATGGCGACACCACGAACACTCGGCCGTTTACCCATCCACCTGCTTCTTCCGGCCTTGCCCAGCGAAACCCTCTCCTGCATCGAGTTGCCCACCACACCCAGCGTGGCTTTGCAGGTTATAGGGATGTTGCGCATCTCTCCGGATTTGAGTTTCAGCAGGGCCTTGTCCCCTTCTTTGGCCATAAGCTGGACAGACGATCCGGCGGCGCGGGCGATCTGGGCGCCTTTACCGGGGCGCATCTCTATGCAATGGATAATGGCTCCGACAGGGATCGATTTTAATCGCATGGCGTTGCCGGACCTGATCTCGGAATCGTCTCCCGATTGCAGTGTATCTCCGACATTGACATCCTCCGGCGCTATGATATATCGCTTCTCTCCATCGGCGTAATGTAGCAAAGCTATATTGGCCGAGCGGTTCGGATCGTATTCTATGGTCGCCACCTTGGCGGGGATATTATCCTTGTCCCGTTTGAAATCGACGATACGGATCTTGCGCTTTTGGCCTCCACCTCTGCGCCGTACAGTCACACGGCCGAGGTTGTTCCGTCCACTGCTTCGTTTTTTGGATTTTAACAGCGACTTTTCCGGCCGGTCCGTGGTGATCTCCTTGAAATCCAGCCCGGTACGGCTCCTTTGTCCAGGTGTTATCGGGTTATATTTTTTAAAAGCCATACTAATATCTCTTCATCACACCTGGTCGAACACTTCGATAGTGTCGCCCTGTTTAAGTGTTACAATCGCCTTTTTTCGATCCGGTCGTTTCCCGGCGTAGCGGCCCAAACGCTTGATCTTGCCCTTCACGTTCATGATATTGACCTTCTCCACGGTAACCTTGAACGCATCCTCCACAGCCTTTTTTATCTCCCGCTTGTTTGCGGAAGGATCGATGGAAAACGTTATTTTGTTCTGCAAATCCCTCGCATCGCTGGCTTTTTCCGTTATAACCGGAAACCTTATCAAATCAAACGCGCTTTTCATCAGCTCAATCTCTCGTGAATCCCGTCCAGGGCGTCCCTGACGCACAGCACAGTGTCGGCTTTGACAAGATCAAGTGTGTTCACCGTCTCCGGCCGAACCATTTTTACACCGGCGATGTTGCGAAAGCTCAGCTCAAGGTTGCTGTCCCTGGAGCCTGTTACAATCAGCACCTTGCCGGAAATCCCCAGCGAATTTAATATCGCCAGGGCGTCCTTTGTCTTCGGGGCGGCGAGCTCAAGCTTGTCGACAACGATAAACGCATTGTCCTGCGCCTTGAACGTCAGCGCCGAAACCAGCGCGGCTTTACGCACTTTTTTCGGAACCGAATAGCCATAGTTGCGCGGAGTGGGACCGAACACGACACCACCGCCACGAAACAGCGGAGAGCGGATAGATCCGGCCCTGGCCCGGCCGAGCCCCTTTTGCTTCCACGGTTTCTTACCGCCACCACGCACTTCCGTGCGGTTTTTCGTCTTGTGTGTGCCCTTCCGGTGGTTGGCCATCTGGTTTACCACCACATCGTGCACAAGATGCCGCTTGATCTCGCCCTCAAAGATTTCCGGCGCAAGCTCAGCGTCACCCACCTTATTTTTCTTTGTGTCGATTACATCTATTTTCATTATTGTCTACTTTTTCCTGGCGCCTTCCTGCTCTTGCACCACTCTTTTTTTCTTGCGGTCGCTGATCTCCACCGTGACGACCCCTCCCACAGGACCGGGCGCGGCGCCCTTGACCAGAAGAAGATTACGCTCGGGAAACAGTTTTACAACTTCAAGGTTCAGGACTTTCACCTTTTCGGCGCCATAATGCCCTGGAAGTTTTTTACCTGGTATAATACGTCCGGGTTGCACACACATGCCCATAGACCCCGGATGCCGGAACTGCTCATGAGCGCCGTGGCTCATCGGGGCTCCGTGAAATCCGTGCCTTTTTATCACGCCTGCAAACCCGCGGCCCTTGCTTGTGCCGCTTACAGACACATAATCAGCGTCACGGAAAATATCGACAGTGACCACATCCCCTACTTTGATGGATTCTCCGTTATCTATACCGAATTCCTGAAGACGCCTGTGGGGTTTTATTTTCGATTTCGCAAAATGGCCCCGCAACGGTTTGGGGATCTTGTTCTTGTCCTTTTTCTCCAGAGGCTCAAAAGCAAGTTGGACGGCATTATAACCGTTTTTCTCCTCGTCGAGCACCTGCACCACGGGACACGGCCCCATCTCGAAGACGGTCACCGGAATCTCGTCACCATTGTCGGAGAAAATATGGGTCATCCCCGCCTTTCTGCCAATCAAACCTTTCATTTCGTTCTCTTACAGCTTAATTTCAATATCAACCCCGGACGACAAATCCAGCTTCATCAAAGCGTCCACGGTAGTCGGCGAAGGTTCCACTATATCGATAATCCTTTTGTGGGTGCGTATCTCAAACTGCTCCCTGGATTTCTTGTCCACATGGGGGGAACGTAGCACGGTCCACCTGTTGCGCACCGTCGGCAGAGGTATGGGCCCTATCACACGAGCCCCCGACCGCTTTACCGTCTCCACGATTTCCTTCACACCCTGGTCAAGCACTCGGTAGTCATACGCCTTCAGGCGTATCCTGATTTTCTGCCCGGCGGCTATTACTTTTGACATACTATTCTATCACTTCCGACACGACACCCGCGCCGACCGTGCGGCCTCCTTCACGTATCGCGAATCGAAGCTCTTTCTCCATCGCTATAGGCGTGATCAGCTCCGCCGTTATGC
>JAJRZK010000056.1 GCA_024275315.1 Nitrospirota bacterium
AGAGTTTTTTCGGGACGCTCAAGACGGAGCTTGTATACCATCAGGATTACGGGACACGGGCCGAGGCGAAGGGCGATATCTTCGAGTGGATCGAGGTGTTCTACAACCGCCAGCGGCGGCGCTCCGCACTTGGATATTTGTCTCCGGCCAGGTACGAGGCTATGATGGCAGAAGCTGCTTAGAAAAGTGTCCGTGAAAATGGGGGAAGATCATTATGCGAGAAGCCATTCCGGTATGTGTATTGGCTTTAGAACCACTCATGGTGATTTCAGTGGGGCGCTAAAGGTTGAATACTCTGAAGACTTACCAGTTCCTGACATTGACAACGAAGCACTTGGAACAAATCTTAGACCTCTCTTGTCCAAGCCAAAAGATTGGGCATACGAGAATGAGTTTCGGCTTATTGCTCAAGAGCGGAATCAGTGCGTGGCCTCTGAAACGTTCATCACTGATAACGGGGACTTGAAGATCTATCCCAGTTTTATTGAGAGCATTATCATCGGGTGCCGAGCACCGAGGAAAACTATCGATTTGATCCGCAAAATTTTATCTGGTACCCCGGTTCGCCCATCTCTTTTTCAAATGAAGCGCAACACACAAAAGTTCGCTCTCACTCCGGAGCGAATTTTATATTGAATGAATTAGCCTCTCGGGGGCAATGCGGGGCGAAATCTGGTAGAGCTGTAACGCTTTAAAAATGAAGGGATTAAAATTGAAAATCGCTAAAAGCCACGCTATTGTTGACTGTGGTATTTAGTTGAAATAAAAAGATAATGGCGGAGAGGGAGGGATTCGAACCCTCGGTAGAGCATAACCCCTACACACGCTTAGCAGGCGCGCACCTTCGGCCTCTCGGTCACCTCTCCACAAGAAGCGGTCGCGTTGAAAACGACCGTGTAAGATTATATCATCGCCACCCCGGTTAAGGCAAAAGAGACTATTTGCTACAATTCACTGATGAAAATATTTATCCATGAATACCTGGCAGGTGGTGGTTTGTCAGGCTCCGGATTCGAGGGAGCCCCTGTCGGTGAGGGGATCATGATGCTGCAATCTGCGTTGGCTGACTTTGGCGACGCGAACGCCGTTGCCGAGGTTTTCTCTACCGTCGATCATCTGCTGTTGGAATCGTTTAAAGGTTATCCAGGTGTCATCCCGATATATGATAATTACAGACAGACTATTAGCCATATGCTGGACAGGTGCGATGCGGCGCTTATAATAGCCCCCGAGACAGCAGGAGTATTGGCGGATCTGACCAGGGCGGTTGTTTCCGGGGGGAAAATTAACCTGGGTAGCCATCCTGACGCTATCAGGGACTCTGGTGACAAACTGATTTTTTCAGCTGTGGTGAGCGAGGCAGGGTTACCCGTTCCAAAAACGTATCCGGCCGCCTGTTTTTTTGATCCAAAAATCGTGTTCAGCGGAAAATGGGTCACCAAACCAGTGGATGGCGCAGGGTCGGATAATGTGACCTTGCATGAAAGTGGCGAGCCAGAGACATTCACGCACGCAGATTCACGCACGATAGCCCAGGAATATATCGAAGGTGATCCGATGAGCCTGTGCGTTGTTTCCGGGATGCGTGAATCGTCGATTCTGTCTGTCAACCGGCAAATTTTGGAGAAGGGCGCCAAACTCAAATATACCGGAGGCGAAATGACAGCCGATAAGCCAGGCAAAAAACTTTCGAGGATGGTGGACTTGATAAAAGAGGCCATTCCCGGCTTGCGGGGATTTTGGGGGGTTGATTATGTGCATACCCGGGAAGGGGAGGTGGTTGTTATAGAGGTGAATCCCAGGTTGACAACCAGCTACTGCGCTTTATCGAAATCGCTGGATCTCAATCCGGCCAATACCATACTCGATGCGGCGACGCGCGAACCGAAGCTTGGCGAAGTGGAGCGGCGCCCGGTTCGTTACGATATATCCGGCGCTTCGACATGCTGAAAGTTCTGGGGCTGGACGTTGGGGGTGTCCATATCAAGCACAGCCTGGTTCGGGTTGGGAAAAAAACAAGGTTCAAGGCCAGCGAAACAATTCCTTTCGAGATTTTCAGGGACAAGGATCAGCTTCCTGCGCTGCTGGAAAAGATCCGGAACAAGCACGGCCCGGACTGTGTGTCTCTTACTATGACGGGCGAATTGTCGGATGTTTTCAGGAACAGACGGCAGGGAGTGCGCTGGATCGCAAAGACTGTTCACGAAGCGATGGCGAACCTTGAGATCAGGATCATGGACGTTGACGGTCGGCTGGTTTCATATCATGAGGCGATGTACGCTCCGGAGCGGGTAGCCTCGGCCAACTGGGCCGCTACATTAGGCTGGATGTGCAAGGGAGTGAAAGACGGGATAGTTCTGGATGTTGGCTCCACGACAACCGATATCCTGCCAATCAGGAATCATAAACCTTGCGTGATGGGCAAGTCAGACTTTGGCAGGCTGAAAAACGGAGAGCTTCTGTATACCGGCTGTTTGCGAACGAACGCGTCGTTTGTGGTCCCTATGGTGAGGTTAGGTGGAAAAAGGGTGGCTACATGTCCGGAGCATTTCGCCATTATTGGCGACGCCCATCTTTTTTTGGGGGAGCTAAAGCCAAAACAGTACACTACACCCACTCCCGACGGAAGGGGAAAAACAAAATCCGCGGCCGCCGCGAGACTCGCCAGGTTGGTTCTTTCAGAACCGGACGAGCTTGGTTTTGAGCAGGTCGAATCAATAGCGCGTCAGGTGGTTGACGCCCAGGTGGATAATATAGCCAAGGCTGTAAAGCGCATGGCGGGAAGGTTTGCGGCGCCGGATCGGATACCGGTGATACTCATAGGACCCGGCAGGCTGTATCTGGACAGGTTGAAATCGCAGATCCCGAACTATTTCCCCGTAACAATCATGGGCCATCGGGTCGACCATATAGACCCATCGTCATGCGCGGCCGCGCTATGGGGCGCCGGAAGATAACCGGGTTAAAAGGTCACTCATATTTCGGCGTTGAACTCATGGTCGCCGCGGCCCGTTCCTTCAGGTGCGCCCTGATATCGACAAAGGTTTTTATAGCGATCAAAAGCAAAAGTACGGGGCCAGGACTGCCTGTGGCAAGAGTCAATCCACCACCGAAGATAATGGCGACATGCATGAAAACGATCCGTTTGTAGGGTTCAGTCATCTGATCTTTCATGGTGCGGCTATGGTATTCGCGTCGGCCGAGGAAATTTGCGTAGAACGAGACGCCGTGGCTGATAAAAAGCGCAAGCAACGCCGGCCATAGGTCAAAAAAGAGTTGTGCAACCTCGGAGAGGTTTTCTCCAGCGCCGTTGGAGTCGATGCCAACAACAAAAAAAGAGTCACTACTGTCCGGTTAAAATAGCGTAGCCTGTATAGGCTCGGTTTTGATTTTCCTCAGTCTCTCAGGCTTGAGACTTAAAATATCGATCAACGCCCTTCGATCCATCAACGTTTCCCTGATAACGCGGCTCAATTCCAGC
>JAJRZK010000057.1 GCA_024275315.1 Nitrospirota bacterium
CGGAGCCGTCCTCAGGGTGCGGAGCCGTCCTCAGGGTACGGTCCCGTCCTCAGGGTGCGGTCCCGTCCGCGGGGTGCGGTCCCGTCCGCGGGGTGCGGTCCCGTCCGCGGGGTGCGGTCCCGTCCTCAGGGTGCGGTCCCGTCCTCAGGGTGCGGAGCCGTTTCGGAGCGGACCAAAGGGAATTGCTTAACGGCGGGATTTGTTATAGTATCGCAAGCTAGTATTTATTCACTGACTCATTTCATGTAACTCATGGCCCGACGGGAAATCCTGCTTGAAAGCGGCACAAACGAAGTCGAGATAATAGAATTTCTTCTTGGCTCGCAAAGTTTCGGTGTCAACGTGGCCAAGGTGCGGGAGATTCTGCAATACAACCCCAAATCCGTCACCGCCGTTCCCGACACTTTTCATTCCGTGATGGGGATGTTCATCCTGCGGGAGGCCACCGTGTCGTTGATAGACCTCTATTCCCACCTTGACCTGAAGCGCAAGCAATCCGAAACGGCTCGCAAAGTGGTGATGGTGTGCGAGTTCAACAACATGGTGAACGGATTTCTGGTCGATGGGGTAATCGAGATTCATCGATGCTCCTGGTCGGATATCACGCCCATTTCCCCGTTTATCAGCCAGTTCGGTCCCAGCGTCACGTCGTCCATCACGATAGACAACAGGAACATACTGCTTTTAGACCTGGAGCATGTCATTACTGATATCTACCCGGAAACGAAGCTGATCTACAGCGAGGAGCAGGATCCGGAGCATGCCAGCAACATAGTCGAAAGACACATGGACAGGGAGCATGTGCATGTGATCCTGGCGGAGGATTCTCCCATAGTCCGCTCCAGCGTGAAAAAGATCACCAGCGAGGTGGGATACACCAACATCACCATGTTCGACAACGGAATGGACGCGTACATGGCCGTGGTGGAGCAGGTGGAAAAGGCCGAACAGGAGGGCAAAAACGTTCTCGAATACCTTCACGCGGTCGTGTCGGATATCGAAATGCCCCAGATGGACGGGTTGACGTTGTGCAGGAGAGTGAAACAGGAACTGGGGCTAAAAGAGCTTCCTGTGATTATTTTCTCCTCGCTGGTCAACGACCAGATGATACAGAAATGCAAAAGCGTGAACGCCGACGCGTGGAGCAACAAGCTCGAAGTGGCCGACCTCATCCACCTGCTCGACAGGTTTTGCCTGGAAAAATAACAGCCTGGTCAGGCGCGCCACGCGCTTACAGGGCGGCCAGTGAGTTTTTTTCGTCAGGCTCTCACGAAATATGGCAGAGCCATTAAGGCGATACCTGTGATCACCATAAGGTACACGTTTGAAATGAAATAGGGGAAAACAGTCAGCGCCACGCCCGCCAGTAGCGGTATCGCCATGCGTTGTTTCCTGCCATATACGATAAAGCCGAGGCCGACAGCTCCAAACAACATTGCCCACATCAGCGCCGGCGTGTTGTCCATTTTACAGGTTGCCCGGCTTTGTTTCAGGCGCGCCCGGGTTCCGGTTTCCGGATTTCCTGTTCTCTTTGTCTTCGTCCGGCTGGACAAGGCTCAACACGGTCCAGCCCGGTTCCGGTTTTACGGTGTCCCCGCTGGCGGTGAAGACCCGGATGCGATCTTTCGGGTCGATAGCGAACATGGGGATGGCTTTGCGGCCGTTTTTTTCCTTGTACGCTTCGAAATCGAAATTTTCGGTCAGGGTGGCGGCCCGCATTTCCGCCCCCTGGCCGATGAGGCTGGCGGCCTTGGAATATGTCACATCATCTCCAAACAGGGGCGACCCGCTGCGATCCGCCGCGGCGCGATGTTTTTCTCCCGCCTCTTTCTGGGCGGAGGTGAGCAGTGTATAGATATTGTTCGCGCCGAACTCGTTTCGGTACCGCATGGCGGACAGCACGTTTAGCTGGCCTATCTGCGACAGCCCGAGCATTCCGCCGATTCCCACCAGGTCCAGCCTGCGGTCGGCGTGTTCGGACACGGGATGGCCGTAAAAAGTTTTCAGCCCCTCCATTCGCGCGTCCTTGATGTTGTTCCAGCTAGTATCGGTCAGAAGCGTCTGGAACCCTCTTTCGGTCAGCGCTTTTGCGATGGCCCGGGCGACGATGTTCGCACCGATGACCAGGAACCCTTTCGGTTCCGGTTCGGCCACCCCCAGGGCGGTCGCGATGAGTCTGGATGTGGCGCTTTGCAGGGTGACGGTGCCGATGATGACCATGAACGTCAGGGGCACGATAAAATGCGCCTGTTCATACCCGGCTCCCTCGAGCCGTATGGCGAACAGGGCCGACACCGCGGCGGCGACTATGCCCCGGGGGGCGATCCATCCCAGCAACGCCCGCTCGCTCCATTTAAGCGAGGAGCCGATGGTGGACACCAGCACCTTCGCCGGGCGCGCAACGAACTGTATCGCCAGGAACACCCATACCGCCGGGACGCCAAGTTGGGCGAACTGGGAAAACTCCATGCGCGCAGCCAGCACTATGAACAGGACGGAGATCAGCAACAGGCTCAGGCTTTCCTTGAAATCGAGTATCTCCTCGACCGGCGTATCTTTCATGTTTGCTATCCACACGCCCATCACCGTAACCGTCAGCAACCCCGATTCCTCCTGGAACGCGTTGGAGATCGCGTAAACGCCGCAGACCAGCGTGAGCGTGGCGACATTGTGCAGGTATTCCGGCATCAGGCGCCTGCGCAGTATGACCCCCAGCGAATGACCCGCCACAGCGCCAAGGGTTGTCCCGATACCTATGATCTGGCCGAACGCGGCCAGCGTGTGGCCAAATGGTGTGCCCCCGCCACCTTCCGGCCCCGCGCCTGCGATGATAAACTCGTACACCAGCACGGCTAGCAGCGCCCCGATCGGGTCGATGACAATACCTTCCCACCGCAGTATGTTGGCGATTCGCGCGTTCGGACGGACCGTGCGGAGCATGGGCACGATCACCGTTGGACCCGTGACCAGTGTCACAGCGCCGAACAGGATGCAAATCTCCCACTCGAAACCGAGCGCCAGCCGGGTGATAAGGGTGATGATGGTCCATGTGACGATTATGCCGACCGTCACCAGGTTCCGGACGACTTTTTCCAGCCCGCGTATCTGCTGGAAATTGAGCGTTAACGCCCCCTCGAAAAGAATGACAGCCACCGACAGCGAGACCAAGGGAAACAGCAGGTCACCAAACAGCGCCTCGGGGTCGAGCCATCCCGTGACCGGCCCCGCGACTATCCCCGCCAGCAGGAGGAACAGTATCGCCGGAAGTTTTACAGACCAGGCGAACCACTGGCAGGCCAGCGCGGTCAGCCCTATACCCGCCAGGGTTATCAGGGCGCTCTCGTTCATATTTTTCCGCGGTCGATGGTTTTTGCGGAGAAATCAGCCATGCAGTTTTTCCTCTATCAGCTCCACCGCCCGCCCGACGCCGTTTTCCTTCCTCATCGCGTCACCCACGGCCCTGGCTTTCGCGTTTATCGAGGGGGTGTTCAGAACGTGGCGGATAGCCGCTCCCAGCTTTCGCGGGGTGACCGATTTCCTGTGGAGCGGAGCGCCGGCGATCCCGAGCTTTTGCAACGCCTGGGCCCAGTATATCTGGTCAAAAGCGTGCTCCACCACTATGGAAGGCAGTCCCGCCAGGGTCGATGATTGCGTGGTTCCCGCTCCTCCGTGATGTACGACGGCGGCGCAACGGAAAAAGACCTGGCGATGGGGGTTTTTTCCGATGCGGCAAATGTTCGGGTTGTCCGGTATGTTGGAGACGCTGTCCCAGTCGGCCTGGATTATCGCCCTGCATCCGGCAAGTTCCGTGGCTTCGGTGGTCAATTTTACATAGCTTTCAACGTCCACCGGGGTTAATGAGCCAAAGGTCATGTAGACTGGCTTGTCGCCCGCCTCCAGGAAATTCTCCAGGTTGTCCGGCATTTTCCATTTCTCCGCTCGTTCCGGCATGTTCAGAAAACCGCAGGGCTCCAGATGATCCCCCCAGTCGGGCGGGCGGTTGAACAGGGCCGGACTGCTCGCCACCAGTGTCAGCGTCCGGGATGTCCATAGCTCTGTCATCACGTCCCTGATCGGCTCGACGCCATATCTTGCACGGGTCTCGTTTATCTTCCGTCCGAAATAATAGTAGGAGACCTTGCCGGCTATTTTCCATAACAGGGCGTTTAACCAGGGGCCCAGCCCGGGCAGACCTGCCGGGCTCATGTAACGTGACGGAACCGTTACGGGACAAAGGGTGACCAGCCCGTATGGTTTGCCATGCTTCATGGCGGCGGCGGAAACGGTGTGGACAAAGAAATGGCCTACGATCACGTCGTTTTCGGAGAAGAGCCTGTCCGAGGCGGCCATCATGTCGGGAATGGCGGGATCGAAGAAATGTTTGAACAGGAGGCTGACTTGCGTCAGCGGGTTTTTTTGGCGGGATATCGCCGTGAAAATCGAGTGCTGTTCGTCGTCTGTCAGGCTGAACTTGTCGTAGACGTGAATCACTTCAAAACCCATCGCGGCGGCAAGGTCCGAGTAGTCCTTGCCATCGACGCTGGTGACTGCCAGGGTCACCTCGTGCCCCGCTCCAGACAGTCCGCCGGCAAGGGCGCAGAATGGTCTGATGTCTCCGTCGCTTCCCCAGGTTTGCAGTCCTATTTTCATGATCCAGCCGAAACCTCCTGAATAAAGCCTCTAAAAACCGGAATGCCGCATTCTGTAAATCACCCGTTCGACGGGTGCGGCCCCGTCCGCGGGGTGCGGCCCCGTCCGCGGGGTGCGGCCCCGTCCGCGGGGTGCGATCACCCTTTCGCGGGGTGCGATCACCCTTTCGCGGGGTGCGATCACCCTTTCGCGGGGTGCGGCCCCGTCCGCGGTGTGCGGCCCCGTCCGCGGTGTGCGGCCCCGTCCGCGGTGTACGGCCCCGTCCGCGGTGTACGGCCCCGTCCGCGGGGTGCGATTACCCTCTACCAGGTGTCGGTTACAGAATTTCGGGAATTAGCGCAAGGCGGGATCGCCGGCTATTCCCCGATACCCAGAAGCTCCACCTCGAATATGAGCGTGGCGTTCGGGCCGATCACCGCTCCCGCTCCACGTTCACCATACGCCAGGTTGGATGGGATGAAGAACCTGTATTTGGAGCCTACTTTCATAAGTTGCAACCCCTCGGTCCAACCGGGGATAACACCATTTAACGGAAAGCTGATCGGCTCGCCCCGGTCGTAGGAGCTGTCGAACACCTCCCCGTCGAGCAATGTGCCTTTGTAGTGGACTTTGACGTTGTCGGCGGCGGTTGGTTTCGGGCCGTCTCCTTCTTTTATGACTTCATACTGGAGCCCGCTGGGTGTGGTTATGACGCCCTTTTTGTTTTTGTTTGCGGCGAGGAACTTTTCCCCTTCTTTTTTGTTGGTCACTTGTTGAGAGTCTCTTTTCTTTTTCATGGCGGCCTGTTTTTGTTCCTGAAGTTTCATCAGGATGGTGGTGATTTCTTTCAGTTCCATTCGCAATTTACGGTTGTTAAGCGCGTCTTTCATCCCTTCGGCCACCAGGTCCGGGTTCAGGTCGAACCGGTCGCGTTTCATGTTGGAGCCGATCCGGGCTCCGATGGCGTAGCTGGCCTTGTCCTTGAAAGACACCAGCCCGTCTTTGCCGCCATTTTCGCCGGCCGTGGCGGATATGGGGAACATGGAGGAGAGGCAGAATACGAACACAACAAACGATCTCGAGGTAAAACGCATTACTCTATTCCCTTCATACAAAATAGCCCGCGGAATCGGGCTGTCTGTTACAAACAACCGGAAAACATAATCCGGATGAGATGAAATCATGATCTGATTTTAATAGACGATCATCGTATCCACATGGTTTTGACTCCCATGATGATTACGGGTTGTCCGGTAATCTTAATCGCCGAAACGGTTTGCGGCAAGGGAAAACTTGAGTCTACGCCCGTCACGGGGGGCGCGTTTTAATGCTAGAATAGAGCCGAAGAGCCATTGACACACAAGACAGGCGGTTGCGGTGCGGTTATGACCCATAAAGACGATCATAAAAAAGACGAGTTGCTGGAGATGCTGTGGCATCTTGACGAGAGCCATGATCTGACCATCGACTCCCTGCGGGAGCACGATCCGGAAAATTCGTTTGAAAAAGACCTGATCCAGTTTTCGTCGAACGGCATCCTGGAACTGCATGGCGACAACATACGCCTTACAGACCAGGGTAAAACACTGGCCCGGGGCATAATAAGACGCCACAGGCTGGCCGAGCGGTTGCTGGCCGATGTCCTGGGCAAGACACCTGAAGAAACCGAACAGGCCGCGTGCGAGTTCGAGCATATCCTGGCCCCCGAGCTGGTCGATTCGATCTGCGTGCTTCTGGGGCACCCCAACCGCTGTCCCCACGGGTCGCCCATACCGGAGGGGGATTGTTGCCGGGAGGCCAGAAACTCCGTGCAAAGCATCGTCATCCGGCTGGACGAAATGGAGACGGGGCAAATTTCCAGGGTCTCCTCGATCAACACCAGGGACGAGGCGCGCATGACGAAGCTGTTGTCGATGGGGATCGTCCCGGGTGTGAAACTGAAACTTCTGCAGAAATATCCCGTTTTCGTGATTGAAATCAACCAGACCCAGATCGCGCTGGAAAAATCGGTGGGGGAGGGGATCAACGTCAGGCGCCAGGCCATACCTCCGATAGAAACCGGCGGATGATCGGCCCGATGCGTTCATGGGCGTCCTCGACGACGTAATGTCCGGCGTCTTCGAATTTGTGGACGACGGCTTTCGGGAATATTTTCATCCACCGGTCCAGGTACCACGAGTCGAAACAGAAATCGCGCATCCCCCAGAGCAGAGTCGTCGGGGTGTCGGCGAACCTGTCCAGGCTTTGTTCTATGTCCGTAAGCGTCTTGTAGCTCCTGTCGCTCGGGCTCAGCGGTATGTCCCGCACAAACCGGAGTATGGCCACCCGGTCCGCCCATGACCCGTACGGCCCCAGGTATCCTGCGGACACTTCCTGTGTGAATCGTTCCTTTTTGCAGGTCGCCATGCCCATGACCGCCGCCAGGCAAAAGGCGTTTAATCCACGAACCGCGACATCCCCGAACAGCGGCGCCCGGCATATCCGTATCCGCATAGGTATCCGCGAAGATCGAAAAGCGGCGGTGTTGAAAAGTGTCAGCGACCGGACAGCCTCCGGCCTCCTCGCGGCCCAGCCCATGCCGATGGCGCCGCCCCAGTCGTGCGCGGCGATGGATATCTTGTCTGCGCCGAGGTTGTCTATCAGTCGTTCGAGGTTGTCAATGTGCCGGGCGAGCGAATAGTCGTACACCTGCGGTTTGTCCGAAAGGCCGCAACCCATGTGGTCCGGAACTACAACCCTGAATTCGTCCCGTAGCGCGATGACAAGCTTCCTGTAATAAAAAGACCAGGTCGGGTTGCCATGGAGCATCACGATGGCGGGAGAGTTTTTCCGGCCTTCGTCGAGGTAGCTTAACCTGTGTCCGTCGATGTCGATCGATTTCGGCGTAAACGGGTATTCGTCCCCAAGCCTGTGAAGAAATGAATCCATCCGGGAATTGTCCCCCAGCGGCAAGTTTCGGGTCAATTAAACCCTAAAACCTCTATGGGGCCGTAAACCCTTATAGGGTTGCAAACCCCTGTGGGGTGGTTCACCATTCAAGCCCCAGCATGAGGCAGTTGAGCCCGGAGCCGATGCCCAGGAGCGCCACCTTGTCTTTCGGGTTGATTATACCCTTTTCGGCCCCCAGCGCCAAAGTTATCGGCAGAGACACCGACCCGACGTTGCCGAGGAATTCGACGGTGGAAAAATCTGCGCTCATATCCAGCCCGAGCGATTGGTATAACAGTTTTCTGTGGGACGCCCCCACCTGGTGCGTAAAGGTGCGGAACAGGTCCCCGGCGCCCCAGCCGATTTCATCCAGGAACGCTTTCCACGCTTTTGCGGCCAGCTTGCACCCGGCTTTTAGCAGCTGTTCGGAATCTGTCTGCATCAGCGGCTTGAATCCGTTGGAAAACCCCTCGTCCACGTTGCTTTTGCACAGGTGGGCCTCCTCGGTGGCGCACATCGCCACACCCCCCACCAGCCTGTGCGACACCGGGGCCAGCCCTTTTTTCGCCAGCACCACCGCCGCCGCGCCGGAGCCGATGGTCAGCGACGCGAAGGCTGGTTTGATATTCTGTCTCGTGGATTCGTGGTTTTTGTTGAGAGTACCTATCGTGCTGTCGACAAGGGTCTCACCCATTTCCCCCGCCACGATCACACCCGCCTCCACCTGGCCCAGTTCAATCATGTTAGCCAGGGTGACTATGCCGTTGAGCACGCCCAGGCAGGCGTTGGATATGTCGAATATCATGGAGTCATCGGGGAGCCCGAGCCCCAGGTGGTCCAGGCTGGCGGTGGCCGGCTCGAGAAAATCGCGGCAGACAGAGGCGTGGAAAAGCGCCTTGATCTTTTCTTTGGGGACACCGGAATTTGCGATGGCGTTTTCCCCCGCTTTTATCGCGACTTCGCTGGGTGTGGTTCCCGGGTCCCAGAACCTGCGTTCACGGATCCCGGTCATAAGCTCGAGCCTTCCTTCTGGGAGGGACAGACGGTCATACAACGGTTTGAGCCGGCGTTCTATCTGGGCCGATGTCACCGTGTTTGGCGGCATGTGATATCCCATGCCGGCCAGGGCTACGTTTTCAAAACGCATAATTTTCTGCGCGTTACGCTGTTAGTGTCTTTTGGAAATCAAGAAGGTCGGTATTCTAGTGCCACCTGCGAGTATTTGCAAAACAAAAAAACATTATCCGGATATCAGGCGCGGGCCGTGCCCGGCGACCGTTGGCGGCCGCGAGCCGCACCGGCGCTTATCTGCGCATCTGTTTTTCAGAAAAGGTATGGGAAGTGAACACCTCGAATAGCGCCTCTTCACGCCAATCCTGCCCGTACAACCCGGCCTTGATCGCAAGATGTGTCAGCGTTGTTTCCAGGTCCCACTTGTTCTCCACGGCCACATGCGGCAGGAACAGCGCGCGGTTCACACCTTTTTTCAACACGACACCATGCTCCCCGATCCTGATGTCCTCCCATGAATCCACCGGGGTCGCAGGTGAGAGGATCGATATTTCTATGTCTATCAGGCCCATCTCGTCCCGGCTTACAGGCGGGAACCTGGGGTCCTCGAACGCCGAGCATTGCGCCGCGGACACCACCGCGTCGTACATCGGCTTTACCGCTTCGATATAACCGATGCAACCCCGCAGTTTTCCCTCCTTGTGAAGCGTTACGAAAACGCCCCGCTTCTCCATCAGCGATGGCGGGATATCATCCGGCCTTGGCGGCGGTTTTTTTTCCGTTTTTACGAGGATCGCCTCCCTCGCCGCTTCGAGAAGCATGTTTTTATCCGATTCGCTCAGCTCCCGGTCCATGCGCCGCTCCCATACAGAGTCAGTAGGAATATGTAATCATCAGCCACCTGTAGTTTGATTCAAACGGGGCCGTTAATCAATATTATTACCATGGCGGCGGCGCAACCAGGGGCGTGGAGATATTTTGTTGAATCGTTTCGGCCCGCCGTTTATCTTTAATAGAATTATCAACCGACAAAACAGGTAAAGAAAAATGAAAAGCTGTATCAAACTTTCACGCCGCAACGTCCTTGTGGCGCTGTTCGCCGCCGCCGTCTGGGCGCCCGGCTTTTTGGCCGAAGCGGGGGGAGCTTACGCCAAGCCGGTCACCCCTGTCAAGGCGAAGAGTCTTATCGACAACGGCGCGGTGGACCTGACTCTCGATGTGCGGACACCGGCCGAGTTCAACGGCTCCACCGGCCACCTGAAAGGGGCCAAGCTCATCCCTGTGCAACAGCTGGCCGACAGGCTCGACGAAATAGCGCAGTTCAAGGACAAGACCATACTCGTGTACTGCCATTCAGGCGTAAGGTCGATGCGGGCCGGCAAAATTCTCGCCGCGTCCGGGTTCAAGGTTGTGCTCGATCTGAGCGGCGGAATCGTCGGGTGGATCGGCAAGGGATACGAAACCGAGAAATAGGCGAGGAAAAGCGGGCCGGTAAACCGGGGTAGCCACAATCAGGATCTGTCTCAGGCCCATCTGTGTCGCTGTCGCAGGTGCGCGACCCCGGCCGGCTGTTTTCGTTATTGCAGGCCGCCTGCGTTGCTGTCGTATGTGCGACCCCGGCCGGCTGTTTTCGTTATTGCAGGCCGCCTGCGTTGCTGTCGTATGTGAAAGACCCCTGGGAGCAGTTGGGGTGTACTGCCACCACTTTCCAGGAGTTGACGTCGCCGGTGGATGATATCACCGTAACACCATTAGACCATCTGTGGTTCGGCACGTTGCTGGTGTTGTCCGGGTTGGATGACGCCGCCAGGTAGGTTTCGTGGTCATAGTAATATGACTCCTCGTGCCTCGCCAGGTTGGCCAGGTCGTTCTTGACGGAGTTGCAATACGATTTTTCCCTGTAGGCCGCGAATTGCGGCACAGCCACGGCGGCCAGGGTACCTATCAACGCCACTACCACCAGGATCTCCACCAGTGTAAAACCCCTGTTTTGGTTTGTCTTCTTCATACCAGCAGTCCTGATCCAGAAAAGAGAAGCGGCTACCCGTCCGGCCTTTGATCGTCATGTGTGCAATATGCGCGCTTACAACCGCGTCGGTTGCAACCGCGCCGGTGTGTTGAATTATATCATCGTTGGCGTTATCAGGCAAACCGGCCCCTCGCCGAGCGGTGTTTTGCGCGGCTGGATGATTATCCATTTCTGTTTTTAAAAGTTGTCATCAGCGTTTTTCTGATGGCCGATATCTGAAACGGTTTGTGCACAAATCCGGTCATACCACCGTCTGTGAACCTGCGCGAGACGTTATGCTTGTTATATCCGCTGGTCATGATGATCTTCGCGTCACTGTCGATTTCGCGGATCCGCCGGAAACACTCCTCCCCGTCCATCCTGGGCATGGTAAGATCCAGCAGGACAAAGGTGATTTTATCCTTGTGCTCGCTGTAAATAGAGACAGCCTCTTCTCCATCGGAGGCGTACATGACCGTCAGCCCCAGTTTCTCAAGCATTTTCCCGCCTACTTCCCGCACCAGGCGCTCGTCGTCGACTAAAAGCGCGACCCCTTCCATGGACCATGACTCGCCATGCTCCTCCACAATTTTCACATCGGCCTCTTTTGCTGTATCCACCGCCGGGAACAGCACCTTGAAAGTTGTCCCTTTCCCAGATTCGCTGTAGATTTTTATGGCTCCGTGATGGCTCCGCAATATCCCCAGCACCGCCGCCATGCCCAGCCCCCGGCCTGTGAACTTGGTAGTGAAGAACGGATCGAACAGCTTGCCCAGGGTATCGCTGTCCATCCCAGAGCCGGTGTCGGTCACGTCAAAATAGGTGTACAGCCCCGCAGGCAGTGGCTCGCGCAGGTAGGATTCGATCAGGTAATTGCTCTCACACCACATCACACCGGTGTCCACCGTAATGACGCCTCTGTTATCTCCGATGGCTTCAGAGGCGTTTATTATCAGGTTCATTACGATCTGGCGGATTTGCGTGACGTCTCCTTTTATGAAAGGTATATTCTCCTGGCAATTGTATTTGAGAGTGGCATTTTTCGAGATGGACACGCCCAGCAGATGGTCCATTTCCATGATGACCTTGTTGACGTCGATCGACTTGTTTATGAACTTGCCTTTGCCTGAATACGCAAGTATCTGCCGGACCAGGTCCGCCGCCCTTTTTCCCGCGGTTTCGATATCCCTGATATGCTCCATGGCGACGGAACCATCGCCCACCTCGTCGAGCGCGAGTTCCGCGTTTCCTAAAATGCCGGTCAGGATGTTGTTAAAATCATGGGCGATCCCCCCCGCCAGCACGCCGAGACTTTCGAGCTTTTGCGCCTGTTGCACCTGTTTTTCGAGGTTCATGCGGTCTTCCTCCGCCTGTTTTCGTTCGGTGATGTCCTGGATAATTCCGAACATGCTCACCAAAGAGCCGATACTGTCCTCGACCAGTTCGCCCATTCCATGCACCCACCGAACCTGGCCGTCGTTCGCCCTTATGATTCGATACTCCTTGTTGAACGGCTGACGTTTGGCCATAACATCGTTCGCCAGGTAGTTTTGCATCTCCTCTTTTTGGTCCGGATGAATCAGGCTAAGCCACCCGTCGACGTTCTTGTCGAACGACAGGCCGGTAATCCCGAATATTTCATCCAGGATCTCCGAGCAGGACCATATCCCCGATCCGATATCCAGTGAATATGTTCCGAGCCGGGCCACCTCCTGCGATTTTTTCAGCATGTTCGTTCTTTCACGAAGCTCCTCTTCCGCCTGCTTTCGATCGGTGATGTCCTTGATGATTCCCACGGCGTGCCAGCTGTTTTCATGCCGGAACGACGAGACCGAAAGCTCGATGGGGAACCGCTCGCCATTTTTTCTCAGGCAGTACAGCTCAACCGTTTTGCCGACAATGTTTCCCTTGCCGGTGTTTTTGAATTTAGGAACGGCGTTGTTATACTTTTTGAGGTATTCCGGCGGGATGATGAACGGACCCAGCGGTTTTCCTGCGACCTCGTCGATCCTGAACCCGGTCAGCGTTTCCGCGGCGGGGTTCCAGAACCGGACGACGCCGTCGCCGTCGAGCACCACTATGGCGTCCTTGATCGCCTGGGCGAAAACATGCGATCTTTTCTCCGCTTCGCTGGCCGCCAGTTCCGATTTCGCCAGTTTTACAGCCAGACGGTTGACTATCAACCCGAACACGGCGATAAAAAAGATAATTATCAGTTCGCCGTATTTCTGTTCTTTATCCATGCGGGAGATGGCGGCTATCTGCAGTTTTTTGGATATTTTTATCTCCAGCAGGCCGAGCGGATACCCGATCGGGACCGGTTGATCCGGCGCTCCGGGCATATGATGACATGTCTGGCAATTTTTCTGCGCTTTTAAAACTTCGAGACACACATAGTATCCGTCGTTTTCCCATTCCCGCGCCTTGCCGTCGGCCAACGCTCCTTTTTCCAGCTCGGTTATCGCCGTTTCGTTGTCCTCCGCTCCATACTGGCTGGTTATCGACTCGCTGTGTATCACCCTGACCGGGCTATCGCTTCTGGAGAATATCGGGCTGATGAACTTGTCGATTACCTCTCCGCCGCTACTGGACGAAAGGATTATTTTAAGGATAGATTTTTTTATATAGCCGGATTGCTCCCTGGCGGAGTCTTTATAAAATTCTATTAACGCGTTTTTCTGCATGTTAAACGAAACGGTGCGCATGCCGAAAGCGAAGGCCGCCGCGAAAAGGGTCAGCAGGATAGAGGCAAGATTTATAAACCGGTTGGAGCGGCGACTTGTAAAACCATCCATAGTCATCAAACACCCATGCAGTGACCACCCCGGAGACATGAACATCCGGCCCGGTCCGCCATGGTCCATTCAGCCCGGACGGCGTACGCCCCAACTATGCTACGGGTTGGATTTTGACAGATGACGGCATCTTCGTCAACGGTCAAAAGTTCCGGCGGTTCCACGATGGGTATTGTTTCCCCTCCCCCTTTTTTACGGGGGAGGGTGATCCTGCTTTCGTGTGCGATCCCACCGTGTGCGGTTACAGCCCGATATCTTCTTCCGGATCTGACAGGAGGAGTTTGCGGCTCTGCTTCCTCTCCGACTCCCACAACCGCCATACGAACCACATCGCGAATGACACGTTGCTCCGGACCCGGACCAGTGGGCTGTCTGCGACCACCGAATCACCCATCCCTTGCCATTGCATGATAAGCCGCAGGGTGACGGTGCGGCTTATGGCGTGCCCCAGGTTCAACGTCGCGAAGTAGGAGTTCAACCCCTCGCCGGACCGGTAAAACGCCCGTTCGTCCGTTACGTAGGCCTCGCCAACGGAATAGTATAAATCGTGATACCCCTTCGACCCGTACAGCAGACCCGCCGACACGACACAATCCATCCCCCACGGCAGGACGTTGTTCGCCCGCACGACTACGTCCGGCGCGATCGTCCACCCCACTTGGGCGCCGTTTATATCGCCCACGCTTCGAACCGGCAGGCGGCCGAGCACGTCCAGCCCGGCGTCGTTTGAATAGAGCCGGACGACGAGTCTCGGCCCCACCTGCCCCGTCCAGGGAATATCCGGCATCCCTTCGCGGGCGTCGTTGTCGGAGCTTTGCACCGGAAGCCCGAGCGAAAGGCTTATGTCCAGCGACAGGCGATCCGAGGTATAGAACATGCCCTTGAAGCCGGAACGGTCCGCGCGAAAAAAATCGCCCCTGTACAGCACATACGGCAACACCAGCGGGAGCGTGTATAGCTGGTCGGAGCCTGTGTAATGGGGCAGGGAGACAAAGCCGCCGGCGGCTCCGGTTTCCCATAATGACAGAAGCTGTTCATCTTGCCCCCCGGCCGGTGAGACGCCCGGCGAGAGAGCGATCACAGCGATGACGATGACCGTCCGGATAATGTGGTGCGATCCGGCGGCGCCTCCCGGTGTGATTTTCATGTTTGCGATTATGTTATCAAAACCCCGTTCCGGGCGGCGACGACCATGGTAATTGTTACTTTGCTCTACCGACGCTTTACCCCAGGTTACACCATCGCGGGGCAAAACGCCGTCGTATGGTGTATATAACCAAAATTGCTGTATAATTTCAAGTATATACGACCAGTCCGGGCGAACCGGCCAGCATGGTTTGTCTATTGCAAGTTAAGACATGGTCGCCACGCGACGCATGGCGATGGCCCGGGTCTGTTATAAATTACGATTATCTGAACGGAACAGGACATGGTTTTGACCGGCATATTGAACACCGCCAGAACTCTCAAGCAGGGCACAACCATGCATATATCCAAAACCAGCCCCGAATACCTCGACGCGATCAACTACATAGGCATATGCGCGCAGGATATGGCCAGGGCCGACATTTCGGATGGTGACCGGGTGGCGGTGGTGTCGGCGTCGGGCGAGGTTACGATCCGGGCGAAAAAAATGGACGTGCAGGAGGGGGCCTTTTTCATGCCGGTGTCATACCTGGCCAACCGGCTGGTATCGGCGCAGACGCATGGAACCGGCGTGCCGGGTTTTAAGACCACCATGGTTGAAATCACGAAAGTCTGATGGAAGTTTATGTCAAGGAGATGAACATTATGGCGACAGCGGCGAAGGCGGATGAACAGACCGCCGTTTTTAATAACGTTGTATGCCCGTTCTGCGCGACCCTGTGCGACGACCTGACGGTGCATGTCAGGGGCAACCAGGTCGTCAAGGTCAACGGGTGCAACCTTTCCAAGGGGGTTTTCATGAACGCCCACACCGAATGGGCCACGCCCCGCGTCGACGGAAAGCGGGTCGACTATGACGACGCGGTGGACGAGGCGGCGCGGATCCTGGCCCGTTCGGTGAACCCGCTGATATTCGGGCTCGCCGCGACCGATGTGGAGGCGCAGAAAAAGTGCATAGAGCTGGCCGACCTTATCGGGGCGAACCTGGACAACGCCTCTTCGGTCTGACACTCCCCGACAATGGTGGCGCTTCAGCTCGGCGGTGCGCCGGCGGCCACCCTCGGAGAGGTCAAGAACAGGGCGGACCTGGTCATTTTCTGGGGTTCCAACCCCGCCGACTCGCATCCGCGCCATTTCACCCGTTACTCGGGCACGGCCAAGGGCAGGTTTACGCGCAAAGGCCGCAAGGATCGCCATATCGTGGTCGTGGATGTGCGCAGGACACCCTCGGTGAAGTACGCGGACGAGTTTATACAGGTTGACCATGGTTGTGATTATGAAGTTTTGACCGCCATGCGCATGATAGCGGGAGGCAAACGGCCCGATCGGGACGAGGTCGGCGGTGTCGGCGTCGATACGCTGGCGAACCTCGTCGACAGGTGCAAAAAGGCCAGGATGGGAGTGCTGTTTTTCGGGCAGGGCATTACCGAGACCCGGGGCAAACACCAGAACTCCACGGCCATATACCAGTTCGGCAAGGACATGTCCCGGTATTCGAAGTTCCTGACAATGCCCATGCGGGGCCATTATAACGTGGTGGGGTCGGGCAACACCATGTGCTGGCAGACCGGGTATCCTTTCGCCGTGAATTTCGGGCGGGGGTATCCGCAGTTCAACCCGGGCGAATTTTCCGTTGTCGACCTGTTGTCGCGAAAGGAACCCGACGCCGCGCTGATAGTCGCGGCCGAGCCGATGGACCACCTGCCCTACACCGCCGCTTCGCACCTCGAGGATATCCCGACCATCGTGCTTGATCCGAGAGAGACGTTGACCACTAAAATAGCCAGGGTCGTCATACCTGTAAAGCACGCCGGCGTCTCCGTGGAGGGGTCGGCGTACCGGATGGATCACGTGCCGATAAGGATGCAGGCGCCGCTGAAGTCTCCATGGCCGAAGGACGACGCGCCCCTGGACGCTATCATACGGAAGATAAAACAGATCAGGATTGAACAGGCGGGCAAAACCGATGGGAATTAGAATAGACAACGCGCAGGTGGTCGATCCTGTTCACGGCGAAAATCTTGTCGCGCGGTCGGTCCATATCAGCGACGGCAAGATCGTCCGCGACGCGGGGTCCGACGCGCTCGTGATCGACGCGAAGGGTTGCGTGGTGATGGCGGGCGGGGTGGACATACACACCCACGTCGCCGGACCCAAGGTGAATTTCGCCCGCCTGATGTTGCCGGAGGATCACCGTTACGAAAGCTTGTCCAGGAGCGAAGGATACGAGCGGTCCGGCTCCGGCGGCGTTGTGGCCACGACTTTCACCACCGGGTACCGGTATTCCGAAATGGGGTACACCACCATAATCGAACCGGCCACACCCCCCATCGGCGCCCGTCACGCGCACGAGGAGCTGGCCGACATACCTCAGGTGGACAAGGCGATATTTACACTGCTGGGCAACTCGGAGTTCCTTTTTCAATACATCGAAAAAGGAGAGAAGACAAAGTTGCGTGAGTATGTCTCGTGGATAATGGACGCGACCAAATCGTATTCGGTAAAGATCGTCAATCCGGGCGGAGCGAATCTCTGGAAATACGGGGACAACCTCCATGACATAGACCAGAAACTGCGCGATTTCGATATAACGCCACGCCAGATCGTCGTATCCATATCCGACGCGATGACACAGCTTGGCATGCCCCATCCGCTCCATCTGCATTGCAACAACCTCGGCGTGCCCGACAGCTACAAATCGGTCATGGCCACCGTCGAGGCGCTGGAGGGGAGGGAGGTGCACCTGACCCATCTGCAGTTCAACAGCTATGGAACGTCCGGCAGGCGCAAGTTCAGCTCCGAAGCTCCCCGCCTGGCGGATCTTGTCAACTCCAACCCGAACGTATCCACCGACGTGGGGCAGGTGCTGTTCGGCAAGACGACCACCGTCACCGCCGACGGTCCTTTCGAGTATCACCTGTACCGGTTGACCGGCGGCAAATGGTATAACGGTGAGGTGGAATGCGAGGACGGCTGTGGCGTGGTGCCTTATGATTACAAGCGAAAGTCGTTCGTGAACTGTGTCCAGTGGGCTGCCGGGCTGGAGCTTTTCCTGCTGGTGGATGACCC
>JAJRZK010000058.1 GCA_024275315.1 Nitrospirota bacterium
CCCGCAGGGCGGTTCCCTCCCTTGCACGCAGGAGGTCAACTGCTGTTGTGGCATAGTTCCGGTTCCCTCCCCCTTTATGGGGGAGGTTAGGTGGGGGCGCTTTCACCCTCCCCTCGCCCCTCCCTTCGAGGGAGGGGGAGTTGCTGTTGTTGGTGTAGTGCCGCAGTATCTCCCTGTTCAGGAGGGGTGACGTTTCAGAAGGGGGTAACAGTCATAGTGGTGTGTGCCACACTTCTCTCCACTGCGACGGGGAGGGGCGTCGTTGCCCACAGTAACAATTTTCTTTTGATTTGCCAGGGGGCAAAGGAAGGGAATTTCGTTGCCATGCGGGGTTGAAATAAAGTATGCTGAAAACACGATAGGGAAACCGGATATCGACGTCCGTATTATTACATATTTTTATAAAGGGACCATATATCAATAACGAACAATTACCCAGCCTGACCTTCCGCAGTCACCACCCGAAATCCAAAAAAGAGATCACGTTACGGCTACCGATAATAAACGGTGGTATGGGTGTTGCTGTGACGGGTCCCGCTTTGGCCGCGGCTGTTACAAAAGAAGGTGGCGGAGGTGTGCTGACCGGCGTCGCCCTGGGATACCCTTTTCAGCATATACTGAACAAGTATAACGATCAAAAGCCGTTCGAAGCCAACAAGCTGGCGCTGGCGGAGTGGGTCAAGCAGACAAAACAATTGTGCGGCGACGGTTTTACCGGCGTAAACATAATGGTCGCCGTGTACGATTTCAGGGACCTTGCGCTTACCTCCGCAAAATCTGGTGTGGATCTTATCATAGCAGGCGCAGGCTTGCCGTTGGCGTTGCCGCAGATAGTGTCGGATTTCCCGGACACCATGATCGCCCCCATAATTTCGTCCGTCAAGGCCGCAAGGGTGATGGTTCGCAAATGGCTTTCAAAACATCGTCCGCCGGACGCCATTGTGTACGAATCGATCCACCATTCCGGAGGGCACCAGGGAGGATCGGTCGACGATATTATAAATGGCGCGCACCAGCCGGAGGAAGTGATAGGGGAGACCAGGCGGTTTCTGGACAAGCAGGGACTTGAAGACGTTCCCATAATCGCCGCCGGTGGAGCCTGGTACAAGAAGGATATCCAGAGGTTCCTGTCGATGGGCGCCCAGGGGGTGCAGATGGCTTCGCGTTTTCTTTTGACCGAGGAGTGCGGGCTGGAGTTTGGAGGAATCAGGCTTTTCAAGAAGCTGTTTGTCAATAACGATAAACCCACGATCCTGGAGCGGTCACCGGCCGGATTGCCGGGAAGGGCCATTTCAACCCCGTTCTCCAGAAGGTTCGCCGAGCTTGATAACAAAATTGTGAACAAGCCTCACGATTGTCCTTTCGCGTGCCTGACGCCATGTGAAAAGAAAAAGTCGATTTATTGTATTTTGTACCACCTTACAGCGGCGTTGCAGGACAATTACGAGGACGGGCTCTTTTTCGCCGGCTCCAATGTCGGCGAGCCTGGTGTTAGCAAGGAAATTCTCTCCGTAAAAGAGCTTATGGGCCGACTCAGAATCGGAGAGCCTGTAACGGCTGGCAAGGTTTCGCTGGCCACCTGATACTTGTATGGCTATGGTTGCTGTGGAGCCTAGGACGCGTACCCGGAGCCAGTAGCGCGAACCGGGCAGGAAAACCCGCATATCGATTGGTAACCATGGCTTGGGCAGGGTCGTATGAAGTGTCAACCGAAGGCGCGGCCTTTTAACTGCAACGGTAAAGCGTCTATACCGCCAAGGGTTGTTCTCCCGTGAAACATCCGCCTGGAACCATAAGGGAATTGCGCGACTCCGGCTATGGATCCACGCCGGTGAAGGTGGAGATGGAGCGCAACCTGATCCGGGCGATGGAAAATGGAGAAGAGCTTTTTCCCGGGATCATAGGTTATCAGGGTGCGGTTATACCGCAGATTGTAAACGCCATATTGTCCCATCATGACATCGTGTTTTCGGCCAACCCGGAGGAATATTCACGATCCGGCAAGATCATCTCGCAACTGAAAGACAGGATAGGATCGGAAATCAGGACCCACTATCCCTTGACGGGGGAAGCTGGCCTGAAGATCATAGATCAGGAGGCCAAAGTGGATGTTGGGACCGGGCTGGAACTCAAAGTGCCGGGGTTCATGCGGGATATTGTGGAGCAGATCACCATCGAAGCCCGCAAATCTCCACATGTCAACCACAGCTCCGGGGTTTCGGCCAGGCCAGCCTGGATGACATGGTCGAAAGTATAAAAGGAGACATTACGATAGAGACAGGAGACATGACATCATCAGCGGATTATAATGAGATAGCCGCCAAGGCGCCCCAGTTGTGGGAGCCTGCTCATATGCTCGGCGGGGACGAGTCTGACGCGATGCGGGCGGCTTGCGTGGAGTTTTTGCTGGAAGGCCTGTATATGTCCGGCAGGCTTTCACGAAAGAAAATCGGGGAACTGTCCACATACAGGATAAAAAGCCGATGAAAAATAAAACATATCGCCGGCGCCGCTCTGGGGGGTTGAACAACGCGCTGATACAATAGCTTGAATCAAGGAGGCAGACATGAAGGTTTCTGGTGTGGAAGATCTTGGAACAATAGTAGCCGGTTGTGTTGACGTGGGCGATAGTGTGACGGTGACGGACCAGGACAAGTTCAGGGGGAAGCCGATCGACGCCATGGTCTACAACGCTGTTTTCGCTGACAGCGCCGAAGTTCGCGGCAAGGCCAGATGGGTGATAAAAAGCGCGGCGGCAAACCTGGGAATATGGTCCGCGTCGATCCAGGGGTTGTACGAAGCCATGGGCAGGGGCGGGGTGTCGGGCTATACGGTTCCGGCGGTAAACATCCGTGGCATGACATACGACGTGGCCAGGGCTTTATTCCGTGCGGCCAACAATAACAACGCCAAGGCTTTTATTTTCGAGATCGCCAAATCGGAAATCGGATACACTTTCCAGCGTCCTGCGGAATACGCGACGGTAATACTGGCCGCCGCGATCAAGGAGGGCCACAGCGGGCCGGTTTTTGTCCAGGGAGACCATTTCCAGGTGAACGCGAAAAAATACCGGGAAAATCCTGTAGCCGAAATCGCGGCGGTCAAGGACATTATCACCGAAGCGATCAACGGCGGATTTTACAATATCGATATAGACACATCCACGCTGGTGGACCTGTCCAAACCAGAGCTTTCCGAACAACAGAGGCTTAACTATGAGATCGGAGCCGAGCTTACAGCCCATGTGCGTTCGCTGGAGCCTGAGGGTGTCATCATATCGGTCGGAGGCGAGATCGGTGAAGTAGGGGAGAAAAACTCCACTGTTGAAGAGCTCGAAGCCTACATGGACGGATATAACGCGTCCATTGCGTCAAAGGGAATCAAGGGTATCTCCAAGGTGTCTGTGCAGACCGGCACGTCGCATGGAGGGGTGCCACTTCCGGACGGATCCATTGCGGAGGTGGCTTTGGATTTTGACACCCTTGACAAGCTGGGGAAAACAGCGCGGGAGAAATATGGGCTGTCCGGCGCAGTCCAGCATGGAGCGTCCACCTTACCTGACGAAATGTTCGACAGGTTTCCGAAAGTCAACACATCAGAAATACACCTGGCCACCGGTTTTCAGAACATGATATACGATTCCGATGATTTCCCCGCTTCCCTGCGGGAGAAGATATACAAAGGGCTCCACGAGAAATTTTCGTCCGAAAAAAAAGAGGGCCAGACCGAGGAGCAGTTCATCTATAAAACCCGTAAAAAAGGGTTTGGCCTGGCAAAAGAGGATATATGGTTGATGGACGCGAAGAGCAGGGAATTGATAGGAAGCCAGCTAATGGAAAAGTTCGACTTTCTTTTCAAAAAGCTTAACGCGGTCGACACAGTATCCGACGTCGACAAATATGTGGATTCGGCGAAAATCATACCCGCGTTGGCGGACGAAACAGCTTCCGCGTAATTATTTTTCACAAAGGGGCGTGTCATGGATGAATTCATGGCTTGCCCCATCGTTTTTAATGAGTATCGTTACGCAACATCGCTTCGTCTGTTGTTTTCCATTTTTCCCCCTGCGTGCGTTTACCCCTTGGCTGGCTAAAGTTTGGTCTGCTTTGTCCGATAAACGTTAAGGACAATACCGGCCCAAACCTGAATGGAGGAGAGACGCATATGGATGTATCAGCGTCCGGTTCAAACAACGTGGCCCACAGCGCTACACAGGGAATGGACAAGGTCATCTCGGCCGAAAAACCGTCCAGGATTGATGTGGCGGTAGCCAAGCATGGCCTGGAAGCGGAGAAAGCCGCTGGCGCCCAGATGGTGGACATGATCCAGAAAGCAGGGTCAATTATTAACGTTACCATATGAAGCGTTCTTGGTCCGGTGACCTCGAGCAAGGCCGCCGGGCGTCTCATCTATTTTAACGAATCAATCCTGACGCCGCCGGCAGCGAAGCCTTGCCATGGTAAAAGCAGATAATTAAAGCAAGTATTACAGAGCGAATTCGCCGCCGGTGTGGTATCATCTCTTCCTTCATGATAAAGTCGAATTTGGCGATACATGAATTGCGCCGGGTCTTACGCAATCGTTACCCGTTAACCCCGTCAGGCCCGGAAGGGAGCAGCGGTAGCGGAGCTTTCGATGTGCCGTAAATCACCCGGCGCTTGTATTTTAAGTATCACGGTTTGCTTTGCAAGAAGAGTCAGCCTACGTGTTTTATCCGGGTATGGTTATTAACCGACGCTAATATGGACCAGATAAAAAAAAGTGCGGCACCCTGATGGCAGATAAGAATCAAGCGGTATCCGCAAGAAAATTCCGTCCGCAGACGTTCAGCCAGATCATAGGCCAGCCGCATATTGTAAGGACGATCACCAACGCCATTAATAAGGGCCGCATAGCCCACGCCTACCTTTTTTCCGGGACACGGGGAGTGGGCAAGACCACCACCGCCCGGGTGTTGGCCAAGGCGTTAAACTGCGAAAAAGGGCCCACGTCCACTCCCTGCCTTGAATGTGTGAATTGCAGGGAAATAACCGATGGCGTGTCCATGGACGTTATGGAGATCGACGGAGCTTCGAACACCGGAGTGGATAACATCAGGGACCTGAAAGAAAACGTGATGTTCACTCCCACCAAATCCACCTACAAAATATATATCATCGACGAGGTGCACCAGATATCCAGGGCCGCGTTCAACGCTCTGCTCAAAACACTGGAAGAGCCTCCCGCCCATGTTGTTTTTATCTTCGCCACGACAGAGCTTGGCAAAGTTCCGGATACGATACTTAGCCGATGCCAATGTTTTGAATACAAGACGATATCCTTAAATGACATAGCCGCCCAGCTGGAAATGATCGCGCAACACGAGGGAGTGAACGCCACACCCGAAGCGATCCATATAATAGCCCGCAGGGCGAAAGGATCGATGCGCGACGCCCAGTCGATGTTCGATCAGGCCGCGGCCTATGGCGGCGGGGCAATAAGCGGGGACGATGTAAAGCTCATCCTGGGGTTGGTGGACAGCTCTACAATGTTCAGTGTGGTGGACGCGGTGGTGGCCGGGGATAAGGCGGAGCTTTTTGACCTGGCCGGATCCATAGCCAATTCCGGATCAGACCCGGTCATGTTTTTGGAGGATTTGGCGTCAACTGTCAGGAACATAATGGTGGCGAAAATCCGGTCCCAAAGCCTGGACGGGTATAACGAAAACGAAATGAAGTGGCTGGTCAAGCAAGCCCGGTTGCTTGATTATGACGATATCCAGCGGTTTTTTTCTGTGATTACCGGCACGATAAATCAAATCAGGTTTTCTTCACAACCTATGCTGATCATGGAGATGGGGCTTTTGCGCCTGACTGAAAAACGCGGGTTGGCCAGTATCGCAACCATAATTGAGGAAGTAAGCGAAATCCAGACAAACTTGGAGCGAGTGGTCGGTTCCGCCAGTCCACAGCCCGGCCGTTCCGAGCGTATTACAGCAACCGCGCCCCCACATAGCGCAGGCGACGAGCCGCTCCCCGATTGCGGGGTGGGGGATGTTGATTCCAATGTCGAACCCGCTCCACCGTCGATCCAGGCTTCGGTTTCAGGTGGACGAACGAGCGGCCTTCTTGATACGTTCAAGACAGCCGGACCGGTTATTATGGGGATTATGGAACGCGCTACCTTGCAGATCAAAGCAGACGCGGTAATCGTCATTGTAGGAGATATAATGAGCCGGGACCATCTGGGGGAAGCTGAAACCAGGAAAAAGCTCGAAGACCTTGCTGAAAAGCATTTTGGGCGGCGGATGCGCCTGGTGGTGGAGTTCCACGACGAAAAAAAAAACGCCGATGACAAGCAGGAACACAGATCAGGCCAACTCGAGGCTTCCATAAGGCGCCAGGTGATGGATACACCTGTAATCCAGAGCGCCATGGATATTTTCCAGGGAGAAATTATCGACTTTAAGATCACGAAACATCTGTGACCAAATAAGTGAAGGAGAAAAAATCGTATGGCTAAGGGATTCGGAAACATGATGCGCCAGGCGCAGCTGATGCAAAAGAAAATGGCCGAAATACACGATGAGCTCAAACAAAAAACCGTGGAAGGCGAATCCGGACAGGGGCAGGTCAAGGCGGTTGTCACCTGCGGATTCGAGGTGAAATCGATCAATATCGCCGACGAGCTTGTGGACCCGGAGGACAAGGAAACGCTTGAAGACCTTATTGTGCTGGCGGTTAACTCAGCGTTTGAAAAAGCAAGAAAAATAAAAGAGGAAGAGATGGGCAAAGTCACCGGCGGCATGGCCGGAAAAATACCCGGGCTTTTCTGACGGGAAGATATATGAAAATAGTCATGGACAGCCAGGTATTTAAAACGTGACAGGACCGAAACCGTTATCCAACCTGATGGAGCAGTTCCAGAAACTGCCCGGTATTGGCAGGAAAACCGCTGAACGGCTGGCGTTTCATATCCTTAAGGCGGATATAAAGGATGTCGCAAGATTTGCCGAATCACTTAGGGATGTGAAGGAAAAAGTTTCGCTTTGCTCGGTGTGCGGATCTCTTACCGAACTGGATCCATGCGCCATTTGCAGCGACCCGGAAAGGAACAAGGGTGTCATCTGCGTGGTGGAAGAGCCGCATGATGTTTTCGCTGTGGAGAGGATAGGCGAGTTTACCGGTGTTTATCATGTCCTGATGGGTGTTTTGTCCCCTCTCGACGGTGTGGGACCGGAAGAGCTTCGGATAGGAGAGCTGGTCGCCAGGGTGGAAAAGGGAGGTGTGGACGAGGTCATAGTGGCGACCAATCCCAACGTGGAAGGGGAAGCCACCGGCATGTACATAGCCAAAATCCTTGGCGGGAAAAACACCCTTGTGACACGGATCGCCAGGGGGCTTCCCATGGGGGGCGATCTGGAATACGCCGACGAGGTGACCCTTTCCAAAGCCATTATCGGCCGCTTGAAGATGTAAAGGCTCTATCCGCCGTTCAGTATAGTATCTACACGCTTTTTGATGCGCCCCACAGCGGCTGTGGTCGTATAGCTGTTTTCAAGAAAAACCCGCGCGCGTCCAGCCAATATCCTCCTTGTCTCAGAGGAGCTTTTTACGACCTTTCTTAATGTTGTCGCGATCTGGTCCGGCGAGGAATAGGCGCACATCTGGTCCGGGGCGAAATATTCGGGAGTGGAGCAGTAGACCTGTTCGGTCTCCTTGAACTCCACAGGGAAAAACGCCACCTCCGGCGGTCCGGGATCGAGCAAGCTGACATGACCACCCCAGTAATTTGCCGCCACTGGCAACCTGGCGAGAATCGCTTCGGCTACCGTCAGGTTAAGTCCTTCGCCAAGAGACGCGGTGACATAGGCGTCAAATCCTCGATACAGCCCTAAAAGTTCGCTTCTGTCCATCCATGACGGGTCGATAATTATGTCTTCCCTGGGGCTTTGCCATGCGCATGATGGGCTGGTTTTTATCACCAGCTCCGCCTCGCCAGGCGCGCGAAACGCCAGCGTGAACGCCTCCATTAGCAGATGAAAACCTTTTCTGAAATGAGCTTCTCCGACGCTTAGAAACCTGAATGGGCGGTTGCGGTTCCATGTGGTTTTTTCCGGTATGGGGTCTTTATCGAGCGCAGGAGGCAGGATGTGCACGGGGATGTCGACGCCGGACCTGGAAAGGATATCCCCCACGTGCCGGGACGCCACCCAGATTTCATCAAACCGGTTAAGCGTATCTGACCAGGGACGTGGATACCGGCTCCATTCATGGAGCGGCAAGGCGATGTTGTACGCCCCCGGAATAGGTGAAAACGAGGGGCCGATCGTGTTGTGCAAGACGATCCCGCCCGTATCCGGGACATCGGCCCTGGCGGGATACGGCAGTTCGACGGTTTCCAATCCCGCCGCCTGAAGTGCGCTTTTGTAAAGGTCGCCGATAATTTTGTAGCTTCCAAGGGA
Organism: Nitrospirota bacterium; assembly: GCA_024275315.1. Classification (GTDB taxonomy): domain Bacteria; phylum Nitrospinota_A; class UBA7883; order UBA7883; family UBA7883; genus JAJRZK01. The sequence goes on from JAJRZK010000058.1 coordinate 8,444, forward strand.
ATGGTCGGTGAGGATCGTTGCAGGTGGCCTGTCTGGCATTGTTATTTGCCGAAACCCATGATGATATCAACTATTTTCCCGGCGGCGGCGCCGTCACCGTATAGTTCGGTCGGCGAATCGATATTCGACTGCAACGCAACCTCGACGGCGCCGATGATACCTTCGGGGCTGGTCAGCGAGTTCCAGCCGCTATCGATCGTTTCGATCCACTCGGTCCGATCCCGCACTGTGACACATGGAACACGAAAGAAATACGCCTCCTTTTGTACGCCGCCGGAATCGGTGACTATCAGCCTTGAGGTCTGTTCCAGCCGTATCATGTCCAGGTATGAAACCGGGGGGATTACCGTTATCTTTCCCATGGAGCTTTTCAGGCCGAATTGTTCGAGCATTTTACTCGTACGAGGATGCATGGGAAGAACGACCGGTGTTTTTTCAGAAATCTCCGCAAGTCCCGCCACTATCCTTGCCAGTTTTGGTTCATTATCCGTATTCTCCGCGCGGTGAATTGTCGCCAGGATGAATTCTTTCTCCACCAGGCCAAACTCGTCAAGTATCCTGCTATGGTTTCGGGCCGTATCGCGATAAAAAAGAGAAGCGTCATACATCACGTCGCCGACCTTTTTTACTCCGGCGGTTATCCCTTCGGCCTCCAGGTTTTTCACCGCCGCCTCCGTGGGGCACAGCAGAATATCCGAAACACGATCTGTAACTACACGGTTGATTTCTTCGGGCATTTTTTTGTCAAAGGAACGCAACCCGGCCTCCACATGGGCTATGGGGATGTGAGTTTTCACCGCCGCCAGCGCCCCCGCCAGGGTGGAGTTTGTATCCCCGTATACCAGCGCCATGTCCGGTGTTTCCCTGAAGATTATTTTCTCGATCTCCTCCAGCATCCGCCCTGTCATCGCTCCATGGCTCAACCCGCCGATACCAAGGTTGTAATCCGGCTCTGGTATGGAAAGCTCCCTGAAGAACACTTCCGACATGTTGTCGTCATGGTGCTGGCCGGTATGTATGATGATCTCGCGCATGGGAAAAGCGGAATCCCGCGCTTTTTTGCTCTTGATGGCCCTTGACACTGTTGCAGCCTTGATAAACTGCGGCCTGGCGCCAACTACGGTGAGTAGCTTCAATCCTCGGTCACCCTGTCGTTTTCCAGCCTGTACCCGGCTCCACACTTGCCGCACACGGTCTTGTCACCGCCGTTAAATTCCAGCTTCACTCCACACCGGCACATCCACCCCTTGCCAGCGGCTGGGTTGCCGACCACCAGGGCGAAATCGGGCACATCATCCAAAACCACCGCCCCCGCTCCTACGAAGCTGAACTTTCCAAGGGTCACCCCGCACATTATCGTGGCGTTGGCCCCGATTGTCGCGCCTTTCATGACCAGGGTCGGCTTGAGCTCTCCCATTCTGCCGATGTGAGAGCGGGGATTGAACACGTTGGTGAACACCATCGAAGGACCGCAGAACACGTCGTCTTCCAGGGTAACTCCCTCGTAGACACAAACGTTGTTTTGTATTTTGCATCCGGAGCCTACAGAGACGTTCGGCCCTATCACCACGTTTTGTCCTATGTTGCAGTTCGGCCCGATCCTGCTGTTTTTCATGACGTGGCTGAAATGCCATATCACGGTCCCCTCACCGATATCGCACCCCTCATCCACCACCGCGGTATCGTGCGCCCGGTAACCTGTGTCGGTGGTGGTGATGGCGTGTCCATGTTTTATATCCACCTCCCTGCCGCTATGTTTAAGCGATTCCTGGCAAGCCCAAAGCACCGCCAATGTTCTCAGCCCCTCGGCGCCGTCGGTATATGGACGCTTGCCGTTCGCCACCGCGTCGATAAAGCTTTTACACTCGTTTTGTAACGGCTCCTCATCGCCGATTTCAACCACGTCCGCCTCTTTTTTCGCGGGCACGGGGACGCCGTTGATCCAGTTTATCTCGTGTGGATACAGCGACAGCTTGCGGTCCGGATGAGTGTCGTCAAACACGGCCATGTTCCTGTCTCCCACCACTACGAGTTTCTGTTCCTTGAACGGGTGGAGCCAGCTTACGAAAATATGCGCATTTATGCCGGATGGAAACATGAGGTGGCTCAATGTAACATCGGCCACCTTATCGTTCAGAAAATGGGAACCGGCGCTGATCACCCGCTCCGGCATTTGCCTGGCGAGCGAAAGGATGATCGATATGTCATGAGGGGCGAATGACCAGAGGATATTTTCTTCCGTCCTTATTTTCCCCAAGTTGAGCCTGTTTGAATAAATATATTGGAGCCTGCCCAGTTCTCCCCGGTCGATAAGTTTTTTCAACTCTATTATGGCGGGATGATAGTGCAGAAGGTGACCCACCATCAGGACCAGCCCCTTGTCTCTGGCCAGCTTTACCAATTCCTCCCCTTCTTCAACGTCCAGGCACAGAGGTTTTTCCACAAACACATGTTTGCCCGCTTCCAGCCCGGACAGAACCAGATCGTAATGGGTTGACGCCGGAGTGGATATGACGATGGCGTTTACGTTTTTATCTGCGAAAACTCTCTCGGGACCAGACATGGTCTCGACACCGGGATAGGCTTTCCTGAAGTTATCCAGGACCTCCGGATCTGTGTCGCAAATGGTGTGCAGAGCTTTTAGCGCATGATAGTTGCGTACCAGGTTTTTGCCCCAGTAGCCGGCTCCTATCACCGCCACGTTCACATTTTCGGGTTTATCGTCCAATTTCATTCCTTAACGCTGGTTGTGAAAAATGTATATCATGCGTATCTTGCGTCATGCGCCCATTCTCTCATGAACTTCTCCAGTGTTTTGTCCCAAGGAGGGAGGCGCACACCGAAAGTGTCCGAAAGTTTTTTGTTAGACAAAGCAGAGTTTTGCGGCCTGGCGGCGGGAGATCCATATTCCTTGCTGGATACAGGCGCCAGCCTTGTAGCGTAATCGGCTCCGGCAAGCTCGATGACCCTGCTTGCAAGCCCGTGCCATGTTGTTTGTCCGGAGCAACACATGTGGTAAATCCCGGCGACGTCTTTCATGGCGTCGCGGTTCAAATTGTCGCTATCGTCGATAAGCATCGAAACTATCTCCATGGTAGCGTCCGCCACTACCCTGGCCCACGTGGGCGATCCTTCCTGATCGGCCACTATTTTCAGCTCTTCGCGATTTCTGGCCAGCTTCAGGATTGTCAGGGGAAAATTACGGCCATGCAATCCATACAACCAGCTGGTTCGGAAAATGAAATAGGGAATTTTCGTTTTGCAAACAGCCTTTTCTCCCGCAAGCTTCGTTTTTCCATAAAAATTTATGGGATCGGGCGTGTCCGATTCAGTGTAAGGCGATTTTTTCTTCCCGTCAAAAACATAATCGGTGGAATAATGAATCAGCCCCGCTCCGATACTTTACGCCAGCATGGCAAGGTGTCCGGGCGCACGCTCGTTTATCATGGTCGCAGGTTCCCGTTCCTCCTCCGCCATGTCTACGGCGGTGTAAGCGGTCGCGTTTATGATTAGGTCGGGCTTGATTTGTGCTATTTCATTCTCCATTTTCGCGGTGTCTTTTATGTCGAGATCGCTTTTTGCAAAAGCGGTGAAATTACCCAAGGGCCCCAGCTTGCGGCAAAATTCCCTTCCCAATTGCCCATTTTTGCCCAGCAACAACGTTTTCATCGATCTCGTTTACTCTGGCGAAAATTGCGGGAGTCGTTCCGGGGATATGTCCTTCAGTCGTGGAGAGAGCGTGTCCTTTTCTGAAATCAGCGGGGCCGGTATGGGCCAGTCTATCCCTATGTCGGGATCGCTCCACAATATCGAGCCTTCAGCTTTTGGGTTGTAATAATTGGAGCATTTGTATGCGACTATGGCGCTGTCGCTTATCACGCAGTAACCGTGGGCGAATCCTTCAGGGATATAAATCTGGCGACCGCTCCGGTAGTCGAGCGTTACGCTGGTCCATTGCCCAAACGTGGGGGATCCGTAACGAATATCCACTATTACATCGAAAACCTCCCCGGAAAGCGCGTATACCATCTTCGCCTGGGCGTCGGGGTTTTGGAAATGGAGCCCGCGTAACACGCCGTTGGTGGAAAAGGCGATGTTGTCCTGGACGAACGCGCTCGTGATTCCCGCTTGTGTGTACCGGTTGTTTTGCCATATTTCCATGAAAAACCCGCGGGAATCCTCAAATTTATCCGGCTCGATGATTTTTACGCCCGCAAGACCGGTTTCCGTGATTTTCATGTTATCTTGCCGTGTTTTAATACACTAAGAAGATATTTGCCATAGCTGTTCTCCTTTAGCGGCGTCGCCAGTTTTTCCAGCTGGGTGGTGTCGATATAACCGAGGTTCACAGCGATCTCCTCCGGACAACTGATCTTGAGCCCCTGGCGCTTCTCTATGGTTTCGATGAAATTTCCCGCGTCCAGCAGCGCTTCCGGCGAGCCGGTGTCCAGCCAGGCGTATCCTCTGTACATCTTTTCCAGGGAGAACTGTCCGAGTTCCAGATACGCCTTGTTGACATCGGTTATTTCCAATTCGCCCCTGGCGGATGGTTTGAGGTTGGCGGCTATGTCGATCACCTGGTTGTCATAAAAATAAAGACCGGTGATGGCATAGTTGGATTTCGGATGGTCCGGCTTTTCCTCGATACCGATTACGTCGCCTTCATCGTCAAACTCGGCGACACCGTACTGTTGCGGGTTGTCCACCCAGTATCCAAATACGGTGGCGCCGGTTTTTCTGGACGCGGCTTCCTTGAGAAGGCTCTGCATTCCGTGACCGTAGAATATGTTGTCCCCCAGTATCAGGCAACACCCGTCGTTTCCGATAAACTCCCTGCCGATGACAAACGCCTGCGCGATCCCTTCCGGGTTCGGCTGGCTGGCGTAACTAAAGTTCATGCCCCATTGGCTTCCATCTTGCAAAAGCCGTTCGAACAGTGTTTTGTCCTCTGGCGTGGTGATGATCAGGATATCCCGGACACCAGCTAACATAAGGACACTTAAAGGGTAATAGATCATCGGCTTGTCGTATACAGGCATCAACTGCTTGGAAACCACGTTGGTCAGGGGGAAAAGCCTTGTGCCGGTCCCTCCGGCCAGTATAATCCCTTTGGTTATCATTTGAGCTTCCTCACTTTTCACCAAGCCCCAGTCTTTCGCCACGGTAGGCTCCGGACATCACCCGTTTGCACCAGTCACGGTTGTCGATGTACCATTTGACCGTTTTTGCAAAGCCGGAGTCAAACGTGTGTTTCGGCCTCCAGCCGAGCTCTTTTTCTATTTTGCTGTAATCTATCGCGTATCGCCGGTCATGTCCGAGCCTGTCTTCTACGAACTCGATGAGCGATTCGTGCGGCCGGTTGGGTGATTCCGGCTCCATGTCGTCAATAATAGAGCACAGTTTACGGACTACATCCAGGTTTGTCTTTTCACAATTTCCACCGATGTTGTAGACCTGGCCGGGTTTGCCCCGCTCCATCACCATTTCAATGGCGTCGCAATGATCCTCCACATAGAGCCAGTCCCGTATCTGCCGTCCGTCGCCATACACAGGCAACCGCTCCCCCGCGAGGGCTTTATGGATCACCAGCGGCGTCAGTTTTTCCGGGAACTGGTATGGGCCGTAGTTGTTGGAGCAGTTGGTGATTATCGATGGGAGGCCATATGTCCTGTAATAGGCGCGCACGAAATGATCCGAGGAGGCTTTGGACGCGGCGTAGGGCGAGTTCGGCGCGTATGGATGGGTTTCGGTAAATTTCCCTTTATCCCCGAGAGATCCGTACACCTCGTCGGTGGATATGTGGATAAAACGAAAATCATCTTTCCGGACTCCGGAGAGACTTTTCCAGTAGTTCAGGGAGCACTGTAACAGCTCGTACACGCCCACAACATTGGTATGGACAAAGTCACCCGGCGAATCTATGGATCTGTCCACGTGTGATTCCGCGGCAAAATTGATGATCGCGGCAGGTTTGTGTTCGTCCATGAGTTTGGATGTCAGCGTAATGTCCCGGATATCGCCATGGACAAACACATGGTTGGGGTTGTCCATCACACGGGCGAGCGTGTCCAGGTTGCCGGCGTACGTCAGGGCGTCGAGGTTTATCACCCTGTACCGGCCGGAGCCGACAAGGGAAAGTACGAAGTTACCCCCGATGAACCCCGCGCCGCCTGTGACGAGAACTGTTTTCATGCTTATTTATCCGGAGGCGCAACAGGTTGCCATGAGGGCAGATTATACATTCTTATTCCGGCGGGATGCGTAAAAATCCTGACATCCAGGATAGTCCCGTGTTTGCGTGGAACAAGGGGAAGCGTTAGTATTGCTTCTCGTAGCGGGACAAGTCGTTGTTTTTGTCCCTTTTGACCCAATACGACTTGGCGTCTTTATCTATTTTCCTCTTCATGGGGTCTGATCCCGTAATTTTCATTGTCAGACCCATCGGCGTGATGATCAGGTAGAATACCAGCGCCAGCAACAGCCGGGTGTTGAACCACGCCAACGCGGCGGCGAACTTCGCCCACGCCCTGTAAAGGGGGAGCAGGGCCATAGGCGCGAACGCGGCGAAAAACGCGAAAAACGCCGCGGCTCCCAGAAAATAGGGGTAGGACCATTTACCGCGATAAAGCAACAGCGAGCCTATCACGGTGAAAATCACCGCAAAACCTATCCAGGTTATTCTGACTTCCCTTTTACTTTCCCCTATTGACATCAGTCCAGCTCGAATTCATTACGCCAGTCGGTGTCCTCTGTAAACTCCGGCTGGTCGGCCTTGTCCAGAACATAGTTTTCCAGGACCAGGTAATCCATGTTGGTGCGCATAAAGCAGGTATACGCCTCCTCCGGCCTGCACACGATCGGCTCCCCCCGCACGTTGAAAGAAGTGTTGATTATAACCGGACAGCCTGTGAGCTGTTCGAACTGTTTTATCAGGGAATGATACGTCGAGTTGCTGGAGCCATCCACCGTCTGGAGCCGGGCGGAGTAATCCACGTGTGTGATGGCGGGAACGTCGGACCTGGGAACGTTCAGTTTTTCTATGCCGAACAGACGCTCCTGTTCTTCCGTCATTTTTAACCGGCGTTCTTCATTCACGGGCGCCACCATGAGCATATACGGGCTGTCGGCGCCGAACTCGAAATAGTCACCCACCTTGTCGCGCAACACCGATGGAGCAAAAGGACGGAACGACTCGCGGAATTTTATTTTCAGGTTCATTACCGATTGCATTTTGGATGACCGGGCGTCTCCTATAATCGACCGGGCGCCGAGCGCCCTGGGTCCGAACTCCATGGGACCGTAAAACCAGCCGATTACCTTTTCATTGGCTATATGCTCAGCCACAGCTGCCACCAGTTCCGGTTCGGAGTCATATTTGCGATGTGGTATATTATGTTTTTCAAGATATTTACCTATCTCATCGTCTGTATAGCGCGGGCCAAGATAGGAGCCGCTCTGAAAATCGTCTTTCCCGTTGGCCGTCCTGGGGTTGTCTTCAACTTTGTACCAGGCCAAAAGCGCGGCGCCCAACGCGCCCCCAGCGTCACCGGCCGCGGGTTGCACCCATATTTCATCAAAAACACCACTTTGCAACAGCTTGCCGTTGGCTACGCAGTTAAGAGCCACACCACCTGCCATTACCAGCTTTCTCTGGCCCGTCACATTCCGGACATGCCGGCCGATTCGTTCCATGGCTTTTTCCGTGACAACCTGGATGGAACGGGCAAGGTCCATCTCTTTTTGGGTGACTTGTGATTCCGGTTTTCTTGGTGGTCCCCCGAAAAGGTTATGGAACTTTTCGGAGGTCATGGTAAGCCCCACGCAATAGTTGAAATAGCTCATATCCAGCCTGAACGATCCATCTTCCTTTAAGTCGATAATATTGTTCAGGATATCGTCGACATACTTCGGCTCCCCGTATGGAGCCAGACCCATGACCTTGTATTCGCCGGAGTTGACCTTGAATCCCGTATAGTAGGTGATGGCGGAATAGAGGAGACCGAGCGAATGGGGAAAGTCGATTTCATATAACAGATCCAGATCGTTTCCCTTGCCAACACCGAAAGACGTTGTAGCCCATTCGCCCACCCCATCGACGGCGATGATGGCCGCTTCGTTGAAGGGTGATGGATAAAACGCCGAGGCTGCGTGTGATTCGTGATGTTCCGGGAAGATCATTTTCCCTTCAAACCCGTCCAGCCGCTTGTATATGTAGTCTCGCATCCACAGCTTGTCCTTGATCCACAATGGCAAAGCCATGAAAAACGATCTTATGCCCTTGGGGGCGTATGCCAGATAAGTCTCCAGAATGCGTTCGAACTTGACCCACGGTTTGTCATAAAAAGCGACTATGTCAAGGTCCGAAGGGGTGATTCCCGCCTTGCCAAGACAGAAACCAATGGCGTTTTCCGGATAAGTGGCGTCGTGTTTTTTACGGGTGAACCGCTCTTCCTGGGCGGCGGATATTATTTTGCCATCTTTCAGCAACGCCGCGGCGGAATCGTGATAGAACGCCGAAATCCCGAGTATGTAAATGGCTCTGTACTCCTTGCAACTGTGGCGCGAATACGCCCTCTAAAACAACGTGTAAATAAACGGAGCCAAAGCCGATCCTTCGGTGAAAACGATAAGGGCGCCCAACGCCATCAGAATTATTATAATCGGAGCGAGCCAGAACTTCTTTCTTACCTTAAGAAAATCCCAAAACTCGGCCAGAATAGTTTGTTTAGCCATGTTCCGCCTTTAAACAGTATAGATTTCCAATTACGCCAGATTCAGGCTTGAAAAAACTAAAATACTATACACTGGGGTTTTTCTCAACATCATTTGTATTTTACCGCGCGCTCGCCGAGCGCGTTTCTGACAGCTCCAATTACAACGTCTGTTTGTTCCCCTGTCATGTATGGATTCATCGGCAGGCTCAATATCTTCCCGGACAGCTCCTCTGACACGGGAAAACTCCCCGGTTTATGGCCCAGATAACCAAACGCAGGCTGGAGATGCAGCGGTTTTTGATAGTAAATGGCCGTTGGAATGTCAGCTTTCGCCAGCTCTTCACGAAGCCTGTCCCGTTTTTCGCAAAGGATCGAATATTGGGCCCACGCGCTTTTCATCCCGTCGGATACGGATGGGGTTTTTACCAGCCCTGACAGGTTGGTGTTGTAGGTCTTGGCCAGGCTCCTGCGTTTTTCTATCTCTTCTGGAAAAACCTTCAGCTTCGCCATGAGGATGGCCGCCTGGATCGAGTCCATCCTGGCGTTCAAACCGATCCGGATATTTTGGTATTTGTCACCCCCCTGACCATGGACACGGATAGACGTGAGATTTTCCGCGAGCTCGTCATCGTTCGTGAAAACCGCTCCGCCGTCACCGTAACATCCGAGAGGCTTTGCTGGAAAAAAGCTGGTGGCGGCGGCGTGGCCGAAGCTTCCGGCTTTTCTCCCCATATATTCCGCTCCCAGGGATTGCGCGGCGTCTTCCAGAACGAGGATGTCATGTTCAAGAGCGATTTTTTCTATGGCGTCATATTCGGCCGGAAGGCCGAACAGGTCCACGGGGATCACTACCCTGGGTCGCAGGTTTTGTTCTTTCTTGATTTCAAGGATGGCCTGTTCCAGGTTTCCCGGGTCGATGTTGTATGTGACCGGGTCCACATCCACAAACACCGGTGTGGCGCCTAGCAGGCCGATAACCTCCGCGGTTGCGAAAAAAGTGAACGGGGTGGTGAATACGGCGTCTCCCTTTCCAACGCCCCAGGCCATAAGCGGCATAAGGAGCGCGTCGGTGCCGCTGGAACAGGATACGACATGTTTTACTTCCGCAAATTGAGCCAGATGGCTCTCCAGCTCCGCTATCTCAGGCCCCATGACATATTTCCCGTGCGCCAGGACTTTGTCGATATTTTTGCGGATATCGCTTTCTATCGCTTCAAACTGCGTCTTGAGGTCTACGAAAGGTATCGTCATGGCAGGATATTCATATAAAAAGAGACAACAGATTCACACGTTGTAATAGTCCCGATACCACTGGACGAACCTCGGGATACCCTCCTCGATGGTTGTTTTGGGCTCGAACCCCAGGTCCTCGTGTATCGTTTGGATATCGGCCGACGTGGCTTTCACATCGCCCGGTTGCATGGGCATCAGGTTTTTTTTCGCTTCGACGCCCAGGGTCTTCTCCAGGACTTCTATCATATGCAACAGGTCTTCGCACCGGTTGTTGCCTATGTTATAGACCCTGTAAGGAGCGTAGCTCGAATCGGGAGATGGGCTCATTTCATCCCAGCCAAGATCGCCTTCGGGAATTTTCTTCATCACCCGGGTGACTCCGTCGATTATATCGTCAATATAGGTAAAATCCCGTTTCATATCACCGTTGTTATATACGTCGATGGGGTCGCCCTCCAATATGGCCTTTGTAAACAGGAACAACGCCATATCGGGCCTGCCCCATGGGCCGTACACGGTAAAAAACCGGAGCCCGGTGGTCGGGAGGCCGTAAAGGTGGCTGTACGTGTGCGCCATAAGCTCGTTCGCCTTTTTTGTGGCCGCATACAGCGACACGGGATGGTCGACGTTGTGCTTGACGGAAAAAGGCATAACCTTGTTGGCGCCATACACAGAGCTCGACGAGGCGTAGACCAGGTGACCCACGTTGTTATGGCGGCACCCTTCAAGGATGTTGGTAAACCCTGATATGTTCGAGTCGACATAGGCCATGGGATTTTTAAGTGAATAGCGAACACCAGCCTGGGCGGCGAGGTTGACCACCACGTCGAAGCCGCCGGTTTGAAACAATTTCGCGGTCCCGCTCCTGTCTTCCAGCGACAGCCTGGCGAAATTGAAATGGTCGTACTGCTCAAGTATCGCCAACCGCGACTTTTTGAGCCGTACGTCGTAATAGTCGTTCAGGTTGTCCAGGCCGGTGACCCGGGCTCCTTCTTCCAGCAGTTTTCGGCAGAGGTGAAACCCTATAAACCCGGCCGACCCGGTTACCAATATTCTGGTGGTCATATGTCCCATGTAGCGATTGATCGAATAAGCTTCGCAGTATAACCCTTATTTCGCCCAAATCAACAGGTCGAATCCGGATATTTTGATCGGTGTCACCGTTTCTCCACGGTATTTCGCGATTTGTACCCTGACAGGTAAAACAGAACCGTCACAACCGAAAGACATGCCAGCGGGAGAAGGTGGACACTGAACCGGGGCGCGTAGCCATACGGCTCGAACAGGAAATAGGGAGCGAACACACCCGCGATGGCGACGCCGAGGCCGACAGGGTAGGCGCAAAGCCAGGCGGGCCTCCACACAAGCGCAAGCAACCCCATGGCGGTTCCAAAAATCAGGGTGACGGACACTATCGAGATTTCCCCGGGATCGGCGGCTGACAGCAGTATCTTCATGTTGTGCGTGATACAGGGAATCGTGGAGCACGATATCTGGGATAAATCGGCGGGATCGTCCAGGCAGAATATTCCGCCGACCAGGTAATTGCGAGTTCCCACGGCCAAAAACGCCGCCACAACCCAAAAGATGTAAAGTGTAATCCACCTGTAATTTTCCACGATCCTGGCAAAGATGCTTTTCCAGGACTGGGCAACCCCGCCCCTTGCAGGCTCTAAGGATAGAAGCGCGATCCCCAGTATGACGCCGATATGGTCCAGCCTGGTCCATAAACTCGCCATGGCGAACAGCCCCGCCAGCAAGGCCGCCCGGTTTGTCACCGGTCGGCGTCGCATGATGATCCATAGCGCCAGAATCATGAAAAGCAACGCCGTATACTCTTGCAGGCTTCGGCCCATCAGCCATACAAAACCATCCGTGAAGCAGTTGAACACAAATAGCCAAACCACGCCCAGGGCATAAGCGGGAGTGAGCGACAGGCGCATCCCTATCGAGCCCAGCATGGCGGCGGACAGGATAACGCACCACACGTCCCAATAATCCTGGCCCAGCGTCGTCTGGCCGAATATGGTGTGCCACAGGCCGACCACGTAGCGGTAGAGAGGCATATATTTGTAGATCCCCTCGTGCAGTGAAAATATGTCGCCGTCGACAAAAATCTTTCGGGCCAGAAACTGGTATGTGTGCCAGTCGTCGGTGCTGGGCAGAAGACGCATCTTTCCGACTTCTCCCCCCCATTCGACCATGAAAAAAGTGAAAACCGCAGGAGCTATCGCAAACAGAACATAAACAATCAGTTTGTCAGGATCGATGGAGGTCGCGCTCATCCGTTTCGACGCGTAAACGACCGCGACCGCCATTAAAACTGTCAACACCACACCGGGAGCTGTAATCCCCATGTAGGAAGATCCGCCGTAGCCTATCCATCGGAAAAAAACGACAAGGAGCGCTCCGGCTATCCCCAGGATCAGGAACATGGCGCTGTGCCTGTCCCTTGCGGTATGGCGGATCAACAGCCATATGAGCCAGATCATAGCTACCGCCGCCATGGAATAATCCACAACACCGGCCATGAGTGAATATATCTTAATACTCAACACAGAATCGTCCGGCGCTCGGTCTCCGGCCCACAGGATATTCGTCTTGAACGGATCCGCTATCGGCCCCCCTTTTCTGGTCAATACCGGGACAAGCGAAAAATCCTCACCCGACAATTCCGAACTGTACACCAGGGCGCCGTCAATCCGTAGCTCTCCCACCGGTCCGTCTTCAGATAAAAAGGCAGCGTCTCCTGGTTCTTTTAGCAGTTCCAGGTTGTGTTTGGTTCCATTTTCATCGGTGGCGGTTATCGCTCCGTCGACAACACCAGTGGCGGAAAACGAAAGTTTCGCCCCTTTCGGTATTCGGGCCGATCCGCTTAATTTCAGCGCGAGCCACTTGACGCCGCCATATTTCTTGTCCGGGTAGCCGTTCATCCACTCCAGCGGAAAGTCCCGTGCGCTCAAATATGGCCTGTCCATCAATCCGCTTACGTCGTTTTCCCAAATGGTGGTGTACGTTCTTTTCCATTCGCCAGCGGCCAGTTCTGCGGGGGTGTCGTACACCCTGACGGCAAGCCCCGCCTCGGGGGCGGTAAACGCAAGCGCGAGTTTTAGTGAAAATATGACTAATAAACCGATCATGACCGTTTTTTGAGCGAGAAACCTCCATCCGGTGATCAGCGCAAATGGCAAAAACACAGCGGTAAAATAAAGCTCCCCCCGATGTGAGAGAGGGCCGCCGTCAAACATGGATAATAGCCCTGACGGGGCGGTTATCGCGCCGATGAGCGCAAACGAGGAGACGACGACACGCACGGCGCCTCCGCGCTGTTTTTCCGTGCGGGAGACGCCATCAATTCCGCCGGTTTGCGTTTTGCGTCCATATTTGCGCCTTGCGACAAGCCACGCGCCCAGAATCGCCCATATACCCGCGATGATCATGTTTCGCCTGGGACCTGTCTTCTGCGCTACCCATATCCCGGAAAACTCCACCCAGGAGCCGGACATGTTACGGATGACAATCCACGGCTCCCCTTTGTCCAGAATCCCTGCGGGGATGGTGACAACCCGGCGCCTGAGACCTTCAGGTATTGGCGCTTTGCCGGGCGCCTTTCCGCTCCCGTTTGCGACCTGGATGGTTTCAACCAGCGTGGACATGGCGAAAACACCGATCTTTGGAGGGGCAGTGTCGTGGCTGTCGGCAAAACCCAGCCGCAGGGTAAGCGGCCCCCTGTAAGGGGCGTATATCCACAATTCCTTGACATCACCTCCGGCCCATGTATCCGCCGGTCCTGGAAGCTGGACAGGTATTTCCGGCCATTGGGGATGGACTCTGACTATCTTGCGCCCATGCCAAAAGGTTTTGTTGGCTTTCCATCGCAAGGGTGTATAGGCGATCTGCGCGCCGGACAGCAGGAAAACATATTGAACAGTCAGCGCCGCCAATATTGTCAACGCGAATAACACGGCGGTTCGTTTTACACCAATCGGGTTCATCACAAGTCCTGTTTTCCCGGGATCCTTCGTACAGGGGTTGGTCAGGTCGGAAAATCGGAGCAATTATACCACTATGGCCCGATGCGCCTGTAGGTAAAAAGGCTTGAAATATCACCGGCGCCGGAAATATGCTGTGAGACACTTTTATTTTGGCGGATTGGTTCCACTTCCAAAACTTGTCGCAATATTATGAAACGCTTGTTAGTCTCCGCCCTTTTCGCCTGCATTGCGGCAGGTTCCGTCCACGCCGCCCTGAAGGTTTTCAGGCCTGTTTCATACATGACAGACGGTGGCATGACCAACAGCGGATTCTGGCGGGATCGCCAATCCGTCACCATACCCCCGGGGTTTCGGGTGATTCCGCGCCAGCTTCCGGGGCCCATGGACGCATGGGCCGGAGCCGAACCGAAAGAGTTTACGTTCAGCCGGGCGTTCGCCGGTGAAACCAGGGTGATAATTAACCTGCTCGACAGCCACGAGTCCGCCCCTCCTGTACTGGATGTTTACATGGAAGGCGAAAAAATCGCCCGTCTCTCTGTTCCAAAAGGAACTGGCCGCCCGTCTAACGAATGGAAAACCAGGGGGAAGCGGTCGAGCCTGACTTTTACATTGCCCCGTGACGAAAGCTCCGGTGAAAAAAGAGCCATCACCGTAAAAAACGTGTCGGGGTCGTGGGTGGCGTTTGAAAACGTGAAAATGTATCAGGTGGTTTCCATCGGTGAAGTGGCCCTGCTGACAGCCGGCTGGATTGTTCTGCTGTCCATCGCGGCCGTGCGTAAAGCGGTGGTTGACGTTACGCTCTTTTTTGTTTCGTCGGTGGCCGGGTTCGTTCGTGGCGAGATGGCGTTCGACGCGCTCCTGATACTGGGCTTTAGCCTGGTTTTGTCGATCCCGCTGTTTCACGGCGGATATTTTTTCAGCCACGAGGAGTTTTTTCCATTTTACAGGGTCGTGGGGACAGGTTTGGCGATTGACACCGGCCAGTTTCCGCCCCGTGTGTTGCCGAATCTCTCCAACGGGTTTGGCTATGGATGGAGCATTTTTTATCCACCGCTGTCCTACGACCTTACATGGCTGATATATAGAACAGGTTTGTCGGCGCTGACTTCGGTCAAGGTGTTTCAGTTTCTGACGATCTTTCTTGCCGGTGTGTCCATGTATGGATTCATGATGAAAGTCACACAGAACCGGTCTGTTTCCGTTATGGCGGCCCTGCTGTACGCCTCGGCGCCATACCGGCTGGTGGACATTTACATACGAAACGCATACGCCGAATCGGCCACGTTCGTTCTGATTCCGGCGCTTTTTTACGGAATCCATGAAATTATTTACAACGAAAAAGGAAAATTCTGGCCCTTCGCGTTGGCCCTGGCGTCCCTGGCGCTCACGCATAACATAACAGCTTTGTACGCGGTGTTTTTCGGGTGTCTTTTTTGCGTTTTCCAGTTCAGGGCGATACTTGCCAACAGGCGCTCCATACCGCTTTTGCTGGCTGGTGGAATAGTGGCTGGTCTTATATCGGCTTTTTATATCGGCCCCCTGTACGAGCACAAGGCGAACGGCGACTACGCCGTTTTCGGGCGGTTCAAACCAAGCGGAGAAATGGTTTATTCTCAAACTACCAGGGTGGGGCAACTGTTCAGCCGCGCCGTAAATTTCGAGCAATCTCTTCCGCTTGACAGGTCGGACGAAGAAGAGATGCCCTCGCCCTTGGGGACCCATATAGTGTTGGCGGCGTTGCTGGCGATTATTGCCGGGAGAAAATCGAATCGTGATTTCGTCGGCCCGTTTATCTTTCTCGGTTTTGTGGCGGCAATAATGACCACCAGCGTTTTCCCGTGGAAAGTTGCGCCTGCTGTCTTTCTCTATATCCAGTATCCCTGGCGGCTATTGTCGTTCGCGTCGTTTTTCCTCTGTGCGTACGGGGCGCTTGCGTTTTCGTCCCTGGATCGCTACAGATGGAAACGAGCCTCAACCATGATCATGGCGATGGCTGTCATCGGGTATGTGTATCCGTTCATCACCGCCGACTACAGGCCAGATTTCAGCGATTTGTCCATACGGGAAGCGGAGCTTAACCAGGGGTTTATAATCGGAACTTCAGGGGGGGAATATCTTCCATCGGTGTTGTACTCCAACAAAAAATATGTTCACGAGCGCGACCGGTATGTCAGGATCGTAAAGGGGTCGGCGGAGGCAGGATACCCGATCCGGTGGGGCGCCAACGTTTCGTTTGATCTGAGGGTTGCCAATGGGGTGGTGGAGGCCGAAGCGCCTTTTATTTATTACATGGGATACGCCGCAACCCTGAAACAGCCCGATGGCGCGGTGACGGGCTTGCCGGTTGGAATTTCGCCAAACGGTTTTGTTTCAGTGCGCACGGATAAAAGTGGTGAAGTGACCATAAAATATGAAAATAGCCGGTTCGGCGCAATCTGCGATTGGATAACTGTCGCCGGGTTGGCGCTGTTGATGTTGAATATCGTTTCAGGTGGTCGGGCGAAAGCCGAACCTGGCGGTTAGTTATTTCTCACGCGTTCTATGTGCAGAGTTTTTGTTCAAAACCTGTTTCATCAGCTCCCGGGCGACCCAGAGATGGCCGCGAGCGTTCCAGTGGCTGTCGGTTTTCCAGCAGGGAGCCTGCCCGGTGCGCGCATATTTTTCGGTGAACACCCGCTCGAGATTAATTGTGTCGATCCCCTGCGACAGATATACATTTTCCACCCATTCCAGCATTTTCAGAAACCGGGGGCTTTTAGCCCTTGTCACATCCGATGACACGATCACATTGAGCAGAGCCGCCCCGTCCATGTCCACGACTTCCCGTTTCATTCTTTCCACCAGCAGTTTGAACATTTACCTTTGATCCGGAGCGACAGGCATATCACCATTCGCCGGGTCGCCAGGCTCCACATCCCCTGAAGCGGCCATGTGCGCGGATTTTCGTTGACGCTCCGGAACGAAGAACTTCTGGTATAGCAGGGACTTCAGGTGTCTGGTTATGAAATACGATTCAAACCTGTAAAGGAACAGTCGTTTCAGTTTTTGAGCCGTTGTTTCCTCCTTTTGCGTCTGGTCAAGATTTGACACCAGCTTACCCTGGCGGATTTTGTATATGGGCCTGGAATATCCTGTGTTCTCATCCTTGAAATTGTCCTTGAAATCGTTGACGCAAAAAAACGTGATCACCATGTCCGGGCTGAACTTTCGTCCCAGCGTTTCATAAGTAGCCAAATGGTGCGCCTGCCCCCATCCGGACATACCCATGGAGATAACCTCGAGGGCGACTCCACACTCCCCGGCCATGCGTTCCATGACCCTGCCCATCTGTTCTTGCCAGGTGACTCCGGCCCCCTCCACATACGAGTCGCCCAGCAGTAAAACGCGGTAAGTCCCCTCCGCCTTGTCAAAATCGTGATCAGTATCCTTAAACCCCGCCGAGTTTGATTTGAACGACACGTCATAGTTCGCCATTATCGCTCTGTGGGTCATGTCCGGATAATATGTCACAGGGCGGTTGCCCCAGAACCTGTATACCTGGTGCGGAGCCTTGATGAAAACAGGAGCGATAAACTCCAGCGTTAAAAAAAGAAACATAGCCGGCGTCGACACCATCAGGGAATAGAAGATGAACCTTCGCACGGTGTCAGCCTCCCGGGCCGGAACAGCGTGGCGCCATGGTGTCACTCGTCGATCCGGATCATCACGCCCAGGTCACGGTCGTCGGACCGGGCGGCGTCCTTTTTCGGGTTAAACACGTATTCCGTCTCGAACCATACAATCTGGCTCAACCCGGGTTGCGCCGAAGATGGTATGGCCACGTTTTTCCATTTTGTGCTCGCCAGGGTTATTTTAGTTTCAAAGTTTTCCGACCAGACCATGACCTTCTGAGGCTTCTGACCTATCCCCGGCAGTGGAGCGGAAACGCTGAAGCGTATTTTGCTCTTTATCGGCCTGATGTTCCACACGGCCCTCTTGCCGGACCACCTCGCATACCTTCCGTCCGGCTGTTTTTCCTTGATGTACACCCCGCTGGCGAATCCCTCTCTGACCGTCCAGTTCCACGCGAGGCTCACTTGCCACACCAACGCGATGACCATCCCCGCCATGGCCCATCTGAAATATCTTGCCCCAACGCGGGAGCTTTCCACATGTGTGCGGCTCAACAACGCCAGTATCGCTCCGTATATCCAGAAAACCATCCCCATCGAGCGCACATGGGCGATGTTGTGTGTTACCCCCATAAACAGCCACATGATCAGTGATGACGACACGGCGATGATCAGCCATTTGTCCGCGCCTGTTTTTTGACCTGCGGATCTGATCGCGGCTATGAACAGGCACGCTGTAAACACCGACCAGGAGGCCACTCCGATTATCCCCTGTTCGGCCAATGTCTGCAGGTAAAGAGAATGGGCTGTTCCGGAGGCGAACCCGATATCCTCGAACACCCGCCAGTCGCTCTGGTAGAAATAGTCGAAAAGATAGTGGTATCTGCCCAGCCCGATACCCAGCAGGGGGGAAAAACCAAACATCACAACAGCGGTGTGCCACAGGAAAAACCTTGGCTCCAGGACTCCGCGCCGCATGAAATAGAGTGGGTCGTTTTTGTATCCGGCCCAAACCTCCACCAGCTTGCTCATTGCGTCGCCAGATAAAAAACCGCCGGACGCCAGGCGCCCAGACGCCACGAAAGCCAGGAGCGCGGCCACGCAGAACGCATAAACCAGAACAGGCCGCGTCCTCGAGCTTTTAAGATAGATTATCACGCCAGGAGTTATCAGCGTCATGATCCCGATAGATATGTACGCCGATCTTTGCCCCCCCTGCGCCAATGTGAAAATTATCAGCGCCATCGAGACGCCGTGGATTATCAACCACTTCTTTTCCTTCCGGTCCCGGAATATCAAATAGATTACGATAGGGATCAGGGGCGTGAGCCATTGCGCCAGATATTGGTGGTTGTACGAAAACGATGTTATCGACTGCCAGACATGTCCGACCAGCGAAAGGCCAAGGTAGCTTTGCATGCCGTGGTTTTCCGCGATTCTGGTGTAATACAGGATCACCCCGGCCAGGCAGATGTAAATGGCCATAACCACCAGGCTTCTTAAAACCTTCTCTATTTCATCTCTTCCGGAGTTGCGATAAACATTGAAAGTCACATAAAAAAGCCCGATCCCGCTTAATATGTTCGTCAACACCTTGAGGTGATAAATGTGGCTGTTGGTAAACCCGATATACCAGAGATAGGCGTGGTTTGATATCGGCTCCGCCCAAAGAGCGAGGAAAAACTCCTTTATGTTCACCGGGAAGCTGAACATGGCCGCTATGGCGACCAGGGCTACGGGATATTTTAAGGGGATGACAAATCCGGATTTGCGTGCCAGGGCGCTGATCGCCCACACCAGGATGAGGATATAGATGAAAACGTCCAGCAACCAGAAATAGGGCATGTTCGACGAACCCAGGAAAAACGGGGCCAGCAACAGCAACAAAGCGGTCGCGCTTTTCCGGCTGTATATGGTGACCATGAAAAAAACGGCGACGAGCGCCAGGGCGGCCCCGGTTTCGGGAATCGGGAGAAGGATCGCGGCGGGGAAAAACAGGATCAGAAACGCGGCCGACCAGACGGGGTCGATCGTTTTTGTTCTTGCCACTGGTGACTCGGGTGTATTAATGGGCGACCCCCTTCCCGGTAATAGCGAAAAAAAATGTCAAAATGATGATGTAAACGTCGAACCAAAACGACCGTCTGTTCAGGTATTCTGTCTCGAGCCTGACTTTTTCCTCTATACTAAGCTCGTCACGCCCCATGATCTGCGCCCATCCGGTAAGCCCCGGAGCGAGACTGGTGATCCCCGCCTTTTCCCTCAATTCCACAAGATCGTCCTGGTTGAACAGGGCCGGCCGGGGACCCACAAAGCTCATTTCCCCCGTAATGATGTGCCATAACTGGGGGATTTCATCCAGGCTGGTCTTGCGAAGGAACCCTCCGACGGGTGTCAGGTATGAACCCGATTCTTTCATAAGATGCGTGGCAAGCTGGGGAGTGTCCAGTTTCATGGTTCTGACCTTGGCCATCTTGAACAGCTTTTTATCTTTGCCGACACGGGACGACCAGTGCAACACAGGTCCCCTGGAGCTGAGCTTGACAGCTATGGCCACAAATAGCATGATCACCGCCGCGGGCGGCGCCAGGATTAACGCGCATGTAATGTCAAAAAGCCGCTTCATAAACTTGTCACCTGCTGTTCGATGCCGCTAACGACAGCGATCGGCGATGTCCGTTCATGCGGGCCGGCGGTCCACCCGGCCCGGAATTGTTTGCTGAAAAACGTTTCATGTATATCAAATTTAATCCATCACCCGCTAAGCGGCAAGCTTTGGAGGTTCCATCGGGATTGATATGTCCGGACGTTTTCAGGGTGAACGACGCGCCTCAATAGCCATTTGGATGAGCCAGACTCCATCTGTACGATGTTTCCACGATGGTTTTCAGGTCTGCGTATTTTGGGCTCCAGCCAAGCGTTTTGAAAGCTTTTTCAGAAGAGCCGATCAGTGTCGCCGGGTCACCCTCTCTTCTTGGCCCATCGATGGTGTTGACAGGTTTTCCGCAAACTTCCTCTACTGTTTTTATCAGCTCCCGCACGGAATGCCCCGCGCCGTTGCCAAGGTTGAAAGCGCCCGGCTCCCCCCCGTTCGCCAGGTATTCAAGCGCGAGAATGTGTGCGCTTGCCAGGTCGGACACGTGGACATAGTCCCGGACGCCGGTGCCGTCGGCGGTGGGATAGTCGGAGCCGAAAATGGTGAGGCTGTCACGTTTTCCCAAAACTGTCTGGAGAACCAGCGGAACAAGCTGTTCTTCCTGCTCGCAATCCTTGCCGAGCCTTCCTTCCGGGTCTGCGCCTGTGGCGTTGAAATAGCGGAGAAACACCGGGCGGATCCCCGAAGATCTTGAAAAATCCGTGGCCATTCGTTCAAAAACCATTTTCGAATAACCATAGGGGCTGATCGGGTTTTTCGGATGATCCTCGTCTATGGGGATACGCTCCGGAACTCCGTATACAGCGCAGGTGGAGGAGAAAACCAGGTTTTTTACATCATGGCGAGCCATGGCCTCGAGAA
Source organism: Nitrospirota bacterium (assembly GCA_024275315.1). Taxonomy (GTDB): domain Bacteria; phylum Nitrospinota_A; class UBA7883; order UBA7883; family UBA7883; genus JAJRZK01. The sequence continues at coordinate 29,514 of JAJRZK010000058.1, forward strand.
GCGTTAGCCCGTTGACCGTGTTGTTCCTGTAATATTTCGCCGGGTCGCGTACGGATTCACCCACATAGACAGACGCGGCGAAATGGAGGACGGCGTCTATGGTGTTGGTGGTGAATATTTCATCCAGCAAACCCCCGTCGCCGATATCTCCGACGATCAATTCACCGTGCAGGACGGCCTCTTTGTGGCCGGTTGACAAATTGTCTATAACGACGGCGTCCCATCCCGCCTCTTTCAGGCTCAGGAGACAGTGGCTACCTATGTATCCGGCTCCTCCGGTCACCAGGGCTGTTTTGTTTTTCAAAGTCATGGCGTCTCTGCGCTGTTTTGAGATTATGATAGTCTGCTAGTTTACAGGCTATTGAACCGTGGCGCCAGTTCATGTTCGGTTCCGGGTCGTCGCAGAACCCGGTAATGTGTACGGTCAAAGTGGATTGTGTGTTAAAAGCGCGTATTTGACGGCGTAAGAGTGTACAATTTGGTTTTAGCGGGTCGCGCTTTTAAACCGTGGGCAAACAGAAACGGCCATGGGTTGTTCATGCCTTTGATTAGAGGAGCTTGAATTGCTATGATCGTAAAAATCATGAAGATAGGGTTTTATATCCGTATACTTTCACTGGTGATGATGGTTGCGCCGTTCACATTCTCTATTGAAAAAGCATCCTCGTTCACAAGTTTACCGGAGATGTCCGATGCGGATTCCGCGCAGGGTGATGAAACCCTGCTGGCGCTTGACGCATCCCGGCAGGGGAGCCACAGCCAGGCCGAGCCGGCAGGAGCGCAAAACGACCCCAATGTCGACAGCATGATGGGCCACGACCACATGAAACATGGCTGGATGTGGATTGGCCTGATGATTATTATGATGGCTGTAATGATGGTGTTATGATGGCGCTGGCAGGCGGATGCCGGACATTCAGTGATAGCGGGAGAGATTCTAATATCAGATAGCAGTATGATCACCAGATGAAGACCAGGATAGCCCTTAATAATCCGAACACATACATTATTTTGCTGGTAGACGCCATCCTTCTGTTTTTTGCCTACCTGTCGGCCTATTGGCTCCGTTTCGAGACCATTTCCCCAACACCGGAAGTGAACGAATTTTTTTGGCGGAGTGTTTTCGTGGTAATCGCGTTAAAACTGGTGATTTTCACATATTACGGATTACAGTCCGGAATGTGGAGATACACCGGCATCGTCGATCTTCTAAATATCATAAAGGCCACAATAGTCAGTTTTGTTCTGATAATGGTGGCGGCGGTCTTTTTCTATTACTCCAACCTGACCGGAACGGTTTCGCGGTCAGTGTTCCTGATCGACGCCATAATGACGATGATTCTTATCAGCGCGTTCCGGCTGGGTATCAGGCTTTACTACAGCCGCGGCATGGGCGCGAAAGGTTTTCTGGACGCCTTCAGGCCGGCCCGGGCCAGGGAAAGCTCCGGAGGAATACCTGTTGTTATTTTTGGCGCCAACGAACGTGGAGAGCTACTGTTAAGAAGCCTGACGGGGCGTATGGAGCGCTCCAATTACGAGCCGGTGGGATTTATAGACGACAACCGGAAATACAGCGGAGTACATATACATGGATACCCGGTGCTCGGTTCGCTGGACAATTTCGAGGAAATCGCGTCCCGCTTTTCGGTGAGGGAACTGTTGGTGGCGTCCAAGCTTCCCGGAGAGGAGCTTGAGCGGATCAACGAATTGTGTCGCGGTCTCAATGTTGTGTGCAGGATAGTCCCCGCGTATCTCGATACTTCCGATTTGAGGATTGATGTTTCTCAACTTCGCAATATCCAGGTTGAGGACTTGCTTAACCGCCAGCCTGTGCAGATCGGCTATTTGGAAATAGAAAGCTCTATCAGGGGTAGCCGTGTGCTCATTACCGGCGCCGGCGGTTCCATTGGTAGCCAGTTGGCCCTTCATATCGCAGAATTTGAACCTGCGCAAATCATCATGGTCGACAAATGCGAGAATTATTTGTATGAACTCGGGATAAGCCAGGAGAAAAATTCACATAAAAGCACCAGGTTTGATTACAAATGCGTGGATATAACCAACGAAGACAGGATGGACCGGTTAATGGCCGCCGCCAAACCCCAATATGTTTTCCACGCGGCGGCTCACAAGCATGTGCCGTTGATGGAGAACAACAAGGAAGAGGCCATACGCAACAACATCGGCGGGGTCAAGGTGATGGCTACGCTTTCTGAAAAATATGGCGTCAAAAGGTTTATCCTCATCTCCACCGACAAGGCGGTCAACCCTGTCAACACGATGGGTATCACGAAGCGGGTATGCGAGCTTTATGTGCAAAACCTGTCAAAACGAAGCCGAACGATTTTTATGTCTGTCCGGTTCGGCAATGTCCTGGGTAGCAACGGCAGTGTTATTCCCCTGTTTATGAAGCAGATAGAAAGCCGGGGTCCAGTGACAGTCACCGACGAGAACGTTGAGCGCTATTTCATGACTATTCCCGAAGCCGTGCTTCTCATACTTCAGGCCGCGACTTTTGGCGATCAGGGAGCCCTGTATCTGCTGGACATGGGGGAACCGGTGAAAATAATGGACCTGGCCCGAACCATGATAAGGATGGCCGGATTTGAGCCGGAAAAGGATATCGCCATAAAAATCACAGGCTTAAGGCCGGGAGAGAAGCTTCATGAAGAGTTGACCGGCGCCGGAGAGGTGTTGCTCGCCACTGATCATCCTAAGATTAACAGTGTCAATAACCGCAATCCGGTGTGGAAAGGAACCGATGATCTTGTTGAGTTTGCGCTAAAAAAATGCACCGAGGATCCGGAGGCGGCTCAGCAGGCTATTCTGGCCTGGTTGAAAAAGGGGGAGGGCGATTTAGAGCCGGAGAGGGGAAGCGCCGCTCATTTGAACGTCATGAGCGAAAATCAAAAGCCAGCCTGAACGGGGAAGGACCAGCGCTGGGCATGTCTAGCGGCTGTTTGCGTCGGCGCCCCGGGTATATGCGAAAATCGGTTGAAACCGGTTGTTCGCCAGACATGAAGCTTGGCCAGAATCCGGAAACCTCGATTATCTTGACATGCCGGACACATCCCAATATAATGCTCACACTATGAGCAACTGTGCTGTAAGTATATCAGAAATAAACTGGTACGCTGTCTATGTACGGTATCAGAGTGAGTATAAAATCGCCAGGATATTGCGGGAGAAGGTCGGGCTGGATGCGCGGGTTCCCAGTTTGAAGGTATGGCGCCGCAAAAATGGCAAGAGCGTAAACATACCCAGGCCGTTGCTGGACACATACGTTTTTATACGGGCCGATATAAGATCGATAAACTGGGCGATGTTTTATTCAATAAACGGGATTATCGGTCTCGTGCGTTTATCCGGGGCTCCGGCTCCTGTGCCAGAACGCCAGATAGAAAGCCTGGAAGCGCTGGGGTCATCCAGCCAGATGGTTCACGCCATGGAATACAAGCGGTTTTCTCCTGATGAGCTCGTTGAGGTGACCTCCGGGCCGCTTGAAGGGGCTACCGGGGCTTTTATACGAAGCAACAGGCAAACAGGAATGTTTGTGGTGAGCCTGGACCTTTTTCAACGTTCATTGGTGACAGAGGTTGACGCCAGGTGCGTTCGGCCTGCTTGATTGCAAGTAGCCGGAAAATCATCTGTAAACCCGCTCACCTTGACATACAGGACGCCGGAGGTTTGCCTTGGCGGCCCGCATGTAGTGTCCATGGCCTTGTCATTCATAGCGCTCCTAAACGCTCCTTTGTAGACGATTGTCGCCAGCGGTTTCACCAACTACCACAGAGGTATACTCACAACGATGGAAGAGGACAAGAAATCTCCCCACGCTCATTACAAGAGTGTCGCCGACGACCTGATATCCTTGCGGATACTCGACATGATAGAGCAGGGGAAAAAAATATCCCAACGCAAGATCACGAACCAGACCGGCCTGGCGGCGGGGCTGGTGCATTCGTACATGCGAAAGGTGATTAACAAGGGGTGGGTCAAAGCCAAGCAGGTAAGCGCCCGGCGATGGCTTTACTATCTCACCCCGGACGGGTTTATGGAGAAAAGCAATCTTACGATAAAATACTTTTCCGTGACCCTGAAAAACTTTCGTGACGCGCAGAACCTGCTTCGCAACCATGTGGATATCTGCCAGCAAAGCGGCTGGAGCCGGCTTATCGTCGCAGGCGACAACGATCTGGCGGAAATAGCCGCGTTAAATATAAACTCGGTTAATGCCCTGAAACTCGTGGCCGTTTTGTCCGTCCTCGGCGACGGGGTAACGGTGGCCGGCGTAAAGGCCCTTAAGTTCGACAGCGTAGACGAAATCGAGTATGACAGGATATTGATCTGCGACGTGAAGTTTCTCGAATGGTGGGCTTCCAGAGGCAGGTCCGCTGGTGATGAACGCCTGATCCATCTTTCCATTCCCCAGTAACAGCGAAGATGAGCCACTACAAAGACAGGTATCGGATTGTCGGTCATATGGAGTGTTATGACCAGTTCTCCTTCGTGCCGTTTCCGTACCTGATGTTCCGGACCAGGCCAAACCGCACGTCTGCGGTAATCAATACAGACAGGTACGGTTGCCGCTATTCCGTCAAACCGGATAAAAGCAGGGTGAGCGTTGAAAATATTGGTGACTATGACGAGGTAGGGATAGTGCTCGGGGGAAGCGCGGCCTTCGGGTGGGGCGCCACAAGCGACGAAAAGACGATCCCCAGCGTATTGAACCGGCTCGACCCGGGCACAACCTGGCTTAACATGGGTGGGTGCACGTACCAGTCGTTTCAGGAACTGGTATCTTTGCTGATGTTTGTTCCATTAGACAAAATATCGAGAATTGTCCTGTATTCCGGTGTCAACGGTGCGTTTCTTACTCTTTTTGAGTCTTACAGGGACCCGAACATACCTTTCTTTTTCAAATACAGTGACTACCGGACGCCGATCGAGGAATATGCAAGACAAACCCAGACCGAGAAGTTTTTCCCGGTTTTGCGCAACTTCATCCGAAAAATACGGGGATATCCGCAGAATCAGGTGCAATACCCCCCAAATCCCCTGGGCCAGCCGGAACCCGATATCCAAAAACGGATAGACTCCGGGATGGAAAGGGCGACCAGGGATATCGGCGCTATTGCGCATCTTTCCAGGTCGGCGGGGTTTAAGGTGGATTATTTTTTCCAGCCGTGCATCATGGAGGGATCGAAGGAACTGACAGATGAAGAACTCGAAATCACACAGATACTGGACAGCCTTTATCAAAAAGATAACCCGATGAAACGGCTCGGTGAGGTGGTTCCTCCATTTGCTGATGGAATAGGGTCGTTTTGTAAAAGCGAATGTATAGGATTTGACAATCTCCAGCCGATGTTCCTTGGCGGTGAATGGTTGTTTGTGGACAGGGTTCATTCAACTGACAAGGGGTACGAAAAAGCCGCCATGGCTATCTATCAATACATAAACGGGATTAAATCATGATATACGTGATAGCCGGATTGGTCGTTGTATTGATAGGCGCGGTTATCATAATCCTGCGCTTGCGATCAGAAAAGAAAAAGCCGGACAGTCCGGACGATATTTATCCGCTTTGGTAGTTTCAATCCCGATCAGTTTCCCAAGCGCCTTGAAGTTTCTTTTTGCAATCCAGAATCCGGCTCACTTTATCAACTACAGAAATGTGGCCGAGCGTCTTCTGGCCGATGGTCATCAGGTGGTGTTTCACCTGGAGAAAATGGGCAAATCGTGGGTGAACCTGACCGACAAGCCACTTGCCGACCTGAGCCTGAAATATCCGGATTCGTTTTCATACACGGATATTGTGCGAACGTCGGGCGTCACGCGCAAGGTGCTGTATACGAAGCGTGAAATCGTCAATTATGGCGGATATCTTAAAAAGGAAAATCCCATATCCACCGCGGAGTTTCCCAAAAACCGGGCGGAAGGCAAAATACCTCCGAAAGCCCGGCGCTTGTTGCGGTTTCGTATCATCTCCAAAGCCCTGTTCAGCCGTTTCGGGTGGTATGTCATGGACCTGCTGGAAAAAATATTCCGTCCGGACCGTGATGTAACCACCATGCTGGCAAGGCAAAAACCGGATATGGTAATAGCGTCGCCATATATTTTTCCCCATTCAGAGCAGATCGAATATATAAAAGCCTCCAACCGGATGAACATACCAACAGTTGTGGGTGTGGCAAGCTGGGATAATTTGACCACCAAGGGACTTTTTCAGGTTGAGCCGAATATGGTGATGGTCTGGAACCAGGCGCAGGTAAAAGAGCTCGAACAGATTCATAAGATAGACCCGGCCAAGGTCATCACCACCGGGGCGCCATCGCTGGATATATGGTTTGATATGGAGCCGGACCTGGATTCCGGCCAGTTTCGTAAAAGTTGCGGCCTGGCCGGAAGCGGGCCTTTCATTACGTATCTTTGCTCGTCGAAAAGCATCACCAGGACGGAGGATGTTTTTATAGAAAACCTGTCGGCCCGCCTGAAAGCCAGGCTTGGGGAAGCCAGCCCGTCCATCCTGGTAAGGCCTCATCCGGAAAATATGGATATATGGCGGGGAAGGAGGATTGAAGGAGCGATAGTGTATCCCGCCAGCTATGACGAGTATTACTCCAGGGAGGCCAAAAAAGTGTTTTTCCATTCCCTCTACCATTGCTCATGCGTGGTTGGGCTGAACACTACGGCTATAATAGAATCGGCCATCGTCGGCAAACCGATAGTTTCTATCAGTGATGAGTCTTTTGCCGATACCCACACGCAAAGCGCGCATTTTAACCATCTTCTCTGCGCCGGGTTCATGGTAATGGCCGATGGCCTTGATGAGGCGGTGGACCGGATAGCGGAGGCTGTAGACGGCTCAGACGACCGCAGTGAGCAACGGAGCAGGTTCGTGGAGGATTTTGTCCGGCCTATGGGGATCGAGCGGTCAAGCTCGGCCATCATGGCGGGTTCATTGGTGGCGGCGGCTTCGGGGGAGAGCCCGGAGAGTATAAGGGCGGCGGCTTCCATGGGGGAGTTTTCATAGTCCGATGTGCGGTATAGCCGGGTTTATCGACACAAAAGCCTCGATGGCGAACAACGCGCTCGAGGTCGTTGTCAACCGGATGGCCGGGGCCATAAACCACAGGGGGCCGGATGATAACGGGGTGTGGGTGGACCAGCGATTCGGTGTCGCGCTGGGGCACCGGCGTTTGTCGATAATCGATCTTTCCGACAAGGGGCGCCAGCCAATGGTGTCCCACAGCGGCAGGTATGTCATCATCTACAATGGCGAGATATACAATTTCGGCCAAATGCGTAAAGAACTCGCCGACCGGGGTGAGAAAATCGCCTGGCGCGGCCATTCGGACACCGAGATACTGGTGGAATCGCTGGACAGGATCGGGGTTGATCGTACATTGAAGCTGGCCAACGGCATGTTCGCTTTTGCAATGTGGGACCGGAAAGAAAAGAAGCTTATCCTGGCCCGTGACAGGCTTGGTAAAAAGCCGCTCTATTACGGTGTTATGGGTGACAGCTTTCTGTTCGCTTCGGAGTTGAAAGCGATTTGCCGCCATCCCTCATTTTCCGGAAGGATAGACAGCACCGCTCTGGGATACCTTATGCGGCACAATTATATTCCTTCGCCATATTCCATATTCAAGGGTATCTGCAAGTTAAACCCGGGATGCTCGCTTGTATTGGGTCTGGATTCGGTTCGTAACAATGACGGGTTCCTGTCGTGGCGGGACAACGGGACACTACCCGCCACCGCCGGGCCGGAGCCTTTCGCCGGGCCGGAGCCTTTCGCCAGGCCGGAGCCTTTCTGGAGTGCGGAGCAGGTTATACAGGAGGGGGCGGCGAATATTCAAACCTGGGATGAACAGGAGGCGTCCGAACGGCTCGAGGCGCTGTTGCTGGACGCGGTAAAGTTGAGAATGGTGGCGGACGTTCCGCTTGGGGCGTTTTTGTCTGGCGGGGTGGATTCGTCTGTTGTCGTATCCCTGATGCAAAAACAGAGCTTGAACCCGGTGCGCACATATTCCATCGGATACCATGACGACCCCCGGAGCGAGGCCATATTGGCAAAGGAGATCGCCGGACGGCTGGGGACCGATCATACGGAGCTGTATATGACCCCCCGGGAAGTTATGGACGTTATACCGCTACTGCCACAACTATCCGACGAGCCGCTGGGGGACGTGGCCCTCATACCCACATACATTGTGTCCAAGCTTGCCCGACGCGATGTGAAGGTATGCCTTACAGGCGATGGAGGGGACGAGCTTTTCGCCGGTTATCCCCGCTATTTGTGGGCGCACTGGTACAGCGATGAGTGGCTGAAAAAAGTCGGGTGGATACCAAACCCCGCCCGCAAAATTATTTCCGGGTTAATAAACGTGGTCGGCGCGGAAAGACTCGGGAGTCTCCTTGGCGTGTTAAGGCCGGGGATGACCAGTCCGAAAGAGAAACTCGTCGAACTGGCGTACATGTTGCCCACCATCGAGCCGGAGGGAATATATCGCGACCTCAATTTCCATTGGGAGCATCCTCGCCAGGTTGTCAACGGATGGAAGGAGGGCCGAACGGTTTATAACAACAGCCCAAGACGCAGTGTAACGCCCGATTATGTCCAGGGCATGGTCTCTTTCGACCTTTCCAGCCGTTTGCCGGATTCGTTGCTGGCCAAGGTGGACCGGGTGACGATGGCTGTGAGCCTGGAGGCGCGTTGCCCCATTATAGATTATCGGCTGGTGGAGTTTTCCGCCAGGTTGCCTACGTCGCTGAAAATTCGTGAACGGATGGGCAAATATCTTTTGCGCAAGGTGTTGTATAAACATGTGTCCAAAGACCTGGTCCACAGGCCGAAGAAGGGGTTTTCCATGCCGATCAAGGTATGGCTGAGGGGCGGATTGCGAGACTGGGCCGAAGCCCTGCTAGACGAGCGAAGATTAAAAGAGGAAGGTTATTTTAACCCCGCGCCGATCAGGAAAAAGCTTGAAGAGCATATGTCGGGGAAAAGGGATTGGCATTACCATTTGTGGGACGCGCTGATGTTCCAGGCGTGGCTCGAAGGGGTGACCGAGGCTTCTTCGGTTATTAACGATTGACTGATTTCCCCTGTTCACCGAAAATAGTCCGCTTGTTTGCCAGGGTTCTGACAATCAGTTTGATATGAGATTGCAAAGGTGTGTTCAATGAAAAACTTTCTTGCGACGGTTTTGACCATTTTCATCACGGTCATCGTCTGTGTCGGGATGTTAGAAGCGGTAATACGGATCATGTATTCGCAAAAGCTCGACTATCAGGTGGAGATGAGCCGGTACGCCGGATCGCTTAAAAGGGATTCTGCAAACTACGATATCGGTCACGAACACCGGCCGAACAAAAAGGCTCACCTGATGGGTGTCGATGTCACCATCAACTCCCACGGGTTCAGGGACAAGGAGTATCCTGTCGAAAAACCGCAGGGGGTGTACAGGGTCATGTTGCTGGGTGATTCCCTGACGTTTGGCTGGGGCGCGAAGCAGGACCGGATTTTTGCGGTGGAACTGGAGCGAAAACTGGACAAGTATTTCAAAACCGCCGGAAAGAATATGAAGGTGCAGGTCATAAACACCGGTGTGGGTAATTACAACACCGATCAGGAAGTGTCATTTTACGAGTACAGGGGCAGGAAGTTTAAGCCGGATATGGTTATCCTGAACTACTTCATCAACGACGCGGAGCCGACCCCCAGGCAGAAATCGCCGTTGATAATTAAATATTCGTATTTCGCCATGTGGCTGTGGGGCAGGATTGACACGTTCAAAAGAAAATATTTTTCGAACGAGGACTATTCCAGCTATTACAACAACCTGTACGATGATAGCAGGCCAGGATGGCAAAAAACCAGGGAGGCCATAAAGAGGCTCGTGGAAGCTTCGAAACGGGATGGGTTCACGTTGGCGCTGGTTATGTTGCCGGAGCTGCACGCGGTGGGAGAGACATACGGGTTTCAGGATATCAACGACAAGGTACGGGCCGCGGCCATAGAGGCGGGCGTTGAGAATATATTGGACCTTGCCATGCGTTTTAAGCGGGAAGCCCCGGAATCGCTCTGGGTCAGCCCGGACGACGCCCACCCGAACGAAAAAGCCCATGCGATCATAGCGCAGGGAATATATGACTATGTGACAAGCAGGGAGATAATAAAATGACGGAAGCAGGGAAAAACGGGAATTCAGACGGCTCTATGGGACAGATGATAAAAAAGCGCGTTAAACTTGTGATCATAACGTTTGTGGTAGTGATCCTCATGGCGCTTATTCTCATGCTTTCCACCGAGGATGTTTCTATAGCTCCGTTTGTTTACGCTATTTTCTAGCGAATCCCGGGGATCGAACCAAAAATCGCCAATGGCGCGCAAATTATTCAAAAGATTGCTTGGAGACTTCCTGGTAGTTGGCGTATGCGCTATCGTGTTTATATTGGCGGCGGAGGTGGCGCTTCGCCATACATCTTACAGACGGTATATCATCACCACCAGCGAATCGGTCAAAGGGCTTTTCACGCCAGACCCGGTGGCCGGGTTTGACATGGCCCCGAACCTGCCCCCGACAACGCTCGACACCACCGACGTGTCCTACGAGGTATGGTCTAACGAGCTGGGATGCTATGACTGGCCGTACAGGGGCGAGAAAGATTTTATCCTCGTGATCGGCGACAGCCAGTCGCAGTGGTATGCGCCGTTAAAAGACAAGTGGGTCACCGTGGTCGAGCGGGAACTTGGCGTCAGGGTGGTTAAGTGCGCCGTGGACGGATATGGCCTGAAAGGGGAGATAAACAAAGCCAGGAAAATAATGGACAAGCTTCCATACCCGCCGAAGCTGGTCATGCTGGGGTACACGGTCAACGAGGTGCGCGACGACCATGTGTTTCCCATGATGACTGTTATCGACGGGTACCGGGTGGTGATAAAACGGATCGAGGATGAAACCACCGGTAAAGTCGCACGACGTGACGACCTGGACAGGATGAAACAAGAGGTGGCTACATACGAAAAGCTCTGCTCCAGGGAACCGGCTGTGTCGGTGGCTGATTACGTGAAAAGGAGGGCGTCCTGTTTACTTTCCCGTCATTCGATTTTTTATAATATGGCCAAAGACCCTGCGAGGAGGTTTTTTGCGAGGGTAAAAGACGCTCTTCAAACAAGGGGGTATATCACCAACAAAACCCCTGACGCCGCCCAACGGCCGTCTGGGCCGAAACATAGGGCGATAGGTTGTAATATCTGGTACACTCCACCAGCCAGATATCCATGGATTTCCAAAGCGTGGGATGAACAGTCGGAGCTTTTTCGGAAGTTGAACAACATGGTGAAAAATCGTGGTTCAGCTCTGTTTGCCGTGATGATAGTGGAAAACGAGCAGGTATACTCCTTTTTTCCAAGAGGGGCGGGGTGCGATATCGAGATTCCGAACAGGATGTTCCGGAAAATCTGTGAAAACCAGCGAATACCCCACTTTGACCTGCTGGACGATTTTCGGAGTTACGCGAACCAGACACCAAGACCGCACCTGGACCCTGACAAGGATTTTTACTGGAGATATGACGGTCACTGGAATGTCATCGGCAACCAGCTTGCTGGATATCTTGTGGCCAGGCATATGCTGGAAAATGGCCTGGTCGACGTGGAAAACAGGGACGAGAAGCTTCAGCGGATCAACAGTCGGTTGCAATCGTTCAATGCGGAGCTGAACTGAAATAAAACGATATTGGCGGAAAAGGGCCTGTCGCATCTGTATCCGCCATCCTAATAACACTGCTGAACAGGATTCCAAATGGCATTAAGACAGACTGTCGTCGCGGTCTTATTTTTCTTTTCGGGGTTGACCTCCCTGATTTACGAAATAGTCTGGCAAAAGCGTATCATGACCGAGCTCGGGTCTGACATATACGCCACCAGCATGACTTTGAGCGCATTTATGCTGGGCCTGGCCCTAGGCAGTTTCACAGCGGGCCGGTTTGCAGACATGATGAAGCGCCGCGTGCTGGCGTACGGGGCGCTGGAACTTCTCATCGGCGTATACGCGATTAATTTTCCAAAACTGCTTGCGGTGTCGGAAACATTCCTGAAAGGTTTCTACCTCGACCATTTCCTATCCGAGCCTCTCTTGTACTGGTCAGTGAAGTTCGGCCTTATCTTTATGATCCTTGTGGTCCCCAGCACCCTGATGGGGGCCACTTTGCCCCTTATAGTGGCCGAATTCACCGAGCGGGACAACAAAGTGGGCGAGGCGGTGTCTCTTTATTATTCGCTTAACACCATAGGCGCGTTCTTTGGCGTGCTTTTTTCCGGGTTCGTGCTGATATACGCTTTTGGCTTATCCACGACCACGTGGATCGCGGCGTCGTGTAATTTCGCCATTGCCGCGGCGGCGCTGTGGATCGGGTCGCGGGCCGGGCAAAGCGCCGCCACCGCATCGCGGGAAAATGAACCCGCTGACGCTGTGACCGCCGCCATCTATACACCCAGGACCGCCACCATCGCGATCGCCACCATATTCATCGTTGGTTTCTGCGTTTTGGCCATGGAGGTTGTGTGGACAAGGATGCTGGTGCAGTACTTTTCCGCGACTGTATACTCGTTTTCCATCATGTTGCTGTTTGTGCTGGTGGGGATATGGAGCGGCGCGCGTAAAATCAGGGCGCACGCCGATTCCGCCGTGGACCTGTTCTCGCAATACACAAACGCGATAACGGGTATGGGGGTATACGTGGCTTTTACCGCATTGCTGTTTTACGCGTTCCCCAATGTGTACCGGAACCTGGTGTTCATCATGACAGGTGTCATGAAAAGATCGCCTGAATACTGGATGGCGATCACCACCATAGGCAAGACCGTCACCGCGGGATTTTTTATATTTGTCCCGTGCTATCTTTCCGGGATGGTGTTTCCCATGGCCGTACGGTTGTACACCGACAGCGCGCGTCATGTGGGCGGCTCGATCAGCTCTATATACGTTTCAAACACCATAGGGTCCGTGCTGGGTCCGCTGGTGGCGTCATTCATACTGGCGCCGACGCTGGGGATACGGGGGTCCATGCTCTTTATGGCGTTTGTTCTTGTGGCGACAGGCGCTTTGGCCTCTTATTCCCGGAAAAGGTCGCCGGGGAAAACACAGGGAGCCGCCATTTTCGCGACGGCGCTCATCATGGTTGTCGCGGCCTTTATCCCCAAAAGCATCATAGCCAACTACACCAAGGCGTCCAGGGGGACCGAGGTGGTGTACAGCCGCGAAGGCATATACCAGACTATCACCATTCTCAAAAGCGCCAAGGGGCACACCATCTTCATGATAGACGGCAACGTGGAGGCGGACAACTCCTACCTGCAACTGCGCCATTTTGTTCTGAAATCCCATTTTGCCACACTGATACACCATGATCCCGAAAACGTCCTGGTCATTGGCCTGGGGCTTGGCCTTACGACCAGCTATTTGAGCAACTACGCGCTGGTGAAAAACATCGACGTGGTTGAGCTCTCCCCGGAAGTGGCGCTGGCCCACAAGCATATCGGTTATGTCAACGGGGATGTGCTGAACAACAAAAAGGTGAACCTTGTCGTAGACGATGGCAGAAACTATCTTTCATCGTCGGGAAAGAAATACGACGTGATAACCATCGACCCGATCCACCCGAGAATATCAGGTGTGGGCACTTTGTACACCAAGCAGTTTTATGAATTGGTAAAAGACCGTCTGTCGGATGACGGGGTTTTCATCCAGTGGATGCCGTCATACCATATGGCCCCGGGATCGTTCAAGACCGCGGCGAACACGTTTGTAAATGTCTTTGACAGCGCCGTGTTCCTGTATGTAAAAGGCCATTTTCTGCTGGTCAGCAAGAAAGGTGAATGGAACATCGACTATAAGAGTATCAGGGACAATTTTCACCTGGCGGCGAAAGACCTGGAATTAATAGATATCCATTCTCCGGAGGAGATGATATCCCTGGTCGCCATGACCCCCGATATGACACACAAATATCTTGAGGGGTTTGAAAGAGTCAACACGGACGATAATCTCTGGCTGGAATATCATGTGCCGGGAGATTATCTTTACGATATAAAATCGGTCGTTAAACCCGCTTTCCGGTTTTGGGGGCTCAACCCGGAGTTTATCCGCAACGCAAGCAAGGCAGAGCTTGAAGCTGTCATGCGCGCCTGGAGGAAAAGAAAGAGCCAGGTGATTCCGGAGCTTGAAAAACCAGAGCGATAGACGCGCGACAACGCGGTTGGCAATTTTTTTTCATGCGAAACATCAGGCACAGGAACATTTTCCGGTATCATCCCCGTTACGGATTTACGTTTCGGAAGAATCTGTATGTGCGCGTTGCGTGCAATGAGCCGGGTAACGTTTTTGAAAAGACGTCATACGTCATACAAACGAACTCCGCCGGGTTCAGATGTGAACATGAGCCGGGTGTGGAATGCGGCGAGACGATAAAAGTGTTGTTTATCGGTTGTTCCTTTACCGCGGGTGACGGAGTGTCCAACAAGCGCAGGTTTACCGACCTGCTGGAAAAAAAGGATCGGAGCCTGAAGATCCACAACTGCGCGCTGAGCGCCACCGGCTCCGATCAGCAATATCTGGTTCATCGGGATATGGGACCTGTGATAGACCCTGATGTTCTGGTCGTTTCCCCATACGCCGGATGCCTTGGCCGAAACCTGTTTCCGCACAAAATCAGCTACGATAATTTTAGCGGTGGTTTGACACGCCAGCCGAAACCGTTTTTTACCATAGATGAAAATGATCGGCTCACGTTGCAGAATATCCCGGTTCCAAAGGTTACACTCGAATCCGGTAACAACAAATCCGCATCAAGGGAAAACACAGGATTAATCGGGCGTACAATTGGAAGGGGGGCGGATAAAATCAAGGGCGCTTTGGCGGGTTTGCTGTCAAAACCCTCCGCGGCGCTGGCCAGCTATGAAGACGAGAAAAGCAAGGGATATCGATTGATGCGCCGTATCCTGGAAATGACCGTTAACGAATCAAACGCCAGTATAAAAATCCTGTTACCCCTGCCGCACAAGGAGAGCCTTGACGCAGGCGCGCGACCCGATTATCTTCCCCTGTTCGAACGTGTGGCCTCTGACACCGGCGCGAAGTTGTGGGATGTTTCCGAGCGACTGCTGAAACTGCCGCCCGGTTCCATCCCCGGTCTTTTTCTTTCGGACGGACATTACGGCGAGGCCGGTCATGGCGCCGTGGCCGATTTTCTTGTTAGAAAATTTTCTGAAATTTAAAGCGCATATTATACATTCCGGTAAAATGTCTTTTAACATTCTTGGCGTATCCTGTTTTTACCACGATTCGGCTTGCTGCCTTGTACAGGACGGAACCATCACCGCCGCGGCGCAGGAGGAGAGGTTCACCAGAAAAAAACACGACCCCCGTTTCCCGGTCAACGCGATGAATTACTGCCTGGAACAGGCCCGTCTTGAAGAAAACCAGATCGATTGCGTCGCCTTCTACGAAAAGCCCCCGCTTGCCCTGGACAGGATCGTAAATGGTTTTTTAAGCGGAGGCGGACAAAAAGCTTTCGACCGGCTGATGAAGCTTGCGGGACCGTGGGGAGTGGAAAAGCTCGACGTGGAACGCTCGATAAAAGAGCGCCTGGCCAATTTCCGTGGTGACGTGGTTTTTTCACAGCACCATTTGTCCCACGCCGCCAGCGCGTTCTATCCATCCCCTTTTGACGATTCCGCGATTCTTACCATCGACGGGGTGGGCGAATGGGCCACCGCGGGGATGTACAAGGGATCCGGCGCAACTATAGAGCCGATAAAGGAGATGCGATATCCCCATTCGCTCGGGCTGTTTTATTCCGCCATGACATACTTCGCCGGATTTAAAGTCAATTCCGGCGAGTACAAGCTGATGGGCCTGGCGCCATACGGGGAGCCGGTCTATTACGAGCTCTTGAAGGATAACGTGATAGACGTAAAGGAGGACGGCTCGATTCATCTGAACCTCGATTACTTCGATTATATCGCGGGCGACCGCATGACATCGGAGAAAATGAATTCTCTTTTCGGATCCGGCCCCAGACTGCCGGAGACAAATATTACCCGCAGGGAAATGGACATCGCCGCCACCGCCCAGAAGATCACCGAAGAAACTGTGTTGAAAATGGCGCGGAACCTGAAAAAAGAAACATCCAGCCGCAACTTGTGCATGGCAGGTGGTGTGGCGCTTAACTGTGTGGCGAATGGAAAGCTGTATAAATCCGGAGTTTTCGAGGATATGTGGATACAGCCAGCCAGCGGGGACGCTGGAGGCGCGCTCGGGGCGGCGCTGGGGGCGTGGCACATATATTATAAAAAATCCCGGGCGCGCACGCCGGGCCGGGACGGGATGAATGGATCGTTTCTGGGTCCTTCATATTCCAATGATGAAATCATGGATTTTCTCGATCTTTACGGACTGCCGTACGAACAGGTGGCCGAAGAGGATCTTCCCGACAGGGTCGCAGACATCATAGCGGGCGGCTCAGTCCTCGGGCTGTTTCGGGGCCGTATGGAGTATGGTCCCAGGGCTCTCGGGTCCCGGTCGATAATAGCTGATCCGAGAGTGGCGGACATGCAAACCAGGTTGAATCTCAAGATAAAATTCAGGGAGTCGTTCCGGCCTTTCGCTCCGATGGTTCTGCAAGAGCGGGCGTCTGAGTGGTTCGACATGGATTGCGGCTCTCCGTACATGCTCCTGGTTTGCAAGGTAAAAGAGGATAAGCGAATAAAGTACACCGATCCCGGCGGGGACGATCTCATGAGCAGGCTGGCCCCGCCCCGGTCTAGCATACCGTCTGTCACCCATCTTGATTATTCGGCCAGGGTACAAACCGTGGACGATGAAACAAACAGATTCATGAGCGACACCCTGCGGGCGTTCGAAAAAAAAACCGGCGTCCCGATCATTATCAACACTTCGTTCAACGTACGTGGAGAGCCGATGGTGCTTACCCCGTTTGACGCATACCGGTGTATGATGAGGACACAGATGGATTATCTGCTGATGGAAAATGTTCTGGTAAAAAGGGAAGAACAACCAGGTTGGGAGGAATCGGAGGCGTGGAAAGATGAGTTCGCGCTTGATTGACAAGAATCGTTTTGAAACGGCGCTTTTGGAATGGATAGAAGGAAACGTGCGCCATGACGCCGATTTTCAAGGTGTGGACAAGGCGACAGGATCCTGGATCAGGACTGATAAAAGACCATGTGGCAAGGACGACTTTGTGTCCAACACCTTGAGCGATGGCAACGTTACGCTTGATGGAACCGTGACCCGGCCCGAAGCGCTGGAGGGATTGATACGCCTGTTGCTGGAAAACCGGGAGCTTTGGACGGATGAAAACGTTCAGCCGGACAAGCCGGACGATTTTATCTATGCTATGTATTAGCCGTTGGTGAAAAAACAGTGGCGATTCAGTCAGCGGTCTTTGAAAATATCGCGCAGGCCGGGGTAGATGGGTGAATCATGGGTCAGCAGGTTTATCATGCCTTTCAGCGCCAGGGCGTTATATTTCGGATCGATGACCGAGCTTGCCTCCTGGCCTGAATAGGTGAAATATCCTTCGGGAGAATAGTGTTCCTCCAGTACGGTTTTAGTAAGGCGCATGGATTTCTTTGAATACGACTCGTCCCCGGAGAGCTGTCCATACCGGCGCAGTGAAACGGCAAAATCGATCTGATGGTCAATATGGGCGGTTTGAGAGTTTTCGCTCATGGGTATAAGGCCCGTGTCGATGCGTTGACCGAGCTGGTGATCCAGAATATCCCTGACCGTATCAAGATAACCGGTGACACCTGCAAGCGCCGATGCGTCGCAGATTATGTCGGCCAATATAAAAGCGGGGACAACAGACGGGCTTTTTTTTGTTCCGTTTGCAGGATGGTATTCCATATAAACTTTTCCGGAATCATGAAAAGCTTTTGTGGCGGAGTTTATCCAGCGACAAAGCGCATCGCGCCAGAAATTGTCGGAAGTGGCCAGGTATAGCTCCAGAAGGCAAAAAGCCGGTGTGGAATTGGACTTCATCAAAAAGCTGTACCAGCACGAGGACGTCTCGAACCGGAACCGTTCCACCAGGTAGACCGCCATGGATTTTAAGCGTCGTTCTGACGGGATGGCCGGTTCGGCGGCGTATATTCCGGCGGGGTTCCGGTTTCGGAAAAGATGTTTTCTCAGGAGTTTTCCGATCGACGACCTGGGCGTAAGGTATGGGAAAAGCCCGTACGACACGAAATAATCATCGTTGATCCATTGTTTCATTATGGCGAGAGAAATGTTGAAAGCCATGGGGAAATCTTCACGCATTTCGCAGAAGACCTCCAGCAACCCCGCGCTCCACGGTTCATAGTAGCTGACGGCTTTGCCCTGGTTTACGAGATAAACGGCGGAAAGAAAATCGTCTTCAATCATATTGTCCAGCACAAAAGTTACCGCGTCAGACAACAGGCGATGACAGGTTTTATCTCCGGTGGCTTTGTATACGGCGTAAAGGCCGCCGAGCCACTCGTCAAGGTCACGGGCGCGCAACACACCGTCGCGCGCCACCAACGACAGTGTAGACTCGTTGTTTTTCACCAGGATACCAACCTGTTCAACAAGGAATTCGGTTTCTCCGAAATAAATCAGAAAAGGGGCTATATCATCAAAATTGTCGAAGATAGTTCTTTGCGAAGGGGGGTAGCTTCGCGAAAGCAGTCCGTCCGGCCGGACAAACCTGGTTTTAATAATATAGATCAGCTCACGGGCCCTGGCTCTGGTTTCGTCCTGCGACAAAGGTCAGCCCTTTTTTTTTCGATAACCGTCTATCCCGAACCGGTTGTCGGGCCGGTCTCGTGGAATAACGCAGACGAACTGGTCCGACCGTCCAACGGCAAGCGATGCCACGATTATGTGAGTGTCCGGAATAGCCAGGCGGGCGCGGACCGCTGGTTCTTCTCCCACGCCTCCAAAACTTGTGTATGAACCCCAGCAACAGCCAAGGCCAATCGATTCGCACACGAGCGACATGTTCTGTATGGCGGCGCCGGCTTCGGCGTATGGCACGGTGCGGTCGTCGGGGTACCGGTAATCACGGGCATCGGAAACGATGACGATAATAGCCGGGGCGTCGTTAAAAAACTGTTTGCCGCCGGGTACGGTGGAGGCGATAAAGGATTTTAATTCCGGTTCTTCTACAAATATCAGGTCAAGACTCTGGCGGTTGCATGATGATGGGGTGTGTAGCGCCGCTTCGGTCAAAATGCGGCGTTGCTCATCGGTGAGAGGGTCGGGGAGCCAAAAGCGTTTCGTGCGGCGGCTACGGATAAGCCGCATTAGGGTTTTGGAATCCATGCGCTTTTTAACCGGATGGACGCCTTCGTTGATGGTTTTGCATCCGCAACATCCGGGTTTTGCGCTATGGTACTCTTTCAGTATCTTCACCGACCATGCGCGCAGATCTTTCGGAACGGCGTCGCCAAGGTTCGAGATGTATATTTCCATCTCGGCCGCCACTTGTGTCGCGAAATTGTCGCCATACGCTTCCGGTTTGAACAGGTATCTCTCCAGATGATGAGTTCTTTTTCGAAGCAGGAGAATTTGATTGTCTTTTGCCACCGGCTTTTTTATCTTGCCGGAAAAATAATAACGTAGCTCCTTGAGGAACGTGCGGAACGCGTTTTTCACAACCGGATAAAAGGTTCTGTATCCTCTCAGGGTCGATAACATCAGGTAACGCTCCGAAAAACAATAAATAGCCGCCGCGTATCTCCCCGGCGGACAGGTCATTATACGTCATTTGAGTTTAAGACCAAACAAGCCGACGGTTTGCGGGGATAAAAACGATGGTTTGGCTTACCTGGCCTATTAAAGATGGGTTGACGGCGCCAAGTTATGCTATACACTTTTGAAGGCGGTTTCACAGGGCGGTAAAACCGCTTAACCGAATGTATCAGGGAATGGTTATGCAAAGAGAACTAATAATAGGAAATCGGCACATACACGACGACAGCGATTGCTATGTCATAGCTGAAATCGGACACAACCATCAGGGTGATTTTGAAATCGCCAAGGAGATGATCCGTGTCGCGAAGGA
This sequence comes from Nitrospirota bacterium, assembly GCA_024275315.1. Lineage (GTDB taxonomy): Bacteria > Nitrospinota_A > UBA7883 > UBA7883 > UBA7883 > JAJRZK01. Next base: position 49,638 of record JAJRZK010000058.1, read on the forward strand.
ATGCGGGGCCGACGCGGTGAAGTTCCAGAAACGGGACAACAGGGGCCTTTTTACAAAATCTTTCTACGACAAGCCATATGACAACGAGCTGTCCTATGGTCCCACGTATGGACTGCATCGTGAGGCGCTTGAGTTGTCAAAAGATCAACTGGCCGAGCTGATCCACTATTCTGATGAGCTTGAGATAGACTGTCTGGCGACGGCGTTTGATTTTAACAGCGCCGACCTGCTGAACGAACTGGGAGTAAAAGCCTTCAAACTCGCATCCGGAGACGCGAAGAACATTCCGTTGTCAAAACATATAGCGGCTTTTGGAAAGCCTGTGATCGTGTCCACCGGTGGCTGTGTGATCGAGGATGTGCACAGGATTTACGATGCGATAACCCCCATCAACAAAAACCTGTGCATCCTGCAATGCACTGCGTCGTACCCATGCGATTACGCCCGTCTGGACCTGAATGTAATCGATACGTACAGGAAACACTTCGAGGATATCGTAATTGGCCTGTCGGACCATTCCAACGGCATTTCCATGGGACCCGTGGCGTATCTTCTGGGCGCAAGGGTGATTGAAAAGCATTACACGCTCAACCGCGCGTCGAAAGGGACTGACCACGCCTTCTCCATCGAGCCGGTAGGGTTGAGAAAGCTGGTGCGCGATCTGAAGAGAACGCGGGTGGCGCTTGGTTCGGGCCAGAAGAGGGTCCATGATTGCGAGAAAAACCCCATGATCAAAATGGGGAAAAAACTGGTGGCGGCGGCTAACATATCCGCCGGTCATGTTTTGGCTGAAGACGACATCGCCATCAAAAGCCCCGGCGACGGCCTGGCTCCTTACGAGATCTCCAAAGTGATCGGAAAAAAGCTGAAAGTCGATCTTAAAACGGATGACGACATAATGTTCGAGGTTTTTGAATAACGATGGTCCCGGATAAAGCCAGGCTGGCGGGCGTCCGACTGCTTGTCTTCGATTTTGACGGTGTGTTCACCGATAACAGCGTCTATGTGTTCGAAGATGGCAGGGAGGCCGTCCGGTGCTCCCGGGGTGATGGTATGGGCGTGGCCAGGTTGAGAGAGCATGGGCTTGAGATGCTGATCCTGTCCACCGAGGAAAACGCCGTGGTGTCGGCGCGGGCGAAAAAGCTGAAGCTGGAGTATTTCCATGGTGTGTGGAACAAGCTTGATCAGCTCAAGCGAATCCTGGAGGAAAAAAACGTTTCGCTCGACCAGGTGGCCTATGTGGGTAACGATATCAACGACGCCGAGTGCCTCAGGTCCGTGGGGGTGCCGATCGTGGTGGCGGACGCTTATGACGAGGTGCGACAACTCGGAGCGTACATAACAAAAGCCACCGGGGGTAACGGCGCCGTGCGGGAGATATGCGACATGTTCTATAACGCCAGACTCGGCGGTGATGGTGGCGTATGACACTGTTCGACCTGACGGGGAAAATAGCCGTCGTGACGGGCGCTCTTGGCAAGCTTGGCCCTGTCTGGATTGAAGCGTTGATGGATTCCGGCGCGTCCGTGTATGCGATGGATCATTCCAGCGCCCCCGATTTGGCAAGGTTTGACGATATAAAATCCCGTTACGGCCCGGATAAACTGCGGCTTGCAAGGGCGGATATCCTGAGTAGGGAAGAGCTGATATCGGCCAGGGAGGAGCTACTCGAGGTTTTTGGCCCTCCCGACATCCTTGTTAACAACGCCGGGATAGACCAGCCGCCGGAACCGGGCCGGTCGTATACCATCGACCAGATTCCGGAGGATATGTTTTTGCCCACCATAACCGTAAACGTGTTCGGCGCGTTCCAGGTTTCCCAGGTGTTCGGTGGGCTTATGTTGAAGAAGGGGAGCGGGAGCATTATCAACATCGGCTCGCTGTACGCCACGGTGTCGCCCGACCCCGGCTTGTACGACCATATAAGGTGTGATCCGCCTTTTGTAAAACCACCGGCGTACGGAGCGTCTAAAGCGGCTCTGCTGAACCTCACCCGGTATCTTGCGGCGCACTGGGCGAAGGATGGCGTTCGTGTAAACGCCCTGTCTCCCGGCGGCGTGGCTGGCGGCCAGGATGAAAAGTTCAAACAAAAATTCAACCGGCGCACGCCCATGGGAAGGATGGCGGAGGAGGCGGACCTTAAGGGTCCCCTGGTTTTTCTCGCTTCCGGGGCGTCTTCGTATGTTACGGGCGTAAACTTGCCGGTGGATGGCGGGTTTACAGCCTGGTGACGGTTTTGGGATGGATTTGGGAGAATAAGCGATGAGTTCACTCGTTACGGATTACGTACAGAATTTTATCGGCGGAAGTTTCGTAACCGCCAACAGCAAGGAGACCTTCGACAAGATAAATCCCGCCACCGGCGAGCTTCTTTGCAAGGCCGCCCGATCCGGGGCTGACGATATTTCAGATGCGATAACGGCTGCCAGAAACGCTCTGCCAAAGTGGTCGGCGACCACTCCTGTAGAGCGGGGGACGATACTGCGCAGACTCGCCGCCCTATTGGAGGGGAGGGCCTCTGACATGGCCAGTGTCGTCCATCTTGAAACCGGGAAATCCGTTGCCGAAGCCACAGGTGAGACCGGCGGTGCAGTTGAGCAGGGTTTTTTCATGGCCGGGGAGGGGCGCCGGCTTTATGGTAGGACCACGACATCCGCCATGCCCGAAAGAACGTCCATGACCATTCGTCAACCGGTAGGTGTGGCGGGTTTGATAATAGCCTCGAACACCCCGATCGCCAATGTGGCCTGGAAAGTTTTCCCCGCTCTTGTTTGCGGTAACACGGTTGTGTTGAAACCGTCGGAAGACACACCGATGGTCGCATGGGCTTTTGCGAAACTGGCCAGGGAGGCAGGATTGCCTGAGGGGGCGCTTAACGTTGTGCAGGGGTTTGGGGCGGAAGCCGGGAAGCCGCTGGTGGAAAGCAGTGGTGTCGACCTGGTAAGTTTCACCGGCTCGTCGGGTACAGGCAGATGGGTGGCCGAAACGGCGGCGCGGAGGCTTGCGAAAGTGTTTTTGGAGCTTGGCGGTAAAAACCCCCTGGTGGTATGCGATGACGCCGATCTTGAAAACGCGTGTAGCTGGGTTCTGCTTTCGGCCTTTTCAAACGCGGGCCAGCGGTGCGCATCCACAAGCCGTGTGATCATCTTTGACAGCGTATACAAAAAATTTCGCGAAATGCTTGTGGACGCCACGCGAAAACTCAGCGTCGGATCCGCCGATAGTGACGACCTGGGACCGGTGATTAACCTGCGCCAGCTTAACAACATAATCGACGCCGTGAAAATGGCGGAGAAACAGGGGGCGAAGGTGCTGGTGGGTGGGCGCCGTGTGGAGACCGGGGCTCTGGCGGCAGGGTACTATATGGCCCCGACCCTCGTGGAAGGCGCCGAACCAACCGCTGAAATATCGTGCAAGGAGTTGTTCGGGCCGGTGGCGTCATTATACAGGGTAAAAGATCTTGATGAAGCCATTGCCCTGTCCAACAGCTCTGATTACGGTCTTACGTCCTGCATCCACACATCCAGTGTTCACAGGGCGATGGAGTATACTCTGCGTGTCCAGGCCGGGGTGGCGAACGTGAATGCGGGGACATATGGATCGGAGCCCCATATGCCGTTCGGAGGTGTGAAAAATTCCGGTGTCGGGTCGCGGGAGCCCGGGACGGAGGCGCTGGATGTTTATACCGAGATTAAGAACATAAACATAAACACACTGCCCGGTATGGCGTGATCGAGATGGAACATTCCGTAGTCGCCCTGATACCCGCCAGGGGCGGGTCTGAACGGGTGCCAAACAAGAATATCAGGGAACTTGCCGGCAAACCGCTGTTGGCGTACACGATCCATGCGGCGAAAAAAAGCGGCGTGTTTTCCTCCGTGATGGTGTCCACCGACAGCGACAGGATAGCCGATGTGGCCAGGGAACATGGAGCGGAGGTCCCGTTTATGCGGCCGGAGGAATATTCCGGCGGGTTGTCGCCTGATATAAAATGGATAGAACACGCGCTGACCACGCTTGGATGTATGGGCAGAGAGTATGACGCATTCTCGATATTGCGCCCCACCAGCCCTTTTCGCACACCCGGAACGATAAAAAGGGCGTGGAGCTCGTTTGTCAGCTCAAAAGGAGCCGACAGCCTGCGCGCAGTGGAAAAATGCAAAGAACACCCTTGCAAGATGTGGGTGATAAGGCAGGGTCGCATGTTGCCTCTGATACCTTTCGGGCCGGAGCGGCAACCATGGCACAGCACCCCCTATCAAGCCCTTCCGGAAGTCTATGTCCAGAACGCCAGCCTGGAGATAGCGTGGACGCGTGTTCCTATCCAGACACATACTATCGCCGGTTCGGCCATCATTCCCTTTATCACGCAGGGTTACGAGGGGTTCGATATAAATAACCCGGAAGACTGGACCCTTGCAGAGCGGCTGATAGAGGGAGGTTCTGTCGATCTGGGATAACAACCAACCGCTGGGAAGAAGTAATTATGCTATCGAACGATAAACTGGCCCTGATTCCATTTTCGGAGTTTGACAGAATACGTGGTGCGGCAAAAGGCTCTGGCACGCAGGTTTCATTATTTGCGGACATGTGCAGGATCAACACCTTGTATATGATCAGTTTCGCTGGGTCCGGGCATGTGGGCAGTTCGCTGTCCAGCCTGGACATTGTAAGCTATCTCTATCTTGAAAAGATGAATAACGCGGGATCCGCCGGTGGCGACACCTATTTTTCATCCAAGGGCCATGATGTCCCGGGGCTCTACTCGGTGTTGATCGGCATGGGCCTGTTGCCGTTCGAAAATATCCACAAACTTCGCAGGCTGGACGGGTTGCCGGGTCATCCGGACGTGAGCGTCCCGCATATAGCCACCAACACCGGATCGCTTGGCATGGGAATCTCGAAAGCCAGGGGGATGGCGTTGGCCGACGCCCTGAACGGGACCAGACGGAATTACTATGTTCTGCTGGGGGATGGCGAGCTTCAGGAGGGGCAGTTCTGGGAGTCGTTACAGCCCACAGCCAACCGAAAAATCGGAAACATAACAGCGATAGTGGATCACAACAAGATCCAGTCCGATACCCTGGTTTCCGAAGTGTCGGATCTGGGAGACCTTGCGCTCAGGGTGGAGTCGTGCGGCTGGGCGGTGGACCGGTGTGACGGACATGACAGACAATCGATAGCCGATGCGCTGACCAGGCTCGAATCGGAGGATGGCAAACCGAAATTTCTTATCGCCGATACGGTCAAGGCAAAAGGCGCCGGGCCTATGGAATCGGCGGATTTTAAAGCCGAAGACAGGTTGTATAAATATCATAGCGGAGCGCCGCCGGAGGATGTTTATATCGAAAGTGTTTCTGGGTTGATAAAAAGCGTTAACGCCCGTCTTGAAAAAACCGGCCAACCCCAGCTCGAAATTCAGCTTGTCGACAGGCCGAAAAAAACCGCGCCCGTCAACGCCCAGAAGCTTGTCGAGGCTTACTCTGACGCGCTGGTGGAGCAGGGGGGCAGAAACAAAAACCTGGTGGTGTTAAGCGCCGATCTCGCTCTGGACACCGGCCTGCTTAAGTTCGAGAAGGAATTTCCGGAGCGTTTCATCGAATGCGGGATAGCGGAGCAGGATATGGTGTCCCAGGCAGGCGGGCTGGCTCTTCGAGGGATGTTTCCCGTTGTTCATTCATTTGCGTGCTTTCTGGCCACCAGGCCCAACGAGCAGGTGTTCAACAACGCCACGGAAATAAGCAGGATAATGTACTGTGGCTCGCTGGCGGGTCTGGTTCCTGGCGGTCCGGGACATTCCCATCAGTCGATTCGTGATATCGCCGCGCTTTCGGCCAATCCGGGACTGGAACTGATAGAACCCTCGTGCCAGGCCGAAGTGAAGATGGCTGTGGACTATTGCGTCAACCGGGCCTCGGGGTCTACATATCTTCGTCTTGTTTCCATACCGGTGGAGACCGCATTTGCCCTTCCTGCCGCGTACGAGTTTACTCCTGGCAGGGGGGTGGACCTGACAGACGGGGCTGACGCGGTTGTGTTCGGGTACGGTCCCGTGATGTTGACAGAGGCCGTTCGAGCGGCCCGGTCGCTGGCGCAGAGGGGGATCGGCGTGAAAGTGATAAATCTTCCGTGGTTGAACAGGGTGGACGATGCCTGGTTGAACGAGACCGTGGATGGTTACAAAATTCTGGTAACCCTTGACAACCATTATATAGAGGGCGGCCAGGGCATGTTTCTGCGCGGCAGGCTCACAGGTTTTAAAGGGTCCGTTGTCACCATCGGTGTGGAAGACACCGTGGCGAAATGCGGTGGTAACGACGAGGTGTTAAGGGCGCATGGAATGGATGCGAAAACAATCGCCACCGCGATAACCGGAAACCTGGCGTAGAGTAGTCTTTACTGATGTCCGGGGAAATTTCCACTTCACGGCCGAAGAGCGTCCTGGTGATTTTGTCTGAAGCCATGTGCACGCGTGTTTTCGTGGAGAGCGGTATTCTGGATGAGTTGGAGCGACGGTCGCCCTATCCGCTGGTTGCCCTGCTGGCCCATGATAATTTCCGGCTTTCGGAATACAAACGACGATTCGGGAAAATAAAGTTCCTCACGTTGGAGGGGATGCTTAAAAGGGCCTCTCTTTCGTTTTTTCAAAAGGTGGGGTTTGTTTCGGACCGGTGGCTCGATCGCTGTTTTGGTTTTTACCCGCTTGCCCTCAGGCAGAGCCTGAAACATGGATTCAACACGGACCGGCAGATCGCTGGCCACAAAAACGCGTTTCACAACCATGACATGGTTGGACCCGCGCCGATGTGGGATGTCTGTTTTAAGGCGATGCGGTGGTGGTATTTTTCCGGAATGCGTTTTTTTCACCCTGCCATAGAGAAACTGTACATGGACGAGAATGTGGCGGGTTTGCTTGTCAACAATTCCCAGACTCCGATCATCCACGCTTTTGCCTATAAGGCCAAATCGATGCGGATACCAATGGTTAATTATGTGGCGAGCTGGGACCACCCTATCGGCAAAGGCGTGTTCCCCGCCTATTATGACCGGTATATAGTGCAAAACAGGGTTATGGAAGAGGCTCTGAGCCGGTATCATGGAATCCCGACAGAGCTGGTTACCATAACCGGCTGGCCGCAGATGGATAAATATGGAATCAAAAGGTCTGTCAATGATTTTTACTCGGCGCTGACAAAATGGGGCGTCGACCCTGCCAAACCGGTGATTCTGCTTGCGGGAAACACGCCTGTGAACTCTCCTTATGAACATCACCTGTATGAAAAAATCGTAAACTGGCGGGACGAAAACGGCGGCGCCGACAGATGGTCGGTCATAATGCGCCCCCACCCGAAGGATACAAACTGCAAGGAGAGGTTCAGGTCGTTAATCGGCCGTGACGGTGTTCATTTCCAATGTGACACTTTAATGGATATGGATCTGCTAGCGACTCTTTTGGCCAACGTGTCGTGTGTCGTGTGCACCGGCGGGACCATTCTGCTGGACAGCCTGGTCAACGACAGGCCGGTGGTCGGTGTCACGTATGATCAAAACGCCCCGGAGGGGAGCGGTTTCGCCAGGAGCAATTATACGATGCGCCATTACAGCCAGGTATGGCAATCCGGCGCCTTTTATCACGCAGACAATTTTGAGCAGGTTCTGGAAGGTATCCAAAGATCGTTATTGGCCCCGAAAGAGCTCTCGGCCAGAAGGAAGGAACTGGCAAAACAGATAGCAGGGGATATGGATGGCGGTGCGGTCGCAAGAGTCGTCGATGCGGCGCTTGAAACACTGACGCAAAGATGAACGCATTGAAACCTGATTGTAAAATTATCGGAATGGCGGGCCTGTTTCATATTCTTCTTGCCCGGCGATCACGGAGACTTGGTGGTCCATCATGAAAAAGGTCACGGCCTGGTTGTTATTGTTCGCTGGCAGTTGTTGCCTGGCGATTGGCCTGGCCGAAGTGGGGTTGCGCGTGGCGGGAATATCGTACCCCAGCTTTTACGATTACAACGATGTAAAAGGCACGGCGCTAAGGCCCGGCGCCGAGGGATGGTGGTTCAAGGAAAACAGAAACTATGTTCGCATCAATAAAGATGGAAGAAGAGACGTCGCCAGGCCGGTAAAAAAAAACGAGAACACCATCAGGATAGCCGTAATAGGAGACTCGTATGCCGAGGCGTTCCAGGTGCCGATAGAAAAAACTTTCTGGAAAGGTATGGAGCGGCGCTTGAACAGCGGCGGCTGTTTCAGCGGAAAAAGAGTGGAAGTGTTGAATTTCGGCGTTTCGGGATATGGTACGACGCAGGAGTACCTGACGTTGCAAAACGACGTTTTCGCATATTCACCTGATATGGTGCTGATGGCGTTTTACCCGGGAAATGATGTGCGGAACAACTCGTATGATTTGGAGCGGAACCCGGACAAGCCATATTTTGTTATGGAAGATGGGCGGATGAGGCTCGATCAGGGGTATAAAGAAAGGCTGGGCCCGAGAAGCAGATCGTTCAAGGCCAGGATAGTTCGCAGGTTGATCAATATATCAAGGGTGGTGCAACTGGTGATTTTCGCGAAAGAATCATACAAGGCCAGGCGTATGGCGGCTGATACCGAACCGGCGCCAAAACCAGCGGTGGATAATCGTACAAAAGCCGAGCCGCCTCTTGGAGTTGACGATAAAATATTCATAGAGCCTGTCGAGGAAAAATGGAAAAAGGCGTGGAGCGTTACGGAAAAGGTGATTTCCATGACTCGCGATGAGACGTTGCGCAACGGGGCGAAGTTTTTTCTGGTTGTGATCAGCGTGCCCATCCAGGCGCATCCCGACAGGGGAAAAAGAGAAAGTTACAGGAAGCGGCTAGAAGTTGAGGACTTGTTCTATCCCGGGCGCAGGCTGGCAAAATATGGCGCCGAAACGGGAATACCTGTCCTGGATTTGTCCCCTGTCATGCAAAAATACGCGCAAACCCATAATGAATATCTCCATGGGTTCAACGGCAAGGGCAAAGGACATTGGAACGAGCGAGGTCATCAGGTCGCGGGGAAAGCCATTTCGGAATGGATTTGTGACCATGCGGGGTCTGGAAAATTATCAGGGTCGCCAAAGCAAAGTATTTCGGCGAGTTGAAATCGTATGATAGGTCTATAACAGAGTGAACCGGCATGAATGAAGGAAATTTGCAAATAGATAAAATCCCGGAATGGATAGGAAAATTCGATGATCCCAGCCTGAAACAACGGGTTCTTGACACGGGTTACCTTACCGGATGGAGAAAATATCCGAATGGCTCTTTTGGTGGACCCAACTTTGAAAGGGCGATAATACTTGACCGGCTGGTGCGGATAATAAAACCCGGCGCCGCTCTGGAAATTGGCACAGGCCGTGGGCTGGGGTGCCTTAGCATGGCGCAGTCGGCGGATATTTACGGTGTTAATCTCAAAATCAGCACGATTGATATTTTGCCCCCCTCTGTCAAACAGAGCTGGCCGATCAGGTTGAATGGCGAGAACAAGGTAGTGACCGCGTCTGTGGAGGAAATATGGAACGAGCACGTTGACAGCGGGATCACCCGAATGATAGAAAGGCTGACAGGGCCAACCACCAGCGTCCTGCCGCAGCTTGTCCGTCAGCGTAAAAAATATGACCTGGTGTTTATCGACGCCGGGCACGACCCCTTTTCGGTTGTTCACGACTTGGCTTTCGCCATAAAACTGTTGGCGAAGGATGGTGTTGTTCTCATGGATGATTTCGCGCCGCTGGACGAGTATGGGCTGGGGGCGTGCCTTGCCGTTCCGCACGCCCGGGCCTGGTTCAAGAAGGTGATGGTTTTTCATACCGAGGGGTTGGTGTATGGAGGCTCCCAGTGGCCGGAATTTCCAAGGGCGATGGTGTTGTTGAGCGAGCTTGTCAACAGCTCCGACGGTCCTGTCAGTTCGCTGAAGCTTCTCTGGTGGCGGATCGTTTCGTTTCTGGTCGCCAAAAGCTATCAGCCTGGGGTTTTCCCGATCAAATAATATCCGGCCGATAATGTTTAAAACCACGGTTCAGTTTTGCAAACGAGTTGCGCCCCTGTCGTTGAAGATATGGCTTAAGGACGGGGTAAGGCGGATAGGAGGGGTAAGGTATGTCTGGCGGCTGAACCGGTCAGGTTTAACGGTTCCGTCGGGCAAAGTGGCCGTTTGCTATGGGGGGATGGCGGCAGAAGCCCCAGACGGGATAGTGCATGGCGGACGGGTGAAACTGATACATCTGCGTGAAGCGTTTCCGGAAAACGACGGTGAATATAATATTCTATATCTTGTCAGCAGCGCTTCTCCCGATTACGCCGAGGAGCTGGTTTTCTGGGCGAAGGACAGGGGGGTAAAACTGGTGTGGAACCAGAACGGTGTGGCGTACCCTGCGTGGGCGGGGCAGGGGTATGAGAAAATAAACCGGCCGATGAAAAAGCTGATTCACATGGCGGACCACGTGGTTTACCAGAGCAGATTTTGCCTCCACAGCGCGGATCGATATCTCGGACAGGTAAACTGTCCGAACAGCGTCATCTACAACTATGTCGACACCGACATGTTTACGCCCGCTCCTGCTCCAGAAAAAATCGATCGATGGGAGCTGTTATCCGTGGGTACGCACGCGCAACGCTACAGGGTGATGTCCGCGCTTGAGACCGTGGCGGGGTTGAGCGCAAGAGGGCGTGACGTCCGGTTGACTTTTGCTGGAAAGATGGCGTGGCCCGGGGCGCAAAAAGATACGCTGGAAGCGGCGGGTAAGCTTCGAGTAGAAGATAAAATACGAACCCTGCCTGCGTTTACAAGGGAGCGGGCTCCGGAAATATATCGCCGCGCCCATATACTGATTCACACGCAATACAACGATTCCTGCCCGACGGTGGTGTTGGAATCGATCGCGTCAGGTCTGCCTGTGGCCGGTTCGGCCAGCGGTGGTATGCCGGAGCTGGTCCGTGGGGGGGCAGGAGAATTGGTGGACGCTCCCTTGAGCTGGGATGAGGAATACGCCCCTGGAGCTGAAAGGATGGCCGACGCGGTGGAAACGATCATGGACGATTGGGGCTCGTATTCCAGGCGAGCGAGAGATTTGGCGGTGCGCAAATTCGGCAAGCGCCTGTGGTTGAAACTTCACGATGAGATATTTAACAGCCTTGTATAGGCAAGTGTCTGGCATGGTCAACTGATATGGCGGGATCAATGATTGGAACAGCGCTTCGCGGCTTGATTGCGCCCGATGTCTCCATATTCCATCAATATGTAAAGCCCCCGTATGGCGGCGGAAACCAGTTCGCCATAGCGCTTCGGAAACAATTGCGCATGATGGGTTACTCGGTCGAGACGAACAGAATATCCCGCTCGACAAAGGCGTGCCTTTTTAACTCGTACAATTTTGATTTTGAGCGGCTGTTGAAATTCAGGTTGTCCAGGCCGTCGTGCCGAATGATCCACAGGGTGGACGGGCCCATCAGCGTATACCGCGGCAGGGATGACGGAACCGACAAACGAATATATGACATTAACCAGCGCCTCGCGGATGTCACGATCTTTCAATCGAAGTTCAGCCTTGAAAAGCATAAGGAACTGGGATTGCACCTTAACAATCCGGTGATAATAATGAACGCCGCCGACCCGTCGCTGTTCAATACCAATGGCAGAAAGCGGTTTGAGAAGGACAGGAAAATAAAACTTATCTCCACAAGCTGGTCCGACAATCCCAACAAGGGGTTTGCGGTATACAAATGGCTGGAGGAACATATCGACTGGTCCCGGTACGACTACACGTTTGTCGGCCGAACCGCGGAAAAGTTTGACCGGATAAAAACAGTTGGACCCGCAGGCTCTGAAAAGCTGGCGGAGATATTGCGCGATCACGACATCTACATAACCGCTAGCAAAAACGAGCCATGCTCCAACGCTCTTGTCGAGGCGCTGTCATGCGGACTGCCGGCGGTGTATCTTATGAGCGGCAGTCACGCCGAGGTGGTCGGATCTGGCGGAGAGGGGTTTGCCTCGAACGATGAGGCGCTGGTGGCCATAGACAAGCTTGCGCAAAATTATATGGTGTACCAGGCGAACGTCGCCGCCCCGGTCATGCGGGATATAGCGGCGAAATATATCGCCGCCATGGGGTTGAAACACTCGGAACAGACAAGGTGATTTCATCCTGTGGCCAGAGGCGCATCTGCTGATGCTGATTAAAAACGCTATCTCGAAATTCCGGTCTGTCGCCGGGATTGCCAGAAACAGGGTTGACAACGTTTTGTCGGAACCATACAAATCGCTGTTGATCAGCTCCGATTCGAGCGGGTGGGTGCTGGATGAAGAGGCCAAAGCCCTTGTCGGGATTTGCGGGAAACATGGAATCGATGCGAGGATCGGCCCGACGTCAGGACGAATGAACGCTTGCATATATTACACGTCCCAGTTCGTGCTTAACGATCCGGAGATATATCTGTCCGGGCGTGGCAACCGTTACTCCGTGGCGTATTTTCATGGTGGGCCTGGTGACACAGGTTTTGAAGAGTTGTTTTCATCTCTTGTAAATCGAAAAAGCGATCTGGCGAAAGTCGTAGTGTCCAACACGCGGATCGAGGCCTGCTGTATCGAAGCCGGTTTTGAGCCGGGACAAATTGCGAGGATACCCATCGGCTTGAACATGAACTGGTTTTCCCCGGCGACAGATAGCTCGAGAACGGCTGTGCGCAGTCGGCTGGGAATACCACGGGACGCTTTTGTGGTCGGCTCGTTTCAAAAAGACGGGGTGGGATGGGGTGAAGGCTCCGAGCCGAAGCTGATTAAGGGTCCGGATATTTTTGTTAAAACGCTTAAACGTGTGAAAAGTTCCATCGCCGGTCTGCATGTCCTCTTGTCCGGACCGTCGAGAGGTTATGTCAAAAATGAGTTGTCATCAGCCAGTATACCGTACACCCATACTTTGACCGCAAAGGCCAGGGATGTCGCTCCTCTTTACCATGCGCTGGACGTCTACCTTGTCGCAAGCCGTGTTGAGGGTGGCCCCAAGGCGATATTGGAAAGCATGGCTTCCGGAGTTGCACTGGTGACCACCAGGGTGGGCCAGGCGGTGGACCTGGTGCGACATGGGGAAAACGGGTGGATGGTGGATGTCGAAGATGTCGGTGGGTTGGCTGATGGGATTATGAAAGCTTACAACGATAAGGCCTATTTTTACGATATGAAACAGGTGGCGGAAGCGACGGCCGCCAACGAGGATAACATGGCCCAGGCGGATCGATGGAACAAGCTTTTTTTCAAAGGGTATATAGATGGAGCGTGACACGGAGACGGCGGTTATCGCCGGTGTGGATAAGACCGCCAAAACCGCGGTAACCGTTTTGATGCCGGTCTATAACGCCGAGCGCTACCTGAGGGAGAGCATATCAAGCGTTCTTGACCAGACCCATAAGGAATTCGAGTTTTTGATAATAAACGACGGTTCCACCGACAACACACGGGAAATCGTGTCGTCTTTTGCAGATTCACGCATCCATTATCATGAAAACGATCAAAACATGGGCATGGTGGCCACGTTGAACAGGGGGCTGGAGTTGGCTTCGAACGAACTTATCGCCCGTCAGGATGGTGACGATTTGTGCGCCCCGGAGCGTCTTGAGCGTCAGGTTGATTTTATGAACGCACATCTGCAAACGCCATTGACAGGCGCTTTGAGTTCCGTGATTGATCAGGATGGGGACGAGGTCTACGCAGGAGTGCTCGAAAAACCGCTGGAGCCTCTTGGCGTACGATGGTTCCAAATGTTCGACAACCCGTTTGTCCATACATCGGTAATGTTCCGGAAAAAAGTTGTCGTGGGCGAGTTTGGAGGGTACCGCTGGTCCGATTGCTGTTCCGATTTTGATCTTTGGACCAGGGTTGCGACGGTATACCCGACAATGAATCTGCCCCAACGTCTGGTGAAGCACCGGGTTCACAGCGACTCCATTATCGGATCTATGTTCGGAGACGATAAAGAGAAACTGAAACTGTCCGACAAAGAGCGAACAGCCATCATAAGAAGAAACGTGGTCAACACGGTAGGTGACATTCTGACCGACGAGCAGATAAACCTGCTGGCCAGGTTCGTGCACGGACTAAAAGCGGATGAGGCGGGCCCGTTCCTGTCTGCGTCTGAAAAACTGATGGAGAAATATATAAACAAGTATCCCGAAGCCAGCGGATCTTCTGAGTTTCGGTACACAGTGGCGTCCCAATACGCCATGGTGGCGTACTGGCTTCTTCCTCAAGACAGGGTAAAGGCTTTGATGGTTTATAAAAAGGGGATCGCATACTCTGCGAAATTGATTTGGAACCTCCCCTGGGGCAGGATGGTAGCCTTGGCCCTGTTCGGAGAGCCGGTTCGTTCGGCTTTTGCAAAAGCAAGGCGCATGATCCGGCCAAAAGCAAAAGGCTGAGCGAACAACCATGCGTCTGACGCTTGTTATATCCTCGTTAGAGGCCGGGGGGGCCGAGCGGGTCATGTCCGCCCTGGCCAATCACTGGGCCGGGGCGGGATGGGTCGTTACGCTGATAACTTTTGATGATGGTTCCGTTTCCCCATTTTACAAGTTGGATCAGAGGGTGAATCATGTGCCAATGGCAGTTGCCCGGCCCTCGAAAAATATGTGGGTAGCGGCGATTAACAACTTGCGAAGAGTACTGAAATTGCGCAAAAAGATTGTTAAAAGCGCGCCCGATGCGGTTATAAGCTTTATGGACGCGACGAATATATTGACAATTCTTGCCACGCGGGGGACTGGTGTTACAACAGTTGTATCGGAGAGGACAGACACCAGACTTCACGACATAGGGGTTGTATGGAGAATGCTACGAACGATCGTCTACAAATTTGCGGATATGATCGTGTTTCCCAGCGTGGCGAGTATGTCCAGGTTCGGCAGTGGTGTTGAGAGCAAATCGGTGGTCATTCCCAATCCCGTCTTTGGGCCAAATGGGCAGGCCACACCGACCGTGCGCATAAACGGCCCCACAGTTATGGCCATGGGCAGGCTGGTCGATGTCAAAGGATTCGATCTTCTGCTTGAGGCGTTTGCAAAAATAAAAGACGATTATGACAACTGGAGCCTTACAATACTTGGAGACGGTCCGCGGCGGGGTCACCTGGAGTCGATGGTTTCGCGCCTTGGCCTCGCCGGAAGAGTGTCGATGCCCGGTATGGTGAAAAACACCGCCGACTATCTGGCGCGCGCCGATCTTTTCGTTTTATCCTCACGGTACGAGGGATTCCCCAACGCCCTTTGCGAAGCCATGGCGTGTGGTGTGGCTGTTATCAGTTTTGATTGCATGAGCGGCCCCCGCGAAATAATCAGCGATGGTGTGGACGGGGTTTTGGCGCCCGCTGGCGACGTTGAAAAGCTGTCGAGCGCCATGGCGAAACTCATGGGCGACAAGAATGAGCGAGAACGGCTGGCGCTAAACGCCCGGAGAATAGTCGAGCGGTATGGAATGGACAAGGTGTCGGCGATGTGGGAGTCCCTGTTAACAGGCGGCCCAGGCGTCTGAGATAATGGCGGGGAAAATACGAATCGCCCACCTGATCACCGGTCTCGCCACAGGCGGAGCGGAAATGTCATTGGCCAAGCTTGTGAGCGGAATGGACAAGTCGAGATTTGATAATGTTGTGCTGAACATGGGAGGCGGTGATTCATATCTGGCGAGGACCATCGAAGCCGGAGGTGTTGAAGTGGTGACTGTGGCCATGCGCCCGAAGCGGCGCGCCCCGTTCGGGTTGGCGCGTCTTCTGGCCCATCTGGCGTTAAAAAAACCGGATATCCTGCAGACCTGGCTACATCACGCAGACCTGGTTGGGTTATACGCTTCAAGGATTATCGGTGTTCCTCTAATATGGAATTTGAGATGCGCCGAACTCGATCCAGCGGATCATCCCGGATCTCTGTTCACGATATTGCGGCATTTGGCCCGCAACTCCTCGATACCCAAGGCTGTTATAGTTAATTCAACAGCCGGCAAGATGGCCCATGAGGCCATAGGGTATCACCCCGCCGAATGGATAGTGGTTCCCAACGGGTTCGACACAGACATGTTCAAGCCGGATCAGGTGGCGTATGAGGCTCTTCGCGATGAAATCGGCGTTAAACGGGATTGTCCCGTGATCGGACTGGTGGCCAGGTACCACCTGATGAAAGATCATTCCACGTTTATAAAAGCCGCGGGGTTGCTCTGCGCCAGGAGGCCCGATGTTCATTTTGTAATGGTGGGAACCGGTGTGGATGAAAACAACACCGAGCTGACGCAGGCGATCGCCGATGCGGGGATAAAAAACAAAGTTCACCTGCTCGGGGAAAAAGAAAATATTCCCGCCATTACCGCCGGTTTTGATGTAGCCACATGCTCTTCGTACAGCGAGGGGTTTGCTAACGTGGTCGGGGAGGCGATGTCGTGCGCGGTTCCATGTGTGGTGACAGACGCGGGCGACTGCGCGGATGTGGTGGGGGATACGGGTATAGTCGTGAACACCCGCGATCCGGAAGCGATGGCGCGGGGTTGGGAGACCATATTGTCGATGGATCCGGATCGTAGAAAAACCATGGGCCGAAGCGCCCGAGACAGGGTGGCTGCGCTCTATTCCCTGGACAAGGTCGCCCGGAAGTATGAAACCATTTACGAGCGCATGGTCGACTCGCGGTAGAAACCCATGAATATTTCCCGGCGGAAGCGGATCATGTTTTTTACGGCGCTGATGTCGTTTCATTTTATTTTTTCCGGCGCGATGTACCTTGTAGCCACGTCTCAATACATGGCCGATTATCATAATGGCGAGGGGCTGTGGAACTTCGGGCTCGATTCTTTTGATTACCATTTGATAGCCCAGCGGGACGCCGTAAAGATTGGCGAAGGAAATCATTTTGGTAACGAATATATATCGGGCTGGCTAAATTCCAACAATCCGTGGCACACAAGATGGATATCGCTGTCATACTACCTGTTTGGCCCGC
Source organism: Nitrospirota bacterium (assembly GCA_024275315.1). GTDB lineage: Bacteria > Nitrospinota_A > UBA7883 > UBA7883 > UBA7883 > JAJRZK01. The sequence goes on from JAJRZK010000058.1 coordinate 66,638, forward strand.
GTCCGTTTTCCTTTGAACCTGTCAACGGGCTCTTGTGGTCGCTGTCGGTATGTCTGGTTTTCCTGATCGCGCGGACGATCACCGGCGGCGATTCGACCTTGTCTTTAGCCTCCGGGTTGATGTATGGTCTGTTTCCTTCAAATCTGGCGTTATCTACACAACTGCTCAAAGACCCCTTTTACAATTTCGGAACGCTGATGATCATATTCGGATGGGTGTCTTTGCTCGCCGGGCAGGGTGGATGGAAACACGCGGCCCTGCTTTTTTTTGGGGTTATTCTGCTCAGGATGGTTCGGCCGGAGTATCTTCCATTGATCATGTTTCTGTTTTTCGTGGGGCTGGCGCTGGTTTATATATGGGCGAGGCGATCGATGGTATACGCTGTGGCGGCGCTGGTTCTTTCTTCGATTTTCCTGGCTTTGCCGGCGCAAAACGCGGTATGGGCCGAAAAAGCTCCGCCGCCTTCGGATATCAAGAGATATTTCGACTGGAAGGTTGAAAAACTTAAACAGGGAGAGCGGATAATCGAGCGTGCAAAAAAACGAATCAAAGCCGAGCTGGGAAAAGATTACGACATGAAGCTCGACAGACAGATTGAACAATGGTTCAAGGTCAAATATGTTTCGCCCAGGGCCTTACACGAGGACTTCGAAGAGAAAGAACGTAGCCTTATGATATTGACCAGGGCGCATGGAGCCGGGTTGAGCCGTTTTCTGTCACGATGGATCCCCCGCTGGCAAAAAACAGGCTGGGCTCCCGACTGGCTGGAGGAGAGGCTGGTTAAGGCCAACAGTTATCGCGACAATTTCCTGACTTATTACGCAGAGAAAGGCTCGAGCTCCATCGATTCCGACACGGTGTTCCGGAGCATGTCGGATATGGTGTCTTATCTTCCCCGTGCGATCCAGATCGGTTTTCTGGCGCCGTTTCCGAACATGTGGTTCAGCCCCGGTCATATGGGTGGCAGAGCGGCTCGCTATGTTTCCGGATTTGAAATGCTGGTCTGGTATTTTTTAATCGCCGGTTTCGCCGGATTTCTCGTTGTCTCAGACACGCCTATCCAAACAAAAATATGGGTTACGGTATTTCTTGTGGTGACGATCATACCTCTTGGATTATTGGTTCCAAACCTGGGGACCCTTCACAGGATGCGGCATGTATACATGGCTCCGGTTTTGGTTGGTGGGCTGATTGGCCTTAAAGTGTTTTGGGACCGCTACGTATCGAAAACCAGATTAAAACTTTTCGGTCAATAGCCTTATGTGCGGTATTGCAGGATTTTTGGATACGACCGGTTCGGCGTCCGGGGAGGAGATGAAGCGCATGGCTTTGCAGATGGCCGAAGCGATCAAAAGCCGCGGTCCGGACGATCATGGAGCTTGGGTCGACCAGGACGAAGGTATCGCTCTTGGTCACAGGCGGTTGTCGATTCTGGATCTTTCATCAAAGGGGCGCCAGCCCATGGTTTCGCACAGCGGCCGGTACGTGATCGTATACAACGGAGAGATTTACAACTTCCAGGATATCCGATGCGAACTCGAAAAGACAGGGGTTGCCGGATGGCGTGGGCATTGCGACACGGAAGTGATTTTGGAGGCTGTGGAAAAATGGGGACTGGCCGGCGCGGCGGGGCGCTTTAACGGAATGTTCGCCCTGGTCGTGTGGGACAGGAAAAAAAGGACGCTCGGTTTCGCCAGGGATCGTCTTGGCAAGAAGCCGCTTTATTACGGGTTCATAAACGGAATATTCTTTTTCGCATCGGAACTGAAGGCGTTGAACGAACACCCGGGATTCAATCCCGAGGTAGACATAAATTCTCTCGCCCTGTATCTTCGCCACAACTATATACCAGCCCCATACTCGATCTACAAACATATTTCCAAGCTGCCGCCGGGACATATTATGGAAATTCCCGTAAACAAGTTAACCAGAGGCGATGCGCCGGCGAGCCTGCAATACTGGAGCGCCAGGGAATCGTACGAGAGAGGGGAGTCATCGCCCGCCACGGATATTGAAAGCGCTGTGACGGAGCTTGAACGCCTTTTAAAGGATTGTGTTGGCATAAGGATGATAAGCGACGTTCCGCTGGGGGCTTTTCTGTCCGGAGGTATAGACTCGTCGCTGGTTGTGGCTCTTATGCAGGCGCAAAGCTCACAACCTGTGAGGACATTTACAATAGGTTTTCACGAGAAGGGGTATAACGAAGCCGAATACGCCAAACAGGTGGCGGCTTATCTGGGGTGCGACCATACAGAGCTATATGTGACCGCGCAGGAAGCCATGTCGGTCATACCGGATATTCCATCGATATATGACGAACCCTTTTCCGACTCGTCCCAGATACCCACATACCTCGTGTCCCGGATGGCCAGAGGATACGTTACGGTAAGCCTGTCCGGTGATGGTGGCGATGAAAGTTTCGGAGGGTATAACAGGTACCTTTGGGCGATGTCGATCTGGAGAAAAATCGGATGGGCCCCGGCCGGTGTTCGTGATCTTATGGCGACGATTCTGACCATGCCCCCCCCCTCTGCGTGGAACATGGTTTACGGCCTGGCCGAACCGATAATTCCCAAACGTGCAAGAATCGCCAATCCCGGCGACAAGGTCCATAAGTTGGCCGAGATACTGGCGTTGTCGGGTCCTGTGGAAATGTACAGGTGGCTGGTGTCTCATTTCAAGGAGCCGGAGAAAATTGTGATCGGCGCCAGGGAGCCTGTGACCGTGTTAAGCAACCAGGGCGCATGGGCGGATGTGGATGACTTTGTCCGTCAGATGATGTTTTTGGATACGATCACTTATCTTCCGGACGACATCCTCACCAAGGTCGACAGGGCCAGTATGGCGGTCAGCCTGGAAGCGAGGGCTCCACTGCTCGATTACCGGATTGTCGATTTCGCCGCTACGATCCCCGTCGGTTGGAACATCAGCGACGGGCAGGGCAAGGGACTGCTCAGAAAAGTGCTGTACAAGCATGTTCCCAGGGAGCTGATCGAACGGCCCAAGATGGGGTTTGGAATACCGATAGACAGCTGGTTGCGTGGCCCGTTGAAAGATTGGGCGGAGAGCCTGATTAATGAAAAACGCCTCGCTGAGGAATCGTTTTTCAATCCGGCTCCTGTCAGGGAAAAATGGGAGGAGCATCTTTCAGGTAAACGGAACTGGCAATATTATCTTTGGGACATTCTGATGTTTCAGGCGTGGCTTGAAACCTATCACGGCTAGGTGTGGCCAATGAAAGTGCTGTATCTAGTGACGGAGGACTGGTATTTCTGGTCGCACAGGCTGGCCCTTGCCCGGGCGGCGAAGCGAAGGGGGCATGAGGTTGTTGTTGTAACCTCTGTAAACAAACATGGTGAAATGATAAAAAAGGAAGGGTTCAAACTGGTTCCATGGACCTTGGACAGAAGCGGAAACAACCCTCTGCGGGAGCTTGGCTCGGTGTGGGAGCTTGTGTGCGTCTACAGACGGCATCGCCCCGATGTGGCTCATCACGTGGCGTTAAAGCCGGTGCTGTACGGAGCCGTGGCTAGCGCTGTGGCAAAAACACCCGTGACCGTCAACGCGCTTGCGGGGCTGGGGCATATATTTGTAGCCAAAGGCGTCAGGGCTTTTGTGGTGAGAAAGATTTTGACGGCTGTTCTTCGTTTGGCCATGCGAAGAAAAAAATCCGGCGCGATATTCCAGAACCCGGACGATATAAACAGGTTCGTGGACGCGGGCGTCGTCCATCCCAGCAAGGTGTCGTTGATAAAAGGGTCCGGTGTCGACACTGGTGTTTTCGCTCCTCCCACTACAGAGCCTTCCGGTGTGCCGATTGTTCTGCTTCATTCGAGGATGCTAAAGACAAAGGGCGTTTACGATTTTCTGGAGGCGGCGAAACTGTTGAAAAGCAGAATTCAGGTCCGTATGGTGTTGGCTGGCGCGCCGGACCCGCATAACCCCGCCTCGGTAAACCTGGCGACGCTAGAAAAATGGAACAGGGAAGGTTATGTGGAGTATTGGGGACAAAAAGAAAACATGCCGGAGATAATAAGACGTTCGTCTGTCGTTGTATTGCCCTCGCTTTACGGGGAGGGCGTTCCCAGATCGCTTATCGAAGCCGCGTCGGCGGCGAGGCCGTTGGTGGCGTATGACATAGCCGGGTGCAGGGAGATTGTACGTGACCGGGTCAATGGATTTCTCGCTCCGGCGGGTGACGTGAAGGCGTTGGCCGGGCATATAAAAAAACTGCTTGTCGATGATGATCTCCGGGCGCGGATGGGGGCGGCGGGAAGAAAGATAGTCGAGGACGAGTTCTGTGTTGAGCGGGTGGTTGGAGAAACTCTGGATTTGTACGGGAAGCTGATGTCCTGATCAATCGTATCGCCATCCCGCCGGCTTGTTGTTATTGATGACGAACTCGTCTTTCAGCCATCTGGCCACCGCAAATGACGCCACCGCGTGGCCGCCGTTGTTCCAGTGGACACCTCCTTCGTACAGGGCCGCGTATTTGTTGTGAATATATTTGAATGAATCGTACAGCTTGATATATGGAATATTTTCCTTTTCAAAAAATGGGATTAATCTGTTTTCCACGACGAACGGGTCCCTGTTTTCATGTTCGAGCCAGTGTTTTTCCAGTTGCTGCTTTTTGGGGATGATGACAACACCAAAACGGCCCCCGTCTTTTTCAACCTGCTTCTTGATGGATTTGATTAAAAAGCTGGAGATTTTGATGGCGTCAATCCACCTGTCCGAAGGGTTGTTGATCCACAAAGGTCCGAAATATTTATCGTAAACATTCCCTGTTTTCGTCGCTTTACCGGTGTCGGCGATGTATGGAGAGATTTTGCTTTGCCATACCTGGTTCAGTTTCGTTTCAATAAGGCGGAGGGATTTTAGGCCGAACAGATGAAACGGGGCGAAGCCCGCTATTGTGATCGGGGAGTTGAACGGGTCGACAAACGAGCTTGCAAGCTTTCCTTCGTATGGGTAATTATGCGCGACCACACCGTCTGATGTCTTGTTCAGGGTGTAATATGGCTTGCCGGGGTCTGTTCCTGTCTGCTCCGATATTATCCCAGCCGCGTTGTCCTGTATGTCGTTTCCCACGTAAAAGTTGAGGACGCATATGTCGGGCTTGAGACGTCTGCCTCTTGTTTTGTAGTACAACAGCTCCTGGTCAGTGCCATAACCGTTTACACCAGCGTTGATGATTTCCGCTTGATACCCCTGTTGTTCCAGGCGGAGCTCCGTCTGGTGCGCATAGGTATCCTCTCTGGGAAAAGCGTTATCATATAAGAAAGAATCACCCAAAAACAATATACGGGTCCGGTCGGGGTCCTTGTTTATGGAGACGGGAGGGTTTCTGAGGCCGAGTTTGTTAATGGAAGTGTATATAAGCCCGTTCCATGTACGCACGTATCCGCGCGCGCCAGGTTCAAGCGCCCATCCGGTGTATCTGTCCACCGTATGAAATGACCGCCAGCTATAGAGGTGGTCGGACATTTTGCGTTCGTTGAACACGATATATGTCTCGCAAACCAGGATATAGCCAGCCAGAGAAACAAGAAACGGTATCGTTAAAAAAGCAATTGCTTTTAATCTGTATTTGCTCATAAACATCACATCCTGACAATTTTATAGAGTATATTTTATCGGTGAGGGTAAAAGAAGGCTTTTGATCGAACATCGTGCGTTATCAACCATCGCGCTTGTGCGAAACGATTTGGGTCGCACTGTCATAAATATGCGGTTGCGTATTGTGCTGGACTTGATTAAAGCCGGTGGCGTAGTATGGCTCTGGCGTCAATTCAGTATTGGGGGCTTGACAGAAAACCGTTTCTCCAAAGGTTTGCGATGGGAATAAACTCCGCTGACAGGGAAATCGCCCTAAAAACAGGGGAGCTTTACGCATCCATCTGGGACCAGTTCGACGACGCGCAATGGGCGCAATTTTCAGATGACCATTTTAACAAATGGTCGCCGCTCCCCAAGGAAAACCAGGAATTTATCAAGGGCAAGATTTGTCTGGACGCAGGTTGCGGCAGCGGAAGGGCGGTTAGAAGCATGCTTCTGACCGGGGCGAAAAAGGTTTGCGCGATAGATATGGGTGTAGGTTGCGTTCGCAACACCGAAGATCGAAACAAAGATCAGTCCGACCGGTTGGAAGTAAAACACGCGTCCGTGCTGAAGATACCCTACCCGGATGAAATTTTCGATTTTGTTCATTGTGATGGAGTGTTGCATCACACGACCGATCCGGCCGGGGGGTTCGCCGAGCTGGTTCGCGTGCTACGGCCCGGTGGCCGGATAGTGATAGCGGTGTACGGGAGGGGGGGGCTTATGAATTTCGCCATCTATTCCGCCCGTATGTTTCGCAATATCATCCCCCAAGGTTTCATGTTCGGCCTGATGAAAACCCTAAACCCGGATCCAGTGATGTTGTATGCTTTAATGGATTGTATGTACGTTCCCATCCGGAAAAATTATTATATTAACGAGATACGCGAATGGTTCGATGATTCGACGTTTACCGATGTCGTGCGAATGGATTCGATTTGGGGCCCATACGCATATGGGCGATGGATGAAAGGCGAGGGCTATATAAAATTCAGGGCGACCAAGCTGGACACCGCGTGATCGACCTCGCTCAAACCAGGTTAGCGTTTTGATAAACCACTTTTTTGCAAAACCGTATTGTATAATCAAAAACTGTATTTAGATGGGCGCACTCACTAATAGTGCGCTTTAACATACCAACCACAAAAGAAAAAACAGATCGGTAAATGTGCGGACTCGCAGGAATAGTTGGCGGTGATCTGACAATGGAAACCCGTCTTTCCCGGGTGGATTCGATGAAGTCCGTCATGATCCACAGAGGCCCGGACGACGATGGAATATATTCCGACCCGGATGGGCGCCTCGTCGCCCTGGGCCACAGACGGCTGGCCATTATCGATCCGGAACGGGGCAGGCAACCGATGACAACGGACGACGGAGCCGTAACCGTCATATTCAACGGCGCGATCTACAATTATCTTGAGCTTCGCCGCGAGTTGATCGAACGTGGCCACAAGATGCGCACCTATTCCGACACAGAGGTGATCTTGCATGGGTACATCGAGTGGGGGGATGAGTGCCTTGACAGGTTCAACGGTATGTTCGCCCTGGCCGTCTGGGACCGCGGGAGGAACAGGCTGTTTTGCGCGCGCGACAGGATCGGTATAAAACCGTTCTACTATTACCATGACGGCAAAACGTTTGTCTTCGCGTCGGAAATAAAATCATTGCTGGCCTCCGGTATTGTCCAGGCTGAAATGAACACAGGCGCGTTGCAGGACTATATAGCTTTTCAGCTCTACCTCAAGGGTAAAACCCTGTTTAAAAATATTCAGGAGCTGGAGCCAGGGTGCGCCCTGGTGTGCTCGCTGGATGGCTCGGCTACGACGGTTCGGGTCCGCAGATATTGGGACCTGGACTATACGATTGACGAGACCAGCGACGAGGATCACTTTGTAGATCAGCTTTTGTTTCTCATTGAAGACGCGGTGCGGCTCCAGCTCCGATCCGACGTGCCGCTTGGCGCCCATTTGTCCGGAGGTCTTGATTCATCCACGGTTGTAAGCATGGCCGCCTCCATGCTTGCTGGTGTCACGTTCAGGACCTTCACGGGAGCGTTCAGCGAGGGTCCGGCTTTTGATGAGACCCGTTTTGCAAAAGAGGTGGCGCAATACGCTGGTGTTGAGTATAATGAGGTGTACGTGCCCGGTGAGGAGTTTGCCGATACGCTTCCTAAACTTGTTTATTACATGGACCAGCCGCAAGCCGGGCCGGGCCTTTATCCGCAATATCACGTATGCCGACTGGCCGCGGATCATGTGAAGGTGACTCTTGGCGGGCAGGGAGGGGACGAGCTTTTTATAGGATACGCCAGGTATCTTGTGGCCTATCTCGAAAAGTGTCTCTCGGGCGCCATCAACCAGACCGCGGACAAATATAAATACGCCGTGTCGCTCGAATCCATGGCGCCGAACCTTCCCATCCTCAAAGAGTATGTTCCCATGCTGAAGATGTTTTTCAAGGATGGCCTTTTCGACAGCCCCGACCGGAGGTATTTCAAGCTGATAGACAGGAGCGATGGATCCCGGCGCTTGTATGATCCTGAATTGTTCTGCGGGTCGTACTCCAGTTTCGACGCGTTTTCCAGTATCTTCAACCGGGAAGGGCTCCATTCAATGATTAACCGGATGACCTATTTTGACATCAAAGCCTCGCTTCCCGCCCTGTTGCACGTGGAAGACCGGACAAGCATGAGCGTGTCCCTGGAATCGAGGGTTCCTCTGCTCGATCACAGGATAGCCGAGCTGATGGCGCGGATACCTCCCAACATAAAATTTGCGGGAGGCAGGATGAAGCATCTTTTCAAGGAGGCGATAAAAAACAAGCTGCCCTCCAGCGTCTTGAACAGGGAAGATAAAATGGGGTTTCCCGTACCTCTCAATCACTGGTACAAAAGCTCTGCCAGCGACTTTGTTCACGATACGCTCTTATCCGCCAGAGCCAGGGGGCGAGGCATGTTTGACTGCGCCGAGGTTGAACGTATGATAGATGAGGAAGGCGCGTTTTCCCGCGTGATTTGGGGGTTGTTGTGCATAGAATTGTGGAACACAATTTTCATCGACGGCGACAGGCCGGTGTAGCGTACAAATGATATCCATTGTTATCGCCGCGTATAACGAAGGCGGGATCATAAACAGTTCCGTCACGAAGGTATTGTCATACATGCGTGAAAATTTCACGGAAGACTGGGAGCTGATAGTTGTCGACGACGGAAGCTCGGACAATACCGGCGCGACGCTCGACAGGCTCGCCGGCGAATATAAGGAACTGCGGATATCGCATCATGTCCATAACTGCGGCCAGGGCAAGGCGTTGCGCACGGGGTTTGGCTTGTGCCGTGGTGACAAGGTAGTGACGCTGGACGCGGACCTGAGCTATGGGCCGGAGTACATCACCATTCTCCTTGGCGCGTTAAAAGAGAATAAATCCGATATCGCCCTGGCTTCGCCGTATACCAGAGGGGGGACGGTGCGCAATGTTCCCCTGTACAGGCTGTTGCTGAGCAAATGGGGCAATTTCTATTTGGCCAGGATGAGCCATTACCCGATCTCCACAAGCACGTCCGTGGTGCGCGCATACAGAAAAGAGACGCTCGATTCACTGTTCCTCACGGCGGACGGAATGGAGCTACAACTCGAGATACTCATGAAATCGGCGATGATGAAGTATAAAGTGTGCGAGGTGCCCGCGAACCTGGCGTGGGATATGGATAAGCTGATAGAGGCCGATATCAGCCGCGTTTCAAAAATGCGCATACTCAAGACGGTAGGGCTGTATCTGAAAATGGGATGGTTGTTCCGCCCCGCCTACCTGTTTATCGTGGCTTCCGTCTTTATGCTGGCGCCGGGGTTGTACATGGCCGCTTTTCTGTTTTACCGTGTCGTCACCGGCGTTATAAGCAATCTTTCACAGGGAATCTTTACGGCGGTGTCGCTGGGCCTGTCGCAAAGCTTTGCGACCCACACCTACAGTTTCGTGATAAGCGCCGGGTTGCTGATACTGGGGCTCCAGCTTTTTGTGTTTGGCATGCTGGTGATGCAGAGCCAGTATTATTTTGAAGAGCTGTACAAGATGGGCCAGCAGATACTCTTTACACAGCGTCGGTCGGCGCGCGGGGCTGATGATAAACAGGCCTCAAGCTATCAGGCTTGATCTGTTTTCGTCTCGGAGCGGGACTGTCTCAAGTTGAAAATGGAGCTTATGTAACCTCCCAACATGTCAACCCCGGCCCTGGAATATCTTACGAATTGTTCAAACGATCCGATTGATCTGATCGCCCTGTAAATCTGTGTCGGACGGAAGTAGAACCCGATCATGGCGTTGTGGGTCATTTTGCGTATCTGATCGTCGCTTAATTCGGTCCACGGGCGGCCCATGAACGTTTCAATAGGTTTGGGGGACTTGATATAATCGGCCCAGAAATCCCGCTCCACAAAGTCTATATAGTAGTCTTTGTAAAGCTGGGTTTTCGGAAATGGCGTAAGCGCGTTGAATATGGCGAAATCCAGCGGCAACCCTTTCGCCAGCGCCACGGTTTGCCTGTATGACTCCATCGTCTCACCGGGACTGCCTACAAGGAAATAACCGAATGGAGATATGCCGGCTTTGCTGGTATTTTTCACAACGTCTCTCATTTGCTGGATATCCGCTTTTTTCCGGAGTTTTTTCAGCACCTCCGGGTCGCCGGACTCAAGGCCGTAAAAGACGCGGTAGCACCCGGCTTCTTTCATGGCTTCGAGCATTTCCATGTCCATGACATCCACCCGCGACCGGGCGTCCCATATGATTTTCCTGTGGAGTCCGCGCCGGATCAACTCCTGGCAGATATCGAGCACTCTTTGTTTCTTGATGGTAAACGATGAGTCGAACATGTCGATTTCCCTGATGCCGAACCTTTCATGGCACTGTTCAAATTCATCGGCGATATTTTCGGCGCTACGGGCTCGCCACTTTGTTTGGGCGGCCTCACAGAATATGCAGGGGAAGGGGCAACCCCTGCTGGTGTTGAATACCGTGTAGTTCTTGCGGGTGCTGATGAAGTTATAATATTTCTCGTTGGGCACGAGGTGGCGGGCGGGAAAGGGGCAACTGTCCAGATCGAGGTTTTTCTTGGCGGGGCCGCTGAATTTTACCTCCTCTCCGTCGCGCCACACAAGCCCGGCCATGCCATCGAATCCGTCTTTGTTTTCAAACCGGCGCACAAACTCCGGAAGGACCATCTCCGCCTCTCCGACACACCCGAAATCCACCATCTTGTTATATTTTAGGGTCTCGACGGGAAAGATGGACATATGAACCCCCCCCAGCAATATCCTTGTGTCGGGCAGGAACGTTTTGATATAAGCGATGAAGCTGGTGGTGTTGTGAAAATGGGAGGTGAACACCGACAGGCCTATAATATCGGGCAGGAACGATTTGAGTTTTCGCTCCATCTCGTTGTTGGCCAGCCCCATCCCCACAATGTCGAGGTACAGCAGATCGACTCCAAGGCTCTCAAATACGCTGGCTACATATAACAGCTGTATGTTCGGCATGTGGCCAAAATGTTTCATCACGATCTTGTTGCCAGGTTCGTTGACGATCCTGTCTACGTCATAATGTATCAGCGCTACTTTCATTTTTATCTTGAGAGATTGCAAAGGTAACAGGGTTGGTTATACGCTTGCGCCGGCATGATGGTAAAACGCAAAAATGCACGCGCTTGTTTTTTAAACCTGTTTATCACTATATTTCCAACATCGAAGTTTGGCAAGGGTTCATTGGAGTGGGCCGCCGGATTTGTTGACACTGCCCGGTATAGTGTATACAATGCTCACCATATGAGTAACAAAGCTGTAACTAACAGAAAATTAAATCAGTAAAGGGTGTGCGCAGGAGCGAAACTTCCATGTGCGACCAACTTGGCGGCTGATCGAAAAATCGCCCGCAGAGCCGATAAAATTTTATATGCCACCTAGGGTGTGTGGTTGAATGTATTTGATGATGGGATATATAACGCCGAAGGAGCAGACACGTTGAAAGCGGTAATCTTAGCCGGAGGGCTGGGTACGAGGATATCCGAAGAGACGCATCTAAAGCCCAAACCGATGGTTGAGATAGGGGGCAAACCCATCCTTTGGCATATAATGAAAATATACACGGCCCATGGTGTGACCGAGTTCGTCATTTGCCTTGGCTACAAGGGGTACCTGGTCAAGGAATATTTCGCCAATTACTTTTTGCACATGTCCGACATAACACTGGATATGACCAACAACTCCGTGGAATACCATCAAAACTACGCTGAACCGTGGAAAGTCACCCTGGTCGATACGGGCGATGACACAATGACTGGCGGCAGGCTCAAGCGGGTGCGTCAATATCTCGGGGATGACGATTTCTGCTTTACCTACGGTGACGGGCTTAGCGACGTGGACATAAGCGAACTGGCTTTGCGTCACAAGCAAAGCCGGGCGCTGGCCACCGTCACCGCCGTGCAACCGCCTGGCAGGTATGGGGTGCTTAAAATCGATGGCGCCACCGTTTCCGAGTTCAGGGAAAAGCTTGACGAAGACGGCGGATGGATCAACGGAGGTTTTTTCGTGCTGTCCCCGAAGGTCATCGATTATATCGATGGCGACCAGACCCATTGGGAGAAAGAGCCGATGGAGCGGCTGGCCGCCGAAGGGCGTCTTCAGGCTTTCAGGCACAGCGGGTTCTGGCAGGCCATGGATACATTGAGGGAAAAAAACCAACTCGAACAGCTATGGCGCTCCGGCGATGCGCCGTGGAAAAAGTGGTGATCAAAGGTCTGGCGGGATGAGCGTAAATCCCGGTTTTTGGCGCGGCAGGAGCGTCTTTTTGACAGGACACACCGGATTTAAGGGAAGCTGGTTGTCTTCGTGGTTGTCATCCATGGGAGCCAGGGTCACGGGCTATTCTCTCGAGCCGGAGACAGAACCGAGCTTGTACAAGGTGGCTTCTGTCGGCGAGATGGTCGAATCCGTAATCGCCGACATACGTGATACGGGCAAGCTTTGCTCTGCGCTTTCATCTGTCCAGCCGGAAATCGTAATCCATATGGCCGCGCAGTCTCTTGTCCGCAGATCATACAGGGAACCGTATGTAACGTATTCCACAAACGTCCTTGGCACGGTGAACATGTTTGAAGCTGTGCGAAAAACTGCAAGTGTCAAGGTGGCGCTGGTTGTGACAAGCGACAAATGTTATGAAAATACCGAGCGGGAAAGAGGCTATACAGAGACCGACCCCATGGGCGGGAAGGATCCGTATTCGGCCAGTAAAGGATGCCAGGAACTGGTTACGGCGTCGTACAGGAGTTCTTTTTTTCCACCGGAAAAATATGAAGATCATGGAGTGTCCGTTGCCAGCGCTCGCGCGGGAAACGTGATAGGTGGAGGGGATTGGTCCGAAGACAGGTTGATACCGGACATGATAAGAGCCTTTGCCGCCGGTGATGCAGCGTTCATCAGAAACCCCGCCGCGGTCAGACCCTGGCAACATGCGCTAGAGCCTCTGGGCGGATACATGACGCTTATACAACGAATGCTCGATGATCCCCTGGCCTTCAATGAAGGATGGAACTTTGGCCCCGTGGACGACGAAGACGCAAAGCCTGTCTCGCAGGTGGCGGACATGGTTTCCAGGTTTTGGGGGGAGGGCGCGCACTGGCGATCCTCCGGCGGCGACAGCACCGGTGAAGCCAAATTGCTCAAGCTCGATTGCTCCAAGACCAGGGACAGGCTTGGCTGGACATCCAGGCTTTCCCTGGACACGGCTCTTAAGTGGACCGTCCAATGGCACAAGGCTTATATAAAAGGTGAAAATCCTTTGCGCGTAATGAATGAGCAGATAGAAAAATACCAGGAGCTTGACCGATGACGGGGCGTGGCCGGTGCAGGTTATGCCATGCGAAGCTGTGCCGTACCTTCGCGGATCTGGGCCTTACGCCGCTGGCCAATTCCTATGTCACCATGGACAACCTCAACAAGCCGGAACAGTTTTACCCGCTTTGCGCCTATGTCTGCGAAAAATGCTTTCTTGTGCAATTGGAACAGTTCGAAAGTCCGGAAGATATTTTTTCCGACTACGCCTATTTTTCGTCCTATTCCGACGCCTGGCGGAAGCATTGCGCCGAATACACCGAAATGATCGTCAAACGGTTTGGCTATGGGCATGACAGCTTCGTGATGGAAATAGCAAGCAACGATGGTTATATGCTGCAAAATTTTCACACGCGGTCGATTCCATGCCTCGGGGTGGAGCCCGCCGCGAACGTGGCCAAGGCGGCCAGGGAAAAAGGGATCGAGACGGTGGTCAGGTTTTTTGGGGAGCGGACAGCCAAAGAGCTTTCCGACAGTGGCAAAAAGGCTGATCTTCTGATCGCCAACAACGTGTTGGCCCATGTCCCGGATCTTAACGATTTTGTCGGCGGCATGAAAACAATCCTGAAACCCGATGGGGTTGTCACAGTGGAGTTTCCCCATCTTTTTCAGCTTATCAGGAACAATCAGTTCGACACCATCTATCATGAGCATTTCTCATATTTTTCCCTGATAACAGCCAAAAACGTGTTTGCGCGGCACGGGTTGACCGTGTTCGACGTGGAACAGCTTCCAACCCATGGCGGCTCCCTGCGGCTTTTTATATGTCACGAGCAAAACAGGACAGCCGGCGAAGCCGTGAAAACCTTGCTGGAGCGGGAAGAAGAGTTCGGGCTGGCCTCGCCGGATACGTATAGCGCGTTTTCAGAGCAGGTGAAGCAGGCCAAAAGAGGGTTGCTGAAGTTTTTGATACAAGCGAAGAGCGATGGAAAAAAAATAGCGGGATACGGGGCGCCTGCAAAAGGGAACACACTGCTTAATTATTGCGGGATAGGCTCCGATTTTATAGATTACACCGTGGACAAAAGCCCGCATAAACAGGGAGCGTATCTGCCCGGGTCCCGGATAGCGGTTTACCATCCTGATAAAATAATGGAGACAAAACCTGACTATGTCCTCATCCTGCCGTGGAATATCAAGGACGAAATCATAGGACAGATGGATGGTGTAAGGTCGTGGGGCGGCCGGTTTGTCACCCCCATTCCGGAGGTGGAAGTTTATGAGTGAGAAAAGGAAAAGAATATGGCGTACGGAATAGGTCGCGTAAAGCTCGCCGCGCGGGCTGTTCGCGAAAAGACGGATGAATTGGGCCGGGCGCTGATGGAAAAGTTGATCGATCGGTATATCAAGCCCACATACAAGTTCGGCGGATTGATTACCGACAAAAACACCGGGTTCCTTTCCGACCCGGACTACCAGAGGGCGTACCAGGCCGCGTTAAGGCACGTTCCGCAAACTCATCCATCCTGGGGACAGATCATCCAGTGGCAGTTGCATGTGGTTCAATGGGCCGCAAGCCAGGCTGTAAAGATAGAAGGGGACTTTGTGGAATGCGGGGTGAACACGGGGATGTATTCCGGATCGTTGATGGAATATCTGGATTTCAGATCCCTGAAAGACCGCAATTTCTACCTGTTCGATACATTCGAAGGGTTCGTGCCGGAGCTGATGAGCTCATCGGAAAAACGCCTTTTGAACAACCCGAAAAAATATCCTCCGTGTTACGATTTTGTGGTTGAAGCGTTCAGCGAATTCGAGAATGTACGAATTATCAAAGGGGCGGTGCCCGAAAGCCTGCGGGATGTCGACATCGACAAGGTGGCCTACCTGTCGCTGGATATGAACTGCGCCTATCCGGAGGAGGAGGCGTTGAAATATTTTTGGCCAAAACTGGCCAAGGGCGCTGTTGTTGTTCTCGACGATTACGCCTGGCCCAAACACGAAAACCAGAAAAAAGCCCATGATCAGTTCGCAAAATCGGTGGGCGCCTCGGTTATGACTGTTCCCACCGGCCAGGGGATAATGGTAAAGCTTTGACAAAATGATATTCAGTGAAACAGGTTTGGCCGGGGCGTACCTGGTCGAGCCTGAAAAAAAGGAGGACGAACGAGGCTATTTCGTCCGCACGTTTTGTGTCGAACAGTTCAGGGAACGAGGCCTCAACACGTCTGTCGCGCAATGCAGCGTATCGTTCAACAAGCGCAAGGGAACGTTGCGCGGTATGCACTTCCAGGCCGCGCCCCATGAAGAGGCGAAGCTCGTGTCGTGTGTCTCGGGTTCCGTTTACGATGTGATAGTGGACATCAGGCGCGATTCACCCACCTTCATGAGCTGGAGGGGGTATGAGCTGTCCGCGGCGAATGGATTGGCCATATTTGTGCCGGAAGGGTTCGCCCACGGGTTCCAGGCGCTTGCGGGCAATTCGCGGGTATACTACCAGATATCGGAGTTCTATAAACCGGAGTTTTCCAGAGGTTTTAGGTGGGATGATCCTGAAATAGGTATAAAATGGCCGGAGTCTGACGCGCGCGTAATATCGGACAGGGATGAAAATCTGCCCCTTTTCGCCAATATCAACACTCAATTTTCAAACGATTCATGAACCTGGATGAAAAAATAGTCATAGACAAAAAGTCGGGCAAAATAACCGTCACGGGAAGTGACAGGGCGGGTGTGTATGACATCGGAACCCCGGAAGCGTTTGCGGTCATTTCCGACGCATGGATCCGGTCTGGCTGGGACACCAAGTATGTATACAGTTTCACATGGCTGGGCCGACCCATAATCCAGCTTCCGGAAGACATGATACGCATGCAGGAGGTGATCTATACGGTCAAACCGGACATGTTGATAGAGACCGGTGTCGCCCACGGCGGATCGCTGATATTCTACGCCAGCCTGTTTCACGCGATGGGCAGGGGCAGGGTCGTGGGGCTGGATATCGAAATCAGGCCGCATAACAGAAAAGCTATAGAATCGCACGAGCTGTTCGATTACATCACCTTGATACAAGGCGATTCGGCAAGCCCCGAGGTGGCTGGCGAGGTGGAGAAGCTGGTCAGGCCGGGGGAAGTGGTGATGGTGTCGCTGGATTCCAACCACTCAAAAGAGCATGTGCTCGCAGAGCTTTCGGCCTATGCTCCGCTGGTCAGTGTCGGGTCCTACGTCGTTGTGATGGACGGGATAATGGAACACCTCGCCGGCGCCCCGCGCACTGAAGACGACTGGACATGGAACAATCCTCGTCAGGCGTCTGTCGAGTTTGTAAGTATGAATCCGGACTTTGAGATTGTCGAACCGGAGTTCAGGTTCAACGAGGGTGTCGTAACAAAGCGGGTCACATACTGGCCGTCGGCGTATTTAAAAAGGATAAGGTAAACCGCTGATGAACGACCAGGAGTTTGACCTTGTTATCGAGCCTGGCAAGGAGCGACGCCAGTACATCCAGGACCTGCTCGCCTACCGGGAGCTTTTTTATTTTCTCGCGTGGCGCGATATCCTCGTCAGATACAAGCAGACGCTGATAGGGATCGTATGGAGCGTGTTGCGCCCGGTGATACTGATGATAGTGTTCACGGTGGTTTTCAAGGGCCTGGCGAGGCTTCCGTCCGACGGAGCTGCGCCCTATGCTCTGATGGTATTCGCGGCGGCGTTGCCCTGGCAGTTTTTTTCCGACTCGCTGGTGAAATGCAGCCAGAGCATGGTAAGCAACTCTGCGATGGTAACCAAAATATATTTCCCCAGGTTTATAGTGCCGGCAAGCTCAATTATTGTCAGCATTGTCGATTTCATAATCGCCCTCGTTGTGCTTGGCGTCCTTATGGTGTGGTACCAGCACATGCCGGGTCTGCGGTTTTTTTCCATTCCGCTTTTTATGTTGTTGGCTATGGCTGTGTCACTGGGGGCCGGGCTTTGGTTCACATCACTGAACGTATGGTACAGGGATTTTCAATACATAGTTCCTTTCACAACACAGCTTATGCTTTATGTGTCGCCTGTGGGGTTTTCCAGCGCCATCGTTCCGGAAAAATGGCGCCTGCTATATTCGCTGAACCCGATGGTGGGTGTTATCGACGGTTTTCGCTGGGCGATTCTGGGAGGCGAAACCGGATTATACGCGCCCGGCGTGATGGCGTCAACCCTGGTGGCCCTTACGCTTCTCGTCTCGGGAATGTGGTTTTTCCGGAGGACAGAAAGGGCGTTTGCGGACGTTATCTAGGCGCAAGATGAAAACTGTCATAAGAGCCGAGGGTCTATCCAAAAAATACATAATAGGCCACCACTTCAGGAGCGTTCACGACACGTTGCGGGACGCGTTGTCCGCCGGTTTTCGCTCTTTTATATCCGGATCGGGCGGACAAAAGCGGAGATTGACCCGTGAGGAGTTTTGGGCCCTTAAGGATATAGATTTTGAGGTAAAAGAGGGTGACAGGGTCGGGATAATCGGGAAAAACGGCGCGGGGAAATCGACCTTGCTGAAAATATTGAGCAGGATCACGGAACCGACGAAAGGCCGGGCGCTTATCAAGGGTCGCGTAGCCAGCCTTCTGGAAGTGGGTACCGGGTTTCACCCGGAGCTTACCGGCAGGGAGAACATCTATCTCAACGGCTCGATCATGGGGATGAGCAGGGCGGAGATCACTTCAAAATATGACGAAATTGTATCCTTTTCCGGGGTGGACAAGTTTCTCGACACACCGATCAAGCGCTATTCCTCCGGGATGAAAGTCCGTCTCGCTTTTGCCGTGGCGGCGCACCTGGAGCCGGAGATATTGCTGGTGGACGAGGTGCTCGCCGTTGGTGATTACGTGTTCCAGAAAAAGTCGCTGGGAAAAATGGAAGACATAAGCAAGCAGGGCAGGACAATAATTTTCGTCAGCCATAACATGCCGGCGGTCACATCGCTGTGCACGAGAGCCATGCTTTTGGAAAAGGGCAGGATCGTAAAAGAGGGTGACGCCGTTTCGGTTGTAGGGCATTACTATTCCGGAGAGGGCAACTCCGCCGCCAGCGTCGATTTTACATCCGCAGAGACAATGCCGGGTGATGATGTGGTGCGGCTTTTACGTGTGACGGTTGAAGACCAGGATGGAAAGGTCACAAACGAGCTGGGGATCGACCGGCCGTTTTATATCACGATGGAATACGAGCTTTTCAAGGCGGGCCATCCCCTCGGCGTGTCGGTCAGCTTCCATACAGAAGACGGGACGTATGCGTTCTGGTCCAGCGACATGATTTGCGAGGCCGTCAACGATAAAAGAAAAACACCTGGTGTATACAGCTCCAGGCTGAATGTGCCTGGGAACCTGTTGAACGGGGGGGTGTACTTTCTTTCGATCGCCATAGTCAACCCGGAGTCGCTCCGGGGCAACAAGCATTGTGTGGAAAAAAACCTGCTGAGGATACATGTTGTCGATCCAATATACGGGGTGCGCACCAGGGGGCGATATGTTGGCCCATACCCTGGCGCTGTTCGGCCGTTGCTTGAATGGGACGTTTCAAAACTTGGCTGAAAAAAAATGAACGCCGCCGAAAAGATGGTGTCCGTCGGATTGCCCGTATACAACGAGGGGAGGTTTATTCGGCGGTCGATAGAGTCGCTGTTGTCACAGACTTATGGAAACATGGAGATCATCGTGTCAGACAACGGTTCCACCGACGGCACCTGGGACATTATCTCCGAATACGCCCACGCCGACAGCCGGATACGTCCAATCCGTCAGAAGAACAATATAGGGTCCAACAGTAATTTTATGTACGTACTGAACCAGGCCAGGGGCGCCTATTTTTTCTGGGCCGGGGGTGACGATTGGTGGGACAAACGATACGTGGAGACCCTTGTAAGGAAACTCGAGGACAACCCCGATTGCGCCGTGGCCCAGTGTTCTGTAACCCGTGTGTTCGACGATGGGCAGGTAAAGAATGTAATCATGTTCGACGGCGCCCTGGACATGAACAACAAAAGCCGGGATGATGTGTTTCGCATGATGATCCATGACGTGCATATTCATCATTTCATATGCGGATTGTTTAAAACCGGGGAGCTATTAAAAATCGCCAGGCGCGGGATGCCATCGTGCGCCAGGGCTGACAGGGTGTTCATGTGCGAGGCCGCCATGGCCATGAGCTTTTGCAGTGTGCCTGACACTTTGTACAAAAAAACGCTGTTCAGGAAAAGCCGGGCAGAAAGATATTCCGGAACGGACAAGGCCCTCTCCTCGGCGTGGAAAAGCCAGAAACACCATACACGATACCTGCTCAACTTGCTTTGGCGGCTGATGACGTCCAGGGCGGCGCCGGTCGGGAAAAAATGTGTCGCGCTTGCGGAATGGGTGAAACTGGTCTGGAATACGCGGGGGCCTGTATTGGAAGAGCTGTTCCCCTCTCTTTTCAAGCCTGTTTAGTCCACGTTGGAGCCGTCGGTTGTTAACGGCGCCCACGCAGGTCTGCTCGAAAAAATAATACAGGTCCTTTTGCGGGTAATGGTAAAATGACACATGTAAACCAGAGCTTGCGCATGGTTGCTGTTGTTCGGTGAGGACCGAATGATAGCGGGGACAAAACATTTTTAGAGACATCGGTTATGTTCAGGTCAAAACCGTCTGCAACCTTTTTGAAAATCTGTGTTAGCCTGGTTGGAGCGCTGGTTTTTGCGTTATCGATGGGAGCGTGCGGCGCCGGCGGGGGCTCATCCTCCACTGCCAACACTCCTCCCGCGGCGCCAGGAAACATCACAGTAACAGTAAACGCCACCGGCACATGGATAATGTGGGATCTGGTCTCTTCAAGGACCATGGCTGACGGCGCGATGGGTGAGCCCCCGGCCGACACATCGCAAGTCACCTATAACGTGTACCACGCCGCCGAGCCGGGGGTTACGAAAGATAATTGGAACTCCCTTAAAGAGGGTGTAAGGATGACGAATGTCACGACCCCCCATTTTTGCACCCAGCTCAACGCCGGGACCCTCTATTACGCCGTGGTCACCGCTGTGAACGAATATGGTGAAAGCGCGGAATCCGAAGAAGTGTCGATGACGCCGCAGATAGACTCGTAGAAACCGTGCCGCAGGCTTGACGATCTTTTTTAAAAACTGTACTTGATGTCCAGGAAAACCCGGTCGTTTTCCTCTACACCGCTGAAGAAATAATTGTCACCGGATTGGTAAGTGACGGCCCCCGTAGTGATCGAGATGTAGTCGTTCACATCGTATTTGACCGAAACCCTCTGGAACCCGCCATCTTCACCGCCAAGCCCGAGAAATGATATCAGAGCCAGTATATGGGCGGTGTCATGAAGATAATCCGCCTGATACCGAATGACCGTCTGATATTCGTTTTCACTGGCGCTGTCGGGAGCGTTCGCCATTGCCGCTGAAAAATCCTCTATATGACGGACAACGAATTCTGCGGAGACGGTTTTGTCGGTTATTCCGGTATATTCAACACCGGCCAGAAGATCATGGCGCGATTTTGCGTTATCTGCGTTAAAATATTCAAGACCCTCGAATCGCGCGGCTTCCGTCTTGAAAAGCCATGACCCGTACGCCACATTCGCCGACACGCCTATCATTTTTACACGCGCATGACGCAACGTAAGGTCGGGCGGAGCCCCTCCCGCGGACACGATGTGGGCCTGGTCGTTGAACACGTCCGCCCAGTAGAACGAAATGTCCCACCCGCTGAAAATGCCGTTGAGAGCCAGTGCGTATTCTGTGTTGCCAAGACTGGACGCTGGCGTTCGCTCCTCCGGCGAGGGGGAGTCTCCCGGATAGAAATCACTGCCGTACACCGGGTTGTAGTTGAAGCGTATCTCGTGAATCGCGATAGTCGTCAGGTTCCACGGGCCATAATAAAAATCTATTCTGGACATGAATATAGGTTCGCGAATATCCTCTATGTCGACCATGCCAGGCTCCCGGTTGTCCATCGGGTTGAGGATGTCGGTTAACCTGATGTTGTCCGACTTGCCCCATACCACGATTTGCCGCCCGATCTTTATGTCGACATACCGGTTCAGCCTGCCCTGTATATAAGCCTCCTTGACCCTCGCTTCGCTTTCGTAATTCTCGATGACCTGCCCTGTATAGTTGTCCCTGTCGTTAATAGTGTATGCAAGATCGTAAAACGCCATCACCCAGAGTTTCGCTTTCCATCCCTCGTACGGGTCGACGGTAAGCTCGACACCGGTCTTGAGCCGGAGCCTGGAAAGTCCACGGTAATCGGTTTGCCCTTCATTCGGCTCACCATGGGCGTAGTTGTATGAAGAAGCGCCGGTGACATATCCTGTGATATCCCACCATGACGGTTTTTCGTAAACCGGATCCGGGCTTGGAGCTGGAAGCTCACTATCGGTGTCGTCGAATCCTTCCATAACGCTGTCGAGATCGTTAGAGATTTCAGTATTTGCCCCTGCCGGAACCTTGTCGATCTTTGCTGTCCCGTTTTCCTGCGGGGGCGAGCCATGATTGCTCCGGGCAAGGGCCGTCACCTGCCCCGAGACAACCATGATGGCGAGAAAAACTAGGACAAAACGCATATTGTTACGGTTTACATGCCTTTTTCGAGGCGGCGCACGGTGAACAGGTCTTTGTCCAACGGCTTGTTGAAACTGATATTGCTCTGCTTAAGGATGGTCTTATGCAAGGTGATCTTTCCTTTTTTTGTGGTCATGTGCGTTTCCGTGGCCACCCATATGCCATCGATCAGCTCCAGTTTCCTCACATCCAGATATTTCAGTTTTGAGCCGTCTTTTACCCAGTTGACGGCTCGGATAACCACATAGTTGTCCTGGCGCACAAAAACCACCGACTTGGTGTACCCTGATTCGTCGATCACATCTTTGGATCGGGGAACGGCCTGTATTACCCAGGTTTTGACCCCTTTTACATCCTGCTCCTTCAAAAGCTTGTAATCATATTTTCCGATGGGTCTTTTTGTCATGTCGTAATAGTTGAAATCGGACCCCATGAAACTGCCCGATTTGTCGTCGTTGGCGATACGCTTGGTCTTGTTCAGGGCCGGCAGGTAGAGCCACTGGTCGTCGCTTCTTTCGTCATTGTCATAGTCGTATGTCAAAAAGCCGGTGTTTTTCACATCCGCCGGGCTGGCGAAAAACAGCAGTTTATACGTATCCTTCCCGAAATCCTTGGAGAAGGAGCGAATCTTGCGGATTCTTTTTTTCCCGCGCTTGTCGATCAGCGTCATCTCCATGTCGGAGATCATGTTGTCCCCGTCATCCCTGTCGTCCACTTTTTGAATGATAGACCTGGCCTTCGGGTCGTCCGCCATGGCGGGGACGGCGTGCGTAATGGACGAGACAAAAACCAGACCCATAACGGCCGCCAGACGCACGGTGGGGGTTTTGAATTTCATGGTTGTCCTCCGAATGTCGTGAACGCGATTATTAGTGATATACATATTGATCATGGCCAACTAGCCCCCGTTCGATGCGGCCATGGCAGGTGAACCGTCTTCGTCATCATCCGTGGTAGGGACGGCGACCAGCGACATGATCGCGGGGGCCAGAAAAAAATCGGCCAACAGAGCCATGATAATGGTTATTCCTGTAAGTAATCCAAAATTGAACAGGTTATTCATGGTCGCGAACATAAAAATGAAAAACCCCAGCGACAATACCATGGTGGTCACCATCATAGCCCGGCCGGTGGTAAGCAGAGTGTTGCGTACCGCCTCGTTCACATCCCCTGTGTCGTGATGGTAGCGGCGGAAGTTGTGCATGAAATGAACAGTGTCGTCCACTGCAAGGCCTATCGCAATAGAGCCTATAAGCATCGTGAACATATCGAGCGGGAACCCGGCCGCTTTCATGAATCCCATTGTGATGATAATCGGACCCAGGTTCGGGATCATGCTCAACAGACCTATTTTCAGGTCCCCTATAAAGACTATCATCATCAGGGTTATGACGATAAAAGCTATCAAATAGCTTTCCCCTGCGCTGGTGATAGCGGCCGATAATGTCCTCGCCATAAGCGGCATCATGCCTGTGACCTTGACTTTCGCGATTCCGTCGAATGTCCTGTCCAGCTTTTTCTGGAGGGCTCCGATGAATTTGCCATACATATACGCATCGAGCCATGGCACCTTCAACGTCAGCCGGACTTTTGAGAACTGGCTGTCCACAAGGTCTTCCAGATCGTCCGAACCAGAGTTTTCAAACAATAAAAGCTCCTGTGCGATCAATTTGCGGTCATGGGGAATGGTGTAGTGGTCGTCCCGATTCTCGTTCAGGGCCCTGTTGATTTCTTTTACCATGTCAGGAAGGGAGATGGCTTTCCCCACGAAAAGGTCGCCCTGGCGCATCTTTTCCATTTCACGCTCGAGCTTATCGAGCTTGTTCAGGAAACCCGGATCGTACAGGCCGTTTTCTTTGCCGGTATCCAATATTATTTCCGCCGCCATCGTCCCTTTCAGCTTTTCGTCCAAAAGCACCGTAGCCCGTTTGATTTCCATCGATTCCGGCAGCCACTTCATAGGGTTGTGTGAAAACCGAAGCTGTGAGGCCAGACCAAAAGATATGATAATAATGATGGCGCTGGTGATGACGATCAGCCAAGGTTTGCCGGTGGAAAAATCGGCGATCGCTGTTAATATGCGGTCCATCGTAGCTTGCCTTGCTTTTTCGGAGCTTTTTATTTCCACCCTGACTGGTATGATGGCGATCAGGGGAGGTAAAAGCATTGTTGTGTAAATCAACGCCAGGATCACACCTGCGCTGGCGAAAATCCCCAAATCCGCCATGGGGGCGACCTCGGATGTCGAGAAGGACAGGAGACCCGCCGCGGTGGTAAGGCTTGTCATGACAATGGCCAGCCCGGAATGGCCCATTGCGTATGTTATGGCCTCCTGCTTGTCCCGGGTATGGGAGAGTCTGTGGTAAAAAACAGCCAGCACGTGCACAGAATCACCCACCCCCACAGCCAGCAGGAACGAGGGCAGAATCTGGGTCGGAAGCTTTATCGGCACGCCGAAAAACGCCATTAGCCCCACCGTGGAAAGCAACGACAGCACCACAACCAGAAGTGGCAGCACAACACCGGACAACCTTCGAAACAATATAAAAAGAACCAGGCCTATGGTTAGTATCGCCAGGACAACGAATTTTCTCATGTCCCTTTTTATGGTTTGCTTCAGGTCGTGGATGAACACGGGAGAGCCTGCCACCATCACGGGGAAATCGGCGGAGTTGTATTTGGCGACGATCCTCCTGACGGCGTTTACTGTTTCCGAGTTTTCCGCATCGGTCAGAAATGGACGATCCTGATTGGCCGATGGTTCTATCTTCGTATCCTCAAAGCCTTCCAGGGCCTGTTCCTCCGTTCCTTCGGAGGAATAGGCGCTCGTCTTGATCACAATGGTGGTAAAAAGGCCGTCTTCGGAGATTATCAGGTTTTTGTATAATGGGTTGGTCAATACCCTTTGTTTGAGCGCCAATAGCCCCTCTTTGGTTTTTGGAGGATTCTCCAGGAGGTCTTCGACGATCAACTCGTCCGCCTCTCCGCGGGTGTTACGGACGTTGACCAGGCTGGTTATGTCATCGAGGTTGGGGACGTTGTTTTCCAGCTCGTCATGGAGAGTTCTAAGCCTGGCTATAAACTCCAGGTTGAAAACGTTTGCGGGTTTTATGGCGAGGATGATCATCTCGTCACGCCCGAACTGGTTCCTGAAATCGTTATAACCAACCAGTATGGGGTCTTTGTCGTGGAGAAACCCTTCCGTGGAGGTGTCCATGGTGACCTTGGGCAGGTTGGACATGATCGCCCCAATGAAGATCAGCATAAAAGCGATTGTCTTGAGCCTGTTGTTGTACGTAAAGTGAGTTGAACGCTCGAACCATCGCCCTATTTTTTTCCTTGTTGTAGACATTTGTTATCTCTGTTTCTTGTTCCGCTGGTTGTTATTTATCCTGATTCCGTCGAGGATGATCCTTGCGATCTCCTCGCCGGTGCGAAGATAGGAATCGGAGCCGGCCGGCTCCGGCGGGAGCGTTCCTGATTCGGCCATTTTTTTGCGCACCGGCCCGCTGGCTACATAAAAATTGATCGCCCCTATTATCATCATATGTGTCTGGAGCAAATCGACGGCGGAAAAAATCCCCTGTTCCCGCCCCTGATCCAGGATGGTTTTGAGCACGGCTATGATACGCGTCATCTGTTCCAACACTTCTTTTGGGAGATTTTTCCCATGAGAAGCGATCTCTCTTAAAATGATGGGAGTAAAATGCCTGGAGGCGATTATGTTGCGCGCTATGGTTGTGACATAAACCCTGAACCGCTCATCGACCGGTCCGGTTTTGCCCACGTTTTCCGCCACCTGGTCTGCTATGGGAACGAGGACTTGCCGGAGCACTTCGGTGTAAAGCGCCGATTTATCCCCGATGCGATAATATATGGTGGCCTTGTTCACACCCGCGTCTGACGCGATTTGATCCATCCTGGCGCCGCCGAACCCGTTATTGGCGAAATTTTTTGCAGCGGCTTCCAGGATGGCGTTTGTCGAATCGGCCCCTCGTGAAGCAATGGCTTTTTCAGCAATAGACGCCATGCGCGATCCTCAAAAAAGAGCGTTATATAACTAACCAGTCAGTTTAACCGTATGGTTAGCATGACGCTTCTTTTCAGGGATGTCAAATAGTTTTCCTGAATATTCCGACGTAACAAGCAAAAAACAGAGGATCAATCAGTTGTCGCACGCGCTTTTTTCAAAAAGATGGCTTCGGTGGTCCATGGCGTTTTAGATGGCTTTTCATCCTGCCGTGATTATCACAACGCCTGGCCGCAGGCCACGGCGCATTCCTCAGCGCCATACCGGACCGGCGATCAAATGTGTCAATGGCCGATCTTTCGCTGTTGACAAGCTTCGGGTGGGGAAAAAAAATTGTTTGGTTTTACGCAGGTTTTGTACAATGATAGCAAGCGGCCGGGAAATTACCGTTTTAGGAAATAGAAATAAACAGTCAGACATACTCGATAACGCGGGAGGGGCTTAGGAGAATTATATGACACAACTTCCGATAACCAACGAACGTGGTTTCTTTGAGATCAGGATGGAGTCCGTAGGCGGATTTGGAGCGAACCTCGCCGGAAAGATACTCGGCGAGGCTGGCATCCTGGGAATGGGTTATAACGGGTCGAACTTTTCCAGCTATGGTTCGGAAAAGAAGGGTAGCCCGGTGAAATCCTTTGTACGGTTTTGCGCGCCGAACGTCAACGTCCGGGTCAACAGCCCCGTAACCGAGCCGCATATCCTGGTTATTTTCGCTGAGAGCATGCTCGACACACCCGGTTTGCTTTCCGGAGCCGGCAAGGATACCACGGTGATAATAAACACTGCCATGACCCCGGACCAGGCGAGGGACAGGATAAAGCTTCAATGCGGGTCGGTGGTGACCCTGGATGCGATGAAAATAGCTATCGAAGAGAAAACCAGGGTGAACACGGCGTTATTGGGCGCCATTTCGGCGACCTCCGGCTTTATCGACCCGGAGGCGATAAAGCTCTATATAAAGAAGAACCTGGGCAAGAAATACGCCTTCCTTATCGAGCCAAACCTGAAAACGTTCGACCGGGGCATGGTGGAATTTTCCAAAAAGTTTTTTGACGATGACGGGAAATATCCCGCCCAGCCTTTCAGGCGGGAAGGCCAGAAGATAGGCTACATGAACCAGCCAATCGGCGGGGTGATCGTCAACCCGGGCAACTCGATCCACAAGGATCTGACCGTATCCAGGTCAGGCTGGGCGCCGGTATTGATCAAAAGTAAATGTACTTCCTGCGGTGAATGCGATATCACGTGTCCCGATTACTGTTTTGAATGGGTCAGGGAAAAGAACAAAAAAGGCAAGGAGGCGCAGGTGCTTGCCAGGATAGACTACAAACACTGCAAGGGATGTCTGCGGTGTGTGGAGATTTGCAAGTTCGATGCGCTTGTCTCCAGGGTGGAGTCGGATGTCGACAAGAAAATCATAGAAGACGGATTTACGGAATTAACTTAAATCTCAGGCGAACTCGGGCGCATGACCCTGGATTGTTGTGCGCCGTGTTTATAGGTTACGCCAAATTTGGGAGAATAATTGATGAGTTCCAATACTGAAACGGGCCGGAAGGCCTCTACGGGTACAGCCGCCCAGGTCACTGATTTTCGATCGGGCAACGAGATGTCCTCGCTGGCGGCCGCCCACGTCAACTTTCACATCATGGGATATTATCCCATCACCCCATCCACGGAGGTTGCGGAATATCTTGACGAGATGGGCGCCAACGGCGAGCATGAGGTCCACCTTATCCCCGGCGACGGTGAACATGGCGCCGCCGGTATATGTTATGGCGCCACTACCGCGGGGGGGCGCGTTTTCAACGCCACGTCGGCCAACGGTCTCCTGTTTTCCCTGGAACAGTTGCCGGTTCAGTCCGGCACCCGGTACCCGATGGTGCTCAACCTGGTTTGCAGGTCTGTCTCCGGTCCGCTGGATATTCGCGGCGACCATTCCGACCTCATATCCACCATGGACATGGGCTGGATCATCCTGTGCGCCAAGGACCCGCAAACAGTCTACGACATGGTGATACTGGCCGTGAAAATAGGTGAGCTGGCCGAGGTGCGTCTTCCTGTCATAGTGGCCGACGACGGCTTCTTCACTTCGCATCAGAAACGCCGGGTGCAGTATTTTGAAGATTTGAAGGTGGTAAAGGATTTTGTTGGTGAAGTAAAACAGATAAACTCCTCTGTTGAGCCGACCAACCCCATCACCATCGGTCCCTACATGAACGATCCGGATCAGATAAACAATAAAAAGCAGCTTTCCATGGCGATGGCGGCTTCGGAAACACTGATCCCGAAAGTGTTCGAGGAATGGGAGAAGCTGACCGGACGCAGATACAATCCGCTGGAAACCTACATGATGGAAGACGCCGAGACGGCCATATTCATCATCAACTCCGCGGCGGACACCGTGATGGACATCGTAGACGAGCTTCGATCGCAGGGCAAGAAGGTCGGGTGTCTCTACCCGACGGCGCTTCGTCCCTTTCCCAGCGAGCAGGTGCGTAAAGCGTGCAAAAACGTCAAAGCGCTGCTGGTGGCCGAACGGGCCGACTCGTATGGCGCCCACGGGGGGAGGGTGTGCAACGAAATCAAGGCCGCGCTGAAGGACGACCCGGACAACAGGACCATGGTGATCTCGCGCATCTACGGCCTGGGCGGGAAAGATTTCTTTGACGAGGACGCCCGTACCTTGTTCGAGCTGACGTTCGACGCGGTCAAAAGAGGCAAGGTGGTAGTGCCATACGACTATTTGGGAGCCGATCCCGGCGATCCGGATTATAAGCCGCCCAAGGGACTCCCCGTCCTTACAGAGCAACAGCAGTCCCCCGGGATACTGAAGGTTTATGAGGACGAAAAAACCGGAAAAATAGAGGTGAAAGGGGTCAAGCAACGCGACCTGACCGAAATGCCCTGCAGAATAGCGCCGGGACATGGCGCCTGCCCGGGGTGCGGTATCTTCCCGAGCGTGGGAACGTTCCTGAAAGGTATAGAAGGTTTTGTCGTTATGCTGTGGCACACCGGATGCGGGATGGTGGTCACCACCGGCTATCCGAACACGTCGTTCGCCATCACCTATATCCATAACCTTTTTCAGAATGGCGCGGCGACTATGTCCGGTGTGGTGGAGATGTACAAGGAGCGCCAGAGACGGGGGGAAATTCCTCAGGATCAGGATATCACCTTCGTCATGGTCACCGGTGACGGGGGGCTGGATATCGGGCTGGGCCCGGCGCTTGGCACGGCGTTTCGTAACCACAACATGATTATTCTCGAATACGATAACCAGGGTTATATGAACACCGGCAACCAGATGTCTTTTACCACGCCTCTGGGGCACTCCACATCCACTTCCAATATCGGAACCGTCGGGCGTGGCAAGACGTTCAATCACAAGGATTCCGCGCAGTTGTTCGCTTCGTGCCATATCCCATACGTGTTTACAGCGTCGGAATCCATGTACAAGGATCTGATCCGCAAAGCCGCGAAGGCCCAGTGGTACGCCAAAAACGAGGGGCTGGTTTTTGGCCAGCTGTTCTCCGATTGCCCCCTGAACTGGCGCCATCCGGACCATAACGGACAGGAGATCATCCAGGCTGGTATTGATTGCAACTTTTTCCCTCTGTATGAAGTGGAGCGGGGTGTGACCACGCTCAACTATGACCCGGAAGCCAAGGGCAAGAAGGTCGCCGTGACCGAATGGCTCAAGTATATGGGCAAAACCAAGCACATGCTCAAGCCGGAGTACAAGGATATCGTCGACAGGTTCCAGAAAGAGGTGGACAGAAGGTTTAACCGTATCAAGGCCATGAGCGAGCATCCGGACCTGTAGGATCACGGCTCGATAGGGGTTGTATAGGCGAAATACCGTTAACAATGTTAATGGTATTTTATTCTTCAATAAAGTAGTCGCTATCGATCTTCTTTATTTCATACGACTCTTTGAGAGCTACGCCAACATTGTGGTCGATCATAAGGTTGGCCAAACGCTGACCATCAACAAGGATAACTCGTGTATCGACCATAGACGAATACTTCTTGGCCTCGGCTGTAAAATTGGATGTTGTGATAAAGACACCCTTTTTTGCGCGTTTACCTTGAAGAGCTCCAACGAACTTTTGAATTTCAGGGCGCCCAACAGAGCCTTCCCATCTCTTAGCCTGAATGTAGATGAGGTCGAGGCCAAGCTTATCTTCACTGATGGTTCCATCAATGCCTTCGTCACCGCTTTTGCCGATGGCAATACCCGCCCGTGATCCTCCTGCTTCTCCGTACCCCATTTGGAGAAGGAGGTCAACAACCAATTGTTCAAAGAACGAAGGGGACATTTGCATGACCGAAGATAAAAGTTCGGAAACCAAAGTAAGACGCAGGTCTTTATAACCTAGCGCCATAAGCTCTTCTGGTGTTTTGTATTCAATATTCTCTTTTTCTTTTTTTGTATCATCGTTTGTAGCGCTCTTGGCTGTATGGAATTCGAGGAACTCTTCAAATTGTTTTAAGTAACTTACATTTAAGACAGGAGGCGGATTTTGAAGGACACTTTTGCCCTTTTCAGTAATCTGAAAAACGGCTCTTGCTGGTTGAGTAAGAAGACCTGCTTTTTTTAGATAAGTTTTCGCCCAATAGGTCCTGTTAGTAAAGATTGCCTGACGTCCACTGGGTAGCACTTCTTCGCGCTCTTCAAGAGATAAGTTGAATACATCAGCCAATGCGTCAACTGCATCCTTGTTAGAATGCGGCTCTCCGTCTCCGGCAAGCTTGAGTAAAGGCAAAAATATCTGTTGGAAGTCAGGTATTGGCATTTTGTATATGTCTAATAATTATGATTAAAATACATACGTTACAGTTGATCTTCCCCCGTAGGACACTTTCCTAAGAAACTCTCGCCACTATAGCTTCATGCCTGGCTGGTGACAAATAATCAGGGGCGGAGAGTGAAACGCAATCATTTACTTCACAGTAATCGCCAGTCTGGTTCGGGCCAGTGTGGGCAGGTGGGATGCGGATCGTCTATTTACGTCAAAACCTGCGACGTCGTCGCGTGGCGTGTCTGTTTTCCCGCTCCTTTATTTCCTGGCCTTTCGCGCTATTGACGGCTCCGGTGTGCTATAAAAAGCACGACGAGTTGAAATGACACAAGGTTTACCTGCGTTGGAATGGTAGGGGATGAGCGATTACAGGCGGATTGACATGTTCGAGTCTGTCCTTTCGTCGTTTAGCGACGCGATAGTGATAATGGGACAAGGTGAGAAAGTCAAATGGATCAACTCCGCCGCGGAGGTGTTGTTCGGGAAATCCATTAATCAGGTCGTAGGCGGTGAAATGGCGGCGCTGTTTCCCGAAAACAGCGAAGTGTATAAGGAAGCCAGGTTGGCGATCAGCCAGGGAGTCACCCTGATTGACCATGACGTGACTATCCCGGTCGGAGGGGAGAAACGTCGTTCCGTTTCCATGTCGGTGCACACCGTGGAAGGAGAAGAGAAACTGGCAACCATTGTGTTGCGCGATATGACGGGGTTAAACGCCCTGAAGCATACAATCGGTCTGCAGGAACGTATATCTGAAATCGCCGCGCTTGCCGCCGGGATCGCTCACGAGGTGAAAAATCCGCTCGGAGGGCTCCGGGCGGCCGCCCAGCTGTTGGGCGCAGAATCCCCAAAGAGCGCAAAAGAGCTCACACGCCTGATAATAGATGAAGCGGACAGGATAAATCGCCTGGTGACAGACCTGATCAACCTTAACCAGCCGGGAGATTTCGCCTGCGCTCCTGTTAACATATACCAGATACTCGATGACGTGGCCAGGCTGATGGCTCCTGAAATGGACAGGAAGGACATAAGCCTCAGGCGCCTGTTCGACCCGAGTCTTCCCGAAGTGCTGGGCGACCAGGACAGGTTGCGCCAGATATTCCTGAACCTGACGAAAAACGCGGTGGAAGCCGTTGGCGTTGGCGGCGAGATTTGCATGAAAACAGGTGTGGCATGGAGCGTGCCCGCGTCGACGACGCCGGATCATGATGGTAAATTTGTGTTGGTCAAGATCATTGACAACGGCCCGGGGCTGGACGAGTCGATGATCAGGCATCTGTATACACCGTTCATATCAAAAAAATCGGGAGGATCCGGATTGGGGCTTGCGGTCACTCTCCATCTTGTCCGCGCCCACGGTGGCCTGCTTGATGTGAGAAACCTCGAAGATGGCGCCGGAGTGGACGCGTCGGTGTATCTTCCGTACCGCCGTTAGGTTTATCTTTCGGCGGCAAATATGTCGATGGATTACAAGCGATTGAATTTATGATATAAATAGATATAACACAATTACCGATCTTGCTGGCGCCTACCTTGCGAAGTATGGGCCGGGCGCTTATTTAAAAGTTGAAGTAGATGGGAAAATATTCTCTCATTTGTTCCGCGGACGGAGCCCCGTCACAAACGAAGCATCCATTCGATTTTACCGGTTCCTGCCACGACAACGCTCTTTTAAAACCACTGTACGAGACAAGGAAGATCGAACCTGACCTGTCCAGGCCCGGACTGTGGAAATATCTTGATTGGTTGCCGGTAAAAAGCCAGAACGAATATTCGTACGGACCGGTGACATACAAAAGCGAAGGGCTCGCCAGGGAACTCGGGCTTAAAGATCTCTGGATCAGTTTCAACGGTTATTATCCTGATTTTGGGGCCTATTACAAAACATGCACATTCAAGGAGCTTCACGCGGTTGTGGCGATCCAGTACGCCAGGGAAAACGGGGTGGACAAGATGGTGCTGGCGTCCGCCGGGAACACGGCGGTGGCGTTTACATACATCGCGGAGGTCCTGAAATTTCCCGTGGTGTGCGTAGTGCCGGAGAAATGCATGTGCGGGGTGAATGTGCCGAACATGCTGATCAATTACGCAAAGATAGTGATGCTTCAAGGGGATTATTCCGACGCGCTGGATATTTCCAAACGTCTTTGCAAAGCGAAAAACTATGTCTATGAAGGCGGCGCCAGGAACTTCGCCAGACGGGCCGGCCTCGCCGTGCCCTATCTTGACGCCGTGATCACAATAGGCCGCATCCCCACGCACTATTTCCAGGCCGTAGGAAGCGGCACAGGAGCCGCCGCGGCCTGGCATGTAAACGAGCTTCTTATCCGGGACGGGTCGTACGGGTCGCATTATTCCAGGATGCACCTTTCCCAGAATACACCAATGACGCCTATGGTAAGCGCCTGGAGCGCCGGCAGAAACTATATCAATCCGAACACGGATATCCCCAAAATAGATAACATACTCAACGCGGTGGCGGCGCGTGTTTTGTCCACGAAATATCCGGCGTATGAGATCAGGGGCGGTGTCCACGACGCGCTGAAAACCACAGGTGGGTTAATGTACGCTATCAAAAACGAGGAGGTGTACGAATCCGGGGATATATTCAGACGAACCGAGGGGCGTGATATCCTGCCGGCGTCATGCGTGGCGGTTGCGTCGCTTCGGCGCGCTGTAAAGGAAAAAAAAGTGCGGCCGGACGACATAATACTTCTCAATATCACAGGCGGCGGGATTGAACAGCGGCTGAGAGATTTGAGCGTGTTGCAGATCAAGCCCAACGCGTCGATCACCAGGGATATCACCGATGACCAGCTGGAGAAACTGGACGTTTGACACCTGAAGACAAAACACTGGGAATTCTGAAAAGCCACAGCGTAGATTTTGTCGCCGCCTTGCCGTGTGACAGAAACAAAAACCTGTATGAAGCCGCCCTGGCGCAGTTCAAACCGGTGGAACTGAGCCGCGAAGAGGAGGGTGTGGGTATCTGCGCGGGAGCTCTTATGGCGGGAGCGCGCCCTGTCATGCTGATCCAGAACTCCGGATTCGGGAACATGGTCAACGCCATAGCTTCCCTGGGCAAGCATTACCGTTTCGCCCTGCCAATGCTGATGAGCTGGAGGGGAAGGGATTCTGAAACCATAGCGGCGCAGGAATGGATGGGGGAGTATGTCCCGAAAATCCTGGCGGCCATGGACATCCCATATCATGAGATTTACGACCTGGCGGATATAGATCAGCTCGACGCGACTCTGGGCGGCGTGTTCTATAATGACGAGATTCGAGGATACCTGTTCGAGCCGTCGGTATGGAATGGGAGCGATTTCGCGCCGGAAAAGCGCCCGGCGCCGGTCCGTACGCGCCTCGGCCAATACGACGAACCAATACCCGAACCCGCCGTCACCCGCTATGAGTTGCTACAGCGGATATCCGGAGCGCTGGAGGGGAAAGCCGTGGCGTGCAACCTCGGGTTTCCCTGCAAGGAGCTTTTTAGCGCATGCCACCAGCCGTCCAATTTCTATATGCTAGGCTCGATGGGGATGGTCACACCTGTCGCCCTGGGCATGGCGCTTTGCTCCGGCAAACCGGTTGTCTCCATCGACGGCGACGGTAGCCTGCTGATGAACCCGTCCACCCTGGCGACCATCGCCAGGACAGGGCCAAAAAACATGGCGGTGCTGTGCGTGGACAACGGAGCGTATGGCTCCACCGGCAACCAGACCACCGCCGCCGCGTCGCGCACCGACCTTGCCAAGGTGGCCCACGGGTTCGGGATAGAAAATATCGTTCGCTCCGCAAATCCGGCGGTAATCGCCGAGGCGCTGGAGAGATTCAATGGCTCCGGGCCGGTTTTTATCCACGCCATATGCAGAGCCGGAAACGCAGATGTGCCTAATCTTACGATTACTCCGGAACAGATACGACACGGCGTTGAAGGGTTCCTGCGAGGGTAGCATGGGAATAACATTCACCGGCTCGTTTTCGGGCCGGCAAAACAGCGATAGGTGTTAGTTTATGGCATGGTTCGGAAAAATAGTCGGAGGCACGGTAGGGCTGTTCATGGGCGGTCCGTTGGGGGCGGTCGCCGGAGCGGCGATGGGAGCCATCTATGACTCGCAGAACCCGGACACTGTAAACCGGGGCCAGTGGCGGGAAGTGGAGATGAATAACGTTGAGCGCGCCCAGCTTCTTTTTTTCGCCGCCACATTTTCCATGCTTGGAAAGCTCGCCAAGGCCGATGGCCGGGTGACCCCGGAGGAGGTGGAGAACGTATCTCAATTCATGAGAGAAATCAGGCTTGAAGGCGAACAGCTCCGGTTCGCCAAAGAGATATTCAACCAGTCAAAAAGCATGGATGTTCCCTTCGAAGCCCTGGCCAGGCAGTATTACCAGGTCTCCAACCGTGACCATTCGCGGGCGCGGGTGATGATCGACATTATGCTTCGCGTGGCCATGGCGGACGGGGAGTATCACCCCGAGGAGGAGCGGCTGATCCATACCGCCGCCAGGATATTCAACATCGACAAGAGTGAATTCGAAAGGTTGAAAGGGCAGTATGTAAAGGATAATTCAAGATACTACGCCATCCTGGATTGCGCCGAAACCGATTCTGACGAAGTGATCAAACGTAAATACCGCCAGCTGGTTTCCGAATATCATCCCGACAAAATAGCCTCCAAAGGATTGCCCGAAGAGTTTATGGAACTTGCCAACAAGAAACTCCAGGAGTTTAACGAGGCCTACTCGCAGATAAAAAAATCCAGGGGGATGTGATGATCAAACAGGCCGGGAACGTCTCGTCATGCCAGATATACGCATAGGCCATCTTTCCACCGCGTACCATAGCGCCCTTGTGGCCATAGGCAGGGGATCATTGGAAAAACTGGGGCTCTGCGCCGATTGGAGGCTGTATGGCACAGGTCCGCCGATAGTCCGGGGACTGCAAACCGGCGAGCTGGATATCGGATATATCGGTCTTCCGCCCACCGTTATAGGCGTTGCAAAAGGAGCGAAACTCAAATGTGTCGCCGGTGGGCATGAGGAGGGGACGGTGTTTGTCGCCAGGTCCGGATACCGAACCGTTACACAAGCAGGGTCTTTCCGCGCCGTACTGCGACAGTTTGGCGTCATCGGGTCACCGGCCAGGGGGTCTATTCACGACGTGATCCTGCGATACTTTCTCGACAGGGAAGGGTTGAGCGGGGAAGTGGAGGTTAAAAACTATTCGTGGACCGATTTTGTCACGCTGGCCATGGAAAACGGGGAGATCGACGCGGCGGTTGGCACCCCGTCGTTGCAGGTGTCGCTTTCGCTGGTCTCCGGGCTGAACATAAAGCCCATAGCCTCTCCTGCGGAGCTTTGGCCGCACAATCCCAGCTATGGCATAGTCGCATCGGAAAAATTTATCAAAAACCACCAGGATCGGCTTATCGAGTTTTTAAAAGTCCACAAGGAATCGATAATGTTCATGAAAAAAAATCCGGATGAAGCGGCCAGAATTTCGTCGGAAGTGGTGGGTGTGGTCGGGCCGCGGTTTTTCAGGGAGTGTTATGATGTATCCCCCCGTTATTGCGCCGCATTGACAGAAGAATATATGGCCTCTACCATGCGATTCGTGGAGACCCTCAAGGCGAGCGGTTACATAGCCAGAAGCGTGGGCAGGGAAGAAATTTTCGACACCTCGTTTATTGCGCAGGTTCATCCTGAACCCCAGCATTACGACACATGGTAACATGCAGAGCCGAAAACTATCTCCGACGCACAGACGTTGGAACCTTCCGGCCATGACATATGTTGAACCATGGGCGGATGTTGTGAGACTATTGAAACTGCCGTAAACATTTAGAAAGTAACAGTGGGAAAAGACAACAAAACGAATCCGGACATTATATACGAGCTCTTATCGAAGGTGGCCAGCCCGGCTGATATCAAGATGATGAGCGTTCCGGAGCTTGTGAAGCTGGCCGACGAAATCCGGCGGAGGATAATCGATGTGGTCTCCCGTTCCGGCGGCCACCTGGCCTCCAGCCTGGGAGTGGTCGAGCTTACAATTGCGCTTCATTACGTGTACGACACCCCGAAAGACAAGATCGTTTGGGATGTTGGCCACCAGTGTTACGCCCACAAGATATTAACCGGCCGCAATGAAAGATTCGACACGCTCCGGCAGGCGGGCGGCATATCCGGTTTTCCCAGCGTCAACGAAAGCCCGTACGATTGTTTCAACACCGGCCATGCGGGCACATCCATTTCCGCCGCGCTTGGTCTTGCCCAGGCGCGCGACCTGAAAGTGGAGGATCACAAGGTGTTGGCCGTAATAGGCGACGGGTCCATGACCGCCGGCCTTGCTTTCGAGGGGCTCAACCACGCAGGATCGCTTCACACGAACCTGACCGTGGTGCTAAACGACAACAAGATGTCGATTTCCGGCAACGTGGGCGCTCTGTCCCAGCATCTGAACAAGATTATCACCAGGAAATGGTTCGTCAGGATAGAGGAAGAGTGGGATCAGATGATGAACACGATCGTCGGTGATCCGGCCTTGCAATTCTCGCAACGGTTCCGGGAGGCCGTCAAGGGTATGATTATCCCCGGGAAACTGTTCGAGGATCTGGGCTACAAATATATCGGGCCGATCGAAGGGCATGAAATCTCTTACCTTATAGACACGTTCCAGGCTGTAAAGGATCTGGAAGGGCCGAAACTGGTTCACGTTGTCACCACCAAAGGCAAGGGATACCCCCCCGCGGAGGAAAAAGCCCAGTCGTTCCACGGTGTGTCTCCTTTCCATCCCGAGACCGGATCTGCCCTGAAGACCAGGACGAGGAAGACATACACTGAGGTCTTCTCCGACGCTCTTATCGACCTTGCCGTCAAGGATGAGCGTATCGTGGCGATAACGGCCGCCATGCGGGAGGGCACCGGGCTTGCCCCGTTTTCGGAAAAATTCTCCGACAGGTTTTTCGACGTTGGCATCGCCGAACAACACGCCGTCACTTTCGCCGCTGGTCTGGCCATGGCCGGGTTGAAACCGGTGGTGGCGATATACTCCACGTTTTTGCAACGTGTCTTCGACCAGATCATTCACGATGTGTGTCTGGCCGACCTCGATGTGACCTTCGCAATTGATCGCGCCGGAATAGTGGGCGAGGATGGGGTGACCCACCAGGGCCTGTTCGACCTTGCATATCTGCGTTGCGCTCCAGGCATGGTCGTTATGGCCCCGAAAGACGGGCCGGAGCTTAAGAGAATGCTTCGCACCGCCGTTGAGCACCCGGGGCCGGCGGCGCTTCGATATCCAAGGGGCGCAGGGGCCGGGCTTGATGTCGCCGGGGAGTATGACACCATACCCATCGGCAAGGCCGAACTGCTAAAAGATGGCGAGGACCTGTGCATTATCGCCGTTGGAACCGTGACGGGACCATCGATCGACGCGGCGAAATCGCTGGAGGACGAAGGGTTCAAGGTGGCGGTTGTCAATGCCAGGTTCGTCAAGCCGCTTGACGGGAAGATGATCGCCATGATGGGAGAGCGTTGCGGACGTCTCCTGACGGTCGAGGAGAACGTGCTGGCCGGTGGTTTTGGCTCCGCTGTGCTTGAACTTGTCGAGTCACGCAAAATTCCGCACACCTCGTGCCGCAGGATGGGTATCGGTGATGTTTTCATAGAGCATGGCGACGCCGGCGAGATGAGGGCGAAAGCGGGGCTGGACGCGAAAGGTATAGCAAACGCCGCACGCGCGTTCATCATCGAAACCCCGGATATATCCACCGGTTTTTCCCTGTCTGCCGGCCATGGCGAAAAAACGGCTGGATAATCTTCTGGCTGACCGCAAGCTTGTAGAAAGCAGGTCGAAAGCCCGGGCCATGATACTGGCGGGGGATGTTTTTGTGGATGGACAGAAGGTGGAGAAGGCCGGGACGATGGTCGATCCCGCATCCGGTATTACCCTGAAACGAAAAAGTCACAACTACGTCTCCAGAGGCGGAGTAAAACTCGCCCACGCTCTGGCGGAGTTTCAAATCGACCCGGCGCGGAAGACTTGCCTGGACATAGGATCGTCGACAGGCGGGTTTACCGATTGTTTGCTTCAAAACGGCGCGGTTAAAGTATGGGCTCTGGACACAGGCGTAAATCAGCTTCATTACAAGCTCCGGACCGATCCGCGGGTGGCTTGCCTTGAAAAAACCAACGCCCGGAAGATCGATCCGGAATTGATCACCGACCCTATCGATATCCTTGTCGCCGACGTGTCGTTTATTTCGTTAAGGCTGGTTACACCCCCTTTGTTGGCGACGCTGACGGACGCCGCCGACCTGGCGCTGCTGGTCAAGCCCCAGTTCGAAGCGGGAAGAGACAAGGTTGGCAAGGGTGGGGTGGTAACAGACCCGGCGACCCATGAAGAAGTTCTGGCGACGCTCAGGGCGTTTTTTCAAAACCTGGGATTACACTGCTCCGGGACCTGCCGATCACCGATACTCGGCCCCAAGGGTAACGCGGAATTTTTTATCCATTTAAAGCGGCGTAGATAGTCGCGCAGGTGTGCGGGATATTTGCCCGCATTTTCACCTGTGGACGCAGGGCCGGAACAGGTTCAGGGTGATTTTACACAAAACAGGAAAAAGAGTTGACACCGTATACCCGTCTATTTATACTTACTCGCTTGTTCAACAAAGACGACATACTTGGACTTAGTTACTTTCCGGCGTCGACTTGAAAAGATCGACGCCAATAATAT
The DNA here is from genome assembly GCA_024275315.1 of Nitrospirota bacterium. Classification (GTDB taxonomy): domain Bacteria; phylum Nitrospinota_A; class UBA7883; order UBA7883; family UBA7883; genus JAJRZK01. Next base: position 106,239 of record JAJRZK010000058.1, read on the forward strand.
TTTAGAGGTTAAACCTTTTAAGCGATGGAAGCGATTGAGGCGAGGGCGACATTGAGGTTCTACAGGATCTCTCCGCAGAAAACCAACCTTGTGGCCAATCTTATACGCGGGCGCAAGGTGGAAGACGCGGTGAAGATACTTACATTCACAAAGAAAAGAAGCGCCCGGGTTTTGCTTAAACTTCTCAAATCCGCATTGGCCAACGCGGAAATGAAGAATGTTGAAGACACGGAGCTTCTTGAGATAAACAGCGTCAACGTCAGCCACGGCCCTTTTCGACGCAAATACCAGCCCCGGGCCAGAGGCAAGGCCGATGTGCAAAGGCGGCCCACCAGCCACATTACAATTGTAGTGCGGGAGGATCTGGAGGCGAAAAAGGAAGCGGAGGCGAAAAAAGCCGCCCGTGAAGCCAAACGGGCAAAGAAAATAGCGGCCAGAAAAGCGTCGGTCAAGAAGGAGAAACCGGCCAAGTCCGAAAAAACCGGGGCGAAAACCAAACCTGCGAAAGAGACAGCGGAAAAAGTCAAAACGCCCTCCAAGAAGGCCAAGGGCAAAAGCGTAGCAAAATCCAAAACCAAGGAAGAACCCAAAGCCAGGGCAAAAAAGAAAACCGCCACCAGCCCCGCGAAACGGCCAGGGAAGGATAAGGAGTAAACAATGGGTCAGAAAGTCCATCCCATAGGTTTCAGGCTGGGAGCCATCAGAACCTGGGAGTCAAACTGGTTTACCGTGGCCAACTACGCCGACAACCTTCACAGCGACATCAGGATTCGCGATTTCATAAAAAAGGACCTGTATCACGCCGGGATAGCCAATATCCACATGGAACGCAAGGGCAACCAGGTGAAAGTGAATATTTTCGCGGCCCGTCCGGGGATTATCATCGGCAAAAAAGGGCAGGAGGTGGATCGGCTCAAGAAGCGCCTTCAAAAACTCCTGCCGGAGCGTGAGATTTTCCTTAACATAAAAGAAGTCAGGAAACCGGAGATCAACGCCCAGCTGGTGGCGGAAAGCATAGCTTTGCAGCTTGTGCGCCGGGTCGCGTTCCGCCGCGCCATGAAAAAGGCTGTTTCCACCTCCATGCGGTTCGGCGCCAAAGGGATAAGGATAAACTGCGCAGGTCGCCTCGCGGGGGCGGAGATCGCCCGAACGGAATGGTATCGCGAGGGCCGGGTGCCGTTGCACACGATTCGCGCCAATGTCGAGTACGGGTTTGCAGAAGCGAAAACCACGTTTGGCATCATTGGCGTGAAAGTATGGATTTATCGCGGCGACATACATTTTGGCAGGGAAGCGCGCAGGCTCGAAGAGCAACGCAAGTTGCGAAACCAATTGAAAATAGAAGAAGCGGTGGAAGCCGCCAAAGCCGATCTTGCCCAGCAGGATCCGGCGTATAGTGACAAGGTCCCTGATGCGGCGGATGATGCGGAAAACACCGCCGACCAGGCGCATGGTGACGAGGTCTAGACACTCATGTTGATGCCCAAGAAAGTCAAATACCGAAAACGCCAGAAGGGTCGAACCAAGGGGACCGCCTGGCGCGGGTCGAAGATTAGTTTTGGTAGGTACGCGTTGCAGAGCCTGGAGCCAGGATGGATAACGGATCGCCAGATAGAAGCGGCCCGGGTGGCGATCACCAGGCATGTCAAACGTGGCGGGAAAGTGTGGATACGCATATTTCCGGACAAACCGGTGACCAAGAAGCCGGCCGAGGTGAGGATGGGCAAAGGCAAGGGATCTCCGGAGCAATGGGTCGCCAGGATAAAACGCGGGCGGGTGCTGTTCGAGCTTGACGGAGTGGGGCCGGAAGAGGCCAAAGAGGCCATGCGGCTCGCTTCTCACAAGTTGCCTGTTCTCACGAGGTATCTGAACAAAGATGAAAGGAGCTTTGTGCTGTGAGTTTCAGCGAGCTTACCGAACTTACTGAAGACGAGCTGGCCCACAGGCTGAGCGAGCTCAAGGAAAAATATATGAAACTTCGTTTCCAGCACGCCACAGGCCAGCTGGACAGCCATGTGAAACTCAGATCGGCCAGGCGTGATATCGCCAGGATAAACACTGTTTTCAGCCAGCGCCGGATCGCGGCGAACAAAGCCGGACAGGAGAAATAAAATGACAGGCGAACACAGGGGCAAGCCGAAAAGCCGGACAGGGGTTGTGGTCAGCGACAAGATGGACAAGACAGCCGTTGTGAAGGTTGAGCGAAGGGTGCCTCATCCTGTATTAAAGAAGATAATCACCCGCAGCAATCGTTACTATGTCCATGACGAGTCGAACCAGCTTAAAGAAGGTGACAAGGTAAGGATTGTCGAGACCAGGCCTCTTAGCGCGAAGAAGAGATGGCGTCTTGGCGAGGTAATCGAAAAGGCCCAGGAATAACGGGCGAAGGTAGGGAAAGAAAATGGTCCAGCTTCAGTCGGTGCTTGGTGTGGCGGATAACTCGGGCGCGAAAAGGGTTCGTTGCATAAAAGTTATGGGAGGTAGCCATGTTCGCTACGCCTCTATAGGAGACATGATAAAAGTATCTGTCGTCGAATCGATCCCGAACAGTAACGTCAAAAAGGGATCCGTGAGAACCGCCGTGGTGGTCCGTGTAAAAAAAGAGATCCGGCGCGGCAACGGCACATATATAAAGTTCGATGAGAACGCGGCGGTGATCTTGAACGATGCGAAGGAAATGCTCGGCACCCGCATTTTTGGCCCGGTTGGGCGGGAGCTTAGGTTGAAGAAATTCATGAAGATAATATCGCTGGCGCCGGAGGTGCTGTGATGGGCAAGGGAGCCAGGGTGAACATGAATATCCGGAAAAATGACATAGTTGTCGTAATCGCCGGGGCGGACAAGGGGAAAAAAGGCAGAGTGATAGAAGCGATTCCTTCCGAGGGCCGCGTTACGGTGGAAAAGGTGAACATTGTCAAACGTCATCAGCGCCCCACGCAAACTCAGCGGCAAGGCGGGATAATCGAACGTGAAGGGAAGATAGAAGGTAGTAACGTGATGATTTTCTGTTCGAAATGCAATAAAGCTGTGAGAATCGGACGCAAAATACTCGAAGACGGCAAAAAGGTTCGCATTTGCAAAAAATGCGGCGAAATGCTTGATTTAGGATAGTAGTAACATGCCAGCCATCAGACAGAACTATATTAAAGAAATCGTTCCGTTGCTTATAGAAGAGTTCGGGTACAAAAGCCCCATGCAGGTTCCGAAACTGGAGAAAATAGTTCTTAACATGGGTCTTGGCGGCGCGATCCAGAACTCCAAGCTGATCGATGACGGTGTGTATACCCTCACCAGGATATCCGGTCAGAAACCCCTTGTTACCAAGGCCAAGAAAGCGATAAGTAATTTCAAGCTTCGCGAAGGCATGAGTATAGGCGTCTCGGTTACGCTTCGTGGCGCCCGCATGTATGAATTTCTGGAAAGGCTGATCACCGCCGCTATACCCAGGATACGCGATTTCAAGGGTGTGTCCGGCAAGGCGTTCGACGGGCGTGGCAACTATACCATGGGGATAAAAGAACAGCTTATTTTCCCCGAGGTGGATTATGACAAGCTTGGAAGTGTGCAGGGGCTGAATCTAACCATTGTTACGACGGCGAAAACGGACGCCGAGGGCAAAAGCCTGCTTAAAAGGCTTGGAATACCTTTCAGGAACTGATTATAGGGGACTTGTAAGTTGGCGAAAAAATCGATGATCGCAAAACAGGCCGGCAAGCCTAAATTCAAGACGCAAGCCTACAATCGTTGCAAAATTTGCGGCAGGCCAAGGGCGTTTTTGAGGAAGTTTGAAATGTGCAGACAGTGTTTCCGGAAATATTCCCTCGAAGGGAAAATACCGGGTGTGACCAAAAGCAGCTGGTAGTTTCGGGGAGAACAGGAAGATATGAATACAGACCCTATATCGGACATGCTCACTAGAGTCCGAAACGCGATAATGGCCCGGCATGACAATCTGTCCATGCCGGCTTCCAAAATAAAGTCGGAAATAGCCGCTCTGCTGGTTTCGGAAGGATACCTGAAAAGTTTTAAGATCGTTCGTGACAACAAACAGGGCGTTATAAAAATCAAGTTGAAATATCACGATGGCACACCTGCGATCAGCGGATTGAAAAGGATATCCCGACCCGGGCTTCGTGTGTTTACGACGGCAAATGAAATCCCATCGGTTCTCAGCGGGACCGGTACGGCCATTTTGTCGACGAACAGGGGAATATTGACAGACGCGGAAGCTCGCGAAGCCAACGTTGGCGGCGAGATATTGTGTCATGTTTGGTGAAAGCTAAAAAAGATGTCAAGAATAGGAAACGCCCCCATAGACATACCCCAGGGTGTGGAAATTAAAATCGACGGGTCAACTGTCACTGTCAAAGGGAAGCTCGGCCAGCTTACCAGGACGTTCAACCCCTCTATGACGATAAGTGTCGCAGACGGCAAAGCGATAGTGGCGCGACCGGATGACAGCGGGACGAATCGCGCTCTTCATGGGCTTACACGCGCTTTGTTGAACAATATGGTCGAGGGCGTGTCAAAAGGATTCTCAAAAACGCTTATAATAAACGGTGTCGGTTACAAGGTGATTCTCAAGGGGTCCGGCCTGGAGTTTTCGCTGGGATACTCCCACCCGATAAATATTGATTCGCCCAAAGGGATAACATTCAAGGCGCCCAAGCAAACCGAGCTTGTGATAGAGGGGATAGACAAGGAGTTGGTGGGCCAGGTGGCCGCAGACATACGCCGCCTCCGAAAGCCGGAGCCGTACAAGGGTAAAGGCATCCGTTACAGTGACGAGTTTGTACGCCGCAAAGCCGGCAAGACAGCGGTAAAATAGGTAAGCTTAAGAATGGATAGAATACTAGATAAGAAAAAACGTCTTGCGGCGCGCAAACGCAGGATACGGATGAAGATCAAGGGCACTGCCGAAAGGCCGCGGGTAAGCGTATATATAAGCAACCAGAACATAGTGGCGCAAATGATCGATGATGAAGCCGGCAGGACCGTGGTTTCTGTGAGCACCCTGGGTAAAGACTCCCAGATCAAGGGAAAGAGCAGGAAAGCGGCGGCTCAGGTTGGAATGTCACTGGCGGAAAAAGCCAAGGCTACCGGGATGACCAACGCCGTATTGGACAGGAACGGCCGTCTTTATCATGGGAAAGTAAAAGAGTTCGCCGACGCGATGCGTGAAAAAGGGATGAAACTGTGAACGGAAAAAGAGACAACCGGAAAAGAGGTTTCGGCAACTTGGCTGATCCCGGGGATAGCGAGCTGACCGACAGGGTCATTCATATTAACAGGGTCGCAAAGGTTGTAAAAGGCGGTCGGCGGTTCTCGTTTTCCGCGCTGGTGGTTGTAGGCGACAAGGCAGGCATGGCAGGGCTTGGCACCGGCAAAGCCAACGAGGTGCCTGAAGCTATTCGAAAAGCCTTGGCCAGCGCCAAAAAAGCGATGACGAAGATGTATATCGAGGAAGGCACCATACCCTACCAGGTAATCGGCCATTTCGGAGCGGGCAGGGTGTTGTTAAAGCCCGCCTCCAGGGGTACCGGCGTGATAGCCGGAGGCGCGGTGCGTGCGATTCTTGAGGTTGCGGGAATTCGGGACATACTGACGAAATCCCTGGGCACGTCAAACCATGTGAACATGGCCAGGGCCACGTTGGAAGGGTTGGCCCAGTTGAAAAACCCGGCGGAGTTAAAAGCCAGGCGTTTTGATTCATAGGTAGCGATAAACAATGAAACTGCATACATTAAAACCTGCCAAAGGTTCCAAAAAGAACAGGAAAATAGTGGGTCGTGGAGCCGGGTCAGGCTCCGGGAAGACAAGCGGGAGAGGACACAAGGGCCAGAAATCAAGGTCTGGCGGCGGCAAACCATCTCCGTTTTTTGAAGGCGGCCAGATGCCTCTTATCCGGCGATTGCCGAAATTCGGATTTACCAACCCGTTCACGAAACAATACGCCATCATAAACCTGCGTGATCTTGTCCGTTTGGGGCTGGAAGGCGAAGTTACGCCTCAGAAGCTGGTGGAGCGGGGAGCGATCATGGCCAAGCTCCCCTTGAAAGTGCTCGGGTATGGTGAATTGGACCGGTCTCTTACGATCAGCGCGTCAAAATTTTCAAAATCCGCATTGGAGAAGATAGAAAAAGCCGGCGGCAAAGCCGTGGTGATCAAAAATGGTAACTGAAGGACTTGGCGGGATCTTCAAGATTCCTGAGCTTAAAAACCGGATTCTATTTACGCTTGGAATGCTCGCCGTGTTCCGGATCGGATCCCATATCCCCGTTCCCGGTGTCAACAGCGATATACTCGCCGATTTTTTCAAGAACATGGCTGGCACCATGTTCCAGTTTTTCGACATGTTCACCGGGTCCAACTTTTCCCAGGCCACGATATTCGCCCTCGGCATAATGCCGTATATCAGCTCATCGATTATCCTTCAGCTTCTTACGGTAGTGGTTCCCCACTTGGAGAAGCTTAAAAAGGAGGGCGAGCAGGGGCAAAAGAAGATAACGCAATATACCCGTTACGGCACGGTCGTCCTGGCCAGCATACAGGGGCTTGCGATAAGCTTCTGGCTGGAGTCGTTGCAATCGCCATCCGCCCAGATGGTTGTTTCCGCGCCAGGCTGGGGATTTCGCCTGGTGACGGTCATTACCCTCGCGGCGGGCACTGCGTTTTTGATGTGGCTGGGAGAGCAGATTACCGAGCGCGGAATCGGCAACGGCATATCCCTTATCATATTCGCCGGTATAGTGGCCGACATGCCAACCGCTATTATCCAGACCCTCCAGCTGATAGGGATAGGGCAGTTAAACGCGATTATAATGATTGGTTTGCTGGGTATGATGATCGTCACCATTTTATCTATCGTATACATGGAGTCGGCCCAGCGGCGTCTTACGATTCATCACGCCAAAAGGCAAGTTGGCAGGCGACAGTTCGGGGGAGTCCAGACACATCTGCCTCTGAAAGTGAACACGGCCGGTGTCATACCTCCCATATTCGCATCATCTATCATCATGTTTCCGGCTACCCTGGCAAACTTTGTCAACCAGGAGTCTTTCCCGTGGATTTCGTATGTGACCGACATGATCCGGCCAGGCACGGTAGTGTACGAAAGCATTTATGTGACAGCGATTTTCTTTTTCTGTTTTTTCTATACGGCCATTATTTTCAATCCTTCGGACGTGGCCGACAACCTAAAGAAGAACGGTGGGTTTATTCCCGGCATTCGGCCCGGCCATCCCACAGCCGAATATATAGACAAGGTGCTGTCGAGGCTTACGTTCACCGGGGCGTGTTATCTTTCAGTAGTCTGTATTATCCCGAATGTCCTTATCTCCCAGCTTAGCGTGCCATTTTATTTTGGAGGCACCGGGCTGTTGATTGTGGTCGGGGTTGGCATGGATACAATGTCGCAGGTGGAATCACACCTGGTAATGAGGCATTACGAAGGGTTCGTGAAGAAAGGATCGTTGAGAAGCCGTCGATAATTCTGTGGAGGCGTATTAGGATGAAACTGATCTTGCTTGGCCCTCCTGGCGCCGGAAAAGGAACACAGGCCAAATACATCACCGAAAAATACTCCATTCCTCAGATTTCCACCGGCGACATATTGCGACAAGCCATCAAAGAGCAAAGCGAGATGGGCAAACGGGCCAAATCGTATATGGATAGCGGTAGCCTAGTCCCGGATGAGATCGTGATCGGGATCATAAACGAGCGCATGGCCCAGGGAGATTGCAAAGATGGCTATATTCTGGACGGTTTCCCGCGTACGCTGGCGCAGGCCGAAGCGCTAAGCGATTCCCTTCAGGCCTATGGTGGTGATATAGATTTCGTGATTGACCTAAAGGTAGACCCGGACCAGCTCGTCGCCCGGCTTACAGGCCGTCGTGTATGTCGGGATTGCGGGCAGATGTTTCATGTGGAATACAACCCCTCAAAGATGATGGGACAGTGCGATAAATGCGGAGGGCCTCTTTATCAGCGTGATGACGACATGCCCGAGACTATTTTGAAACGGTTTGAAGTATATAACCAGCAAGCCAAGGCCCTTGAGGCATACTATTCAAAAACCGGCAGGTACAAATCTGTCGACGCCAGCGGCTCGCTGGAAGATGTGCGTTCGGCCGTGTTGGAGATTCTCGACAGTTAATGGCGATAAATTACAGGTCTGCAGAAGAAATTGAGAAAATCCGCGCAGCCAACCGGATCGTCTCCGCCGCCCATAAACGACTGGAGGAGGTTATCCGGCCCGGTGTAACCACCTCTTATCTGGACACAGAAGCCGAAACGGTGATCTGTGACCTTGGCGGCAGGCCATCCTTTAAAGGATACAGGGGGTTCCCCAGCACACTGTGCGTCGCCATCAACGACCAGGTTGTACATGGAATTCCTGGAAAAACCGAATTGGCGGATGGCGACATCATCGGGTTGGATATTGGGGCGGAGCTGGGCGGATATTATGGCGACGCGGCACGGACATTGCCCATCGGGGAGATTGGAGCCGAAACCAGGAGGCTGATCGATGTGACGAAACAAGCCCTTATGGTTGGCATAGAGGCGATTCGTCCCGGCGCGAGCTTATCAGACATTTCTCACGCCATCCAGACTCACGTGGAAAATAACGGGTATTGCGTGGTGACAGCGTTTGTCGGCCACGGGATAGGGACAAGTCCCCATGAAGAGCCGCAAGTCCCGAACTTCGGCAAACCCGGGAGAGGACCGATCCTGCGAAAAGGGATGGTGCTGGCGATCGAACCGATGGTCAACATGGGGGGGGCGGAGGTTCAGGTTTTGGATGACAAGTGGACAGTCTGCACCGTGGACGGGTCCCTCTCGGCCCATTTTGAGCACTCGGTGGCCGTCGTAAATGGCGGATATGATATTTTAAGTGAAATTTAGTCAATTTTGTGTTGGTATTTTCGCTGAATCTGTTAGAATCACTGTTTTGCAAGTTGGCAGGGTAGACTTTGCCGGCTTTTTTTATAGCAAGGTTGAGAGCGAGCGTATGAAAGTCAGAGCGTCGGTCAAGCCGATATGTGATAAATGCAAGGTGCTCAAGCGCAAGGGCGTGATACGAGTGATCTGCGAGAACCGCAAACACAAGCAGCGCCAGGGATAACCAAATATGGCCCGGATAGCAGGAATAGACATACCCAGGGAAAAGAGAATCGAGATAGCCTTGACCTACATATACGGGATAGGGCTTTCCACATCCAAAAAGATATTGCGCGAAGCCAACGTCGACGGGGACATCCGGGTTAAGAACCTTGACGATTCCGAAGTGACGCGTCTGCGGCAGATAATAGAAAAACAATACCAGGTTGAAGGTGATTTAAGGCGCGAGGTGCAGTTCAACATCAAGCGGCTCATGGATATAGGGTGTTACAGAGGGCTCCGTCACAGGAAAGGTCTTCCTGCCAGAGGCCAGAGGACCAGAACCAACGCGCGCACCCGTAAAGGTCCCACAAAGACCGCCGGCTCAGGGCGCCGCAAGGAACAGAAGAAATAATTGCGCCGATAAGGCTTTCAGGGAAAACAGATGGCTGAAAAAAAGAGTGTCAAATCTTCGGTTGTAAAGCGAAAAGACAAGAAAGTCGGAGCGAACGGGATAGCCCATGTGAAATCGACTTTCAATAACACGATTATCACGATAACCGACCTGTCCGGGAATACCGTCGCCTGGTCGTCAGCTGGCAACCAGGGATTCAAAGGATCCCGGAAAAGCACCCCGTTTGCGGCGCAGACGGCCGCCGAGACAGCGGCTCGCAAGGCGATCGACATGGGAATGCAGAGGGTCGATGTATATGTAAAGGGCCCCGGGGCCGGTCGGGAAGCCGCTGTTCGGGCGCTTCAGGCGGCGGGTCTGGAGGTGGATATCATCAAGGACGTAACCCCGATTCCCCACAATGGATGCAGGCCGTCTAAGAGACGCCGGGTCTGATTTACCGGGAAACAGCGGGCTGGACTAAAAGGAGATTTTGATTGGCTAACTATACCGGTCCTGTCTGTCGGCTTTGCCGCAGGGAAGGCTCCAAGCTTTACCTAAAGGGCGAGCGGTGCGTTTCGAAAAAATGCTCTATAGACAGGCGCAACTATCCGCCCGGCCAGAATGGTCAGCGCCGTATCAAGGTCAAGGAATATGGGTTGCAGTTGCGGGAAAAACAGAAAGTGCGGCGTATTTACGGCGTGCTGGAGAAACAGTTCCGCAGTTATTTTTATATTGCAGACCGCGCCAAGGGTGTCACAGGTGAGAACCTGCTTAATCTTCTGGAGACCAGGCTGGACAATGTTACGTACCGCTTCGGCTTCGCCCCCAGCCGCTCCATGGCCAGGCAACTCGTGCGCCACAACCATGTCAGCGTTAATGGCCGCAAAGTGAACATCCCATCTTTTCGTGTGCGTCAGGGGGACGTGATCCAGGTGCGCGAGAGGAGCAGGAAAGCCGAGAACATAATAAGCTCGCTGGAGGCGAGGGCGGACAACCAGATTCCTGAATGGCTCTCTTTGGACAGGGGTGACATGAAAGGCATTGTCAAGTCGGCTCCCACAAGGGAAATGATTCAATATCCGATCCAGGAACAGCTCATAGTAGAGCTATATTCTAAATAACCGGCATTACGCATAATGGAACAAGCATATGGAGGCTTCATGAGATCGTCTTGGAGAGGGTTGACCAAGCCCAAGAGGCTCGATATTGATCTAAAAACCCAGACGGATAACCACGCTGTATTCATAGCAGAGCCATTTGAGCGTGGTTTCGGTATAACCATCGGGAATGCGCTTCGTAGGCTTTTGCTTTCATCGATCACCGGAAACGCCATCGTCGCAGTGAAATTTGAAGGCATTCACCATGAATTTTCCACGATAGATGGCGTTGTCGAAGATGTTTCCGAGATCATACTTAATATAAAGCAGGTCATACTTCGCAAGCACAATGACGAAGAATGTGTCCTGACGCTAAGCGCCTCCGGTAAAGGCGAGATCACGGCGGCGGATATCGACGCCGGTCCCGATGTGGAGATATTGAACCCGGATCTTCATATCGCCACGATTACCGAAGATAACGCTTCTATAAAGGCCGAAATGGTCGCCAGAACCGGTCGTGGATACAGCCCCGCGGAAAACAACGAGGACCCTGACTGGGACATCGCCATGATACCGATAGACGCCGTGTTCTCCCCGGTGGAAAATGTGAATTACAGGGTGGAAAAGACCAGGGTTGAGCAGTCTTCCGATTACGACAAGCTTATTCTGGACATCACCACGAACGGAGCCCTGACGCCGCAGGATGCGCTGGCCCAGGCGGCCAAACACCTGAAGGACCATTTACATCTTTTTATCAGCTCCGAAGAGGCCGAAGAACCAGCGGCCCAGACCGTGAACGAAGAGAAACTGCGGGTCGCCATGAATCTGCGCAAAAGTGTGGAAGAACTGGAGCTTTCGGTTCGCTCCTACAATTGCCTGAAGAACGCCAATATAAAGACAATTTACGAGCTGGTTCGCAAGACAGACTCTGAAATGCTCAAGACCAGGAATTTTGGACGAAAATCGTTGAACGAGATCAAGGAAATCCTTGAGGATATGGGACTTTCTCTCGGAATGAACGTGGATAATTACAGGGAGGAGCTGGCCATGATCGATAATGGTGTTGTGAACAAGTCCAGCTTGCCTGCGTAAATACGGACGAAAAATCATGCGGCATCTAAAACGTAAAACCACTTTTGGCAGATCGGGGAGCCACAGGATCGCCATGCTCAGAAACATGGTCACCTCGCTTCTTGAATATGAAAAGATCACAACCACGCTCAGCAAGGCCAAGGAACTGCGCCGCCACGCCGAAAAAATGGTCACCCTTGGCAAAAGAGGCGACTTGGGAAGCCGAAGACGCGCACTGGGGTATGTCCGGTCGAAAAGCGTGGTCCACAAACTTTTCACCGGTCTGGCTGAAAGATATAAGGAGCGCAACGGAGGTTATACCAGGATATACAAGCTGGGCGCCAGGGTTGGGGACAACGCCCCCATGGCGGTGATAGAGCTCGTCGATCGGGACCCGTCCGCCATGCCCAAACGCAGAAAACCGATGACGAAAGCCGTAAAAGAGTAGTTCTGCAAAAGCGTGATCAATGGCGAGGGGATCCTCGCCATTTTTTATGTTTTCAGCCAGGCCTTGGATGCAGTCTTTTTCCATATAGTGGCAGGGCAGGTTGGCATGTCAAATATTAATCGGATCGGCGGATGAAAAGACTCGCTATCGCCCTGACCGCCTCTCTTTTTTTCCTGGCGCCGGGTTCTGCGCGCGGCGGGGAAATGAGCGGATTGCTCGCGCAAGCGCGTCAATCGTTTTTACCACTACCTGACAAGCCTGTTTTTACCGAATACAACCCTGGCAACGAGGCGAAGATCACGCTTGGGAAAATGCTGTACTTCGACACCCGGCTGTCAAAATCGAACACAATATCGTGCAACTCCTGCCACAATCTGGCGACGGCTGGTGTGGACAACAACCCCGTGTCGACCGGCCACATGTGGACGTCCGGCGCCAGAAACGCACCGACAGTTCTTAACGCTTCGCTTCACATCGCCCAGTTCTGGGATGGCAGGGCCGAAGACGTGGAGGAGCAGGCGGCGATGCCCATAACCAACCCGGTCGAAATGGCGGCCACTGAAAAGCTGGTGGTTGAAAGACTGGGGTCGATTCCTCAATACGTATCCCTTTTTCGCGACGCGTTTGCTGGCGAGGACAAGCCGGTGAGCTTTATAAACGCCGCAAAAGCGATAGCGGCGTTCGAAAGAACGTTGATGACCCCCTCGCGGTTCGACAGGTTTCTGAAAGGAGACGAGAACGCTCTGGACAAAAATGAAAAAGCCGGGCTTGCAACCTTCCTGTCATTAAAATGCGTCATATGCCATAGTGGTGTCGGTGTGGGGGGTGGAGCGTTTATGAAATTCGGCCTCCTGGAAAAGCCTGATTTTGTAACCGATCCCGGCCTGTTCGATGTGACCGGTAATATGCGTGATATGCATGTTTTCAAGGTTCCGTCGCTGAGGAACGTGGAGTTGACATACCCGTATTTCAACAACGGGATTGTTTGGGACCTGTCCCGGGCAGTCAGGATCATGGGAAAAGCGCAACTCGGGGTGGAGCTTACGGATGAACAGGTCGATTCGCTCATATACTTTTTGAAATCGTTGACCGGGGCGCCGTTGCAAATCACCATTCCAAACCTGCCCCCCTCGACAGTTTCAACACCAAAACCGGATCTGAACTAGGCCCGTTTCCATAACAACCTTGAAACCGGCCCGGCGTTGGAATAGCATAAAGCTACTGGGATGACTATACATTCAGTAGTGAGCGTGCCTTGACCGAAATCATGAGAAACTGCCCCTATTGCGGGGGCGCTGTGTCGCTTGCGGATATTTCCGCCGCCAAGAATGACAAGGCTGTACAGGTGGATTGCGGCCAGTGCGGCAACGTGTTTTCCGCTCCATTGCTGGAACCGGCGCCAGAGCCTGAAACATCGTCCGATGAAGATAAACGATCCGTATCGAAGTTGCTGGCGGAGGGTAACAGTCTACTGAAGCAAAAACGGCACAAAGAGGCCAGCCTGATGCTTCTTGCGGCCTCGGAAAAAGCGCCTGATAGAATAGATATTCTAAAATCGCTGGCCCAGGCCTGCTCGAAAAGCAACCTGGCCTATGAAGCTCTCTCGGCCTACACGAAAATCCTGCGCATCGACCCGGACAACGAGGGGGCGTTGTTTAAAGCCGGAATGTTATATGTGCAACAGCGCAGGTTCGACCACGGTATAAAATCGCTTAAGAGGCTTTTGGCTATAGACCCGGGAAACTCGCAGGCGGAGCTGATGTTGCGTATCGCGGAAAGCGGCAAAAACCAGGCCGCCGCGAAAAAGGATGATGGTCAAAAGCGTGTCGGCGGGACACTGCCCCAGCCCTGGCCCGAACGGATTTACGAGCTTGTTCAATCATCGGGCGCCTCCACCCTGGTGTTCGTGGCGTTGTGGATGATTCCACTTCTTTTGTTTGCGTATACGTACGGGAATTACTCCTCCGACAGTAAGGTCATGACAGGCCTGATGATCGCCATGATGTTATACTCGGTGATGTTAAGCGTGGCCGTTCATGAGCTTGGCCATGGATTGGCCGCCTTTCTCCTGGGCGACGAAACACCTTTCGATACGGGATCGCTCACATTGAACCCGGCAAGATACGTGTCCATTGTCGGGACCCTGGCTGTCCCGGCTGGTGTATACACGTTAACCGGGATAATGTTCGGTTGGGCCAGGCCGACGTCGTTTAACAAAGTAAGACTGTCTATGTGGCCCCGCGACCAGGTTATAGTGGCTGGAGCGGGTCCATTGGCCAGTTTCATTTTGTCATACGCGATGTTCACTCTGTTTCTTGTTTTAGCCTCGGCGTACAACAACGTTCACGATACCACGCAGATTTATTTTTCCACGGATCTTAGCAGTCGATTCGACATGGAAAACGGTTTGTTCGCCCCATTATGGTTTTTGGGGCTGGAGATTTCATCGATGACGGCGATTATCAGCCTGGTTACAGGTGTGTTCAGCCTGCTCCCCATCCACCCGCTGGATGGTTCCGAGCTCCTGGCCCTGGCCCTGCCGCCGGAATGGGCGGCGCGGATTCGAGCCGGTTTTGCGCCGGGACTGGCGATAGTCGCCGCGGCGCTCTATTTGGGATGGACCGTATACATGTTTTTCCCGGCATACCTTGTCCTGGCCGGCTATCACATTCTGGCGAACAACATCTTATGAGCGGCCCGATGTTACCTTTTGCTCTATCATCGGCAGTGGTTGGTGCGCCATGATTCTCAGATTGCTTGACCTGGCGCAAAGCGACAACACCGGCGGCGCGACGATGGAATGCGCGTCACATCCGGGCGCAGACGCCGTCCGGAAATGTAGCCGGTGCGGCAAACTGCTTTGCCAGGTGTGCCTGGTGGAGGTCGCCGGCGAACATTATTGCTCCGGATGCCTGCCTGCGGAAGGGTTGGCCGGCGCATTGGCCCATCTTGATTTTGCAGGTGATGTCAGGCCGGCGGGGTTTTTTGCCAGGGCGGCTGTGACTATATTGGAAACCGCGGTTCTTTTATGGCTTTTGGACGCCGTGTTTCCCGCGCAAAGCGCGACAGGTTCGAAAATAGCCTTTCAAGCGCTGGCTGTGGCCGCTTTTGTTTCATATTTCTATCTTTTTACAGCAAATTGGGGAGCGACACCGCTCCAGAGGCTCGCAGGGTTGTCTGTCATCGATTCGGGTGGGGAACCATCCTCCCGGGCGTCGGCCCTTGTCCGCACCGGATACCTTGTATTGACGATTATGGCCATCGTTCCCGCCCTGGGATATCTGGCCATGGTGCGGGACGAATATAACCGCGCCTGGATCGACCGTTTGTCCGGAACTGTTGTGGTCACTTCCAACTCATCGCTGACTAACACGATCGGATCGTTGGCGCTTCTTGTTTTGGTTGGCCTTGGCTGGCTGAATACAAACGCAATTACCGCCAAAATCAACACCATTTTTGACCAGGCGCATGCGCAAAGGTCACGAAAGTTCGCCGGTCTGGAGGTGGAATGGGAAAAATCATCTGAAAAATCGTCCATGGCGGTACTGGACAACAAGACCGTCGTGGCTATTGTGAATGGAAATGTGGCGGCCTTCAGTGTGGCCGACGGGGTGCGACTGTGGGTTTCGCAGGCTAAAAACACGAAACGAGTGTTCACGGACCCGTATTTCGGCTATTACATCGTGTACGAGGGTACGAGAGATGGCGAGGCTTCGCTGACCGCCATTTCCAAAACCGACGGTTCCACGGCATGGCGCCGGAAGCTGGCAATGGTCCCGGAGCACTCACCACGGTTTGACAGGAAATTCATATACATAAGCGCGGGCGGACATCTACTCGCTATCGCGCGTTCCGGTTCAATCGCATGGGACAAGGATATCGGAGCTTTGAGCGGACCTTACGTGGCGAACAGCCGGATATTGGCCGAGGTCGAAACTGATCTGAGGTATGGAACAATCGTATTGGAAACCAGGCGGGGAAACGAGGTCGGGTTTGTTGACGATGTGGCTCCTGTCTCGCCGGTCGGGAACGGCAACTTCCTTCTTGCAGGAGAGGAGGAGACAGTCATGGTCGACACGGCCAGCGTGCAATCCATATGGACAGCAGACGAAAAGCTTTCCTTTCTTTCAGGGCCGGAGCCAAACGTTGCCCAGCCCATTATTTATTCTGAAACACGGCCCGTAAGCACAGAAGATGGGGATGCGCCTTTTTCATATCCGGAGGGGTGCTTGTTCGCCGGCCGGCTTAGCTCCATACTGGTTTTCTCATGCCCGGGGGAACGGGTGTTCCGTGTCGTAAACTCTGTAACGGGTCAGACGCTCAACAAAATTAAGGGACAGAGCTTTACAGAGGCGTCCGCCATATATATTGACGACTATTCCTATTACACGATTGTAACGAACAGCAACCGGACGGGAAAAAAAGAAGTGGCCCTGCTTTGGTTCGACCGGCTGAAAAACACCGCATCGTTCAGAAACCTGGGCCAGTTCGACTCGGGTGTGTCTGTTTCATATCTGCCTGAAAGTGGCGGGTTGTATATATCCTCCGCCGGATTGTTCGGGGTCTACAAAACCCCATGGAAAACGGATTAAACCAAAACAGGGCCATGATGGCCGGACAGGGCCATGATGGCCTTACAGGGCCGTAACGCCGGCCAAAACAGCTAACCCTGCTCTGGATTTCTTTTTACCGTCAGCGTGAGTCCCTCTGCGCCAAGCACTACGATGGCTTCGTTCTTGGCTATGTCCTCCCCTTTCGCCACAGCGCTCCATAGTTCGCCTTGCACAAAAACCTTTCCCGCACGGCTTGCGGTGATATCGGTTTCGGCGACCCCCACCACCCCCACCATACCCTCCAGGCCGGTGTTTGATTTTTTGTTCATAATTCTCAGGGCTGATGCGACAAGTATGGAAAAAAAGGCCCCTGTGAGCAACGCGGTCGGGCCGATCACCATGATGCTTATTCTAAGATAGTCTTCCGGCGAGTCGATCAGCATCATCGAGCCGATAATAAGCGAAGCCATGCCGCCTATGGTCAGAAGGCCGTAGCTTGGAACTTTTATCTCCAGCAGAAACATGATGACCGACAATATGATAAGCAGTATCCCCGCGAAGTTGATCGGCAACGCCTGGAGCGAGTAAAAAGCCAGGATAAGGCATATGCCGCCGATGATTCCCGGCAGGATGGCGCCAGGGTTGGACAACTCAAAAATAAGACCATAAAAACCTAGCATCATGAGAATATAGGCGATGTTCGGGTTGGCCAGCGCGTCGAACACTTTCTGACGCCAGTTCATCTCCATCTTCCTGATGGTGATGTCAGAAGCGTCGATGGTTTTTTCACCGGTTGATGTTTTCACGGTCATGCGGTCCAGCGTCTTGAACAGCTCTTCCCGATTATCCGCCACTATGTCGATTATATTTTTTTTCAGCGCTTCGGATTCGGGGACGGACGACCCCTTGCGCACGAACTTCTCGGCCAGGTCGGGATTTTTCCCATGGGCGATGGCGACAGACCGAATGTAGGCCGCGGCGTCGTTTGTCACCTTCTTTTTCATGGTTTTGTCCATTCCTCCACCCATGTTTACAGGGGAGGCGGCGCCGATGTTCGTGCTTGGGGCCATTGCGGCGACATGCGCGGCGATGGTTATAAACGCTCCCGCCGACGCGGCTCGTGATCCGCTGGGTGACACGTATACAACCACCGGTCTGGATGAGGCCTGTATGCCTTTGATGATCTGCCGCATGGAGGTGTCAAGCCCGCCGGGCGTGTCCATTTCTACCAGCAAAAACTCCACTGTGGAGTCGGCGCTGGCGGAGGCTATAGCGTCGTCGATAAATTCGGCGGTCACGGGGTTGATGGCGCCGTTTATGGTGATTACCAGGGCTGTCCTGGGGGCGGCGGCAGAGTAACCGGTTGTGGCTGAAATGGTGGCCACCAAAACCAGGGTGCAAAGTTTGAAATAATGTATTATTCGTCCCATGTATAATATTGTACATCAACATGAGCGAAACTTGGCTTTTCCCATTTTTTTCTGGGTTTAATATATAACGCGGAATCTGAAACCGGAGATAGGGGCGTTGGCGTACGTAATAGCCGAAATAGGGTTTAACCATGGCGGGGACGTCGTGATGGCTGAGGAAATGATTTACGCCGCTTCCGAGGCTGGCGCGGATGGGGTTAAGTTCCAGTCGTTTTTCGCATCGGACCTCTATTTCCCCGATCATGAATATTACCAGGTTTTTAAAACCGGGGAACTGTCGGAAAACAGCCTTTTACGCCTAAAACATAGGGCTGACGACGTCGGTGTCGATTTCCTGTCCACGCCGTTTAGCCCTTATTGGGTAAAAGTCCTCGACGCTCTTAATCCCGCCGGGCTCAAAATTGCCTCCATGGATCTGAACAACCCCGTTATGCTTGGAGCCGTGGCGGCGACGGGCCGGAAGATATACCTGTCTACAGGGGCGTCCGGCTTGAGTGAAATTAAAGCCGCCATAAAAACGCTTCAGGACAACGGCGCGTCGGATATAGTGGTGTTTCACTGCGTCTCCAACTATCCGACAAAGCCGGAGGAGGCTATGCTGTGGATGATACCGGAAATGAAACGGGAACTGGGTTTACGCGTCGGTTTTTCCGACCATACGCTGGGGATTAGCGTTCCTGTAACCGCGGTGTCACTTGGGGCGGAGGTTATCGAAAAACATTTTACGACAGATAAAAGCCTGCCGGGACCGGATCACGCCTTGTCGGCCGATCCTGCCGAGATGAAAAAACTGGTCGAAGCGCTTGAAAATGTCCAGGCCGCCACCCTTCCCCCTGGTCGCCAGGAGGGCCCAAGACCGGACGACGAGGCCAAAAGCGCCATGCGCAGGGGGGTCTACGCCGGCTGTGACATCAAGCGGGGCGAATCCATTACCATGGACAAGATAAAACTTGTCAGGCCGGAAGTCACACCCCTCGACCGGCTTGACGCGATCCTGGGCGAATCCGCCCTGCGCAATTATAAAGCCGGAGAACCGATCTGACATGTGGCGACGGGGGGGAGAATTTACGGAATTAATGAAATTTTTGCTGGCAGGCTCTTTAAAATCCAAACTTATAGTTAATAAGTTGCGCAGGCTGTGAGGTTATGTTCTAATTACAGATTATCTGCAGGAGGTTTTTTTCCTCCTGACCATAAATACACATGTTTTCCGATCTCTCAACGATCAAGTGCGGCTTTTGACAGTCCAAACATCTGGCGGGCCGAAGCGTTGCAGGGAAAAGACGAAAACAGAGGAAAAACTTGAAAAGGAGTTATTTGTGAGTGAAATTACGATCAAACAAATGATGGAGGCCGGACTCCATTTCGGCCATCAGACCAAGCGATGGAACCCGAAAATGCGCAAGTACATATTCGGTTCGCGCAACGGTATCTACATAATCGACCTTCAGAAAACGCTCAAGCTTTTCAACAAGGCCATCGATTTCGTAAAGGAAATCGCCGCAAACGGGGGGACTGTGCTGTTCATCGGGACAAAAACCCAGGCCCAGGACATAATCGACACGACCTCCAGGGAATGTGGTATGCCCTGCGTGAAGGAGAGATGGCTCGGTGGTATGCTGACCAACTTCGACACGATACAGAAAAGTGTGGGGAGGTTGAGAGAGCTTGAAACCATGACGGAAGATGGATCACTCAAGGTGCTTGCGAAAAAAGAAGCTATCAGGCTCACAAAAGAGCAGATGAAACTGGAGCGGTACCTTGGCGGGATAAAAGACATGCCCGGCCTGCCCGACGCTGTATTTATTGTCGACACGAAAAAAGAGCGCATAGCTTTGGCCGAAGCGCTAAAGCTCAAGATACCGGTCATCGCCATTGTGGACACAAACTGCGACCCTGATGGTATCGAATACGTTATACCAGGCAACGACGACGCCTCGCGGGCCATCAGCCTGGTTGCCGGAGCGATCAAGCAGGCCATCTTAGACGGGGCGGAAGAGCACAAGATGAAAGTCAAGGCGCTCGCCGAGGAAAAGGCGAAAGCCGCGGAGGAACTGAAGAGAAAAGAGGCCCAGGCCGCGGCCCAGGCCGCCACAAGCCAGGCCGGCAATACAACGCCGCAAGAAGAGCCGCCTGTCGGGGTTTCTAACGAAGAGAGTGTTGAAACGGATTCACCAGAGCAGGAATCCACAGATTAATCAACTTTATACAATTTTAAGACGATCGGGCAAATAGCGACAAGTAGCCTCGATCTGTTTCGCGGGAGGATATATATAGCCATGTCTATTAGCGCAGTGATGATAAAAGACCTTCGCCAAAGGTCTGGAGCGGGAATAATGGAATGCAAGCAGGCTTTAAAGGAGAGCGGCGGCGATATGGATGGAGCGATAGAGTTTCTTCGTAAAAAGGGGACGAGCAAAGCCGTAAAAAAAGCCGACAGATCAACCAAGGAAGGGGCCGTCAGCGGTTCTGTTTCAAATGGCGTGGCGGCGCTTGTGGAGGTCAAATGCGAGACTGATTTCGTCGCGCGCAACGAAAAATTCCAGGCGCTGACAAAGTCCATAAGCAACCATATAGCCGCCTCTGACACCGTGGAAGACAGCGAATCGATCATGAACCAGGCTTTCGCGGGGGATCCGGCAAAAACCGTACGTGACATAATCACGGAGAGCATCCACGAAATGGGTGAAAACATCACAATCGGCCGCCACGCCCGGTTCGAGCTGGAAGGGAGCGGCGGGTTCGGATTGTATATTCATGGTGTCGGAAGTATCGGGTCGCTGGTGGAGGTTTCCCTGGATTCCGGGCAAGCGGTTGGCGGTGAAGGTTTCGCCAACTTGTGTCACGATCTGGCGATGCACGTAGCCGCGGCCAATCCGGTGTCGATCAGCGCCGACGATCTGCCCTCTGAAATAGTGGAAAAGGAAAAGGAAATATTCGAAGCGCAGATCAGAGAATCGGGCAAACCGGAGAAGATCATCCCAAAAATCATAGAGGGCAAGATCAGGAAGTACTATTCGGAAGTGTGTCTGCTTGAGCAGGCTTTTGTTAAGGATCCGGATATCAGCGTCAAAAAATACATTCAAAACGCGGAGGCGGAACTGGAAGCCAAAGCAACGGTGAAAAGGTTCAGTCGTTTTCAGCTGGGCGAATAGCCATGGGCAATTGGAAGTAAAACCATTGACCATGGCGACTGTTTACAATTCAAACGATTTAAACCTGGCGCGCAGCCATGGATAAGGAGCCAAGTTGAGCAAACCGCACTTTAAACGGGTTCTGCTGAAAGTCACCGGAGAAGCGTTTTGTGAACGGCCCGGAGGACAGGGGATAGATTTTGTCGCCGTTAAACATCTTGCGCAGGAAGTAAGCGAAGTGAGCGCGATGGGCGTGCAGATTGCCGTAGTGGTCGGCGGCGGGAACATATTTCGGGGTTCTGTGGCCAGCGACGCCGGAATGGACAGGGTCTCGGCGGACAACATGGGTATGCTCGCTACGATGATAAACGGTCTGGCGTTGCAGAACGCTCTGGAAGAAATGAAGTGCCAGACCAGGATGCTCACCGCGATCGACATCCACCAACTGGCGGAGCCATATGTTCGCCGGCGCGCCATCAGGCACCTCGAAAAGGGCAGGGTCGTCATACTGGCCGGAGGCACCGGCAACCCCTATTTCACCACGGACACCGCCGCAAGCCTGCGGGCTATGGAAATCCAGGCGGACGTGATAATGAAAGCTACGAAGGTGGATGGCATCTATGACGCCGACCCGATGAAAGACAGGTCCGCCCGGAAATATACCGAGCTTAATTTCATGGATGTCTTAAAAAGGGGCCTGAAGGTCATGGACGCCGCGGCAATATCCTTGTGCATGGAGAACAAGGTGCCTATTATAGTATTCAACATGACCGTCACCGGTAACATAAAACGGGTGCTCGATGGTGAGAAAATAGGAACAATAGTAAGAGGGACCTGACATGATGGACAACGTGTTCGATCAGGTAAAGCACAAAATGGACGTGACGGTGGAGCATCTGCGAAAGGAGTTCGCCGGGATAAGGACCGGCCGGGCTTCTCTAGGGCTTCTCGACGGGATACACGTGGATTATTATGGTTCGGATACGCCGCTTAACCAGGTGGCGAACCTGTCCGTGCCCGACCCGCTTACGATAAACATCCAGCCATGGGAGACGGCCATGATCCCCGTTGTGGAAAAGGCGATATTATCTTCCGATCTCGGGTTGACCCCGGCCAGCGACGGCAAAGTCATCCGCATTCCCATCCCATCCCTCACCGAAGAGAGGCGAAAGGAACTGACCAGGGTCGTGAGGAAAATCGGCGAAGAGGCGAAAATAGCCTTGCGCAACGTGCGCAGGGAGGGTGTGGATCAAATAAAAAACCTGGAAAAGGAGAAAAAAATCTCCGAAGACGACGCCAGGAAGGGAATCGACAGGATTCAGAAATTAACCGACAGCGGTGTCGCTAGCGTGGACAAACTCGCACTGGAAAAAGAAGAAGAGGTCATGGACCGTTAGGGTCCGCCAGGCTTCATTATGAGCATCGATGACCCTGCTTGCAGGATAGATATGTCCCGTTTGCCGGAGCATATCGCCATCATCATGGACGGCAACGGCCGGTGGGCGCAAAACCGGGGTCTGACTCGTATCGAGGGGCACAGGGCAGGGGTTCAGACCGTGAACAAGGTTGTGACCTTTTGCCGCAAAATCGGAGTAAAGTCCCTTACGCTCTATTCCTTCAGTTCGGAAAACTGGAAACGGCCACCTGGGGAAGTGGCGGCCCTGATGGGTATTTTAAAAGAGTTTTTGACCAAAGAGCTTGGCCGCATGCAAAAAGAAAACATACGGTTCAACACCATTGGACGTATCGACGACCTTCCTTTGATAGCCCGCGAAGCTGTCCGGCACGCGATCAGCAAAACCAGGACCAACAGCGGAATGACGCTCACCCTCGCACTCTCATACGGATCCAGGGCGGAAATAGTCGGGGCGGTGCGCGCTATCGCCAAAGACGTGGCGAACGGGATCGTAAAACCGGAGGAAATCGGCGAGGATGAAATAAACAGTTATCTGGACACCAGCGCCCTTCCCGACCCGGACCTTCTCATACGCACCAGCGGCGAGCTGAGGGTAAGCAACTTTTTGTTGTGGCAGATAGCCTACACAGAGCTCTACTTTTCAAAAAAGCTGTGGCCCGATTTTACCGAAGCGGATATAACAGAAGCGATCGCGTCATACCAGGGGAGGGAGCGTCGTTACGGCATGACCGCGTCCCAGCTTAACACCGCAAAGGAATAACTTTTTCGTGATCCGTATAATCAGCGGTTTATTGCTCGCGCTGGCCTTTTTGGCTCTGGCGATTTACGGTTCTCCCGCCCTGTTTTTCGCCATTGCCACGCTGACGGCTATATTATGCCTGTTGGAAATGTTCCAGATGCTCGAGGCAGGCTCCGCGCCGTCCCATAAATATATCGGTGTCACGGGAGGTGCGGCGTTTTGCGCCGTGGTTTACCTGGGAGACGCGACAGCCATAACAGCCGTTACAGGCTCTATCGTGGCCGTCACCGCCGCCGCTTCCTTGTTCAACAGATCCAAGGACTTTTTCGAAACTTCATCGAACACGTTGTTCGCCATGCTTTTCGTGGCGGTTCCGTTTTCCACACTGGCTCTTATCTACTCCCATCCGGACGGGAGATTTTACGTCATCCTGATAGTCGCAGCCAACGCTTTTTGCGACACTTTCGCATACTACACCGGCAGAGCGGTGGGCAAAAGAAAACTCGCTCCATCGATAAGCCCCGGCAAAACCGTAGAAGGGTTTGTCGGAGGAGCTGTAGGCGCCCTGGCCGGGGCTGTGGCGGTAAAAATGCTGTTCATGCCCACCGTGGCCATAGAGCACGCCGCCGCCGCGGGGATTATCGCCGGCCTTCTTGGCCCGTTGGGCGATCTTGCCGAGTCGTATATAAAAAGGAATATGGGCGTGAAGGATTCCGGCTGGATAATCCCCGGTCATGGTGGCATGCTCGACAGGGTGGACAGCCTGCTTTTCAGCTCCATATCTTTCTACATCTACATGGTTACTTTTATTACAACATGAAAAACCTGGTGATTCTCGGTTCTACCGGATCTATCGGCGTCAACGCGCTCAAGATCGTAGAGGAGCGTCCGGATCGGTTTAACGTAATCGGCCTGGCGGCAAAATCGAACATGGATCGGCTTATCGGGCAGATAGAAAAATTCAGACCCGAAATTGTTTCTATGGCGGATCCGGCGAAAGCCAGGGAGCTTAAAGGGCTGGTCAAAACCAAAGTGGTGTCCGGCGTCGAGGGAACCATAGAGTGCGCCAGCCACCCGGACGCAGATATGGCGCTGTCGGCGATGGTGGGCGCCGCCGGCCTGGCTCCTACCCTGGCAGCGGTTAAGGCGGGTAAAGATGTGGCGCTCGCCAACAAGGAGACGCTGGTTACGGCAGGGGAACTGGTCATGCGCGAGGCCAGGGCCGCCAAGGTGAAAATCATCCCGGTCGACAGCGAGCATTCCGCCATATTCCAGGCTCTGCGGGGTGAGAAACTTCGAAACGTGCGCACACTTATCCTCACCGCATCCAGCGGTCCTTTTATCCACATGCCCGCAGAGCAGATGCGAAAAGTTACCGTGGAACAGGCGCTTAACCATCCGAACTGGAGCATGGGAAAGAAAATCACCATCGATTCGGCCACCATGATGAACAAGGGGCTGGAGGTTATAGAGGCGAGGTGGCTGTTCAACATCCAGCCGGAAAAAATCAAGGTGGTTGTCCATCCGCAAAGCGTCATTCACTCCATGGTGGAGTTTTGCGACTCGTCGGTAATCGCCCAGATGGGGTTGCCGGACATGAGGGCGCCCATCGCTTTTGCGCTCAACTATCCATCCAGGCTGAGCATAGATCTTCCCAGCCTCGACTTGCCTGGAATCGGCAGTCTGACATTCGCCGAGCCGGACCACGACAAGTTTCCCGCGCTGTCTACAGCCTATGAGGCCCTTGCCACGGGAGGTTCGGCGCCAGCGGTGTTAAACGCCGCCAATGAAGCGGCTGTCGAGGCTTTTCTGGACAGAAAAATCGCCTTTACCACCATTTGCGAAGTGGTGGACAGGACACTACAAGCATGCGACGTGACTCCGGTCCGATCTCTTGCGGACGCGTTGCGCGCGGACAAGTGGGCCAGAAAAAAATCCAGGGAGCTGATCGGAGCCATCGGCAAACGCGAACGCCCGGACCGGGGGTTGGGTGTTTCCGTATAGCGGGTATCGTGCCTGATGCGTGTTATATATGTTCTTTTTTCAAGGGGATGGGGAGGTCTGGAGCGGTACACCGTGGACCAGGCCGTCGCCATGACCGCAAAAGGGTATGACGTATATTTCCTGAGACGGAAAAGCTCCAAAACCGCCGAGGCGCTTGACGCCCTGTCTTTCCCGGGTGAGGAGTGGAACCCTGTCGACTATGTCGATATAAGGGCTATTCTGGCCATCCGTTCGCTTGTCCGCCGGATCGGGGTGGACATTGTCCATGTGCACAACTCCATAGATCTTGGGATCACGGCTACCGCGCTGTGGAGAGCGCCGAAAACACGGCTGATCTTTTCCAACTATATGAACATACCAAAGCCCAAACACGACCTGTACCACCGGCTGGAGTATGGCAGGGTAGAGCGTGTCATAACGGGCTCTGACAGCATGAGGATAAACGCGGTGGAGAACCTTCCCGTTATGCCGGAGCAGGTGGTGACCATACATTACGGGTTGGATCTGGAAAAATTCGACCCCCATAAAACACCCAGGGGGAGGTTCCGGGAGAAATTCGGCCTGGACGGGGACAGACCTGTTATCGGTGTCATAGGCAGGCTGGATCCGTTGAAAGGTCAGATGGAGATGATCGAGGCCATGCCGTTGATACTCCGGCGTTTTCCTTCAGCTGTCCTGGCGCTTACCGGCGAAGAGACTCCGGAGTTGCAGGGGGCGTACAAATCAAGGCTGGTGGAGAGAAAGAACGCGCTGAAACTGGACGGCAGCGTGATCTTCACGGGATCGACAGAGAATACCGCGTCGGTGCTGGCGGACCTGGATATATATGTGCTGGCGTCCCACTCGGAAAGTTTCAGCCTGGGGTGTCTGGAGGCTATGGCGATGCGCAGGCCCGTGATCGGGACAGACTCAGGCGGCACCCCACAAATGCTCGACCATGGCGATTGCGGGTTGCTGGCTGAACCGAAAAATCCCGCTTCGTTCGCCCGGAAAGTTATTAAATTGCTTTCCGATCGGGAGCTGGCCGAAAGTCTCGCCACCAATGCCAGGAAAAAGGTTGTAACCTCGTTTGACAGGAAAATATCTATGGACCGGCTCGATTCGATTTATCGACGAGAGGATTAATTGAATTCGATCCGTACCTGCCCGATGGGTGATATCGACCTGATCCCCACCCTGCAACGATATGCGGCGATCATCACCCCGGAAGCCCTGGCGTGGTCAAGCGCCTCGCAAAAGGCCGGATCAGTCTTCATGTTTGGCCGGAACGTGTCCGCGTCGGATCGTAGAACCACAAACACGATCGCGCAACGATAACCCTCTTTTACATGCCTTGACAAGGCGGCCAGATGCTCCGCGCCTCTTGTCGTGGGAGCGTCGGGAAACATGGCGGCTCTGTTATGCGCCAGCGTTACGGATTTTACCTCCACGATCATCGGGGCCATGGCGTGGCCGGTCAACGCCAGGTCAAACCTGTGCCGGCCCATGGCGACCTCACGTTTGACGTTCGTATATCCCCTGAACATCGGAGTGGATTGTGACTTGGCCATTTCCTCGGCCAGCGCGTTCGGGGTGGTCGAATCTATACATACCAGCCGGTTGTTGAACCGGACCGATTTTAACGTGAACCTGGTTTTGCGTTTCCCGGACCCGGCGGGGGCGACAATAACGCTTCGCCCGGGTGTCATCAGCTCTGTCAACCGGCCGGAGTTGGGGATGTGGGCGGGAATGGTTTCGCCGTCGATATCAACTTCACAGAGGAACCTGTTCACCTTGCGGACAAGCCGGGCTTTGACAGGGCGCTGGCAGTAGATCACCTATGACCTGTAATCGGCGTTTATCCTGATATAGTCGTACGACATGTCGCAGGTCCACACCCGCGCGGAACCATCGCCACAGGCGACATCCACATGTATTGGTATCTCTTTGCTCTTAAGCTTTGCCGTCACCCGGCTCTCCCATCCGTCATCCGCCAGGCCGCCGTTTGCAAACACGGTCACGCCGCAAATTTTCAGGGCGACCCGGTCCGCGTCGATCTGTTGTCCTGCGGCTCCGGCGGCGCACAATATTCTGCCCCAGTTCGCGTCCTGGCCGAACATGGCTGTCTTTACCAGGTTTGATTTCGCGATGGACATGGCTATGGCGCGAGCCGCCTTGTCAGTTTTTGCGCCATTTACAGTGACGGTGATAAACTTTGTCGCCCCTTCACCATCTCTGGCCACCTTTTTCGCAAGGTCGGCGCATACGCCGGTCACGCAGTCCACAAGCTCCGAATACCGTTTCCCCTTCGCGGCGGTTATGCAAGGGGAGCCGGAAGCGCCATTGGCCATTATCAACAGCATGTCGCTGGTGCTCGTGTCCCCATCCACGGTGACAAGGCCGAACGAGTCGGCGTTGGCCCGTTTGACCAGGTCTTTCAACGCTTCTTTCGACACCGCGGCGTCCGTGGTGATAAAGCCGAGCATCGTGGCCATGTTCGGATGTATCATCCCGGAGCCCTTGGCGCATCCGCCTATGATGACAGGTTTTGATCCGACGCTCATACGCGCGGAGCATTCCTTTCTGACAAGGTCCGTGGTCATGATGGCCTCCGCGGCGGCGGCTCCCCCGCCAGGTTTCAGTTTCGCGCCGAGAGAGGCGATGCCCGCCTCCACTTTTTCTATCGGTAACGGTTTGCCAATGACACCAGTGGATGCGACGAGAATCTCACGTGTCGAGCACCCGACGACTCTGGATGCGGCTGTGGCCATTCTGGTGGCGGTTTGAATCCCGTTTCGTGTAAGCGTGTTGGCGTTGCCGGAGTTCACCACTATCCCCCTGGCCGCGCCGGAGCGCAAATGAGAGCGGGTGACAATCACCGGGGCGCCTTTTATGCGGTTTTTCGTAAACACGCCCCAAGCCGTGGCGGGCCTGTCGGATACTATCATGGCCAGGTCTTTTGCGCCGTCTTCTTTGAGGCCGCAGTGCACGCCGCCGGCCAGATAACCCTCTGGCGCTGTCACCCCGTTTGCCTTCGCCATTTTTCTATCGCAATCCTTCAGCCTCGTCGAAGCCACGCCGGATATTGAAACATTGCACCGCCTGGCCCGAAGCGCCTTTTACCAGGTTGTCCAGAGTGGATGTAATCAGTAGTGTTTGGCTTCGTCGATCCACATGCGCGCCAATCATGACATTGTTGGTGTCAAGCGTCCATTTCATATGCGGGTAAGCGTCGAATACGGAGACGAACAGGCTGTCCCGGTAAAAATCCCTTAGCTGGTCAATAACGGTTTCAACGGGCCGTGGTTCGGTCATTTTAATCGTGATTGTGGTGTATATCCCTCTTGCAACCGGCGCCAGATGGGGTATGAAAGTCACGCAGATTCTCTTGCCGGCAAGCTTTGAAAGCTCTTGCTCTATTTCCGGTGTGTGTCTGTGGTCCGGGGCTCCGTAAGCGTGAAAATCATCGTCCAACTCGGCGTACATAAGGGGGATAGAAGCTTTCCTCCCTGCTCCGGTAACTCCCGACACCGAGTTTATGACAATAGAATCGGGGTCGATCCAGTCTGCGCCAATCACCGGGGCCAGGCCTAGAATGGCGCTGGTTGGGTAACATCCGGGAACCGCGACAAGGTCCGCGTCCGCGACCAGCTCCTTGTTCAGCTCCGGCAAACCATAAACGGCCTGTTTGGAATATTCTGCGGCGGTGTGCCGGGCGGAATACCATTTTTCATATTCGCTGATATCTTCAAGTCTGAAATCTGCGGACAGGTCGAACACCTGCAGGCCGGACGCTCGCAATGCGGGAACATATTTCATGGATTCCCCGTGAGGCAGGCACAGGAAAACCGCATTGAGTCCGTCGGTGTTCAGGGCAGATTCATGGTCTTCAAACTCCAGGGACTGCATATGGGCAAAACGCGGAAACGCTTCCGCCACTTTTTGGCCGCAAAACGTGTCTGATGTAACCATGGCCACGTTCACTTCCCGATGGCCGGTTAACAGTTTTAACAGCTCGACTCCTGTATAGCCGGCGGCTCCGACGATTCCTGCGTTTATCATGATTTGTAATATTACATCATATTGGCGGAACAATTATGAAAGATTGGCTTGGCAAAGGCGTATAGCGGTGAACCAGCCATTCCGCCCCGGACAGAACATACGGAACCGGGATGGCCGCCAAACAGCCGCCCCGCGGTCGCCGGACGCGGCGGATTGCGGGTTAAATCTAACGCTTGGAAAACTGGAAGCGTTTCCTGGCGCCTGGCTGGCCAGGTTTTTTACGCTCTTTAACCCGTGAATCGCGGGTTAAAAATCCCGCTTTTTTGATCGGCCGTCTCAAGGTTGGATCGAGCGCGACAAGGGCCTTGGAAATGCCATGCCGGATAGCTCCCGCCTGGGCGCTGAGACCTCCGCCGCGCACGGTACAGACAATATCGATTTTATCGGTCAGTTTCACCAGGTCCAGAGGCTGGCGCACTATGGTCTCGCCGGTGACCCGCTTGAAGTATTCGCCCGCGCTTTTTTTATTGACGGTAACCCCTCCATCTCCCGGAGAGATCCAGACTCTCGCGGTGGCGGTTTTGCGGCGGCCCGTGGCGTAGTGGCGTTGGTCAACCTGTTTGGTCATTTGCTAAACCTCCAGTGGAACAGGTTTCTGGGCGGCGTGGGGATGCTCCGGCCCTGCGTATATTTTCAGTTTGTCGACAATAGCGCGGCCGAGCCTGCTCTTGGGCAACATGCCTACGATCGCTTTTTTGATCACATCTTCAGGCTTTTTCTCCAGCATCTCCCTGGCGGTGGCGGATTTGAGACCGCCGAAATAACCGGTGTGCCGGTGGTATATTTTCTGGTCGATCTTCGAGCCGGTAAGCTTTATTTTCCCGGCGTTGATTATAACCACGAACGATCCGGTGTCCACGTGGGGGGTGTATGTTGGCATGTCCTTCCCACGCAACTTGTTGGCCACCTGTACAGCGACCCGCCCAAGGACTTTATCTTTGGCGTCCACGACAAACCATTTCCGGTCTTTGTGAGGATGGTCCTCTTTCCTGGCGGAATAGGTTCTCATGCTTTTTCTCATCTGGTTTTCATCCCGACGAAAGTATTATCGAAAGCGATTATTCTGTATATTTATATGGTGGTTGTCAACGGTTAAATTATTTTTTCCTTTCATAAGGGGGCGGGGAGTCTGAAACATGAACAGGCGAAACCTGTGTGGGCGGTATTTATAAATGTGATCGCGGATCACGGGATGGTTGTTAGCCGCCCTCCGCAAGAGGAAAAAAGATCGCCGAAATTAGGAAATGTGACCTTGACGGCTTCGGCTGCGCTGATCTCCGTGACACCATCGGCGGCGGACGCTATGACAGCCAGGCTCATTACCACCCTGTGATCTCCATGACCGGAGACCTTGGCGCCTTGGGGCGAACCTCCATGAATCACCAGCGCGTCGGGTTTCTCCACGCAACGAATCCCCATTTTTCCCAGTTCCCCGGCCATTACGGATATTCTGTCGGTTTCCTTTATTCTCGCTTGCGGCACGTTGCCAAGGGTGGTCACACCATCCGCCAGCGAGGCCAGGGCCGCCAATGCGGGCAGGGCGTCCGGCGTGGCGTTCAGGTCGAGATCAACCCCTTTGAGCTTTGCGCCTTTTACACGGATACCCTCTTTTTCGAACGTCACGACAGCGCCCATCTGGGTCAGATAGTTGATTATGGCCTTGTCTCCCTGTATATCGTCCATGTCCAGCCCCAGCAAAGTAACCTCGTTTCCGGGAATGGCGCCAAGACACGCAAAAAAAGCGGCCGATGAAAAATCGCCCGGCATGATCTTGTCAAAAGGGGGATATACCTGTCCTCCCCGAACCCGGAACATCGAATACCCATCGCGTTCATATTCTATATCCAGCTCATCAAGCCACTTCAGCGTCATGTCCACATACGGTTTTTCGTTGAGGCTCGTCAAGACCATCTGCGCGCCCCGGGGCGCAAGGGGCGTGTGGATAAGCAGGCTGGACAGGTATTGCGATGTGGTCCCGTCCACCGACACCGATCCCCCGTCGATGGGACCTTCCACCGTGGCAGGCAATGTGCCGGTGGTGCATGACACTCTTGCGCCGATGGATTGAAGAGCGCTTAACAGGGGACCCATCGGCCTTGAGCTTGTCTGGACGTCACCCGTGATGGTTATGGGCGCCAGGCCGAGTGACGCGGTTGACAGGACAAACCTGGCGGTTGTGCCGGAGTTTCCCACGTTCACAGGTGAGGGAGGGGCGGATATTCTTCCGCCTGTACCATATATTCGCCACACGCTTTCGGATGTTTCCACTTCCGCTCCAAGCCTGTTTACCGCCTCTAAGGCGGAATGGCTGTCCGAGGATTGGAGCGGGTTTCGGATAACGGACTCTCCATCGGCCAGGGCCGCGATAAAAACGGCGCGGATAGTGTGGGACTTGGAGGCGGGGATCAGCGCCCGGCCTTTCGATACGCCCGGTTTTACAACAAACTTCATCGCATGTATCCTTTGTCGTTTTCCAATGGTATCCGGATCAGTTGAATTCCCATTGCCTGATTTGATCGAGGAAATCGTATCTGGTCAGGTCGAAGTGTATGGGTGTCACTGTAATCCAGTTTCTATGCAACCATCCGATATCGGCGTCGCTGTCGCTTTCGTCAACTTCCATATGCCCTCCCTGCCAATAGTAGCTGTCCTGGCGAAGGTCGACTCTTTTTTCAAAAATTTCCTTAAACTTGCTCTGGCCGAGGTGGCACACTTTTACCCCCTTGACTTCGTCCCTGGGACAAGCTGGCACGTTTACGTTGAGCAGAACCCCTTTCGGCAATCCTCGGGCCGCCACCTGCTTTACTATGCGTGCGCCGTATTCAGACGCAACGGTAAAGTCCCGTGACGCAAACGACGCCAGCGATATCGCCACCGAGGGTATTCCCAGAATCGTCCCTTCCGTGGCGGCGGAGACGGTTCCGGAATAAATCACGTTGGTAGCCACGTTCTGCCCATGGTTAATACCCGAGACCACCATGTCGGGTTTGGTGTCCATCAGAGCTCGTATGGCGATTTTCACGCAATCGGCCGGTGTGCCGTTGACCGCTATCCCGAACAAATCACCGTTCACGCTTACTTCCCGCACTCTTAAGGGGTCGGATATGGTTATAGAATGGCCCACTGCCGACATTTCGGTTTCCGGCGCCACGACAGTCACCTCCGCGATAGTCGAAAGGGCTTTTTTCATGGCTTTGATGCCTGCGGCGTTTATGCCGTCGTCGTTGGCTAGCAGTATTTTCATCGGTCAGTATTAACGGTAAAAGGTTATCGTAACGCCACGGTGTCTATCCAAAGCTCACCTGCCGGATTGTCTTGCAAATGCGCCCGCTGGATATAAACCCGTAACTGGAAAATCGTGACAGGGTTTACTTTTTTCTTGATCCGCCTATATCTTTTTGTCTGAGGGTTGTAGCTCCACAGGTTTAGCGACTTGAAGGGGATCGTAATTTTTCGCCACTTGTCTGAAATATCGTTGGACGGCAAATCCCATCTCAGGTATTTCCCGTCTTTTTTACCCAACACGGCGAATCCGAACGCGCCGATCCCTTTTCCTTTTACCATTATCTCTATGGCGTTTTTGTCTTTTACCACGACCGGTTCGGGAAAATTGACAACTCCGGATGCAAATAGTCGCCCTTTCGCCCGTTTTTCGGGCATGGAGACGATCAGATGGGCTGCGACGGGGGAATAATCACTGGCGCTGTGGGTGTCGATAGTAAACAGCGCTACGATACCCGGCGATTTTTTGGTCTGAAGGATTTCCTGCTGGGAGACGGACACAAAATCCAGAATCAATTCAGAGGAGCCAGAAACGGGGATGTTCGCCGGTGGAGCTGTGGATCTGGATGTTCTGGTTTTCCCCGGCCTGTGTTCGCCGGATTTTGGCTCCCGGGTTTTGGCCGCATCCTTAAGCTTGCTGACGGCTTTTTTTGCTTCGGCTATTATTTTTTCTATGTTGCCTGGAATCGCGTTTTGGGCTGTTGTGGATACGTAGTTTTCAAAATAAGCGCCCAACGTATAAGCAAATGTAATCCCAACCACAATCGCGACGAAGGGAGCAAGTTTATTTACCAAGGGTGGTTCTGATCTCATTTTTTCCGCTGGAGAAGTTGGGCAATCAGCATATGCAAATATGGGTTTATCAACACCTCGAAAGATAAACCAGCGCGACAGGCTTCAATTTATGGCCCCAAACCGCCGCATCATAATCACACCAGGGCCGGGGATGTCTCGCCTCCCGTTCCGGTCAGTGTATCCGGCTTGCTCCCCTGGTCCTTTCCAGGACCATCTTCACCCTTGGCCGTGTTTTCCTTTTCCCCGCCGCCATTATCGTGGTCAGACAACCCGGGAAGCTCGATACCTTTTTTCTTCAGGGATTTGCTGACAATTTCGACCATCTCGGCCCCGTCGATCACTTCGACATCCAGCAGAATATCTGTCAGTTCCTCCAGTATATCCTGATGCTCGGTAATAATGTCCACAGCTGTTTTATATGCGTTGGTCAGGAGCTCATGAACTTCCTTGTCTATGGAGATTGCCGTATCTTCGCTATAATCACGGTGCTGGGAAATTTCTCTGCCGAGAAAAATCTGCTCCTCTTTCTGGCCGAAAGCGACCGGCCCGAGGTTGGAGTTCATACCCCATTCGCACACCATTTTCCTGGCGAGCCCGGTAGCCACCTCGATATCGTTGCTGGCTCCGGTTGTGTACTGGTTCAGGATGATCTCCTCCGCGGCGCGGCCGCCCATCATTATCGCCAGCCTGTTAACCAGGTAATCCTTGGGGTGGGTATGTTTTTCATCGATGGGAAGTTGCTGGGTTATTCCCAGGGCCCTGCCTCTTGGGATTATGGTGACTTTGTGAATGGGATCGGTCCCGGGCAACATCAGCGCCACCAGGGCGTGACCGGCCTCGTGGACCGCCGTGTTCTTTTTCTCCTTGTCGCTTATTATCATCGACCGTCTTTCCGCGCCCATCATGACCTTGTCCTTGGATTGCTCGAAATGCCGCATGGTAACTTTCTGGGCGTCTTCACGAGCCGCCAGCAACGCCGCTTCGTTGGCCAGGTTGGCCAGGTCGGCCCCGGTGAACCCGGGCGTCCCCCTGGCGAGCACTTTAAGGTCAACATCGTCCATCAGCGGTATTTTAGCCGTATGTACCTTGAGGATCGCTTCCCTGCCGCCGATATCGGGTCTGGGCACCACCACCTGCCGGTCGAACCGGCCCGGCCTTAACAGAGCCGGATCGAGAACGTCGGGCCTGTTTGTGGCGGCTATGATTATCGTTGCGCTGTTTTCCTCGAAACCGTCCATCTCCACCAGTAGCTGGTTGAGGGTCTGCTCCCGCTCGTCGTGCCCGCCGCCAAGCCCCGCTCCGCGGTGGCGGCCAACGGCGTCTATTTCGTCCACAAATATTATGCATGGAGCGGTTTTCTTGGCGTTTTCAAAAAGATCGCGTACCCGCGATGCGCCGACGCCCACGAACATCTCCACGAAATCCGAGCCGGATATACTGAAAAAAGGGACGTCAGCCTCGCCCGCTATGGCCTTGGCCAGCAGGGTTTTGCCTGTGCCCGGTGGGCCGACGAGCAAAACGCCTTTTGGTATTTTCCCTCCAAGTTTCTGGAATTTCGCCGGTTCCCTTAAATACTCTATGATTTCCTGTAGCTCTTCCTTGGCCTCGTCCACCCCGGCCACGTCCTTGAACGTCGCCTTGTTTTGACCGTCGCTAACCATCCTGGCCTTGCTTTTGCCGAAAGAGAGCGCGCGCGACCCCCCGTTTTGCATCTGACGCATGAAAAATATCCATATGGCTATCAGGAGTATCATCGGCATCCATGAAATCAGTATATTCAGGTACCAGGGGGTCTGCTCGGCAGGGGTCACCATTATCCTGACACCGGCCTTTCTCAGGTCTTTTACCAGGTCGGGATAATCGATTATCTGGGTGGTGAACCGGTTCCCGTCGATGAACACTCCATGGACGATATCTCCCTGCAATGTCACCTCAGCAATATTGTTCTGCTCGACCGCGTCTAAGAACTCGGTGAATGAAATCGGCCTGCTCATGGATCGGGGCTGGTTTACCATGTTAACCAGGGCTAATATCACAAGCCCGACAACAAGCCACAGGGCCAGGTTCTTATAAGTCTGATTCACATCTAATCTCCGAGAAAACTCCTCCAACGCTCATAATACCCTTTACAGACAGTAATATGAACGTGTCGGCTAACTTGTTATTTATTTTAACACTACCACGCCACCAATCCCTCTACAATCAAATTCGGGCAAGCTCTGGACGCCCTTTAAGGGCCATGGAAAGCTGTTATTTGGTCGTTTGCATGGTTATAAGACCGCAAAATTGTAATAGCAAGGGCTTGCCGGTAAAATCGTCAGATGTTCGAAGCGGCCGTAGTTTCCGGCAAGGTCTTCACTTCTTTCACGGGGGGAGTGATCAGACGTGCGCCGCTCTCAAGGGCGGGATATACGGAGGGCTCGTCCGGCAACGGTTTTTGCTTAAGATCGTCAAGCTCCTTTTCCACCTTTAATACCTTGCGATTAAGGCTCCAGATACGGCTTTGCTGCTTTAACATGGAAAGGCCGGCGGCGATGAAAGTAATGACCGCCCCCATTGCGAACGATGCGAGGATCGCAACCCATAGTTTCACATCGAAGCTGTATCCGAGGTAATAAGACACTATTACCTCCTGCTGGTTTTTGGCGGCGAACGTCACTAGAAAAAAAGCTATCAAAAGCCCTATTACAAACTTTACTGCCATCATCTGGATAATAACACCTCATAAACCCTGGCGCTGGTGACCGGAAAACCGATTATATCAGGATGCCGAGCCGGAGTCACCAAACAAAGACCTGGACAGGTTCAAAAGGTGCGGGCGGCTATATATTTGGCAAGATCGCGCAAGTGGTCGGCTTCGTCGTCGAACATTTCCAGAGCCTCCAGAGCGCTGTCGGTGAGCTCCGTAGCCCGTTTCCGGGCGGCTTCCATACCGACGACTGAGGGATAGGTCATCTTCTCTTTTTTTATGTCCGACCCCGGGGTCTTGCCGAGCTTTCTCCAGTCGCCTTCAATATCCAGGATATCGTCTATTATCTGGAACGCCAGACCCACATGTTTACCATAAACCGTGAGGGCCGAAACCTGGTCATCATCCGCATCACCCAATATGGCGCCACCCCGCACGGAGGCGGTTATCAGTTTGCCGGTTTTGTGTGTATGGATATACTCGAGAACCGCAAGGTCGGCAACGGCGCTTTCATACTCTATATCGACCACCTGCCCCCCGATGGTGCCCAGGGAGCCTATCGCCGAAGCCGTTTCATTGGCGACTGCGAGGATGGTTGTCACAGCGACACCGGGAAAAAAAGCGGTGTCCGTCAAAATCTCAAAAGCCATCGTCAACAGCCCGTCTCCGGCCAGTATGGCCGTGGATTCGCCGAATTTCATGTGGTTTGTCATTTGGCCGCGTCTGATGTCGTCGTCGTCAAGGGCGGGAAGGTCGTCGTGAATCAGCGTGTAGGTATGGATCATTTCCAGGGCCGCCGCGAAACACAGCACGGGAGTTCGGGAACCGCCGACAGCGTCGCTCGCCGCCACCGCAAGCATGGGCCGCAACCTTTTTCCGCCCGCGAAAAGCGAATAGCGCATCGATTGATGTATTGAGGGAGGATATGTTTCATCGCCCGGGATCAACCTGTCCAGGGTGGCGTCCACTTCCGTGTGG
Organism: Nitrospirota bacterium; assembly: GCA_024275315.1. Lineage (GTDB taxonomy): Bacteria > Nitrospinota_A > UBA7883 > UBA7883 > UBA7883 > JAJRZK01. The sequence continues at coordinate 143,410 of JAJRZK010000058.1, forward strand.
ATGGCTTTGAAATAGTCGGAAAAAGGCATGTATCGTCAGGATGGGATGTCTTCGATATCTTCGGTGTCTTCGGATGGTCGTGTCGACAAGATACCCTCCTTGTCGCGGATAAGGGTCTCGATTTTCCTGTCCGCGTCATCCAGCTTTTTCTGGCAACTTTTGGCGATGCCGATTCCCTCTTCGAACAGCTCTATGGATTTTTCCAGCTCCAGGTCACCCTCTTCGAGCTTTGAAACGATTTGTTCCAGTCGTTTTAACGATTCTTCGAATTTGGGTTTTTTACCCTTTTTCCCCTGTTCGCTCATGGTAGTCAATTCTACCATAATATATCGCGTAAAACGGTAATATTTAGACGCTTCCCATCAAGTCCGAACAGGCGAACCAGGACTTGCTCACCGGCTTTCATTCGCGTCCGGCTGTCCGGATAAAAAACTGATGATTTTTTCCATAACCACGCTACGGACAGGGTCGCTCTCCAGAAGCATTTCGTGACGCGCGCCCTCTATTACTACTTTTCGGCAGTTGGGAGCGTTACGGCAAACCTCGTCATGACCCGCGGGGTTGACTATCCTGTCCTCGGACGCCTGCAACAACAGTGTGGGTATTTTTATTTTGACCGCGTTCTCCCTTAATTCGCCAGTCATCTTTATCATTTGGGCGACCCACCTTACAGTCGCCCCTCCAAGCCGGATAGCGCTGTATTTCTGATTTTCACGCACCTTGTTAACCAGCCTTGCGCGGCTGTGGGTCAGCAGGTTGCCGTTGAACTCCTCCGGTTTATACGGCCCCTTCCCGGGGGCGTACATCCGGCCCAGTCCCACCATGTCCAGAAACGACACAAGATATCTGACCACCACATCCGGCACAACGCCAAAATCAATCTCGAGCATGGGCGAGGAGAGTATGAGACCATCAAACTTTTCCGGGTGGCGCTGGGCGTACAAGGCTGTAACACCCCCTCCCATGGAATGCGCCAGCGCGAATACTTTGTTGTGGGGTTTTTTGTTGACCACGGTTTCCATGAACGTTTTCATGTCATCCAGGTAATCTTCATAGCGCTCCACGTGCCCTTTGGACGAATCGGCCAGCATCCTGCCGGAAAGCCCCTGGCCGCGGTGGTCGAACGTGTAGATGGACAAGCCGCTCTTTTCAAGGTCGTAGACGACTTCGCGATAGTTTAAATATGACTCTGTACGTCCGTTTACAATTACAAGAGCCCCTTTTTCGCCCTCCCGTTCATAGGCGGCGTATTCGATCCTGACGCCATCTTTTCCGGTGAATGCGCCGGTTGTGAAGTGTTGATCGAAATAGGGGACAACCCTGCTTTTAAACTGCTCCTCAAATCCGGTTTCGCTGATGGCCATCACAAAAGACGATTTTAGCAAGATTATGACAGCTAAAGAGCAAACCATGTATTTCATGCACAACTCCCTTTACAGGGCGCGGGAAACATCTGTAATCAGAACAGCTTGCCCTGCCTGGCCCCGATACCATCCATGGTCGCGCTTTTTTCGCCGTCCCGAAGTCGTATATTCACCCTCATTCCCGGCTTTAACTGGGAGACGGATTTGCACACCACTTTCCCATCCTCTGAAGATACGATACCATACCCCCGTTCCAGAACCTTCTGCGGGTTGAACGCTTCTAGCTTGCCCAGGGCCATGTCTGTCCTCTTTCTCAGCCCGGATGTGCCATGGCGCAACCCTGCCGCCAGATCTTCGAGTTTACGATCCAGCAGATCGCGCCGAGCCTGTATCCAGCGCTCCGGCCTGATCGTTTTGAGCCTGCCGCAAAGATTCCGTGTTTCGACGCGTTTTGCGCCTTTCAAACCCGTCACGGCTTTTGCCATGCCATCGGCCAGGTCACCGAGAGCTCTCCTTCGCAGGAGAAGCTGACGCTTGGGGTTTAAAATCGCAAGATGCCTTCTGAGACCTGCAAGCTGTTGACCGAAACCCAGCGACTGGCTGTCAATCGCCCTTTTCGCCCGGCTGGTCATATCGTCCACCCTCAGCGCGAGAGTTTCGCTCATGTCCCGCATGTTGATGGTCATTCTGTGGACCATGTCGCTGATATACTCCTCCACAGCCGCTCGTTCAGGGGCCACCTGCTCCGCCGCCGCGGTGGGGGTGGACGCGCGAAGATCGGCCACGAAATCGGCTATCGTAAAATCGGTCTCATGTCCCACGGCGGAGACAACGGGAATGGCCGATCTCGCTATGGCCCTGGCCACCACCTCTTCGTTAAACGCCCACAGGTCTTCGATCGATCCGCCGCCCCTGCCGACGATTATCACGTCCACTTCGCCGTATTCGTTAAGGTCCGCTATCCCCTGCGCCACCTGCTGCGCCGCTCCCTCCCCCTGTACTTTGACGGGGCGGAGAATCACGCCCAGCCCCGGGAAACGGCGTCTTAGCGTGCGTACCATATCCCGGATCACGGCGCCGGTGGGGGAGGTTACTATCCCGACATTCCAGGATATGTATGGAAGCGGTTTTTTTCGTCGTTTATCGAACAGCCCTTCAGCCGAAAGCTTCTTCTTGAGCTTTTCAAGCGCCGCCGCCAGCGCCCCAAGCCCTTTGGGCTCCATCGCTTCGATTATGAGCTGATACTGGCTTCGCCGGCTGAAAATGGACAATCGCCCCCTGCAGACCACCTGGTCGCCAACCTTTGGATCGAACCTCAGGTATGATATGCCACCTTTCCACATCACTGCTTCTATCACGGATTTGCTGTCTTTTAGGGTGATATAGGCGTGGCCCGATGTGTGGACAAAAAATTTGGATATTTCGCCCTCTATCCAGAGGCCGGAGAACGATTCCTCGATGACCAGTTTCAGATCTCGTGTAAGCTCTGTTACGGTATAAACCCTGCGCCCAGGACCAATGTCAGGCTCATCCGGGGAGAGGCTATTTTCTTTTTCGTCCATGTTCATCGAGAAGACCGACGATAAGTTTCCGCTGGAGCTTGTATGCTGTAATGGTGTTCTGGAGGAGCACAGCCCTGGTCATGGGGCCTACGCCACCCGGCACCGGGGTTATCCACCCGGCTTTTTCATAGACCCCATCGTAATCGACGTCGCCTTTCAGTCTGGTACCCACCCTGCTGGTACCGACATCTATCACGGCCGCGCCCGGCTTGACCATATCCGCGGTGACAAAACCAGGTTTGCCAATCGCGGCGACCAGAATATCACCTTTGGATGTGATAGCGCCCAGGTCGGCTGTGCGCGAATGGCAGATTGTAACCGTGGCGTTGCGGTGTAGCAGCATCGCCGCCACCGGTTTGCCCACGATGTTGGATCTTCCAACCACAACCGCATGCGCCCCTTCGATAGGTATTTTGTACCTGTCCAGAAGCTCCATGCACCCGGTTGGAGTGCATGGCATGAGCGTGGCCAGATTTTGCGACAGCAGACCCACGTTGAGTGGATGAAACCCGTCCACGTCCTTATCCGGGTTTATCCGGTCCAGCGCTATGTTGGCGTCCAGATGGCCCGGGATGGGAAGCTGTAAAATTATGCCGTGCACCGAGGGATCATTGTTCAGATCGTCTATAAGCCCCAGCAGGTCCTCCATGGAGATGTCGGGTGGAGGTGTGTGCTTGATCGACACTATGCCCACATCGGCGCAATCTTTTTCCTTGAGCCGAACATATACCTGCGAGGCGGGATTGTCCCCCACCAGGATTACAGCCAGGCATATCTTCTCGGCCCTGTCCCGCCAGATACGGTACGTCTCTTCTTTTATTTCCGCCTTGATAGAGGCGGCTACTTTAACGCCGTCTATTTTAATCGTCATTATAATCAGATCCCTGTTATCAACTTTGTAGGGCCGTACGATATACGATATTGCATCCTTGAATCAAGAAGCCTTTTGACCTTGACGCTCAATAAAAGCTTAAGTACGATGCAGGTAATCGGCGAGCTTTGGTGATATTTTCCGATTATCAGCAGTTTGAGATAATTTCCCGAACGTGGTCCAGGCTGTTTGGGCCATTTACTTTATTCGGAAGGTCCCTTGAGTATGACAGACGAATTAGACAAAAACGACCAGCAACCTGCCGAACCAGAGGAAATGAACCCCGCGCAACACGAGGCGCCATCTCCCCACCCGCCGATGGAGGAGGGATCCCTGGAGCAACCGCCGGTCCCGTCTCATGATCAGCCAGCCCCAGCCACCCAGAGCGCCCAGCTTAAAATGGCCGACGAGATGAAATCCGGCGGAACTCCTTTTAATTACAGGGGAGAACTGGGGCAAAACGGTATGATCAACACCTCCGGATCAAATGGCGCTGGCTCGTTTCTGGTTATTTTGTCGCTTTTGCTCGCTTTGCTGATAACAGGAATCGTGGCTTTCAAGGGGTGGAATGAACTATCGACTGTTTCGGATAAAATCGACCGTGTTAACCACAGCGTGGAGCGCCTCGCCGAAAAGCTGAACAGAAAAATAAACCTGAACGAAGAAACGGGCAGAGCTGTCGCGAGAAGCGAGCTTCAAAAAAGTCTTAAAGCGCTGGGGGAGATTCTGGATCTGGACGACCCTGAAACAACCCGTAAAGCTATTGAATTGCAAGGCAAGATCATGGATCTCTTGGCCCTTATCGGTGTCAAGGAGTTCGTCATAACCAAAAAACCTGGGAACAACGATGAGGCGACTGGCGGGATGGGCGATAAATCCACCATCGCCGAACCTGATCAACCAGCCAACCTTTCCGGGAAAGAACCATCCGACGCCCCCGAACCGGCGTCGGGAGACCAGGAATTATGACCGATCCCGAATCTTGAATCCATCAAACATTTTTTATCAGTAACAACGAGATGATGTTTCAGGATAATATCGGCTCCATGTTCTCGTTCGGTGTCAAACAGTTAAAAGTGCTGGTCGACATCTTCCTGCTGAAATTGCGCATCATTGGCTTTGCGAACAAGCGAAACGGTCTTTTTGCAAAGCTCGGCGAAGTCTCGTACAAATTGATCAAATCAGGTGGTCTCGAAATTGAGAACGACCAGGTCCGCTCTTTCATCAAGGAGATCGAAGAGGCGGATAGAGAGATTTTAAGCGCCGAAAGCGAGATCAACAAGGTAAAATCAGCCGCACAAACCCATAGAGCCGAATATCGTGAAATGCGAAAAAAAACGGCTCCTGAAGAACCTGCCGCTCCTGAAAAACCGCAACCCGCGATCCCCGGGGAAATTTTAGGATCCAAACATGAAAACCATGAAACGGCGACCAATCAAACCCGAAAAACGGAGACATCATAACTATTTGTTAATCAATGTCGTTGCAAAGCGCCATTGCATTATTTCTGAATATCTGATATCTAGTGAATATGGGCTCTTTTTTAAGTGAACCGAGGCGTTAACACTCGTACTTGATGCTTATTCTCGGGATAGACACATCCTCCGTCGAAGCAGGCGTTACGCTGGTTGAAAACGGCGTTGTGCGGCTAAAATCCATCCGGAAACCGGAATCAACCCATTCCCGGGATATCCTTGCGCTTACAAACCGGTTGCTTGACGATAGCATGTTAGATTTGGGCGGGATCGACCTGCTCTCCGTATCGACGGGGCCAGGATCATTCACCGGGCTCAGGATAGGTATTGGGACAATGATGGGCCTTGCCGATTCCTTGGGCAAACCCCTTGCGGGAGCTGGCACGCTCGACGCTGTGGCTTATGTTAACACCGCTCCGAATGGATGGTGTTTCTGTCCGGTGATGCGGGCTCACATGGGGAAGGTATACGCCGCGCTGTATGAAGTCGATGGTGGGGCCAAAGAAAAGACGACCCCCAACCTTGAGATATACCCGGAGGATCTGGCGGATTTGATTGATCGTCCGGTACTGTTCGCCGGTGACGGGTTCGCCCCGTACAGGGAGATTTTCAGGGAAAAAATCGGTTTTGAAATAAAATTTGTCGAATATCCGGAGAGGTTCTGCGTCGAAGGGGTTGCTCTTTTGGCCCATGAATTTGCTGTGAAAGGCAAACTGGATGACCATCCTCCGGAGCCTGTGTATGTAAGCCGCTCCCAGGCGGAGATAAACTGGGAAAAACATCAAACCACAATCTCGGCAGGAGAAAACACCAATGCCCACTGAAACGCACGATCCAGTCGAAGTACAGCTCTTGAGCGAAAACGACGAATACAGAAAGCTCTATGAAGCGCATATAAAATATAAGGTGCAGGTTGAGCAATTCGCCCAGAAAAAATATCTTACCCCGGAAGAGGAATACGAGCTCAAACAGATCAAAAAACTGAAACTGGCGGGAAAAGATAGAATGACCCGAATACTGCTTCAGGCGAAGGAAATCTAGATTTTCTTCACAACACGGACAGATTTCCACACTGGTTTACGGCGTTAATCGCCGTAAACCAGATTGAGACGGTTCGTTTGCATGACGGCCCATTCCTGCCTCGGACGATCATTTTGATGTCTCTATCACGCATATCGCCCCAGCGCCGTCATCGGAGCCGTTCGGCTGGACAAAAGCCAAAAACTGTAACGAGTAATAAATGCGCCAATCGTTTATTAGCCTATTGACAAAACGCTCTTTTACTTATATTTTGCCTTTTCAAATGTTTAATTATTACATCAGGGAGTAATAGCGATGGCTCAAGAAACCATTGACGCTGGCCAGTGGATATTTACCGAAGGAGGTCAGTATGGTTATTTCATGTACAAGCTTATCAAGGGAAAAGTGTCCGTGTATTCCGGTGGAGCGAAAGTCAACGAGATAACGGTCAATGAGGGTGACGCCCCGGTATCCCTTGGCATTATCGCCGCCCTTCGCGAGGATGGAAAACACACGGCATCTGTAAAATCTGAAACCGAGATTGTTGTTGAAAGAGTTTTTCTGGATCAGATCCGCGGTGTTTTGAGAAACGAGATTCCCGACGAAATGAAAAGCGATATCGATACGATGCTCAACACCATTTTGATCAACAATGAGATCAACAGCCTCAAGGCGAGGCTAGCCAAGCTGCCGAAAGTGAGTCTGGAAATACCGGAAAACTTGCAGTCCAACTCCGTTCTGCAGGAAATAGTCAGACTCTACAGCTTCTACGGAGACAAGAGCTAGTACCGCGGACCGCCCGGCTGTGGGACTTGTTCCCCGGCGACTGGGCGGGACGTCTATATTCTATAGGGTGGCTGAAACATGAACGGCGTGAGCGTGATGGGTGAGAATATAAAATGGGCGCCTTTCGGAGCGCTTGTTCTGTGCCTCGTTGTGGCTACGGGGTTTTGGAAAATCGGGAAAAGCCTTGAACAACCGTTAAAGCCGTTCGAAGCTTCCAGCCAGGCGCAAAAAAAACCACAGCCGGTCATGGAAGGGAAAGTCGCTCCAAAATTCACTCTCCCTCTCCTTACCGGTGGAAACATTTCACTGGCCGACTATAAGGGCAAATTTGTGTTCCTGAATATCTGGGCCACGTGGTGCGCTCCATGCCGCGAGGAAATGCCATCCATGCAACGCCTTCACGAGCAGATGGCCGGCAAGAATTTCGCCATGATCTCGATCAGCATAGACGACGATAAATCGGAAGTCGAAAAATTTGTGAACGAACTCGGGCTGACTTTTCCCGTCGCTCTCGATCCGGCGCAGGTGGTGGCGCCCAAATACAAAATAACAGGTGTGCCGGAGACGTTTCTGATCGGCGGAGATGGTGTCGTGATGCACCATGTGATCGGCCCGGGCGAATGGGACAACCCGTCGATACTGTCCGCGTTTAACGAGTCGGCCGAAATCCAGGCTTCCCGCAACTCTGATTCTCCAGACAAATAATCCCGCATTTCCCAGGCAGAAAAAACTCGATGGCTGTATCAACTCCTGCTTCTGGCCCTGTAAAATAAGGGTAAAACGCGATTTGCAACCTCATCTTCAGGTAAATTCATAGGGTGAAAGAATAAAATGAGCTTTGTCACCTTTTGAACGTTTTCACCAATTTCTGTGGGCTGACGCCCATGTAATAGCCCAGCATTATCGCCCAGTTTACAAGTGTTGATCGAGCCATTCCCCTTCCATGCCAGCGTCTGCCTGACGTTACGGCGTATTCGTTAATTATTTTCAGTTTTCCACGTTTCCTGATCTGCTTTACGAGCATGACGTCTTCCAGGATGGGCGTGTCCCGGTACCCGCCTATCTTGTCAAACAACTTCTTGGACAGAAACAGAGCCTGGTCGCCGTATGGCGCTTTGAAAACCAGGCTCCTGATATTGGCCACGAATGACACCATCTGCAACCAGGCCGATGGAGAGTCTATTTTCAACCTGTAAGCCCCCCCGGCTACATATGGGAGCTGGAGAACCTCGCGTACCGCCAACAAGGATTCTTGCGTGATGACAGTATCGGCGTGGAGAAACAGGAGTATATCTCCGCTGGCCAGCTTGGCGCCTGCGTTCATCTGGGCGGCGCGCCCCTTCACCGTCCGCACCACCACTGTACCGCCAGGCTCCGGTGTGACGTCATCCCCCTTGGCAAGGGCGCATATAACCTCCACCCCCGGCAGGTTCGTGTACAGGCTGGTGATGACGTCCAGGTTTTTTTCATTCCACGCTGGCACTATGATGGATATCTTTGCTGTCATGGCTATACCATCGCCGCAGGTTGCAGTCTCATCCGGCAGGCGTGAAATCTCATGCGGAGAACTTGTGTTTTTTGACCAGATAATCCTTTAGATCTTTCAGGAGTTTGGTTTCGTTGGATCCCTTGGGGATAAACGTTCTGAATATTTTACGCTTGGAAATAACAAAACCGGCCGATGTCTGGCCAAGCACGTCGAGCAGTTTTGACAAGCCTTTTTTGGCCGGCAAAACGTGACAGAAAGATTCTCCCCAACTGGTTGAATAGAGTATATGAAGAGTTTCGATTTCGTTTTTCCACTTTGGCGAAAGATAATTGATAACGACAAAAATCCTTTTTACTCTCGCCCTGGACAGCAAATCGTCGTGGCTCAGGTCCTTGATGTCCAGCCCAGGGAAAAACTCACGCACGTTGCGCGCCAACCCCTGCAGATCGGTCAGCGCGACAGGAAGCTGTTTGTGTGGAACAAGGTACAAAAACGTGTTAAGCCCGTATATCTGGTTTTGCACAAGCCACATTACAAGCGAAATCGGGTCGCGAGCTTTGTTCAGCAAATGTTGCTCTATCCCGACCCCTTTGGCGGCCTGGCTCCTAATGTCACCATTGTAGACCGCCCATACCGGAGCCTGGCCCGGCTTTATGACGACGCTGAAAGTGATGGCCTCCACATTCTTAATTTCATTCATTACGCGGTTCATCCGTGGTATTTTCGCTGGGTTTTTCTTGTCATATATGGCGAACAGCTTGCGCCCGAGGATATGCAAATCCCTGTCACTGATGACTCTGTTTTCACTGTTGACGCTGGCCAGGTCTTTTGTCAGGTCCTTGTAGGTGTCCAGCATGAAGTTGCGTATCTCCAGCCCCAGCTCCGCCACCTTGCTGTATTGCCAGCTTTTGAAATTATTCATATCGCCAAGGGTCCCCACGTCCCATTTCCATCGTCTCAGGCACGACCTCAAAGTTCGATCTTTGTAAGGCAGAGTGTCTATATTTTTGGTGTCTTTCACCGGATCGTCCAGCGACTTTAGATAAAAACATTTTTCAAGACATGTCACTACGCCTCTGCGCTTGGCTTTTATGTAATGTCTTCGGATATAGTCGAACATGAGCAGGTATGGATCCGCCTGATCGGTCTTGTCCGGGTTGTGATGGATCGCGTGTTTAAGGAGGTCGCAAAGCAGTTTTTCCCCCGGTCCCGCGCTGATAAAGCTTTCCAGCAACGCCATTTTCAACGCCGCTTTGTATGGGCTGGAAGTCGCCTTGTTGAACTGCCACAACAACGCCCCGAACAACTCGCCTTTGGATGGAGGCCCGACGTTGCCCAGGTCCACGACTTCGCTCATGTCGGGGTCGCCTTCCTCATACAGGACCTTCAGGTGCTCATTGTATTGTTCGTCGGTAAGGTTGGCGGGGAAAATCCACCAGAGAGGATCTTTGCCTGCGACCAGAATCGCGGTTCTGTAAAACTCCTCTTTGAGAATATGTGTCTGCGACGAGCCGGCCGACTCTTTGTCCGTATCGCCAAAATCATTCATCCTGGTCTTGGTGATGTCGGAGATAAAAAAGTGTATCTCCACTTTTTTCTCCGCGGCCCAGCTCTCAATCGCCGCAAGCCTGGTTTTTAGCGCATCGATCTGTTCAGGCTTGAGTTTCGACTCATCTATGACCACCCAGTAGTCGCAATCGGATGTCTTTATCTGGGCTACTGTGCCGATGGAACCCATCATAAGAAGCGACTCTATGACGAAATCACCCACGGGCATCGCCGCCTTTGCCAGGGAAATGTCAAAAGATGGAAAATAGCGCTTGATCACCGCCAGCGTTTCATCGGACTGATTGTACAAATATATGCCCGACGCGCCATGTTCTCCCTCTACGTATCCGGGCAACCCGCGAAAGTTGGTATGGAGCAAAAAGGGAACCACCAGAAAACCTATGCGCCCCAGCTCTTGATTTATTTCAAAAGCGCGTTTTGTTCTGTGCTTGTTATAGGATCGCCAAGCCATACGGTTGCGGCTGTACCTGGACAGGCCCATCAGTCGCCCCCGGATAGCGTCGGGCGAAGCGGGAAACCGCTGTTTCCCCCTCTGGTGAGAAAGTTCACACAACCGGAAAAAGACCGGGGGTGGATTCTGTCAGATCGACCCGACCTTAACACGCGGTTATCTTCTGACTTCGCACCCAAAACAGCGAGACGCATCGAATCGGGCGGAGTCACGCTTTAGCGGAGCTTTCATACCCTTGCCCCTCGAGCTCGGAAACGTATTCCTCCGCTTTGAATGCGGCTATGGCTGCGTCTCCAACCGATGTGACCACTTGACGCAGGGGCGTCACCCGGCAATCGCCGGCGGCGAACACGCCCGGAACAGAGGTTTCCATGTTTTCGTTGGTGATGATAAATCCCTGGCTGTCCTTGTCGCAGTCTATAAACCCGGTATTGGGCGAGATGCCCACGAAAACAAAAATTCCGTCGACGGCGATGTCCGATGTTTTGCCATCCTTGTTTGTCACTCTCAATCCCGTCACGCCGCTTTCGTCTCCCAAAGCTTCCTCTACGCTGGTCATCCAGAGAAACTCTATGTTGTCACGGGTCATGATCCTGTCGCGCAACACCTTCTCGGCTCGAAACCTGTCCCGTCTGTGGACATGGTATACTTTGCTCGATATTTTCGACAGGTATATCGACTCTTTCACCGCCGTGTCCCCGCCACCTATGACCGCCACTGGCTTGTTCCTGTAGAAAGGGCCGTCGCAGGTGGCGCAATTGGATATGCCCCGGCCGACAAACTCCTCCTCGCCTTTAAACCCGAGACGTTTCGGCTGGGCGCCGGTGCAGATGATTACGGACTTGGTGTCAATGGCGTCCTTGCTCGTCGTTATGGATATTCCTTTTGTGGAAGGCTCGATCTTTTTGACTTCGGTATAGATGAATTCCGCACCGACAGCCTTGGCGTGGTCCTCGAAATTCTTCATGAGTTCCCCCCCTGACAGGGACGGGAAGCCGGGGTAGTTCTCTATAATATCTGACAACGCGATCTGGCCTCCAATGCCCAGCTTTTCGACAATGACAGTTTTCATGCCGGCGCGAATGGCGTATATGGCCGCGCAAATCCCGCCGGGGCCTCCTCCGATTATCACACAGTCGTACATTATTTCCACCTTCCTTGTTAATTTTACTACGATTTGAATAATGTGCCGTATCTCTCTTCTTTCCAGGGGTCTCCATGGTTGTGATAGCCTCTTAGCTCCCAAAATCCACCACTGTCCAGCTCCATGAATTCGACAGCCCGAACCCATTTCGCAGATTTCCAGGCGTAGAGCCGGGGAACCACCAGGCGAAGCGGGAAACCATGCTCCGGCGTCAGGTCGGCCCCGTCCAGTTTCCTTGCGAAAATGACATCTTCCTCAAAAAACTCCTCAATCCTTATATTGGTAGTATACCCCTGTTTGCAATGGACCATAACAAACTTCGCAGAGGGTTTGACCCGCGCCAGTTCGGCGATTTTCCCCGTTTTCACTCCTTCCCAGACGTTGTCAAACCTGGACCATGTCGTGACGCAATGAAAATCGGCGATAATCGTTTCGTGGGGCAGTGCGAGGAATCGCTCGTATTTCATTTCGATCTCGTTTTCTACAAGGCCGAATATCCTGAACGTCCATGTATCGATATCGAACGCCGGAATGTCGCCTATATGAAGCACTGGTAATTGTTCCGTCAGCGTCTGTCCCGGAGGAAGCCTGGGGTTATTTGTTTTGCTCATAACCCTTTTTCTTCCTTGCTTTAATCGATTTGTATATTGTCGGCGTGAGAGCCAAAACCCCCAGCAAGGCGAATGAAAGATAAAAACCAAACCCGATGGTTCCACCGGAAGCGGCCATGGCTGCTTTGGAGGCGGCGTTTGCGAAAACGAAACTTGCGGGGATTATTCCTATGGCCGTAGCGATAAAATAGTCCCGAAACCGTATTCTGGTCAGTCCCGAAGCGAAATTTATCCCGTTAAACGGGAATATGGGAACAAGCCTTATGAACAATATGAAATATAGCCCCTGGTCTTCGACGCCTTTGTCGAGCTTGCCGAACCAGCGAGTTTTACCGAACATTTCCGTTATAAAATCACGCGCGAGAAACCGCGCCACGAAAAAGGCTCCGCTTGCTCCTATCGTGGCGCCTATGACTATAAGTATGGTTCCCACGTATGCGCCAAAAACAACGCCACCGATAATTGTAAGAATGGTTCCCGGTACCCCCAGCACCGTGCTGACAGCGTAAATCACCACAAACCCCAACGGAGCCCACGGCCCCATATCGCTCAGCGTCGCCTCTATGTTATCCCTGGTGAAATAAGCTCCTATGTTCGTCCATTTAAAAACAGCAGCCACCGCCAAAACCATGCACAGCAACACAGCCAGCTTAAGATATGGGGACAACACGGCTTTGTCGTCTCCAGGCGGGGGCACGGGTTTTTTGTCTGGTGAAACTATCAAGTTTCCTGTCCATCCAGGCGGTTGTTAATGGTGACTATCACCTGTTCCTGCTTTAAACATATACATTTAGCTGCTGGCACGATTTTATCACACGCGCGCAAACGGGATTCGCAATTTTTGGCTTCATCTGAATCATAATTGCCCGTACAATAACACAAACCTGTTATCATCAGGACACGCTTGAACCAACCGGGGCAGCCCGGGTTTTTTCGGAGTGCTAATGCCTTGTGAAGTAGTTTCACTTACTGTCGGTCCATTGGATGTAAACAGTTATCTGGTAGGCTGCGAGGATCATAAAACCTGTGCCGTTGTCGATCCCGGAGACTCTTCCAAACGGATCATGGGAGCCGTTGACGAACGGGGCTGGAAAGTGTCGATAATCCTCAACACCCACGCCCACGCGGATCATACCGGCGCCAACGGAAAATTAAAACAAATCACCGGCGCGCCTCTCGGCATCCACGAGGACGACGCAAAAATGCTCACCGATCCCGCGATGAAGGACATGGCCGGATACCTGGGGCTTGGCGCCTCGCCGGAAGCGGACATCCTGTACAAAGAAGGGAACGCGATAGATATATGCCCGTGCCAAAAGTTGTACGTGACCAGCACACCGGGGCACAGCCCGGGTGGAGCCTGTTTTGTTCATGATGATTTCGTAATCACAGGCGACACGCTTTTTAACATGTCGATCGGACGATCAGACCTTCAGGGTGGTGATCTTAACACCTTGCTGAACTCTATCAGGGAAAAGCTTTTCAACCTGCCCGATGGCATAACAGTTTACCCGGGGCATGGGGAGCCGTCCACTATCGGCTACGAAAAGGCGCACAACCCTTTCGTTATGGGAGCTTTCAAATAGCGGGATCAGGCATGTATACAAATCATCTGTCGTTTGGCTCCACCAGGGCTGTTACAGCTCTTGTGATCGCCGTAACCATGGTCTTCGTCTTTTCCGGTTGCAGCAAGGATGAATTAAACGGCTCCGGCGGGGGCGGTGGATCTCTTGACGTGAACCTGTGGATAGTGGCCATACCGGACTATGGGGGAACCGGCGACGCCAACCTTGCCGTGATGGTCAATGAGTTCATACGCCTTATGAATGGCGCAGGCATTTCAATAGGAAATTTGAGCTATATAACCCTCTCGGGCTCGGACGCCAGCCGCCTTACCTATATCAACCTGGACAGGGATTCGAATTTCGATGGAATCCCCGACGATATGGAGGAGTTGTTCAGGATGTCGTCCCAGGCTGGCAACGATTACCTCAACCTGTTTTTTGTGATGGACCTGGGAGATTTCGGCGTTTTGGGAATCGCCGGCGCGATTCCCGGCCCGGTGGCAAGCGGAACGTCGAGGTCCGGCGTGGTAATAAACACGTTCGGCGGTTTTTCAAGGATGTCTTCCGCCGACCTGGTCATGCAAGGCAATACCATGGCTCATGAGGTGGGCCACTACCTCGGTCTTTATCACACCACCGAAGATAATGGCGTGATCTTCGATCCAATCACAGACACTCCCGAATGTAACAGGATGTTTTTCGACATCAACGGTGACGGAATAATGTCGGCCTTTGAATGCCAAAGCCAGGACGGCCCCAATCTCATGTTCTGGGCGGCGGCCAATTATCCGCAGGAAACCGTCAGCTCGATGCAAATATCCGTGATGTCTACGCACGGCCTCTTCAATTAGGTCAAACGATGCTCACAGCGTCCCATTATTTTCATGGAGGGGGGCATCATAAAGGGATCTTCGGTCCATAAGCTGTCCGTACTCATGGAGTTGGAAAACGCCGCCTTGCGCCTCGGCGTGGAGGTGCGGTATGACGACCTTTACGACGACGAAGCTTCCATAAGCTCCGGCCTCTGCTATGTACATCATGAACCCGTGCTTATCATCGATAAAAAACTGGACACCGACAGCAAATGCCGGATACTGGCCCGGGAGCTGAAATCGATGGATATCAACTCGATATACTTAAAGCCTGTTGTGCGGGATTTTATCGAATCCGTGGATTCATGAACGGCGTCATTCGATCGACACGCAAAAGGGTTGAAAACATCGTCACGGGCAAGCGAAAACCCGGAGCCCTGCTTTTGCCCCTGGTTTTGGGAGAATGGCTGTATGGCGTCGGCGTCGGGACCAGAAACCTGTTGTATGACATGGGCGCTTTTAAATCCGCCAAGGCGCCGTGCAAGGTTGTCAGCGTCGGCAACCTCTGCGTTGGCGGATCGGGCAAAACCCCCTTTGTGGAACTGGTGGTTCGCAAACTGGCCCCCCATAACCCGGGGATACTCTCGCGAGGATATGGCGGCGCGCCCGGATCGAAAATCCACGTCGTGTCTGATGGCCAGTCGTTCGCTCTCCCCCCTCCCGTTTCCGCCGACGAGCCTTACATGCTCGCCCGAAAACTGCCGGGTGTCCCCGTCGTGTGTTCCCCCGACCGGATCGAAGGGGCGAAAGCGCTGGCGGGACGGTTCGGG
This sequence comes from Nitrospirota bacterium, assembly GCA_024275315.1. Classification (GTDB taxonomy): domain Bacteria; phylum Nitrospinota_A; class UBA7883; order UBA7883; family UBA7883; genus JAJRZK01. Next base: position 158,959 of record JAJRZK010000058.1, read on the forward strand.
ACAGGCGTAATTGTCCTGGACGACGGGTTCCAGCACCGGGCCATAGAGCGTGATCTGAATATACTTCTTGTAAACTCCGGCGCAAAACCGGATATGGACAGGCTGTTGCCAATGGGGTCCCTGCGCGAGCCGTACAGCCAAATCCGCCGGGCGGATATTATCGTGATTACCGGCGGTAAACCACACGCCGAAGAACCGGAAAACGGCTTGATAGGCGATATCCGCAAGCGCGCGAAACAGGCTACGCCGATCATTATCATGGAGGGAAAAATCGTGGGGTTTAACAATGTGCGGGGAGAGCCATGCCCGGAGCCTATCAGTCCTGTATATTGTTTTTGCGGGATAGCCAGGCCGAAGCGATTCATAGAGTCCCTGGAAAAAGCGGGATATATAATCGCCGGGCACAGGTTTTTCGGCGATCATCATGTATTTACCCGGTCCGAGCTTGAAAGGATTTATAGTGATGCAAGGTCGGCAGGAGCGAAAAGCGTCGTCACCACGGAAAAAGACGCGGTCCGCATGACATGGGCCGAGGACAACCCGGAATATCCTGTGGCGTGTCCCGTGTGGAAATCGACAATCACGAAAGGTGAAGAAGAGCTGGACAAGGCGATTGAAAGGTTGATCAGACCCTGACGGCCAGCGGTTCGGGAGGTGTTACGCGCTTTTCTGAAAGACACAACCGCATCTCCCACGCGTCGTCTGTCTTATAATAGTTTTTGAGGAGCCGTTTGCGGGCAAATCCCCTTTTTTCATAAAAACCTCTGGCGTAGCGGTTGTCAACGGCTACCTGCAGGACTATCGCTTCGAACCCGTGGTAAACGGCAAACCGGTCCACTGTGTCCATCAACATCGTCCCCACACCCATCCCCTGACGCTCCCGCTCCACGTCGATAGTGACAATTGCTCCAACCCTCGCGGCCACCGGCCTGAATATGACAAAACCTGCAAAAGCGTTCATGGTCTCAGCTATAAAAACGGTCGAATCGGGATCGAACAGGTGGAAATAAAAAGTGTACATGTCAAAACGAACTTCCGGAGGGAAAAGGCGCTGGTCAAGATGGTACATCGCGTCCAAATCAGAATAATTGGCCTTTCGAATGGAAAGATTGAGCGCGACAAAACCTGTAGTCACTGATCTTGTTCCCTATTTTCCCAACAAGGAGTTAGTGGTTGTTCCCCATGGATATATTATGATCGAATCGAAAAAACGTCAAATTTTTAGGGCGCTAAAAGCCACCCCGACACAAGAGCCGGGCGCTATCACACGTTGAACCTGAACAAAGCCACGTCGCCATCTTTGAACTCGTAATCCTTTCCCTCGATCCGCAAAAGACCCTTTTCCTTGACCGCCAGCTCAGAGCCCAGCCTGTCCAGATCGTTATATGACATCACCTCGGCCTTGATAAATCCCCGCTCGAAATCGCTGTGTATTTTCCCCGCGGCCTCGGGAGCCTTTGCGCCTCTGGTGACGGTCCACGCCCTCGTCTCCTTGGGGCCGGAGGTAAAAAAGGTGATCAGGTTGAGTTGTGCGTACCCTTCGCGGATAAAATGATCCAGCCCCGATTCGGCCAGGCCAAGGTCGTCGAGGAACGCCTTTTTGTCCTCACCGCCCAGTTCGGCGATTTCCGATTCGATCTTGCCGCATATCTCCACCACCGGCGCGTGGTCGGACCGGGCGATTTCCTTTACCGCCAGGGTGGCGTCGTTATCCTTGCCGATGTCGTCCTCTTTTTTGTTCAGGATATAGAGCAGAGGCTTGGCGGTGATCAGGAACAGGTCGCGGAACAGGTTCGTATCCTCCGGCTCTATCGCAAGACGCGCTTTTACGCCGGAGCTTAACGCGTCGCGCAGTTTTTCATATTTGGGCATGGCCGCAAGGAGCTTTTTGTCTCCGGATTTGCGCCCCTTTTCCATAGCCGCGATCCTGCGCTCCACCGTCTCCAAATCGGCCAACAAAAGCTCCGTCCGGATAGTGTCGATATCGCTGACCGGGTCCACCTTGCCGGTGACATGGACGATGTTGTCGTCATCGAAACAGCGGATGACATGCGCCACCGCGTCGAGCTCCCGGATATGCCCCAGGAACTTGTTGCCAAGCCCCTCCCCCTTGCTGGCGCCAGCCACCAGCCCGGCGATATCCACCACCTCAAGCGTGGTGGGGATAATTTTTTCCGATTGGGAAATTTCCGCCAGCCGGTCCAGCCTGGGATCGGGTACAGGGACCACCCCCACGTTCGGCTCTATGGTGCAAAAAGGGAAATTTTCCGAAGCCGCCCCGGCCGCCGTGAGAGCGTTGAATATGGTCGACTTGCCCACGTTGGGCAGGCCTACTATGCCGCAGTTAAAACCCATCGGTCACCTTAATCTCCAGACAAACCCTCGATCAGCCATTGGTCAACAAAAAATTTAACCAGGTTCACAGGATTGGTATCATAAGGGCTGATGGTAAAAGCGGCAAGGTTATTGTGCCGATACGGGAAATTATAAAATGAATGTCATGATACTCGCCGCAGGCTTCGGCACGCGTCTTTTGCCGCACACCGAACGTATACCCAAACCGCTGTTCCCCATACTCGAAAAGTCTCTGCTGGAGCTTGCCATTGACACGGCCAAAGAGGCCGGTCCGGCCAGGATAGTGATTAATGTCCATCATCTCGCCGGTCAGATCATGGAATTTATCGGAAGCCGTGATTTCGGTGTGGATATAGCCGTTTCCCGCGAGAAGGAGATCATGGGCACGGCGGGATGTTTCGCGGCCGCGCGGCGCCTGCTTGGAGGGGATGATTTCGCGGTTATAAACTCCGATGTGGTAGTGGAGGTGGATTGGCCCGGCTTGGTCCGGTTCCACAGGAGGTCGAAGGCTATGGCCACGCTTATGTTGCAAGGCAACCCCGACCCGGGGCGATACGGCGCTTTGTGCGTGAATAGCGCTGGCAGAATCGTCAAGTTCATTAACGCCACATCCGCAGACCATACCGGCTCTGAAAAATCGATGATGTTCACGGGCGTGTCTGTTTTGTCACCGGCTTTGCTTGACCGCATACCAGAGGGCCGGACAGTGGAAATATCCGGAGAAATATACACACCGATGGTAAGAAACAGCGAGGCTTTATATGGATATGTGTCATATGGTAAATGGGAAGACGCGGGAGACGCCGATAGCTATCATCGATGTGTAATGGATAGAATCGGTGGCGCAACACAGTCTGCGCCGGCAAACGTAACCGTTCATCCGCCGGTATACATCCATCCTGGAGCCACAATAGGCTATGGGGCCGTTATAGGGCCATATGCGGCGATAAGTGACGGCGCCAGGGTGGGCAGTGCGGTGATAAGTAACTGCGTCGTCCTGCCAGGTTCGGTCGTGGATGACGGAGCCGTTATCGAAAGCGGAATCGTCTAGCTGGCCGCTCCCGGCTCAAACGACAAGACGTCTGCCTATCAGCCGCACGGCGGCGAGATAGAGGACGAATCCCATGGTTGTCAGAAAAGCTGCAGCGATCACAAGCTGTCCCGTAATGGCGCCATGGAAAAAATATCTTACCAGCGTCACGGAATGGGTGGTGGGCAACGCTAAGGAGAACCACTGGAATATTTCAGGAAATCCGGCCAAAGGGAAAAACACCCCCGAAAGAAAAAACATCGGAGCGACGCACAGCGTGAAATAATAATTGAAAAACTCGTAGCTCGGCGACAGGGCCGAACAGCACAACGCAGCTGCGGCGAAAACAAACCCCGTCGCGGCGACAGTGAGCATGATGGAGACCACGCCGAAAGAGGGTGTGTACAATCCTACCACGGTCATGACCACGATCATCACCGTTCCGGAGATGATCGACTTTGTCATGCCCCAAAGAATCTCACCCAACGCCAGGTCTTCCAGCGACACGGGCGTGGCCAGGATGGAGTCGAACGTGCGCTGTTGCGTAAGGCGCGTGAACGAGCCGAACGTGCATTCGAACGTTGCCGAGTACATCGCGCTGGTTACGATCAACCCGGGGGCTATATATTCTATGTACCGCAACCCCTCGATTTCGGTTATGTATCCCCCGATCCCCAGCCCCATGGCGAAAAGGTATAAAAGAGGCTCGCCGATGTTGCCGACAAGGCTGGCCCTGTAATAGGTTTTATACACTGTGAAATTTCGTAGCCAGACCCGGAAAGCTCTGCGGGATATCATGACCCGTCCCGCAACTTGTGACCTGTGGTCCTCAGGAACAGGTCTTCGAGAGTCGTTTTCCGTTTTATCATATAGCCGCTGTTATAACCGGCCAGGCTCGCGACAACCGACTCTGGTCGCTCGGTGAATATCAGCAGGGTATCGCCGGTTCGCTCCACCCGGGCGCCCATATTTTCCATTGTCGACGTTAAATCATCCATATTCTCCGCTCTCGGCCGAATCTCTATCACGTCCTCCTCCATCCCTTCGCGCACCAGGCGCCCCGGCTCCCCCTCCAGGATTATGGTTCCGTTATCCATTATGGCCACCCTGTCGCACAGCCGCGCCGCCTCTTCCATATAGTGGGTTGTCAGGATCATGGTGGTCCCTCCGGCTTTCAGATTTTGAAGCTTGCGCCAGATGACATGCCTGGCCTGCGGATCGAGCCCGGTGGTCGGTTCGTCCAGAATCAGCAGATCCGGGTTGTTTATAAGAGCCCGCGCGATGGTGAGCCTGCGTTTCATCCCCCCGGAAAGGGAACGGATACGGGAGTTGGGCCTGTCGTCGAGATGGACAAATTTTAGAAGCGATAGCCCTTTTTCTCTGGCTATATCGGAGGGAATATCGAAATAGCCCGCGTAGATTACCAGGTTGTCGATCACCGTCAGGTCGTCATCGAGATTATCCTCCTGAGGCACGACCCCCAAAGCGGCCTTTATCGCCTGGTTTTCCAGGCCGACGATTTTACCATTGACCGTAAGTGTCCCTCCGGATGGCGGGGAGACGCACTGGATCATCTTGATGGTGGTGGTTTTTCCCGCCCCGTTCGGGCCTAAAAGCCCAAAACACTCCCCGGAAGCCACATGCAGATCGATCTGATCAACAGCGGTAATCCGACCATATCTTTTTGTCAGTCTTCGGGCTTCGACCATGGCCGAATACCCCGTTTGACCTGTGTTCAACGTGGTATTGTCTCTTGCAAGCTATGTCTTGGGGACTTTTTCCCAGTCGGCCAGAAACCTCTGGATACCGATATCGGTCAACGGATGTTCAGCGAGCCTTTTAATCACCCCCAGGGGGATGGTGGCCACATCGGCCCCCATACGAGCGGTTTCGACCACATGCATCGGGTGCCGGATGGAGGCGACTATAACCTCCGCCTGGTAGGCGTAGTTTCCAAATATTTCCATTATTTGGGCTATCAGAGCCATCCCGTCCTGAGAAATATCGTCGAGCCTGCCGACGAACGGCGAAATGTACGAAGCGCCCGCCTTTGCCGCGAGGATAGCCTGGGTGGGGGAAAGGACCAGGGTCTGGTTCGTGTTGATCCCTTCGGCCGAAAGTGTTTTTACAGCTTTCAGGCCCTCGGTGGTCATGGGTATTTTTACGACGATGTTCGCGTGAATCCTGGCAAGGTCCCGCGCTTCTGTGACCATCCCCTCCGAATCAAGGGCTATTACTTCGGCGCTGATGGGACCATCGACCTCGGCGACTATTTCGTTGATTACGGTTCTGAAATCCTTGCCGGTCCTGGCCACAAGGGACGGGTTTGTTGTCACACCGTCGATAACACCTAACGCGTTAGCTTCCCGGATTTCGTCTATATCGGCTGAATCGATAAAAATTTTCATTATGACGCTCTCTTAGTGTAAACCATCCACGGGACATCTTGTGGGAAACGTTCTTGTATCACAACATTATATGGATAAGCAAACTTGGACTCAACTTAAAGAACCGGTCATTGTCATTGACATGAGCTTTGGTCTGGATAGAGCGGCGTTCAACACATTTGAGATGTTTTGGCGGTCATGTGATAATACCGCTAATTTTCGTTGGAAGCTGTGGTAATATGCCGTGCCATAAGCTTGGATCTGTCGACGTGACGCACCGGCATGAATGATATCTATGTTACGGAGATGACATGAGACACAGACTTTTTATCCCGCTGTTTGTATTAATCACGTTTTTCGCATCCGACGCCGGAGCCCGAAACACCGAGCGGCTTATAGACGTCAAAGCCGCCGTTGAAAGCGCAATAGGCAAGGCGAAGTTGCTCGATGTCCCTTTCTATATGAAAGGGCAAAAACATCCGAAGGTGAAAACCAAGCTCGGGAATTATATGTCAACGCGCAAAAGCCGTGGAGCCTTTCGTTCTGATCTGGAGTCGTGCAAAATTACATTTCTTTCCGCCCTGATATCACTCCAGCAAAGGGTCAAGAAGGAAGGCGGAGACGGGATAATCAATATCATATCGGTGACAAGAGACCAGGAGTTTGAAAGCGCAACTCAGTTTCGCTGTATCGCGGGGGCTATTATAGTGCATGTGGCTTTGAGAGGTGATGTTGTCATATTCAGCAAGTAACCAGGCTATAACCTGAAAAACGTGGGGGAGTTATCATGGAGCATGTGGATGTGGCGGTTATCGGCGCCGGCCCAGCCGGGGCAGTGGCCGCCGGTTGTCTGGCCGGCAAAGGAAAAAAAGTCGTCGTTATCGAGAAGGAGCGCTTTCCCAGGTTTATAATCGGCGAATCCCTCCTGCCAAGAACGAACGATCTGCTCGATAAGTGCGGCTTTCACAAGGCTGTGGAACAGGCGGGCTTCATGACCAAGGGTGGGGCGGTTTTCATTAAGGGAGATAAGCGCGAGCGGTTTAATTTCGATGAAAGATTTGGCGATGGCTGGGATTTTGCCTACAACGTTCCACGAGCTGATTTCGATATGATACTTGCGCAAGAGGCGGAAAAAATGGGGGCCGACATCCGATACCGGGTTAAAGTCGATAACGTGGAGTTCCATGACGATTCGGCGACGTTGAGCTGTTCCGACCTTGAAGCGAACAGCCAATACAGTGTTTCGGCTAAGTTCGTGATGGATTGCAGCGGATACGGAAGGGTGTTGCCTAAACTGCTTGACCTGGACATGCCGTCCGATCTGGAATATCGGGAATCGCTTTTCACTCATGTCAAGGGAGACCTCCGCCCTGAGGGCAGGGAGGAAGGGTATATCTGGATTGTCGATCTGCCCCAGGGGGGCTGGATTTGGGTGATACCTTTCTCCAACGGCGCCACATCGGTCGGCGTGGTTGCAAAGCCATCCGTGATAAAACAAGCCGGAGAGTCTGACGATGAAGCGTTAAAAACGCTTCTTCTGCAGGAGTCCTCGCTTAAAGAGAGGCTCGGAAATATGGAATTTGTCATGCCCGCGATCAGGATCGACGGCTATTCCATAGGTATCAAGAAGCTTTTCGGCCATCGATGGATTCTCACCGGTAACGCCATGGAGTTTCTGGACCCGGTGTTTTCGTCTGGCGTAACATTGTCCATGGAGTCCGCCTACAAGGCCCAGGATGTGGTGGCCAGGTTTCTGGATGGAGAGCAGGTGGATTTTCAAAAAGAGTATTCCGATTATGTGATGCGCGGTGTTGATTGTTTCAGGGTATACATCAACGCGTGGTATGAAAACAAGCTGGGTTGGCTGTTTTACTCCAAGAGAAAACCACAATCCATAAAAGAGAGGATCTGTTCCGTGTTGGCCGGGTACGCCTGGGACGAAAATAACGCGTACGCCATCGACGCCGCCAGCTCCCTGGAAGCCGCCATCAGCACCATCCCTCCTGAGTACAGGAATTGAACGCTTCCCGGTCCCGGGCGTTGCGCCTGGGTCGATGAGGGCGGGGCGGTTTGTGGTATAGTTAGAACTAACCGATTTTTTAGGGCTTGAATACTTGGCGAAATGGGTAAATCGAGGGCAGTTGCAACTCATGACGCTATAAGGTTTTTCAATGGGAACGGAGCAGGGGAGCGATTGCTCAACGTTTCCTATGTCCCGGTCACCGAAATCGATGAGTTTGTGTGTTTCGCGGGTGACTGTCTCATGGCGGTCGTTTTTTTTGACGCAAAACCACACTTTGAACCGAGGCCGGGCCTTCCTGTCGTAATAACACAGATGAAACAGCTGGGCGAAACGCCCATGGCTGAAGTGTGGACATCTTCTTCACCGGTCATCTGCGGAACCAGCGGCGACATTTCATTTTCCCAGAATGCGGAGCTTCTTTTTGGCCATATTTGCGTCGATGAAGCTGGCGCCGGCTCGCTGGATGATATTTCACGACTCGCCTATAAGCAGATAACAGGTTTTATCCGGGCCAGGGGGCTTCCCCATCTTCTGCGCACATGGAACTATTTTCCATCCATTAATGAAGAAGTCGGCGGGATGGAGCGTTATAAAAGGTTCTGTATAGGACGATCCGACGGGTTGCGGGGGGCGTACACAGATGACAGTCCCCGGCGTTTCCCCGCCGCGTCGGCTGTCGGTTCTGATGGAAAAGTGTTTACGATATATTTTATTGCGTCGCGGACACCGGGAAGTCATATTGAAAATCCGCGCCAGGTAAGCGCCTACAGGTATCCAGCCGAATATGGTCCGAAAAGCCCGTTGTTTTCACGCGCCATATATTATGAATCGGCGCAGGAGCAATGGCTGTTCCTCGCGGGCACTTCAAGTATAGTCGGCCACAAGACCTTGCACGCGGGCGATCTGAACAAACAGTTTGCCGAGACTTTCCGCAATATCGAGTCGCTCCTCGCGCATGCTGAGTCGGTTGGCTGTGGAGGGTTTAAAACTCCCCGGGATTTTTCCCTGCTGAAAGTCTATCTGCGTGACGGGGACTGTCTGGAGGATGCGACCGGCTTGGTGGAGGGTTTCTTCGGGCCGGATACCATGAGCGTCTACCTTCGTGGAGACATCTGCCGTAGCGACCTTATGCTGGAGATCGAATGCGTCGGATACAGAAAATCGGGTTAAGCGGCGCCGCCAATCATTTGTTTCTGTGTTCTTCTATGTAGTCACCCAGCGATCGGAGTGAGGAGAAGACTTTTGCGACATCTGCGGTGTCTGTTGTAAGTTTTACACCATATTGCTCGGATACAAGTATGCTTATCTCGAGCGCGTCTATTGAATCCAACCCCAGCCCTTCGCCAAACAATGGCTCCTCCGGGACGATCTGGTTCGGGTCGATCTCCAGGTTCAGAGTCTCTACGATCATGTGCGCCAGTTCTTTTTCTATTCCCTTGAATTCATCCATATTGTGGAAACCGTTTTGATTAGAGCTGATATAATTTTATTTAGGTGGAAAATTATAGCATCTTACAAAAAGGGTCATAGGGAAAACTGGAAGTTGTGATTTCATCCATAGAGTGGCGGTATGCTGTCGCTTCTGACGATTACAGCGTACAGCCGCGATCTGGTGTTGTTTAGATCACCGCGGCGATTTTTTCTGACGTAACTGTATGCGATCATCAAACAGCCTGGGATCTATGACCGGCCCTGACGGGATGGTCATGCTGGTTTTGTCCTGCGTTGTGATGATAGCCACCGCGGGGGTTTCATTCCTTTGCGCGCTTGTGACCACTACCCGGATGGCGCTTGCGTCATCGAATACCGGCCAACGGTTTTCCATGATACTGGCCTTGGGAAAACGTCTTGGAAAAGACGGGATCAGCCACGATTTCAGGCGCCGCCTGGACAGGTCGATATCCCTGTATTCAGAATCTGAAAACGCCACGATCATTGTGATCGGAGGGAAAAGGGATGGCGACAGAATTACGGAAGCTCAAGCGGGACGCGATTATCTTCTGAATAAGGGAGTTCCGCCGGCCAGCGTGATACTGGAGGATAGATCACGACATACGCTGGAAAATCTGCGTGAGACCAGAGACATACTTGAAAAAATGACATCTACCGGTTCAGATTCCACCTATCCGGTTGCGCTGGTGTCGAACCGCTACCACTTGGCCCGATGCGGCATGATCGCCAGGGGCCTGGGAATACGCCATGTCCTATGCCCCGCCGAAGACAGCCTGCCTTCGGATGTTTCAACGGTGTTGAATCTGGTTGTGGAGGCCTTTTTTGTCCATTGGTACAAGGTGGGCGATCTTTTTTCAACCCTGACGAATAATCAAAAGATGCTCGGCAGGATCAGATAACAATTGAATGTATAGCATGAACCCCATCAAATCGCGAGGTATGGCGATAGCGGCGAAAACGATTGAAACCGCGCCCCTGGCCGTGGCTCCGTTCGTTGCGTATTACATGTTCACGCGCTCTGGTTATTATGCGGCTTTTATCGCTCTTGTGGGTCTTGTGTCGGTTTCCCGTGTGTTACTTCTCAGGGACAGGCGTTTGCGGATGTCTGTTCTGCGGCATATGGGGCTGATCGGGCTTTACATGATTTTCGGGCTTGTCTTCCCGCATATCCTGGTTGTCAAACTGCTTCCGGCTTTTATCAACCTGGCGCTTTTTATCATGTTCACCAATTCCATTTTCCATCCTCCGTCGATCATCGAAACGTTCGCGGAGGCGATGACGAAAACAAGGCTTGGCGAAGACCAGGTGTCGTATTGCAGAAAAGTTACAGCGATGTGGTCAGTTTTTTTCATTCTCGACCTGGCGCTGGTCGTCTACGTGGCCCTTTTCAGGCCTATGCTGGATTGGGCCATTGTTACAGGAGTTATAAACTATATTCTGATCGCCGTCCTGTTCCTTGGCGAACTGGCGTACCGCAAGGTTTTCTTCGAATCGGCCAGAGCGAAGGGATAGACGTAGTATTCACATGCAACGGTGAAAAGGATTGTCAGGCGGACGATTCACCTGCGAGTTCGTTTTTGCTTACACTTCTGATCCTACGCCGCTTCTGTTTTCTTGCGTTGTTTTTTGCGATCTTCTTCGTTGAGCAGTTTTTTCCTGATCCGTAAAGAATCCGGGGTGACCTCGGCGAGCTCGTCGTCAGCCAGATACTCCAGGCACTGCTCCAGCGACATGATTCTTGGCGGAGCCAGCCTCACCGTGTCGTCAGATGAGACCGAACGCATGTTTGTCAGTTTTTTCCCTTTTGTAACCTTTACGACAAGGTCGTTTTCCTTGTTGTTTTCGCCGACCACCATACCCTCGTAGACGCGCGCTCCGGGTTCTACAAAGAACTCGCCCCTGTCAGAGAGCCTGTCCAGGGCGTACGCGGTGGCTATTCCCTGGTCCTGGCTGATCAACGATCCGTTGCGGCGCCCCTCGATCGGGCCCGCCCATGGAATATGCCGATGAAAAGAGTGCGTGACGACAGCGCAACCGCGGGTCTCGGTCATCAGCTCCGACTGCATACCGATCAGTCCGCGGGCCGGGATGGTAAACTCTAAGCGCACTTGCCCTTTTTCCATGTTCGCCATGTTTTTCAGCTCGCCCCGTCTCGACCCTAATTTTTCTATCACCTTGCCGGAATATTCCTCCTCCACATCCACGATAACGAACTCTTCCGGCTCCATGACAACATCGCCAACTGTTTTCGTGATAATTTTCGGACGTGAAACCGATAGCTCGTAACCCTCCCGGCGCATGGTCTCGATGAGTATGGACAGGTGCAACTCTCCCCTGCCGGACACTTCGAAAGCCTCTCCCCCCTCGGCCCGCTTCACCCGCAACGCCAGGTTGGATCGCAACTCCCGCATAAGGCGATCCTCCAGGCTCCGTCCCGTGAGCTTGTCGCCCGACAACCCGGCGAATACCGACGTGTTGATGGAAAAGTTCATGGATATTGTGGGTTCGTCTATTTCTATGGCAGGCAACGCCTCGGGCAAATCGCGGTTGGCCAGCGTCTCTCCTATGTCGAGCTTTTTAAAACCAGCCGCGACCATGACTATGTCTCCGGCCGCCGCTGTATCGGTCTCCTTGCGTTCGAGCCTCTCAAACGTAAACAGTTTCTGTATCTTGGTAAACGAAATATCACCCGCCCTGTCGATCCTGGCGATACTTTCGCTAGCGCGCACCGTTCCCCTGTCAACCTTCCCGACAGCCATCAGGCCAAGATAGTTGTCGTACAAGACAGAAGTAACCAGCATCCTGAATGGCTCCTTTAAATTAACCAGGGGAGGCTCCACCTTGTCGATGATGGTGTCAAGCAGTGGCGCCATGGAATCGCCAACGCTCCCGGGGTCGAGGGTGGCCACGCCATTTTTTGCGGATGTGTATACGGTGTGAAAATCGAGCTGTCTGTCATTTGCGCCGAGAGCGGCGAACAGGTCGAACACCTGGTTGAGCACCCAGTCCGGGCGTGCGTCGGGCCTGTCTATCTTGTTTATTACAACCACCGGGGCAAGCCCTATTTCCAGGGCGTTTTTTAACACATATTTTGTTTGGGGCATGGGGCCATCCACTGCGTCCACCAGCAGGAGGGCTCCGTCCACCATCTTCATTATCCGCTGGACCTCCCCGCCAAAATCGGCGTGGCCGGGTGTGTCCACTATGTTGATTTTCACATTATTCCAGGTAACCGCCGCGTTTTTGGAAAAGATGGTAATGCCCCTCTCCTTTTCCAGGTCGTTGGCGTCCATCACCCTTTCCTCCACCGTCTCGTTATCCCGAAACATCCCGGCTTGCCTGAAAAGGGCGTCAACAAGGGTGGTTTTGCCGTGGTCGACGTGGGCTATCACGCAGATGTTTCGTGTATCGTGTCTTCTTTTCATGTTCACCGCATCGTATTAAAACTTGCAAGTATAACACAAAATCAGAGTGGGAAAGGGGGGAATAGCATAACCGGATTGCGACTATTCGATATCTTTTTTTATTTTTTCGAACTCCTCTTTGTTGATCTCTCCTCCTGCGTATCTTTTTTTCAATATATCAAGCGGGGTTTCCAAGGGGTCTGATTGCAGTTGAGCGTCACCTTGCCCATGGGTCCCGCCCATGCGGCACATCATCCCTCCCCGAAGCATTATAAAAACGCATACAGCGATAAAAAGGAAAAACAGAAACGGCATGAATGGAAACCCGCCCATGCCCCACCAGCCATGATATTCAGCTCCCACTATTCGATTCTTCCTTTTTTTGCATCTGTCAATAATATAGGTATTGCTGCATCACAAATTCAACTCGCGTTTGAAATAAGTGGCGGGTCTGGTGGTGGGCGCGGAGTTTGGGTTCGGCTAAATTTGCCGATACGGGATTTTAATCGCGTCTGGAGGGGCGTTTAGATGGATCGTTTGTGGCGCAAATCAGGACACATGCCATCTGAAAAAATATGAAATTTCCCTGGGATCACGCACAATAGCTCAAATAACAATGTTTTGGCATCAGGCGCGCTTATTGCTACTATAAAAAGCCTTGATAATTCAAGCTTGCAAAGGCTAATGTCGGAGCCGGGTGGAAAAAGATGAATGAACAAAGCGATGAAAACGCGAAACCGGTTGTACTTGTTGTCGATGACGACCCGGAAAATATAAATATCCTGAAACGTCCCTTCGCCAAGGGGGGGTATATGTTGCTCACGGCAGGCTCTGGCAAGGAGGCTCTTGAACTTCTGGAAAACAACAAGATCGATGTGGTGTTGCTCGACTGGATGATGCCGGTCATGTCTGGCATCGATGTCCTGAGAGAAATCAAGGCCAGGGACGAGTGGAAGTTCATACAGGTGATCATGGTCACAGCCAAAGCCACGTCCGAGGATGTCAGCGCAGGTTTGCGGTTTGGAGCCAACGATTATCTTACCAAGCCCATAAAAAGGCTGGAGCTTATGGCCCGCGTAGCGGCGAGCATGAGAGAGCGCAGGCTCATGCTTCAACTCGAGGAGAGCAACGCAAACCTGGTGGAACTCAACAGCGAACTGGAAAAGCGGAACGAGTTTATAAAGGACCTGTTCGGAAGATATATCTCTGACGAGGTGGTGGCAAAGCTGCTTGAAACGCCCCATGGCTTTGCGCTCGGCGGGGACAAACGAAAAGTTTCTGTCCTGGTTTCGGACTTGCGCGGTTTTTCGATCATTTGTGAAAAACTGCCATCTGAAAACGTAGTCGAAATGTTGAACAAATACTTTGAGACCATGATAGACATCATCGCCCGGTACCAGGGTACCATATGCGACTTTGTAGGTGACGCGATAATGGCGCTGTTCGGGGCTCCGATCCAGCGGGAGGATGATTCAAAACGGGCGATTGCGTGCGCCATCGAAATGCAAAACGCAATGCGATCTGTAAACGTGCGCAACAAAACCGCCGGCCTTCCGGAGCTGGAAATGGGTATTGGCGTCAACACGGGAGTCGTCGTCGCGGGTAACATCGGCTCTTTTAAGCGGGTGAAATACGGGGTGGTGGGAGCGGCGGTTAACATCGCCTCGAGGATAGAAACCTGCACTGTGGGAGGGCAGATACTCATATCCGAACCCACGTTGAACGATGCCGGCGCAGATATAAAGATTGGCAAAAAATTCTCTGTGCATTTCAAGGGGGCGAGCGAACCTGTGCCGATATACGAGGTCCGGGGCATCGATGATAATTATAATGTGCGGCTGGATGAGCAGGCGTTTTCGTTCACCACGATCAGCGACGACAGGATGATATATTTTGTCGTAATGGAAGGCAAATCCTCATCAGCTTCAGCGAAAAAGGCAAAAATACTGAAACTTTCCGAGAAAGAGGTCGTGTTTTCAACTCAAACCGCGATCGATCCGTTAAGCGACCTCAAGCTTTCGTTCACTGAAAACGCACCGGGAACCGATTGTTTTTACGGGAAACTGATGGAAAAAATCATCGATCCGGCCGACTCGTACCTGGTTCGTTTTACCTCCTCACCTGAGATAGTGAAGCGATACCTGTCAGACATTTCATCCATGTAAGGCGCTTACCACAAAAAACCTGTAAACAATTCCGTGCAACCGTTCTGATCCTCCGCACACCCCGTGATTATTTTGACCTTCGCTTTTTTGCGGACGGTTTGATTTTTTCAAGCCGCGGTTCAGTTGCATGGTTGGCCACCTCCGGAGGCTGTCAGGGTTTTGTCTGTTCCCCAAGCGCATTAAAAAAACTGTTGGTGTTGAAACGCATCATTTCAAAATAGCCGCGCCTGCCTTCCACACCACCCACAGGATCCACAACGGCCACACCCACCCCGGCTTCTTCGGCCAGGGTTTTGCCGAGTTGACGGTTGAACTGCGGTTCGACCATGACCGCTTTTGCTTTTGCGCGTTTTATTTTGTCTATCAGGGCGGCCATGTGTTTTGCCGAAGGCTCCCGGCCGGGGGCGGCCTCTATTACGCCAATCTGTTTCAGCCCATACCTGCGGGCAAAATAAAACCAGGAGTTGTGAAACGCCACGTATCTACCCCTGGCGTTTTTCAGCTTGTCCGATATCTCCCTGTCCAGAGCCAGCAGGGATTCAACCAACTTGTCCGTGTTTTCATTGAACCTGTCCGCCTCTTTCGGAGCGCGGGCGACAAATACGTCCCGTATCGTCTTGACCACGGGAATCATCAATCCCGGATCGAGCCAGTAATGGGGGTTTTTAGAATGGTGGCTATGGGCCGATTTCGTGTTGCGTTCGTTTTCCCAGCCGGTGGATTCCACGATCGCCAAAGAGCAATCGACCATAACAGCCCCGCTCCCGCCCGCCGATTCGACCAGACGCACAAGCCAGCCGTCAAGCCCCAAACCCACCATTACCACAACATCCGACGATGCGATCCGTCTGGCGTCTCCGGGTGTCGGTTCATAGCTATGCGGGCCTCGGCCCGGTTTTAGGATAGTATAAACTTTCACAGATTCGCCTCCGATTTTTTGGGCCAGATCGGCGAACGGAGCGATGGTGGCCACCACCTTCAGGGGCGCGGCGGCCGCAGGCGCGGCGAAAAGCAAAACCAGCGCAATGGCCGCAAATAAAGAGTTGAACATTACCAAACTTCCCTTATCATTGTTTGTTAGAATACATCGATAATATTCGATCACAAGCAGTTTCGAAAAAAGATCATAACGTATGAAAATAGACCCGACACACATTGAAATACCCAGGGATGAAATCGACCGCATCGTAAAAGAGCACAACTGCTCCCCGGACGAGGCGATCCGCGCCTATATTGAAGCCAAACAAGCCTCTGAAGACGCATTCGGGCAGACCATCCAAGATATTCTGGGCCACCGTGGAGCCGGAGCCGGTGTGCCGGATATACAGATATTGACCCCCGCGCAAATAAAATCCCACCTCGATAAATATGTCATAGGGCAGGAGGATTATAAAAAGCGCCTTTCAATAGCCGCGGCCTATCATTTTGCCATCGTCAAAGCAATAAAAGATGGAGCGGCGGACAAGGTGAAGATCAACCGGTTCCGCAAAAAAAACACTATCACCTCCGGTCCTTCAGGCTCCGGTAAAACGTATTGCGCCGAAATCCTGGGGGATATTTTAGAGGTGCCGACCCTGATAATCGACGCGACCGACTATACGGAAGCGGGCTATGTCGGCAAAAGCTCGGACGACATGATCCGCGAGCTTATCCAGATCGCCCCCGGCGGCGGGAAAATGGAAAAGGCGGAGTTTATAGAAACAAATGGCGGCCTGATTTTTATCGACGAGATAGACAAAAAAGCCAAGGACGGCAAACTGATCGGTCATGATATCTCCCGCGAGGGGTTTCAGCGGGCGGTGTTGAAGCTGATCGAGCGCAAGCATATTTCCATCGAGGACCCGATGAGTCCCGCTTCGCAGATACAGGACCTGATGGACCAGCAACGCGGTATATCCGGCAAGGGCAAGCGTAAAAGCACCATCTCCACCGAGAACATCCTGTTTGTCCTGGGCGGCTCGTTCCAGCGGACCCACGACAACCTGGAATCGCTGGTAAAAACCAGGATCGAGAAAGGTTCGGGCAGGTTCAAGGAGGATGGTTCCATCACCATAACGGGTTTCGTCGGCGGAGAGACCAGGCCGGTGGACCCGAGCCAGAACTACTATCGCGAAGCCGACGCGGAGGATTATATCCGGTTCGGGCTGATACCGGAACTGGTGGGAAGGGCGCCTGTGCGAACCTATGTAAACGCCCTGTCAAAAAACGACCTGATAAGGATCATGACCGAAACCGAGGATTCGATAGTGGAGCAGTACAAGTTCGAGTTTTCCCTTTTCGGTGTGGATCTCTCCTTTTCCGATGACGCGCTGGAGTGGGTGGCGGAGAAAGCGGAGAACAAGAAAACAGGAGCCAGGGCCCTGATATCGGTGTTCGAAAATGTCTTGACAGACTTCCAGTTCGAGCTTCCCGGGCGGAATTTCAAAAGCCTGAAAGTAACCAGGGATATTTGTGAAGCGCCCAGGGACGCGCTGTTGGAGATGCTCGAACAATCCCCCGTTGTCGATTTCATAGAAAAGTTCAAGAAGAATCACGGCATAGAACTAGTCATAGACGAGAAGGTGGAGAGCAGGATCCGGGAATACGCAAGGGAAAATGGAATACAGATATCCACGGCGCTGTCCAGGCTTTTGTTCAAGGCGTCTGCGCTGAATTACATGGATATCCATGGCGAATTTCACATCACGGAGGAGATGGTGGACAATCCGAAATATTTTGACGACCTGTATGTCAAATGGCACCAGGACCAGCTTAAGGATCGGAACAACAAGTAATAACCCGCCCAAAACCGCAGGTCATCGTCACTGTTTTATCTCCGTCTGGATTCCGCTTCTGCTCATGGATATATTTATTTCGTTCAACAGCTTCTCCAGCCTCGTGTCAAACTCCTCGTCGTCGAGCTTGTTACGCTTCTTTAGCGTGAAAAGCTCGTGAGTAATCTGCAACAGGGCGAGGATGGCCACCCGGTTCGGATCGGTGGCGGAGGTGGCGCTTGCGATATCGCGCATTATATTGTCGATATACGCGGCGTACCGCTCCGTGTCGGCGGGGTCGGCGGTGCTTACTATGGAATACTCCTTGCCATAAACCTGGATGGTGACTTGCCTCTTTTCGCTCATCAGTCGCCGCTCCCCGATTTTTGTATGTCGTCAAGCTTGTTGATAACACCCTGCACCTTGTTGCGTATGAACTCCCGTTCCATTATCAGCCGGTCCCGCTCCTCTACCAGCAACGAATACTTTTTCTTCATATCGCGCCCCTGCGACGCGGCCCGCGCCTGTTCAAGGTTGAGCTCGAGTGAATAGACCTTACGTTTAAGCTGGCGGTTCTGATCCTTCAGGCTGTTGATATACTCAAAAAGAGCGTTTAGCCTCTCCTGAACCTTGTCGAATCGAGAGAAATCCATCCGTCCGGATTTAATGAGTGAATACTTGAAGTATAGCTTTCACAAGCCACTTATATCTGTTTGAAACACCTGCATAAGGATCATATCACCGGACGTAAAAAAAGGTCAAGGAATTTGATCTTGTTGTCATGATGGACCGTCCCGGTCCCCGTGGCGCTATTTCATTATCATGCAGAGGCAAGGGGGTGAAAACACATCACTACAACAGTCTCTCTTGTGACCGGTAGGGGAACTATAGACACAACAACAACCGCTCCCCCTCCGTGTGGGGTAAGCGAGGGGAGGGAAAACCTCGTTGTCGAGGTCCCGATTGTCCGGCTCGTACCTATCTCAACCGCGCGCCGCAGTCCGTTTTGAGTCCTTCGAGTATCCGGTCGAAAACGGCGTTGGCCTGGTCGTCGGTCATCGTTTTTTCGTCATCACGAAATTCCAGTGAAAACGCCACGCTCTTCAATCCGGGGCCGATTTTTTCTCCGCTGTACACGTCGAAAAGGATGGCTTTTTTTGTTTTGGAGCCGCCGTGCCTGAAAATGGATCTGGTTAATTGTTCCGCGGTCACATCTTCTTTTACTATAATCGCAAGATCGCGTTTTACCGATGGGATCCTGGACAGGGAAGAATACCTCGTCACCGGCGCGGGTAGCGAGACCGCTTTGCTCAGGTCCAGTTCGAAAACGAAAATCTCCTGCGATATCCCGTACGACTCCAGCGTCTCCGGATGGATCTGGCCGAAATGGCCCAGCGCGGTTTTCCCCACGATTATGTCCGCCTGGCGTTTGGGATAGTAGAACGGGTGCGTCGAAGCCCGGCAGACACAGTTTTTGAACCCTAACAGGGTCATGATTGATTCCACAATTCCCTTGACATGAAAAAAATCCCGTTTGCCCGACCTGCCGCCCCACAGGCTGGGGTCCATGGATTCCGAGACGATGCCGGCCACGCACCATTTCTCGTCTGGGGGCTGGTCTCCCGCGTCACTGAAAACGACGCCGATTTCGAAAATCATGGTGTCTCCGGATCCCGTGGCGGAGAGCATGCCGGGTAAAAGAGACGAGCGCAGGTGTGTCCAGTCCGAGGAGAGCGGGTTGTCTATTTTCACCAAGTTGCGCAGAGGGTGTCCCGCGGGAAGCCGCAACCTGTCCAGATCCGCCTCGCTGACAAAGCTTGCCCGCAACCCCTCCATCATACCGAGGCTTATCAGGTGGCGCCGAAGGGAGCGACGCGATTCCAGCTCCGACCCGACACCACTGGTGTTCGCCGGGACTTCCGGAACGGCCGATTCGACATTGTTATATCCTGCGAAACGGGCGATCTCTTCTACCAGGTCTATCTCGCGTTCTATATCGAACCTGAACGATGGCGCCGTCACGGTTACCGAAAGCTCGTCCCGGCTGACGATGTTCATCCCGAGCCGGGTCAGGATTTCGTTCGATCTGTCCGGCGCAGTGTCGAGGCCCAGTATCTTGTCCGCCCGCTTGTAGCGGAGCGATATTTTTTCCCGTTCGACAAGGGCGGGATATGCGTCCACCCTGCCTTTGAGCGCTCTGCCTCCTCCCAGTTCCGCCATAAGTTTCGTGGCGCGGTCCTGGGCGTATATCATGCCCTCCACGTCCGTTCCCCGCTCGAACCGGAAAGACGACTCCGACTTTATTCCCAGCGCCTTGCTTGTGCGTCGTATCGAGGCTGGATCAAAAAAGGCCGCCTCGAGCATGACATCGGTGGTGGAACCGGTCACTTCCGAGTTCTCCCCCCCCATGATCCCCGCCAGCGCCACAGGTTTTGCCGCGTCCGCTATCACCAGGTTGTCATTGTCCAGCGTATGGATTCTGGAGTCCAGCGTGACGAAACGCTCGTTGGCCTTCGCCCGGCGGACGATTATCCTTGAGCCGCTTATCATGGAATGGTCGAACGCGTGCAACGGGTGGCCCGTTTCTATCAGCACATAGTTGGTGACATCGACCAGGTTGTTGATGGATCGCAACCCAACGGCGGATAATCTTCTCCTCATCCAGAATGGAGAAAGGCCGAGCGACAGCCCCACTATCATTCTTCCCGAGTATCGGGGGCAGAGGTCGGGGGCTTTTATCTCCACCTTTATATGGTTGGATGAATCGTCCGAGCCATCTTCATCGAAGGACGCGTCAGGCATGTTCAACTTCGAACCGGTCACCGCGGCGATTTCCCTTGCTATCCCGAGCACGCTGAGGCAATCTCCCCGGTTCGGCGTAAGGTCTACCTCCAGAACCGTGTCGCAGACCTCGTAACGTTCGCCAAACTTTTCCCCCGGAGGCGGGTCATCGTCCAGCTCAAGAATCCCGTCGTGATCGTTCAACAGCATCAGTTCCGCTTCTGAAACTATCATCCCCTCGGACAGCTCCCCCCGTACTTTGCGCCGCTCGATGGTGACCCCGCCGGGGAGTTTCGCCCCCACAAGCGCCACCGCCACCGCCTGTCCCTCGGCGACGTTGGGAGCGCCGCAGACTATGTTTTTTGTCTCCGAACCTGTGCGCACCTTGCAAAGTTTCAGTTTATCCGCGTTGGGGTGCGCTGTGGTTTCAATCACCTTGCCGGTAACCACGTTTTCATACCAGCCGCGCCGATCATCAGCTATGGAGGTTTCCAGACCCAGGTCGGTCAGGGTTGCGGCCAGACTCTCTGGATCCAGATCAAAATCCACCAGTTCCTTCAGCCAAAGATACGATACAAACATTTGGAATATTCCCGTTTACCGGCTTGTTAATATTGTTTTAGAAAGCTGGTATTGTTTTCGTACAAAAGACGTATGTCATCGATACCATATCTCAGCATCGCGATTCTCTCTATGCCGACACCGAAAGCGTATCCGCTCCATTTTTCCGGGTCTATGCCGACCGCCTCGAACACGTTCGGGTCTATCATGCCGGCGCCGAGTATCTCCATCCATCCGGTCCCTTTGCACAGGCGGCACCCGCCACCGCCGCACAGAACGCAGCTTATGTCGAGCTCTGCGCTTGGCTCTGTAAACGGGAAAAAGCTGGGCCGAAACCTCAGTTTCGTATTCTTGCCGTAAAGCCGGTGGATGAAAAGCTCCAGCGTCCCTTTCAGGTGGCCGAAAGTTATGTGCCTGTCTATATGGAACCCTTCGACCTGATGAAACACCGGTGAGTGTGTCACGTCCGAATCGCACCGGTAAACCCTTCCCGGAGCTATGACCGACAGGGGGGGCTTGTGCCTGAGCATGGCGTGTATTTGCACCGGGGATGTGTGGGTTCTCAAAAGCCTGGCTCCGTTGTGCAGGTAAAATGTGTCTTGCATGTCGCGGGCGGGGTGGTCGTCCGGGAAGTTGAGCATTTTGAAGTTATATTCGTCCGTCTCCACCTCCGGCCCCTCTTCAACCATGAACCCAAGCTCGATGAAAATCTCCATGAGCTCGTCCAATACGGAACATACAGGGTGGCTCCGGCCCATGCCAATCGGCCTTCCGGGCAGTGTAATGTCGAATACCTCGTTTTCGAGCCGTTCTGAAAGTTCTTTTTTGCGAATGGCGGCCTGCTTTCCTTTTATCGCGGCCGTGATGGCGTCACGAACTTCGTTCAACCCTTTTCCCATTGCAGGACGTTGATCCGGCGGGAGCTTGCCCAGTCCTCTCATGCGGGTCATCAACTCGCTTTTCCTGCCCAGCAGTTCCACCCGCGTATTCTCCATCTCGTCAGAACAGGTCACGGCGGCGATTTTGGCGACGGCGGCCTCTTTGAGGGATTCAAGCTCGTTTGAAAGATTGGAATCGGTCATGGCATCCAATAAAAAAAGGTTCACGATCCGGTAGGACCGCAAACCCGGGAGTTAACTGGTCAAACGGTGATATAGTCAGGCCGCTTCCGAGCCTGCGCCGAGCTTTGACAGGTTTACAATTTCTTTAAAGGTTTCGGGTTCCTCGACAGCGAGTCCGGCGAGAATTTTCCTGTCCAACTCTATACCGGCTTTTTTCAGGCCGTCGATAAACCTTCCATACGAAAGACCTTCGGCGCGGACGGCGGCGTTGATACGCACTATCCACAACGAGCGAAAATCACGCTTTCGGCCTTTTCGGCCCCTGTACGCGTCCTTTCCGGCGTTGGTGACGGCTTCTTTCGCTTTTTTGAACTGACGGCTTCGCGCTCCGCGATAACCTTTCGCCAGTTTCATGATCTTCTTGCGTCGCGCCCTTGTGGCGGGTCCGCTTTTTACTCTTGCCATTTTCGAACTATCGCTCCTGAAATCGATACCACAATCAACCGGTCCTCTCCTTCGCGCCGGCTATAAATATGGAACCAGTCTTTTGATCTTTTTTTCATCCGCCGCGTGCACCAATGTGGCGTGGCGAAGGTTCCGCTTTGTTTTCTGAGATTTGCTGGTCAATATATGCCTCAGGTAGGCTTTTTTATGCTTCAGCTTACCTGTGCCGGTTAATTTAAACCTTTTGGCCGCGCCGCGTCTTGTCTTCTGTTTTGGCAATTCAATTCTCCGTTTTAAAAAAACCGGCTGTTTATCCTATCCCTGGTTTTCATTCTTTTCGTTTTTCGTGTCCACCGGTTTTGGAATCACCACCAGGATCATGCTTCTGCCCTCACGCTTCGGCTCTTGTTCCACGACGGCGAAATCTTCCAAATCCGCCACGAATCTTTCGAGTATTTTCAACCCCAGCTCCGAATGGGCGATTTGACGCCCTCTGAAAAAGACAGAAATCTTGACCTTGCCTCCGTCGGCCAAAAAACGTTTTACATGGCTCAGCTTGAACTGATAGTCATGTTCCTCGGTTTTGGGAGTTATTTTTACTTCTTTGATCTTTATGATCTTCTGTCTTTTCTTGGCGTCATGAGCTTTCTTGTTCTGGCGATATTTATACTTCCCATAGTCCATTATCTTGCAGACGGGTGGGTCTGCGTTGGGAGCCACCTCAACAAGATCCATCTCGGCGTTTGTCGCATGGTCGAGCGCTTCTTCCACGGGCAAAACGCCGATCTGTTCGCCCTTTGCGCCAATAAGCATCACGCGCCGGCTTTTAACCTGGTCGTTGACCTTTAACTCCTTAGAGTTGCTTGCTATACCACACCTCCATCAACTCATCACGACTCAAGGCCGTCACAAAAATAACGGAGGCCGATGAATTTAACAAATCCGCTATATTCCTCCAACAGTTGTACATAATGGTAGGCACGGGCGGTTTCGAACCGCCGACCTCTTGCGTGTCAAGCAAGCGCTCTCCCCCTGAGCTACGCGCCTATCAAGTCACGATAGGAAAGTATCCGAAATTAGTAAGGTTAAGTCAAGACTATTAAGCGCCAGTTCGTTTTTTTTCGTGGCACACCCGACAAGAGGAATTTCTCGGGACCCGGTAAAGCGTCACAGGTTTTCCTGGCGGCAACTATAAACTTGCAAACACAGCCATCCCGGCGCGTTGTGGCGCGGCCTCGATGGCCGGCCACAACGCGATCCCCCCTCGTGTCAGGCGTCAAACGATGGTATAAGTCATCAGCCGGATAACTTTTCCAGCAGAAAACCGGTGGCTTGCTGGCAGGTTACTTTGTTCTTCCCTCCGTTCGGAACCAGATTCGCGTCCGTCAAGGCGTCAAGCGCCGTCAGAATATTTTTCTGGTGTTCGGTATACCCTATGAAACCGAGCAATTCGCCAGTCGCTTTGACTACCGCCACAGGTGACGAAAAACCTCCACGGTTTTCCTCCATCATTCGTGTCCCCGTGCCGCCGCCGGCCTCGAACATGCCCTGGGAGAAAGAAACATTCGCTGAACCGACGCCACCAATACCGCCGACATACATTCCGGATTCGTCACCGGCCATGTCGCCGACGATGTTGTTGCAAACCATGGTGGTGAAAGTGAATGCATTTCCGGTTTTTTCACCTTTCATGGATTTCAGCTTGTTGGGCTGGGTGACGGTGTATGAGAAATCGTCGGGTTTTACGCTAAGGTAATCAATTTCGGGGAAATGATTGTCGATATAGGCTTTCGCCCAGTTAAGGGACGCCGCGTCAGGTTTTATCACGTTATCCTTGAAGTTAAGAACGATAAAGTCCGATCCGTTTTTCTTTGCATGCAGGCACGCCAGGTGGGTCAGCCGTTCGATATCGATCCGGGCTTGCGGCCAGAAGCACAGCGCATACTCGTCCTGGCCTTTCCAGTTCATCACACCGGCGGATTTGGAATCCTGGTATGGTGTGCCGAAGTTGCATCGAAATACGGAAAAGTCCAGACCTTCGCTGTCGCTTTTGATCCGGCGTATACACGCGAACAGATCCATATATTGCCTCATCCAGACGTTTGCGCTGGGCACGTTCGGATATTTGGAGCTGTCAGGAGTTTCAAGAGGCATCTTGAGTACGACATCGCACTGGTCGATAACCTTGATAGAAGTCGGAGGAGCGACAGTGTCCAGCTCTATTCTCTTTTCTATCGTCAGGTCCGGAATGTCAACGACTATGATGTCTCCCCTGGAGATGTCATCCGCCACCAGGTTTTCCAAAACCGACCTCGCCGCATTGGCCACAATGGGACCTATGCCGTCACCGGTGGCGAACCCTATTTTAAGCGGGCGTTTCTCACTGAGATCAACAGGTTTAAACTGCCCCCTGGTATCGATGGCTTTTTCAATGCGTGCTTTTTCTTGAGTTAACAACCCTGACAGTGCGTCGTAAGGATTGTAGTCACCTTCGAAAACACTTGCGTACGTACTCATTTTTTTCCTTTCCAAAATGTTATCCCGACAATGCTAAGTCGCAGACAAGGATCAGTATCTACAAGATGATACTTCAATTGGCCGACAAAGTCGCCTGTGTTGACATAACCAAATTATAGACGTACCATAATACATGAAAATATCTTCATGAATGATATCAAATGGTACCATGCCTCGCGATTGTGTCAACAGGTAAGTGGCGACAGTTAAAGTGATTCGGGCCTGAGCGATTCGCCGGTGTGTCGACACGTAAATGTCCGGTCTTTTTTTGATTTTGGTATAATTTATTCTGGATGATTAAAAGTGGGGATTGGTGATAGAAAATGGTTTCAAACGCTAAAAACGGCAATCCATCCAAAAACAGCTGGACTTTTCTTTCAAACCACGCCCACGTATTGATCTGCATAGCGAAAAACCCGTTGTCACGAATACGGGATCTTGCGTCCCAGATCAATATTACGGAGAGGGCGGTTCAACAGATCATTCAGGACCTGGAAAAAGCCGGGTATCTCAACCACACAAGAGAAGGCCGCCGAAACAGCTATACTGTGCAAATCAAAAAACCGTTGCGCCATCCGGTCGAGAAACATTGTAATGTATCAGAGTTGCTTGCCATGATATTGAAAGACCTTTGAGATGGGGCGAAATCGTTTGTTGCCGTAACTCGTCGATATTATGCCGTTTACGGCGTCGCCGGAATATTATCGGTAAAATCCGGAGCCGCCATGTAGATGGTATGCCATAATTTATTCTGCGAACAACACCGGCGGTTATCGGGCCGGGCGCCACGGGCTGGGGATTTTTATATTATCTTAATAATCGCCATGTACGATTATAGCGATGAAAATTCGCCTTGCAGAGAAACAGCGACAGATGAAACGCAGAAAGATTCTGGTTATAGAAGACGAGGCCGATATCCGGGAGGTAATTATTTACAACCTGATCCGGGAGAACTATGACACCCTGGGGGCTTCGGATGGTGAAGAGGGGATGCGCCTTATACAAGCGGAATCTCCCGATCTTGTTTTGCTCGACCTAATGTTACCCGGCGTCAACGGGCTGGACATATGCAAACGTCTCAAGATGGAACCATCCCTCGGATCGATCGCCATTATCATGGTCACCGCAAAAGGTGAAGAGGCGGACATTGTTCTGGGGCTGGAGTTGGGAGCTGACGATTATGTGACAAAACCGTTCAGTCCGAAAGAGCTGGTGAGCCGTGTAAAAGCTGTTTTGCGCAGGAGCCGGGCGGAGCGACAGGATGAAACCGGCGATCGTATTGTGCGGGAAGGCCTTGTGATAGATTCTTCAAAGCATTCTGTGCTTGTAGATGGGCGCCCGGTGGAGCTTACGGCTACCCAGTTTCGCATCCTGCGTTTTCTCGCCTTGCATCCCGGCCGTGTTTATACAAGAGACCAGCTGGTCAACCAGGCTATCGGGCAAGATTCATACGTTATCGATCGCAACATCGACGTTCATATCCGCGCTGTCCGCAAAAAGCTGTCCAAATACATGTACCTCATCGAAACAGTCAGGAGCGTTGGCTATCGTTTTAAGGATACGGGCGAATAGGGCATGTTTCATTCCCGTTTTCTCTGGAGACTATTTGCCAGCTACGCGGCTCTCATTCTCATTTCAATAGCCGTGATCGGCGGCATGATATTGAACCGGATGGAAAACGATTCCCTCGAAGAGATAAAAAGGTCGCTCAAATCCCAGGTTATTTTATTCAAAGATATCGCCGCCGGATACCTGACCGGCCCGGCCGGTGATTCTATCAGGGAACATATCAGGTCGCTGGGGGCGGAACTGGGAACACGCCTGACAATCATCGACGCTGAAGGGGTTGTTCTCGCCGATTCCCAAAAGGATCCGGCCATCATGGACAACTACGCCACCCGACCCGAAATCCTGGCCGCCCGTTCCCATGGATATGGCATATCCACGCGCTACAGCTCCGCCCTTGGCTCCCGTATGATGTATCTTGCCATACCCATAAAACGGTATGGAGCCTTGCTGGGCTATGCCCGGGTGTCGGTCTCCCTCATATCCATAGACGACCGGATTTCGCGGCTACGCTCCATTGTGGCGGGAGGCGCCGGGGCGGCCATGGTGGTGGCTCTTTTGTTCGGGTTGCTTATCGCCCGCCGTTTTTCCAGGCCCATAACGCAGATGACACCCGTGGCCGAATCGATGGCGGCAGGTGATTATACGAAAAGGCTTCCCAACGGAAGAACGGACGAGATCGGAAAACTTTCGATAACCTTGAACAGGTTGGCGGAAAAACTTACGGAAAGGGTCGAGACCATTTCCAAAGACAGGAACAAGCTTCAGGCCATTCTCGAAAGCATGGTCGAAGGCGTGATCGCGGTCGATGACAGCGAGAGAATCATTCACATGAACTTAGCCGCCGGGAAAATCATCGGTGTTTTGCATGATGAGTGTATAGGCAAACCGGTATGGGAAGTGACACGGTTACGGGAAATATGTGAAATTCTGAGCGCGACGATAAAGAATAAAAGAGAAATCGAAAGTGACCTGAAAATAACAAGCAGAGGTAATGAAACGGTGGTAGAAATGTACGCCTCGCCGGTCTTCGATGCGGGGGCGGAACTGGTCGGCGCGGTGGTGGCGCTTCACGATGTCTCCCAGATACACAACCTGGAGCGGATACGGCGCGATTTTGTGGCTAACGCTTCGCATGAGCTGAAGACGCCGATTACCGCCATCCGCGGAATGGTGGAGACGATGATTGACGACGAGCGGATGCCGAAGGAAAACAGGACCAGTTTTCTCGCCAAAATGCGGGACCAGTCAATACGGCTTTCAACCATCGTTACGGATATATTGACACTGGCGAGGCTGGAGTCTGCCGGTGGGTTGCTTGAAAAGACACGTACAAACCTGGGAGACCTGGTCATGGCCGCAGCCAGCCCATTCAGGGTCTCTGCCCAGGAGAAAGGAGTGTCGCTGGAAACCGAATTTCCTGGCGCGCCGATTTATCTGCCGGTGGACAGGGAGGCGATTTCGCTGGTTGTCAGCAACCTGCTGGACAACGCGCTGAAACACACTCCCGGGGGAGGCCTCATATGGGTCAGGTTAAACGCTGGTGAATCAGCCGTGACTATTGAAATCGCCGATACCGGGATCGGCATCGATCCTATACATCATCCACGCATTTTCGAGCGCTTTTACCGTGTCGACAAAGCGCGCTCCCGCGAATTGGGCGGAACGGGGCTGGGCCTGTACATTGTAAAGCATATTGCATTGTCACACGGGGGCGTTGTCACGGTTCAAAGCGAGCCGGGCGAGGGAAGCGTTTTTCGTGTTGTCCTGCCATCAGAGTAGCTGGCCGAACCGGTCGCCGAAAATTAACTGTTTCTTTATGAAAAGTTAATTCGCTCTTTTCTGGTCGGGCATAAAGTATGAGCATGGAAAGCCATCCTTTACAACTCGCAGAAAGTGTACAGTCATGACCACTGAAGAAGAGCGCCGCACCATACTTATTGAAAAAGCCATTTCCGAAAAGCATAACAGGGCGCTTTCAATCATAGTCCACGACCTTAAATCTCCCATGACGGCCATAATCGGGTTCTCAAACCTTCTATTGCGCGAGATGGAGGAAAAAGGTGTCGCAGACAGGTGGCTCGAAATCCTTAAAAGAGTAGTTGGCGCCGGTAAAAACATGGACGTGCTCATCCAGGATATTTCCACGATGGCGAAAATGGAGGCGGGGAAGGAGAAAATAGAGCCGGAATGGGCGGATATTCCCCGGATGCTGTACGAGACCAGAAAAACTTTTGAGTATCAGGCCAAAACCAGGGAAATTTCTATCGATATTGTGGCAGAAGATTCATTGCCTCCCGTGCGTTGGGATATGACCAGGTTGAGGAACCATGTGTTGAACAATCTTATATCCAATTCGCTGAAATTCACACCTTTGGGCGGGAAGGTCACGCTCAGCGCGCAAGCGGATTCCAGCCACGTCCTGCTGAATGTCAAAGATACGGGGCCTGGCATCCCCCCCGGAGAGCATGAGAAAATCTTTCACAGGTTTGAACAGCTCGACATCGATTCGCAAAGAATCTTCTCCGGCTTCGGGCTCGGTCTGTACAACGCACGGCTTTTCGTGGAGCGCCATGGAGGGCAAATCAGCCTGGACCCATCGGTCGATACCGGCGCTTCCTTTCTTATCAGGCTTCCACTGGACGCCAGCCCGGCCATATGCTCCTGACACTCGTAATTTAACGCAAACTTAACCTCCGGTTTAATTTGCTTTAATTTTCAGGCTATAGAATCCTCCCGTAAAGACGATTTGATTGTTGTCGCCTGCAAAAGGGGCAACGGCTTGAAACCGGAGACAAAGCTATTAAGGAGAATGGGAATGAAGAAAAGGATCTGCAAAGTGATTATCATGGCCGCGACCTGTTTTGCGGTCGGGCTGGCCGTTCCTGCGGACGCGTCAGAGTCCCTCGACGCGGTGTGGAAGGAGGGATTGCGCTTCACATCCGCCGACAAGGCGTTCGAATTGAAAGTGGGGGGCAGGATCATGAATGACTGGGTCTGGTTATCCGCCGACAGCGAGCTGGAAAACAGTGACATCAAATGGAATTCCGGCACGGAATTTCGCCGAGCCCGGCTCTATATAGGTGGTCACATATACAAGAACGTCAAATTCAAGGCGCAATACGATTTCGCCAAAGGCGCCGCTCATTTCAAGGATGTCTACATAGCTTTTACCAAGATTCCTGTGCTGGGGTCCATCAAGACGGGCCACTTCAAGCAGCCGTTCGGTCTCGAAGAGCTGACAAGCTCCAAATATATCACCTTTATGGAGCGGGCCATGCCGATCGGGGCGTTTGCCCCTTCGCGAAACTCCGGTTTCCAGATAGGCGGTTTGGCCCTGGGCAAGAAGCTTGGATGGGCTGTTTCCACTTTTCGGCTGACCAACAGCGAGGGGAAGGATTATGGCGATAACGCGATGAACTACGCCGCCAGGATCACCTACGCCCCGGTCATGAATTCGGAAAGCCTGGTGCATCTGGGCCTGAGCTATGTCTCCATAAGCCCGGCCAGTGACGAGGTCCGTTTCAAAACCAGGCCAGAGATGCATCTGGCTCCGGTAAGCCTGGCGGACACGGGAACCATAGCCGCCGATGGCGTCGGCGTTACCGGCGTCGAAGCGGCCGCCGTGCTGGGGCCCCTGTCGTTGCAGGGGGAGTATATCATGGCGAACGTTTCAGCCACCCAGGGGGACAGCCTGTCTTTCTCCGGCTACTACGCTTTTATCTCCTGGTTCGCCACGGGAGAGCGGCGGCCTTATAAACACGGCGCTTTTTCCCGTGTGAAGCCGGATAACAATTTTGGAGACGGCCCCGGCGCCATAGAGCTGGCCGCCCGCGTATCGAACATCAACTTGAATGATGGCTCCGTAACCGGTGGCGAGGTGAATAACTACACCCTGGGGCTTAACTGGTACCTCAACCCGAACAGCAGGGTGATGGTCAACTATGTCATCGCCGACAAGAAAGACAGCGGGAAGGCCTCCGCCACGATGGCCCGGTTCCAGATCGATTTCTAGCGTGAGAGTGGGACGACGCTCTTTACGGGAGCTTAACACTCTCTTAATCATATCTTCATAAATGAAGTGTAGAAATAACGTGAACAGGAGAAATGTAATGAAACGACTATTACTTGTAGCGCTGATCATCGTGTCATTCGCCCCGGTCCAGACGGCTTTTGCCAGAAGTGGATCGAAGCTGTCCGGCACGGTCAAGATCGACGGATCCAGCACGGTCTTCCCGATTACAGAGGCGGTGGCCGAGGAGTTCAACAAGATATACCCCAGGGTAAGGGTTACTGTGGGCGTGTCAGGCTCAGGGGGCGGATTCAAGAAGTTCCTGGCCGGTGAAACTGATATCAGTGACGCCTCACGGCCGATAAAAGGTAAGGAGCTGAAGAAGGCTGTCGAGAAAAATATCAAGTTCATAGAGTTGCCGATCGCCTATGACGGGTTGTCGGTGGTTGTAAGCCGCAAGAACAAGTTTGTGGATTACATGACCGTGGATGAATTGAGAAAAATATGGCAGCCAGGCAGTGCGGTTAAAACCTGGGCGGACATTCGCTCCGGATGGCCGGCCAAGCCTATCCGGCTTTATGGTCCAGGGACCGATTCGGGCACGTTTGACTATTTCACGGAAGTTATCAACGGAAAATCGGGAGCGTCCAGGCCCGATTACACCGCCAGCGAGGACGACAACGTTCTGGTCCAGGGAGTCAGCGGTGACGCCGCGGCTCTGGGATATTTTGGTTACGCCTATTACGCTGAAAACAAGGATACTCTAAGGCTTGTGCCGATAGATTCCGGCAAAGGCCCTGTTGCGCCTTCGGCTGAAACCATTAACAACGGATCCTACTCTCCCCTGTCCAGACCGTTATTCATATACGTGCGTCTGGAAAGCCTGGACAGGGAACTTGTGAAAAAATTCGTGGATTTCTATCTTAAAAACGCCGGCGCGCTGGCCGCGGAAGTGGGTTATGTGGCTTTGGCGGACAAGGCGTACGCAGATGACAAAAAACGGATAGCCGACCGCGTGACTGGTTCGGTCTACTCGAAGTAGTTTTTGACAGGTTGATGGAAGAAGCTCTTGTGCGAGATATCTCTCCAAAACCAGCGTCTGCCCCGGTCAATTTGTTCCTGCGTCGGGGGGGCCGTTGGCAGGAGAGCCTCATACAATGGGTTTTCTATGTTTGCGCGCTTGTCTCGGTCATCACCACGGCTTCGATCATCGTGGTTCTTGTTAAGGAATCGTGGGGCTTTTTCCGGGAGGAAAGCATATTTGACTTTCTTTTCGGGACAACGTGGACACCTCTTTTCGTGCCGCGGTCTTTCGGGGTTTTGCCTCTTGTAAATGGCACGTTTCTTATTGTCGCAGGCTCGGCGCTCATCGCCCTGCCCATAGGTCTTTCCACCGCGATCTACCTGAGCGAGTACGCCTCCACCAGGGTCAGGAGCGTCATCAAGCCGATGCTTGAGATTCTCGCCGGCATTCCCACCGTTGTATATGGATATTTCGCTCTTACTTTTGTCACCCCCGCGCTTACCATGGTTTACGGTGAAACGAGGGTGTTCAACGCCGCGAGCGCCTCGATTGTCGTGGGCATCATGGTGTTGCCGATGGTGGCGTCGCTATGTGACAATGCGCTTCGCGCAGTTCCATCTTCCCTGAGGCAGGGAGGCTACGCGTTGGGCGCCACACAGTTCGAGGTTACAACGACGATCGTGGCGCCATCGGCGCTTTCCGGGATACTCGCCTCGTTCGTGCTGGCGGTTTCCAGGGCGATCGGCGAGACGATGGCTGTTACGCTGGCCGCGGGAGCGACACCTAGAATGACGCTTAACCCGATGGAAAGCATACAAACCATGACCGCCTACATGGTGCAGGTGAGCCTGGGTGACGTGCCCGCCTACGGCATAGAGTACAAGACGATATTCGCCGTGGGTTCGCTCCTGTTCTTTATAACATTTGTCATGAACATTTTGTCCGCCATGGCGTTGAGAAGGTTCAGGGAAAAATATGAATGAGGTTGGCAATCTCCCCAGGCGTCGCCTGAAGGCGAAACTGTTCCACCTGTTTTGCGCGTTCGTGACATTTATGGGTGTGGCGTTTCTGGTCATTCTCCTTTTTCATATATGGAAGGAGGGGCATCACTGGGTCGACTGGCAGTTTCTCAACAGTTTCCCGTCACGTTTTGTTGAAAAAGCCGGCATCAAATCCGCGTTATGGGGAACAATATGGCTTGTGGGGCTGACAGCGGCCATATCTATTCCGGTGGGTGTGGCCGCCGCGATCTACATGGAGGAATACGCCTCCAAGGGAAAGCTGAACACGTTTATAGAAATCAATATACAAAACCTGGCTGGTGTTCCGTCCATTGTGTACGGGATACTTGGCCTGGCGATATTTGTCCGCTGGTTCAACCTGGAGCGGAGCGTTCTGGCCGGGAGCCTGACCATGAGCCTGTTGATACTGCCGATTATTATTATCGCTTCGCGTGAATCGATTCGGGCTGTGCCCAGCTCCATAAGGCAAGGCTCCTTTGCGCTGGGCGCCACCCGCTGGCAGACAGTGCGGGCTCATGTGCTGCCTGCGGCTCTTCCGGGGATACTGACCGGGCTTATCCTCGCCCTGTCCCGCGCAATCGGAGAAACCGCTCCACTGGTCATGATCGGCGCGCTTGCGTATGTCGCATTTGTGCCGGAAGGGCCCATGGACTCTTTCACGGCTCTGCCGATCCAGATATTCAACTGGGCCTCGCGTCCACAGGAAAAATTCCACCAACTGGCTGCTGGTGGGATATTGGTGTTGCTGGCGGTGTTGCTTATGATGAACGCAATAGCTATCATAATCCGGCAAAGAGCGGAAAGGAAAATGAAGTGAACCAAAGCGCGGCCAGGCAAAATATCAGCCCGAAAGAATCCGCTGAAGGTGATCCTATCCTTCAGGCCAGCAATGTATATATAAGCTACTCCGGCAAGCCGGCGGTCGTGGGGGTTACATTGCCCATATATAAAAACAGGATCACATCCATAATCGGCCCTTCCGGGTGTGGAAAAAGCACGCTGTTACGGTCATTTAACCGTATGAATGATTTTATACATGGTGTGAGTATGGAAGGGAAGATCCTGTATCTTGGCGTGGATCTGTACGCCGCCGACGTGGATCCCGTGGCTGTCCGGAGAAACATCGGCATGGTGTTCCAGAAACCAAACCCGTTTCCCAAATCGATATTTCAGAATATCGCATGGGGCCCCGCCATAAACGGATACAAAAAAGATGATATGAACCGGCTCGTGGAGGATTCGCTTAAAAAAGCCGCCCTGTGGGACGAGATCAAGGACGGGCGTTTAACAGATTCCGCCCTGGCGCTTTCCGGAGGACAGCAGCAGAGACTTTGCATAGCCCGCGCTCTCGCCATGGAGCCGCAGTTGATTCTGATGGACGAGCCTTGCTCCTCGCTGGACCCTGTTTCCACATCGCGGATAGAGGATCTTTTATTCGAGCTTAAAAAACGCTATACGATAGTTATAGTAACGCATAACATGCAGCAGGCCGCTCGTGTTTCGGATTACACGGCGTTTCTTGAAAATGGCAAGCTGATAGAATTCGGCGAAACCAGCCAGGTGTTCACCAGGCCGGTTAACAAACGGACCGAAGAATATGTCACAGGCCGGTTCGGATAACAGGGGGTTAAATGTCAAAACATTTTCAGCGTGATTTGGAGTTTTTGAAGAAAGAAATACTGTCGCTCGGCTCGATGGTGCACGACGCTATAAACAAGGCTTTTATCGCCCTTGTAGACAGGCGCGCCGATATCGCCCGGGAAGTTATCGATGGTGATGACCTGATAAATGAAAAGGAGGTTTTCATTGAGGAGGAATGCCTCAAGGCGCTTGCCCTCCATCAGCCTGTGGCGGCCGATCTTCGCTATATCGTGGGCATTTTAAAGGTCAACAACGATCTTGAGAGGATGGGTGACCTGGCTGTCAACATAGCCGAAAGAACCATCTATCTGGCCAAGAAGGAGAGGCTGGACACATCGCTCGATTTTTCCCGAATGGCGGCTGGTGTCCAATCCATGGTGCAGATGAGCCTTGACGCTCTCATCAAAAAAGATACGCAAATTGCGCGAAAAGTGTTGGCGATGGATGACGATATAGACGATATGAACAGGGATATGTATAACCTTCTTCAGGATGTCATGCAAAAAGACTCTACGACTATCAAGCGTGCGGTGCACCTGCTTTCAAGCTCCCGTCACCTGGAGCGTATCGCGGATTTGAGCACCAACATCGCCGAGGATGTCATTTTTATGATCGAGGGCGAGTTGATACGGCACAGAACGGAGAACTATGAAAACGATAGCTGACTTCGTTTGACACTCCTGTAAAGCGCTATTTTATCCAACCCTGTTCCCTGTACCAGGCCATCGTAAGCCGCGCGCCCTCTTTTATCCCTGTCTTTGGATCGTAGCCCAGCATGTTTTTGGCCTTGTCGATGGAAAACGCCCTGTTCTTGACAAAAAAATCGACACGCCTCCGAAAAAGGGGAGGCTCCAGCCCGAAGGGTTTGAACAGGCTTTCGCATAACATCGCGGCTACCTTGACGGGGTGGTAGGGAATGCGCCATCGGGGAAGCGACACCCCGGCTTGGCCTGCTATTATTTCCGACCATCGTGATATGGACATGTATTCAGGGCCGCCGAGTATGAATATCTCTCCCACCGCTTCGGGCTGTTCATAGGCCAGGACCATGCCTTTTACCAGGTCGTCTATATATACGGGGTGGATCAGCGTTTTCCCGTCTCCGATCATGACAAACCTGCCCGAGGCGATCAGCTTGAACAGTTTGAGCAACCGCCGGTCGCCGGGACCGTAAACCGCCGCAGGGCGCACGATCGTAACAGGCAAACCTTTTGATTTGTGGTATTCCATGGCCACCTTTTCGCCTTCGGCCTTGGTCCTCTGGTATATGTCCTCCACGTTGTACGGCGATGACTCATCCGCCGGCGGGCCGGTTATGTGTCCCAACACGCCGATTGTGGAACAGTGTACAACCCTGCTCACGTTATATTTCACACAGGCCGCCATGAGGTTTTTTGTTACGGTTACATGGACATCCCAGAAGTCCCGATCCGGGATTCCGGCCTGCTGGACAATCGACGCCAGGTGGAATACACCGGATATTCCGTCGCAGACGCAATCGACGACTTCATGGTCCCGGATATCACCGTTGTATATTTGCGCCTTAATCGATTTGAAAAACGCGTCGGTCCTGTCGTTACGCACGAGGACACGCAGTTTGTAACCGCGTTTTGCCAATTCTCCGCAAAGCTTCCGGCCCACAAATCCTCCGGCGCCGGTGACAAGGATCGTCGAACCGTTGTCGGACGGGTTTGCGCTGGAGCCGAAATCCCGGTTGTCGGGAAATTGCTTGGGGCAATCGGGGCAGTCGTTGTCCTTTTCGCTCACTTGATCAACAGGTTGTCCTTTAGAAATGTGGAAAGATAGTTCACCGGAACGCCCATGAAAGTTTTGCGGACGAGCATATCGCACGTGGCGCATGGATCAAGCCCGGCCACGTCCCTGTCTCTCATTCGTTGACGCATGTTTTGCATCACACCGTTGTTCCACACTTCGGCCACGCTGTTTTTCTCCACGTCGCCCACGAAGATTTTTCCAAAAAAATCCTGGGGACATGGCGCGACGGTGCCATCAAAGAAGATCGTCATGGAGTACCATAGGAAGGTGCATGGTGTGAACCGGCGCGCCCCCGAGCCGATCCCCTTGCCGAAACACTCGAAATCCCCTCCCCAATTGTGGGGTGTGCGCACGACGAAACGATCCAGGGATGTGTTTTTCAGCCGCTTCCTGAACGCCTGGCGGTGTCTGCCTACGCTCTCTTCCTCCTCGCCGATCTCCATCACCTGCAGTACGCTGTACGGGGTCTTGCTTCCCCGCTCTTTCTTAAGCTCCAAAAACCTCTTGATGTTGGTCATTGTCTCGTCAAAATCGCCGCCAAGCCTGGTTTTGTCGTAAACTTCTTTCGAATATCCATCCACCGAGAATGATATGTACGATAGCCCCGCGTCGATCAGCTCTGCCGCTCGATCTTCGGTCAGAAGCCCGGCGTTGGTATGGAGACGTGTATGCATTCCTTTACCATGGCAATACGCGACCATCCTGGAAAGCTTGGGATGTATGAGCGACTCCCCCCGGTGAAAAAGGTTGACGTCATAGACAGACCCTTCGAGCTCGTCAATTATCTTTTTGAAAAGATCCATGGACATAAGCCCCGTGGGTACCTTCACATCCATCCCGTTGGGACAGTGTCCGCATTTGAAATTGCACGACGGGGTAGGCTCTATCCATATGCGGCTGGGAAGCTGGGGCGCCACATTCTTCCTGCGCATATACGCCGCGTATATATGGCCAAGGTTGCGCATGTGCTGAATCTTGTTCACTTCATATCTTCCTCAAAATATGGCGAACGGTTTTTGGCCTCAGGAGCTTGTGGAACCTGAAAAGCGACAAATTGCTTAATAGCTGGTTAAGGGGGCTTACGCACGTGATCCAGCATATCGGGTGGCGCCCTTCCTTTATGTCCATACGAAGATCGTCGGCTTCCCGGGAAAACCATAGCTCGCCGAAACTTTTTTCCGTCAGGTTGCCGATTTTCCTGAACGCGACGGGACAGGGAAACAAATCGCCGTTGGGATGTATCTGGGCGGAGAGGACGCCGGCGGCGCATCTGTACCTGTACAACTCGTCACGATTTTTCAGGTAGGTGTCGAACTCGGCGAAATAATCGCGCTGATGGGGAAGAAGCTCTGGATATTCGTGAAAAAGCTCTTCTATCTGGCGGCGTAACACAGGCATCTGATCGTCGGTTATGATCAGGTCTTCGCTGGGAGAATATTTTTCGAATGTATTGGTAATCTCGATAGTCAACCCGTCGATTCCGTTTTCCCTGGCGAGCCTGGCCACCCCTGTGAGCTGGCTGACGTTGCGCCTGTTTACGGTGGTGTTGAAAAAAATCCCCATTTCCGGTTTGGCCGCTCTCAGGTTTTTAACAGCTTCGAACACCTTGTCGAACGCGCCATTCACTCCCCGGATTTTGTCATGGGTCGAGGCGTTGTCACCGTCCATGGAAATATAAAGCATGTCCAGTCCGCATTCGGCGATCTTGTTGGCGATTTTGGGGCTGATCAGGAACGCGTTGGAGTTGCCTCCCACCTTCATCCCCAGCCCCTTTGCATGGGCGATCAGCTCATAAACGGTTTTTTGCAGGAACATCTCACCCCCGGAGAAGGAGACATGCCCCACGTCGTTGGCGGCAAGGTCGTCCAGAATTTTCTTTTGCTGATCAAGGGTGATGGTGGTGTCGCGGATTTGATCAAGGGGTGTTTCCCAAATGTGGCAATGGCCGCATTTGAGGTTGCAGTGATACGTAAGCTCCCACTGTACCTTGATGGGGCCGCACGCGGGTCTCGTGGATCCCATCTTGAATTTCAGAATATTGAAAATATGTTTGCTGATCTTCATAAAAAACGGGGCCGCCAACGCGTCCCCTCCTTGATTTGCGATTCAACCGCCTGGGCGGGGTTAAAGATTTTTATATACTTTCTCTATCTTGTTACGGAACAGTTCATAGTTATAGTTCAGGGCGACCATCTTTTTCCCGGTGGCGCCGAGTTTTTCGCGCAGGTTCTCGTTTTTTAATAGTAACAGAATGGCGGATGAGTATTCCATTTTTTCCGGCCGGGCAAGGGCGGCGACGTTCGGGTTGAGCAGTTGGGTGTGGGTTGGAAGGTCCGTGGCGACTATGGGCTTGCCGGTGTCCAGGTATGTATATATTTTAAGCGGCGTGTTCGTCCCCTCGACTCTCGGAGAGAGCAGAATATCCGCCAGTCCGTGAAACACAGGCATATGATCCATCGGGCGCGGCCCGGTGAACAGGGTATGCTCGCCCACTCCCAGCTTTTTGGCCATGGCGCGATACGCCTCCACCGAGCGATCGTCTCCGCCTACTATCACAAACCGGACGGATGGAAACGATTTGATCACTTCCGGGATCGATTCCATCAGCAGGTCCATCCCCTGGTATTTTTCCAGGTTGCCCGTGTAAAGCGCGACGAGCTCGCTGTCGGAGATACCCAGCTCCGCCCGCAAAGTAGCTGGTGTCATGCCGGCCGGGGGTGGTGGGAGGTCTATCGGTATATCCTCCACCTGGTGTATCTTGTCGGTTCCCACGTATTTGCCTGCGACCCCGGTTAGATAGGGACAGACAGTGACCACCGCCCGGGAAGATTTCAGCGCCGCCGATTCCAGCCATTCCACCGATCGGAGTAACGGGCCGTCGTTGAAAAATCCTGAATAGCGGAGCTGGTCGGTGATGTGCGAGTCCATGTCGAACACGTACGGGACACGGAAAAATTTCGACAATACCCACGCCATGAACGCCGATTCCTCCACGGCGTGGATAACGTCGTATCGCCGGAAAAGCAATAGACGGACGACTTTTGCGAACATGGCCGTGTCGTAGACGATTTTCGAGATTGACGGCCCGATAGGAGCCTTGCCCAGGCCCGGTATTTTTACCACGCGCTCGATTTTCACATTCGGGATCATCTCGTCTTTCCCGTGCGGGTACACCACAAGATCAACGGTATGTCCCAGGTCCGACAATGCGGTGATAACCAGCCGCACGTTTATAGGCGTGCCCCGAATTTCAAAAAAAGGTTGCGGGGCCAGGAAGAGGATTTTCATTTAAACGTTGAACGTCATTTTACCAGCTTCAGCTTCACGAGGGCGAGGCCCATCACGAAATACTGCTTGAACCGGCGCCAGGAGTTTATCCGTTTGACCGCCTTTTTAACCTTGCTTAACAGGCTTACCTTGAGTGCGCTTTGGGAGAAACGGAATATGATCGTAGACAACTGGAACCACGTCAGCTTGTCCATGTAAAGCGGGATATTGCCCTGGGCCTCGGGTAGCTCCATGATGCGCGGGTCTTCAACCGCGGTCCATGTGAAATCGGCGGGGATTTTCCCCTCATCCATCGCACGATCCCACAATCTCGTGTTCGGGTACAGGTGCAGTATCGCCATCGAGCACATCGCCCGCCCCTTGAGCGACTCTGCAAACTCGATAGTCTCTAGCGCTTCTTTCCACGTCTCCGTCGGGTGGCTGAATATAAAGAACGGGTTGGCTATCACGTCCATCTCGTTGGCCCAGCCGATAACGTCTACAGCCTGTTTGAGTGTGGCTTTTTTATGGATGATCTCGCGGCAAATCCGCTCGTTGGCCGATTCCACCCCGAACCCGAAATGGAACATTCCGGCCTGCACCATCTTGTCGAACAGCCGCCGGTCGATTGCGTCTACCCTGATTTCGCAGAACCAGTGGATATCAAGCTTACGCTCGATCATCATGTCGCATATTGTTTCGAGCCGTTTCGGGTTGTAGTTGAGCGTGTCGTCGTAGAACCATATCACCCGGGCGTCATATTGTTCCATGCAAAGCTCTATTTCATCCATCACCTTTTCCGGAGCAACGCCACGCACCTTGCGGCCCCAGTTGACCGGTGTCGCGCAGAAATTGCAATCGAACGGGCACCCGCGGCTGGTCATAAGGTTGGCCGCCGGAAGAGATCCTTTGCCTGGCACGTCCACCTTGAAGTTGTACAGCTTCATATCATCCAGGTGGCGTGCGGGCATGGGCAATGTGTTCAGGTCTGCTATTTTCATCCTTGGCCCGGTGGGGACGATGGCTCCGTCCATCGTCCCCGCGGGATGGTCCCTGTATGTTATTCCCTGGATTTTACGAAATTCTCCCGGCCCGCCTCCCGCCTCTACGGCCCTTGCCAGCTCTACGATGGTCTGTTCCCCCTCGCCAGACACGACGATATCTATCTCCGGGATATGCAAAAGGGTGTCATAAGCCGTCGTCTGGCAGTGGGGCCCTCCGACAACCACCAGCGTCTCCGGACGCGCGCGCTTGACCGCGCGGGCCACGTCGAA
This sequence comes from Nitrospirota bacterium, assembly GCA_024275315.1. Lineage (GTDB taxonomy): Bacteria > Nitrospinota_A > UBA7883 > UBA7883 > UBA7883 > JAJRZK01. The sequence goes on from JAJRZK010000058.1 coordinate 199,474, forward strand.
CGCCTCGAGCCGGTTTTCGGTGGTGATAGTCAGCCCGAAAATATCGGGTTTTTCGGCGTTTACATATTGCGCTATATCCGCCACACCCCACTTCATCACATGAGCCGGCAAAGTGGTAACTGGTATTCCCTCCCGTTCCAGGCAGGCGGCCATGTAAAGGACACCCAGCGCCGGCATGGACGATTTTTGCCATCGCTCGGCGAAATAACCTTGTGGCGGAATGCACAATGTTACTTTCGCTGTCATCTATTTTTCATTTTTCCAAAAACGATCGTATCCGTTATTATCCATCTATCTTTATAATCTAGCACAAGTTACCATGGCAACAGGCGACTACGGGATTGCGCAGGACAATGAGATCAAAAGTAACGACAAAAAGTAAACCACGTTTGGGTAATATTCCCATAGACATAAAAGCCATCGCCGCCGCGCTGGCGGAGGATGCGCCAGATGGTGATATTACCACGGAATCGGCGGTCCCCAGGGATACGAAATGTGTGGCCCGGCTTACCGCAAAGCAGGATTTGACACTGGCCGGGATCGACCTGTTCAAGGCTGTGTTCATGGTCGCCGACCCGGAGATAAAGGTTCTCAGGCATTACAGGGACGGCCAGATTGTGGGCGAAGGGGAAAAAATCGCCACGGTTTCCGGCCGCGCCCGGCCCGTTCTCGCCGCCGAAAGGGTGGCCCTTAATTTTTTGCAGAGGCTGTGCGGTATCGCCACGGGCACGCGCCGCTTCGTCCGGGCGGCTGGAGATGGTGTGACAATATTGGACACACGCAAGACCACTCCCGGTCTTCGTGACATGGAGAAATACGCTGTTAGATGCGGTGGTGGATCCAACCACAGAAGAGACCTGTCCGATATGGCCCTTATAAAGGAAAACCACATATCATCCGCCGGAGGGATTGTGAGCGCCATCGTCAGAGTGCGGGAAACTGTCGGTTCGCGGGGTTTTATCGAGGTGGAGGTAAGAGACCGGGCGGAGCTGTCGCTTGCCCTGAAAGCCGGGGCGGACCGGGTCATGCTCGATAACATGTCGCCCGCCGATGTTGGAGACGCGGTCAAACTTGTTGGCCGAAAGGCGCAAACCGAGGCTTCCGGGAATATAACCCTGGAAAATGTAGCGTCATACGCGAAAACCGGGGTGGATTACATCTCTGTCGGAGCGCTGACGCATTCAACGGCGGCGGCGGATCTTTCATTGATAGTGGATTTAAAAACAGGGAACCCGAAGCGAAAAAAACAGAGGTAAGAGGCGGCTTTCCGTAAGTGACCCAGGAGGGCAAAATCAGGCTTTGGCGTTGATATTCAGACCTTTGGAAGACTCCATAACGGATACGGTGGCATCCGCTCCACTTTCGTTGGCCATTTTCACACCCTCTGTCGCGCCGATGGATTTTGTTTGAACAACAGGTATCCCTTTTTCTCTGCTTAGTTTCTGGGTATTGTTGGATGTGGTTTCCGTGATTCCCGAGGTGCCGCGGTTAAAATCCGGCTTGTCGTTGGCTGAAGTCACGTTGGGCATAATCGGTTTATCGAGCTTGCCCTGTATTGAAGCGTCTACAATGATCGGCATGTTTACTACCTCTATGTTAATACTAAGCCTTATGGGATGATTCGTCAAACCTTAAGAATTGACTGCGAGTGGCCTGGTATGGATCGTCATGGATATTACTGTTAAACAATGATTTGAAAACTTTCGATTATTGTCCATACTAAAATCGTGCAAGCCGCGTTTTGGCGGTTAACTTTTTACATTCTGGTTTAATGACCGTATGAACCTCAGGGTAAACGAGATAGCGAGGGTTGTCGATGAGTTGGAAAAACCACTTGCCGGCAGTTTCTTCAACAAGCTTTTCCAGGTGGACCGGGACGAATGGGTTCTGGAGCTTCGCAAGGGATCTGAAAAACGATGGTTGCTGATATCTGTCTCCTCGAAAAACAGTAGGATACATTTGGTTTCGGTCCCGCCGCCAGACCGTGTCAGCCTGGATTCATTTTCCAGGATCATGAAAAAAACATTGGTAAGAAGAGTAATGACGCGCATAAGACGCGTGCCGGGCGACCGGGTTGTGTTTCTCGATTTTCTCGCTCCCGCCGGTGAATATACATTGGCGGCGGAGCTTATGGGTTCGTCGGGAAATATTTATGTGATCGACCCTGACAAACGTGTCGTGGCGATGGCTCTTGCCCGTAAATCGAGAAACAGCCTGGGCCAACCCTACGCGCCTCCCCCTGCGCTGGAGGCTGGTGGAATGGTGGCGGACGGTCCCGGTGGTGATGAAGTTGTCAATGATGGCTCTTTTGCTTTTAACGTGGAGCTGGAAAAAAAGCTCCAGCGCCAGGCTTGCGCGGAAAGGCTGGACGATATGAAAAAGCGCGCCACCAGCCCCATAAAAGCCGAACTGAAAAAACTGGTCAAGAGGAAGAAGAGCCTGCTCAAGGAGAAACTGGACCTTGAAAAACATGTAAACGATCGCCGTCTGGGGGACTTGTTGCAAGCGAATTTTAACCAGATAAAAAAGGGCGCCGTGTCCCTGGAGGTGACAGACTACTATTGCCCCTCATCGGAGAAGATCACTATTATCCTCGACCCCGCCAGGAGTCCGCAGAAAAACGTGGAGGGATATTACAAGTGGGGCAGAAAGTATGAAAAAGGGATGCCCAGGATTGAAAATGAAATCATGGAGCTTGGAACCGGGGAAAAGGGGATGAAGGCCGAAATCGCGCGGATAGAAGCCGCCGAAACTATTAAAGAAATTGGCGACCTGGTTCCGGATTTTGCCACTGATAAATCGGCGCCCAAAAAAAACGCCCCCATCCAACGTCAGCCTTCCGGTCCCAGGAAGTTTGTCTCCTCGGAGGGGTTTACGATTCTGGTCGGCAGGAACGATCGTGAGAACGACGAGATAAGCATCAGGACCGCCAATGGACGCGACCTGTGGCTACATGCGCGGGATTATCCCGGGTCCCACGTTGTCGTGCGCCTGCCGAAGGGGGGCAAGCCGTCACGCACAGTCATAGAAGAGGGCGCCATGATCGCCCTTAGCTATTCCAAAGCGGCCAAATCGGGCAAGGGCGAGGTTACATATTGTCTGGCGAAAAACGTGCGCAAACCAAAAGGAGCCGCTCCGGGAAAGGTTATTGTGACTGGTGAAAAATCCATATGGGTGAAAATCGATCCGGGCAGAATCCGGGAAATGAAATCACGCTGATACAGACCGGGGGCGGGAAAAGTGATAGGCTGAAATTGATTTCTATTTAAGGGAACCTCTGATAATTCATTTTCTACTGCAAATGGATGAAATCACCTCTGGCTTCGTTGGCGGGTCCAAACTGTTCCCAACGTATGTTTTTATACGCCTGCGGGGATTTTGCCCCGGCGCCACGCCGGAAACGGTTTCATCTATTTTCACGACGAAAGCAATTATTAGAGGCCCCCTCAAGGCTGTTTCTTCTATAATTCAATGAAAACAAACCTGTGGGAGGAAATATGACAGATTTTGATCTTGTAGTTCTTGGATCTGGTCCGGGGGGATATTCAGCCGCGCTCAGGGCCGCGTCTAATGGTCTAAACGTAGGTTTGATAGAAAAAGGGGAGCTGGGCGGCTCCTGCCTGAACCGGGGCTGTGTTCCCGCAAAAGCCTGGATAGCTGCGGTCGAAACGCTGGACCATGCAAAACTGATGAGATCCATCGCCAGCGAACCGTTTGATTATACCGTGGATTTCCAGAAAATGGCGTCCCGCCAGCGCAAGATAGTGTCACAATTTCGCAAATCGCTGGAAGGGTTGCTCCAGAAAAGGGGCGTTAAGATCATTGAGGGGAAAGGGCGGTTTGTATCACAAAATCGCATAAGTGTGGTTAACGGCTCCAAGGAGATATTTGTCAATTTCAAACACGCGATAATAGCCACGGGGACCGCGCCGGCAAAGCTGTTCGACCTGCCAGCGGAGGTGGCGGTTACCAGCAAGTCCGTGTTCGAGCTGGAGCGGGCGCCCGATTCACTGCTGATAGTTGGCGCCGGCGCTATAGGGTGCGAGTTTGCCGGCGTGTTTGCCAGGCTTGGTGTAAAAGTGACCATGCTCGAGCTTATGCCCCGCATATTGCCCACCGAGGATGGGGAGATATCGGCCCTGATGGAGCGGGAGTTCAAAAAACTCAAGATAAAGGTCGTCACCGGCGCCAGGATCGAATCCATGACGGCAAACGGGGGCGGAGTAACGGCCACACTGGATAATGGCGAAACCTATACGGCGGACAAAACGCTGGTGTCCATTGGCAGGAGCTTTCCGACCGGCTCGCTGGGGCTCGATTCGGCCGGTGTCAAGGTTGGGGAAAAAGGCGAGATACAGACCGACGATTACATGAGGACGACGGCTCCGGGCATTTACGCCGTTGGAGATGTGGCTGGCAAAAGCCTGTTGGCGTACACGGCTTGCAGGGAAAGCGCCATGGCTGTGGATACGATCGTTTCAAAGCCTGTGTCGTTGGAAAAACCTGTTGTCCCCTCGGCCATTTTTACAATTCCGGAGATAGCCTCCGTCGGATTAACCCAGGAACAGGCTCCGGCTTCGGCCAAGGTTGGAACGTTTATGTTCAGGGCGCTTGCCAGGGCTCATTCCACCGGCGAGATAAACGGGATTGTAAAAGTTATCGCCGATGCAGACAGCGACTTGCTGCTGGGCGCACACATAATCGGGCCCAGGGCGACGGATATGATTCCCATAGCCACGCTGGCCCTGACCATGAAGATGACAGCGAAACAGCTGGGCGCCCTTCTTTTCGCCCACCCCACGTTCGCCGAGGCGATACTCGAAGCTGTCGATGATATCCACGGCCAGGCTCTGCACAAATAACGGGCAAGATGACCGATACCGACAGACGCATAGTCATAGCGAACAGGAAAGGTGGCTCCGGCAAGACGACTACCGCGGTCAACCTTTCCGCCGCGCTGGCGATTAGCGCTCAGAAAGTTCTTCTTGTGGATATGGACCCCCAGGCCAACGCCACGATCCACCTGGGTGTAAAACCGGATTCCACGAAATCCACCATATATGAGCTGGCCCTGGGCATGGAGCCAAACGTGGAAAATGTCGTGATCAAAACCAGGGTGGACCGGCTCGACCTTATTCCCGCCGCCCCCAGGCTGGCCGGTGCGGAGCTGGAGCTAGCCGGCCTGGCCGGACGGGAGTTGAGGTTGCGGGAGATTCTGGCGGGTGTCGACAAGGAGTATGATTATGTGATCGTGGATTGCCCTGTCTCGTTCGGGTTGCTTGCCTTAAACGCCCTTGTCGCCTGCGACGAGGTGATGGTTCCGGCCCAGACGCATCATTTTTCCGTGGTGGCGATTGAGCAGTTGAGCGACATAATCGACCTGGTGAACGAGGATCTCAATCCCGACCTTCGCATATCAGGTATTATCCCCACTATGTGCGACAGGAGGATGAAGCTGACCGGGACCCTGATAGAAAAGATGGAAAGCAAATATGGCCGAAACCTGGTGCGTCCCAGGATTCGTCTTGACGCGAAACTGGCGGAGGCTCCATCCAGGGGCAAGCCGATCCAGCTATATGCCCCGAAATCCAATGGAGCCTATGACTATACGGTGTTGGCTGATGATGTAAGGGTTATGTAGCGTGAGTGGATTGCCAATAAAAGGCGCGGGCCTGAAAGCTATTACGACAAACACCATAAAAGAGCCGCCACCAGAAGGTTCCGAGGTCCAGCGCGAACAGATCGACGCTTTGAGAAAAGATATTGAAAGGCTTTCGGCGGCCTACGACGCGAAGATCAGGGGGCTGGAGAAGGAGGTTGGCGAGTATGAGAAAAAGTACGCGTCCTGCCATGAGGAGCTGGAGAATTTGAGGAAAACCATCGCCCGGGAAATGCCTGTGGGTGAAGAAGCGAAACTGGTCATCGCAGGATTAAAGGAAAAAGCCGAACAGTTCGACAGAAACCAGAACCTGCTGGACGCTTTTTATCTTTATCGGAGGATTATCAGGCTCGATCCTGAAAACATAGATGCGTTTTACGAGGTGGCGGCTATATACTATAGCGTAGACTTGTTCGACAAAGCCGCGGAGTGTCTGAGGGCTATTCTGGAGATAGACCCCTCGCAAAGCAGGGCTGCGGAAAGCCTGGAGGAGATAGAAAACGAGTATCAGTGAGTTTACATCCAGTTACGCGGTTATAATTTCAGGAGCCTGACCCTTGAAAATTGACAGTAGCCTCAATCATCTAACCCCTGCCGACCCTGAAAATCAAAGGACGATTCTGGTAGTCGATGACGAAAAGAATGTTCGCAATTATTTGTCCAAACTCATTGAGCGCGAAGGGCACAAGGCTGTTTTATGTCATGACGGCTCCTGCGGCCTGGAAAAACTGCAAAACGGCGGGATAGACCTGCTGATAACCGATCTGCGAATGCCGGGTATGGACGGCCTTGAGCTTATCGAAAAAGTCCGCATGTTCGATAAGGAGATGGATATCATAGTCATAACAGGCTTTGGCACGATGGAAATTTTCATCGAAGCCATGCGTCTTGGGGCTTGCGACTTTATTATCAAGCCGATTGAGAGGGACCAGTTTTTACGGGCTATCAATCGATCATTCGCCAAAAAATCGCTTACTGAACGCCTGGTCGCCCGCACCCAGCAACTTGTCCAATCAGAAAAAATGGCCACCGTAGGCGTGTTAAGCACAGGTATCGCCCATGAGATAAACAATCCGAATACCTTTATCCGGACCAATCTTCAGCTCATGAGCGAATATATAAAGCGCCTGAAACCGAGGCTCGAAGATATCAACAACGCGAAAAACGCCGAATCCGTACGGAACATCATTTTAACCGAGTTTCCCCAGATGATAAACGAGGCGCTCAAGGGTACCGACCGGATACAGAAAATTGTTTCCGGAGTCAAACATTACGCCTACAAAAGCGAGGGGATGCTTGATGAAGACGTCGATATAAGAGAAGTTATAGCTCACGCTGTCTCGCTTGTGCGGGCCAAACTCCGCCAGCATATCACGATAAGTGAAAGCTACCTTAACCTCAAGGAAATCAAGGGCGATTTTTCAAAGCTGGAACAGGTGTTCGTGAACCTGCTGATAAACGCCGCCGACGCCATCGAAGACAAGGTCAAAGAGATGCGCGCTCTGGGCGACGAGGGGTTCAAGGGGTTGGTGGACGTGTCCGCGACTATCATCGAAGGGGATGAGCTGAATAACGAGGTCACGCCCGATTTTCTCGTGCTCACTTTCCAGGATAACGGGACAGGGATTTCGAAAGACAAGCTTACCCGAGTTTTTGATCCTTTCTTTACAACAAAATCGGTCGGCGTGGGGACCGGACTGGGGTTATATATATGCTATGAGATCATAAAACAGCATGGCGGAGCTATAACCGTGCAGAGCACGAAGGGTGAGGGAACGGCTTTTATCATAAAACTCCCGGTCAAGGGAGCCGCCGCTGAAACGAAAAAGAACGCCGAAAACAACACCCCCGACCATGTTTGACCAGGCGCCGCCCGGAACATGAAAATGGCGGGGCGCGCAAAAACCACCCCGCCATATGACAGACGCTAATCCTGCGACGACATCCTATCCTTTGCGTTTGGCGAACGACCACTGGATGCCGGGGGCTTCCGGGTCGGTGGGGACGTCGAGCTTATAGTCAAAACGTCCTGCAAGGTATTCATGGATGTGTTTGGCCGCGTTTTTCGCCTGCCCCATCGCCAGGATGACCGTGGACCCACCCGTGACAGCGTCGCCTCCGGCAAAAACACCGGCTTTACTGGTGTGGCAGGTTGTCTCGTCAACCATTATAACGCCCCATTTGTTCACCCGTAAATCGTTGGTGGCGTTTGGGATAACCGGGTTCACATCGCAACCGAGCGAGAAAACGACCGTATCGACCTCGTCGATAAACTCCTCTCCGGTGGGCACCGGTCTTCGACGACCGGAATCGTCCGGTTCGGACAACTCCATAACGGCGCATTTTATCCCCGTGACAAAGTTGTTTTCGTTTCCGATGAATTCCAACGGGCTGGAGAGCCACTTGAAGTTGATAAACTCCTGTTCGGCGTGCTCAAGCTCCTCTGTCCTCGCCGGGGCTTCGTCGCGTGAGCGGCGGTAATAGCAGGTCACATCCGCTCCGAGCCGGATGCCGGTGCGCATAACGTCCATGGCGGTGTTGCCGGCCCCGATCACTCCCATCTTTTTTCCCTGGAAAAGGGGCGTGGTATAGTCCGGGAACTCATTGGCGTGCATCAGGTAAATCCTGGTCAGGTATTCGTTGGCGGAATAGACGCCGTTCAGGTTTTCACCGGGTATGCCGAGCATCTTGGGCAGGCCCGCGCCTGTGCCGATAAACACCGCGTCGAACCCTTCGTCCTCCATTAACTCGTCTAAGGTCAATATGTTGCCTATAATCATATTGTAGACGAATTTTACGCCCATTTCCTCCAGGAACTTCAGGTCCTCGTCGATAATTTGCAAGGGAAGCCTGAACCGTGGGATACCGTATACCATGACCCCGCCGCCCCGATGGAAAGCTTCGAACACCGTCACATCATGGCCTCTTATGCGGAGCTCGTAAGCGCAGGTAAGGCCTGCTGGGCCGGATCCTATGATGGCGACTTTTTTCCCGGTGGAAGGCGATATTTTTGGTTGACGGGGCAGGTTGTGTTCGCGCTCGTAATCGGCCACAAACCGCTCGAGGTTTCCTATCCCGACCGGATCGTATTTCTTGCCCACGATGCAGACGGCCTCGCATTGCTTGTCCTGGGGGCACACCCTTCCGCAGGCGGCCGGGAGGAAGTTGGTCTCCCGGATTTTTTGGGCCGCGCCCGCTACGTCACCGCTTTCCACGAGTTTCAGGAAAGCGGGAATGTTTATTCCCACAGGGCAACCCTGTATGCATTCCGGTTTTTTACACTGGATACATCTGGACGCCTCATTCTGGGCCTGCTCCATGGAAAACCCGACAGGAACCTCGTTAAAGTTCAGAATTCTCTCTTTCGCATCGAACAATGGCATTTCGTTGCGAGGTTTCGACATCCGCTCCTTGGCGGTCAATGGTTTGTTATCAGACATATGGCCGTCTCTCCTTAATCTTTCAACGCCTCAAGAGCGATTTTTTCCTTGTCTACGAACATGCGCTGTCTTTTTACCAATTGATCAAAATCAACCTTGTGCCCGTCAAAGTCCGGGCCATGGAAACATGCGAATCTTGTTTTGCCGTCAACACTTACACGGCACGCGCCGCACATTCCAGTGCCATCGACCATGATCGCATTCAATGACACCCAGCATTCTATGCCCTTTTCCTGGGTCATCTTGCTTACCGCGATCATCATCGGGACAGGTCCCACAGACAGGGTAGTGGATACCTTCTCTTTTTCAATGATTTTTTCCAGCGCATGGGTTACGAACCCTTCTATGCCGTCCGAGCCGTCGTTTGTCGTGGTGTAAACCTCGTCGCACGCGTCGCGCAGTTCATCGACCATGATCAGCAGGTTTTTCGACCTGGCCCCGACGATTCCGATTACGCGGTTGCCAAGCTTTTTCAGGTCACGGGCGGTTGGAATGATTGCGCCGGTGCCGTAACCTCCACCTATGACAACGCACGTTCCGTCATATTTGGTTACGTGGGACCGCTGTCCCAGGGGGCCTACAATGTCCTGGAAACAATCGCCCACTTCTTTGTTGGTGGATTCCGTGGATGTGCGGCCGGCGGACATGATGATAATCTCGATATAGCCCTGCTTCCTGTCCCAGCCGCAAATCGATAGCGGTATACGTTCGCTATGTGGATGGGGCCTTACAATGATAAACTGGCCCGCCTGGATTTTCCGCGCGATCAGGGGAGCGTTAATTCTGAAATGATATGTGTTGGGGCAAAGTTCACGTTTGGAAATCACCCTGAAATCCTGCTTGAACCCGTCGACGTTGGCGGCGGATTTATACCCGTTATTCCCACCTGATCGGCACAGGTGAAGGTAATGTTCGGCCTCGTTACGGACAATATAGGCCACGTCCCATTCATAATCGTCCATCCCAAGGATAGCCCGAAAGGCCTTGTGGGCTTTGTTCACCTGATCCGGATCCAGGTATGAGTACCTGACCATTTCGCCAAGAGCTTTTACAACACGTAGCCGAACAAGAGCTTTCGGATCGGACAGGGCCGCAAAACAGTGATCAAACATCTTGTTTTTCAAATCCTGGGAAATGTCGTTCGTATCCACGGCGCGGCATGTCTTGCCGATGCAGCTAATAGCCGCCGCTTTTACCTGCGGGTTGTCTGACTTGGTGAACAACAATATTTTATCGATAGCCTTGATGGCGTCCTTGTCTTTAAACGATTCTATGGCCAGCAACAGGTTGGTGACAGCGTATTGGCCGTCTTTGTGCTCATCAAGCTTGGCGAGAACGGCGTCTATGGAGGATTCAATATTTCCTATCACCCGGGCGAAATGCTCCACCGCCTCAAGATCGGCTTCGACGATGTGTCCGAGTATGATGTCGACTACGTCCATACCCAGGGAAGCCATAGCTTTTTCGGCGTTTTCCATTATGCCGTTCATCGGGTCTTTTCTATCGGTATGTTCACGATAGAAAAGGGCGGCAAGACCGGAGGCCAGCTCCATCTTTTCAGTCGATAAAAGGTCAGACAGGCCGGCGATCTCGTCCAGGGCGGTCTGAAGTTGCTGCGTGTCACGCGAGGCGAACATTTTGACTATTTTTTTCGTCCTATCGGTCATTTAGAGCAGGTCTCCCAAATTGGTTGCGTATTTTATTAAATAGCTCCACAAAAAAATATTTCAAACATATGTCATTACTCCGGGCGCCAGAGCCGCATCATGATAACCTCAACGGCCCGAATACACAATCAAAGTTTGCAGTCGAGATTAAATTGCCGGCTGTATGGGCGCCGGGTGTCTTGAAATTATCGATTTATATGCAATAGTTTTCAATTATTTAGCCATAGCCCGCCTAGCTGGTCAAAAAAGCGTATCGCAGTACAAATAACGCGGCCAATATATGGACAACGGGATGAACATCGAAAAATCCGCCCCGGCCGGTTTTTAGCAATGAATATGAAATAAACCCTGCGCTTATCCCTTCGGAGATACTAACTGTAAGGGGTGTAACGACAATGGTCAAGTATGCGCTGAACGATTCGGCCGGGTCGTCCCACGGGATATCTTTTACCAGCGACAGCATCAAAGAGCCCACCACGATCAACGCGGGAGCTATGACAGGATAAAGATAAACGCCATCAGACACCTCGTATCCGCCTCCAACGGTCTTTGCAAGGGGCGCAAAGAATATCGACACCAGGAACAGCAATCCCACCGTTAGCGCCGTCAGTCCGGTCCGTCCTCCAACGGCCACGCCCGCGGAGCTTTCTATATAGCTGGTAACCGTGGATGTGCCCAGTACCGCCCCGATAACGGTGCCGCCCGCGTCCGCCTCGATCGCTTTGCCTGCTTTTGGCAGTTTCCCGTCGCTGTCCACCAGGTTTGCCTTTGTGGCCACGCCTATGAGGGTGCCCACCGTATCGAACAGGTCCAGAAAAAGAAAAATGGCTATCACCATCCAGAAATCGTGGTGTTTGAAAAGTCCCGGAAAATCGAATTTCAGAAATGTCGGCGCCATCGAGGGAGGGGCTCCGGCGATTCCATGAAACTGCGCCATTCCCGTGGCCAGGGCTATAAGCGACGTGGCCAGGATGCCAAACAGTATCGCGCCTTTTATCTGCCGCACCATCAGGATAGCCGTCAGAAATGTCCCGAAAATGGTCAACAGCGCCGGACCCGATTTTATATCACCGAGCCCCACCAGGACGCCCGGCTTGTCCACCACTATACCACCCCACTGGAGGCCCAGCAGGGCGATCAACAATCCGATGCCCACCGCCAAACCGTATCGAATGCACAGGGGCGTGGAGTTTATAACCGTTTCAAGCGCCCCTGCGTGGCACAGGACGATTATCACGCAACCCGATATGAAAACGGCGGCGAGGGCCTGGGGCCATTCCAGGCCGAACCCGCCCATCGCCACCGATCCGCATGCGGTATAGGCGAAGAAAAAATTATGCCCCATGGCGGGAGCCTGGGCGATGGGGTAGTTGGCCATGATGGCCATAAGGATTGTGGCGGCCGCCGATGAAAGGCAGGTGGCCATCATCACAGAGCCGAAATCCATGCCGGCGACCGAAAGGACGGCGGGTTGCACGAAGATGATGTAACTCATCGTAAGATATATGGTGAACCCGGCGGCCACCTCCGTCCCTACCGACGTTTTGTGTTTGTCGAGCTCGAAAAATGATCGTATTACGCTCATTCGCCTGATCTATGCCAGCAGAGCCTCGTTTGCGTAAGGAGCGTCGTGGAAAGCGGAAAAATGGCGCTCCTTACATAAACTAAGGTTAATATGGTTCATGATGTCTTTTCACTACTGTCCGGTTAAAATAGCGTAGCCTGTATAGGCTCGGTTTTGATTTTCCTCAGTCTCTCAGGCTTGAGACTTAAAATATCGATCAACGCCCTTCGATCCATCAACGTTTCCCTGATAACGCGGCTCAATTCCAGC
>JAJRZK010000059.1 GCA_024275315.1 Nitrospirota bacterium
ACCTATTTTATTAAGTTTTCTCTCTTTTTTTTATATACAGGCGCCATCAATCGTATGATCAAACAGCACGCTGATTTTTCGAGCGCTTCTTTCTCTGATTTTATTCCACATTTGAAAGCCAGTTGGATATCCAGCTTTATTTTTTCCAGTTTCGTTCTGGGTATTTTTCTGATTGTGATGACCAGTCTCAGTTATTTAAAACTCGTAACCGGTTTTATGTCCGCCCTTGGGTTAAGTATGTTATTTTGGATCATTGTGATTTGTTTTATGAGCCTTCCCTACTTTTTCCCCTTTGATGGCAGATCAAATGGGAATTTTTTCAGCTGTTTGAAAAAGGCGATACTATTGTTTATAGACAATGTACTTTTTTCTTTAGGGTTGTTGATTGGCGCATTAATCATTTCCGGTATATCCACGTTTTTCCTTTTTATAATTCCAGGAATTGGAATGGGTGCGGCTCTTCTGAGACGACCTATAAATCGCTTGAAAACGGGTAGTTATACATATTACTGAGTCAATCATATGCTGCTTTTTCCGAGATAACATTTGGCCAAAGTGATAGGTCTGCAATTTTTGTCCGTTTGAAAGCGAAAGTGATTCTGGAGCAGGCTGGATAAATATATCCGGCCGTGAGCATTTTTTCCTGGACAGGCTACCATTGTTCTGCTACTACTAAAAAAGAAAGGACAATGGTATGGACCGAACCCATAAGCGCCATGGAGCCCAGATAAAAACCGTAATGGGGTATCCGCTGGTCAAAAATGCCAAGCGCAAGCTCACCGATGGAGGGTAAGGGACGATGACGGCACTGGCCAAGATGTCGTCCCTGGAACAGTCCTACGATCAGGCGCGACAAGAATTTGAGCGTATCGTAGATTACCTTGACGCTAAGGAGACTTCTGGGATGACCCATAGCGAACTTGAGCGCGAGCTTGAAAAAAAGGGGCGGGAACTGATGCGCAAGCTGCTGCAGGAGCACCTTGATAACCGCGGTCCCGGCCAGTGCGACGACCCACCCGTGGAGGGTGCTGATGGGGTTGTACGTTCGCGTGTGCGGCTTCAACAGCGGGAGCTTGAGACGGTATTTGGCACCGTCTCGGTAGAGCGAGCGGGATACGGTCAACAAGGGGTGAAGAGTCTGCATCCTTTGGATGCTGAACTCAACCTGCCCGATGAGCGCTACTCTCTTGAGATGCGCCGCCGCGTGGCCGAAGAAGCCGCCAAGAGTTCCTTTGACGAAACACTTGAGAGCATTGGCAAAAACACCGGCGGCCATGTCCCCAAGCGCCAGCTCGAAGAGTTGGTCAAACGCGCGGCGGTGGATTTCGACGCCTTTTACGATACGCGGCACGGATCTACTGCCGAGGGTCAAAGCACCGGCTCGGTGCTGGTGACCAGTGTTGATGGCAAGGGAGTGGCGATGCTGACACGGGATCTGCTGGCGCAAACCCGCAAGGCCGCCGAGGCGCGGGCCTACAAGATGGGCAAACGGCTGTCCAAAGGTGAGAAGAAAAACGCCAAACGTATGGCCACCGTGGCAACCGTGTATACGGTTGCCCCTTTCGTTCGCATCCCCGAAGATGTGATTGCCGAAACCAGCTGCACCCTTGCCCGTACACCGCGTCCTCGTCCGGAGCAAAAGCGCGTGTGGGCCAGTCTCGAGAAAGAGCCCGGACAGGTCATTGAGCATGCATTGGCCGAGGCCCACCATCGGGACCCGGAGTATGAGAAAACCTGGGTAGCGCTGGTCGATGGCAACAAGACCCAGATCCGTGAACTGCGCCGAGTAGCCCGTGAAAATAACTTCGACCTGACGATCGTCGTGGACATCATCCACGTTATTGAGTACCTGTGGGCTGCCGGCAGGGCGTTTCACTGCGCATCCGGTCCGGAGTTGGAAAACTGGGTCCAGCATCGTCTCCTTGAAATCCTTCGAGGAAAGGCCGGCTTGATGGCAGGGGGCATGCGTCGCAGCGCCACGCGCCGCGGGATGTCTCCCAAGGCACGAGAGCCTGTGGATACGTGTGCACACTACCTGCTCGAATATTCGCCCTACCTTCGGTACGATCGCTACCTTTCCCAAGGATTGCCCATCGCCACGGGAGTCATCGAAGGTGCCTGTCGGCACTTGGTAAAGGATCGCATGGATGTGACCGGCGCCCGCTGGAGCCTGACCGGAGCCGAGGCCGTGTTGCGCTTGCGCGCGCTGCGCTCCAGCCATGACTTCGACGAATACTGGGTCTTCCATGAGGCCCGCGAGTACGAACGAACCCACCAGGTTCTCTATGCCGGTGGCATCGTGCCACCTACTAGTGCTTCTCTTTCGACTATCAAACCCGATCATTTGAAAGTAATCAAGTAAGGAAATTTTACTAGTATGAAACAACACAAAAACTGCCGCTAACTGTTAACAAAGGTCGTCGTAAAAGAGCCGCACCCAAATTAAAAAAGTATATGGCACTCCGATTGCCGCTGTACACGATATGGGTAAAGGAATTTTAAAAGCGATTAAAGAGGTTTTTCCAGGTATAGCTGATTTTATTTGCCACTTTCATTTTTTGAAAGATATTGGCAAAGACCTATTTGGCTGTGAGTATGCGACGCTTAGGAAAGCATTAACAACGAAAGG